>CAMYJD010000003.1:0-157337 GCA_947258655.1 uncultured Gammaproteobacteria bacterium | reverse complement strand
TTAACTACTCTGGCCCCATGATTTCCTAAAACGCAGTCATGAAGCCTGACAGATCGCCACGGCGCCAAACCCGCGCCTCGCGATGACACTATGATTAATCGTCATTGCGAATGCAATGAAGCAATCTTTGAAACGAAGCCAACATAATTAACTACTCTGGCCCCCTTGATTTCCTAAAACGCAGTCATGAACCCTGACAGATCGTCGCGGATTTAACCCGTGCCGGTATAACAAATATCAAACAGCCTGCAACTGCGCTTCCTGATCGCGTTGTCGTTGTTCCTTTTGCTGTAATTGCCACAGGCGCTTGTAGGCACCATCCTGCTCGAGCAGTTCGGTATGGTTGCCCTGTTCGACGATGCGGCCATCGTCCAGGACCAGGATCTGGTCGGCATCGATGATGGTCGACAGGCGGTGGGCGATGACCATGGTCGTGTGATTGCTGGCCAGTTCCCTGAGGGCCTCGAGGATGGCCCGCTCCGATGCCGAGTCGAGCGATGATGTGGCCTCGTCGAAGATCAGGATTTTCGGGTTCTTCAGGATTGCACGCGCGATCGCGACGCGTTGCTTTTCACCGCCGGAAAGCTTCAGTCCGCGTTCGCCGACGATCGTTTCATAGCCATCGGGTAGTGACTGGATGAATTCGTCGATATGGGCCAGTTGTGCCGCGCGTTTGACCTCGTCACGGCTGGCGTCGATATTGGCGTAGGAGATGTTGTGATAGATGCTGTCGTTGAACAGGACCGTGTCCTGCGGGACGATGCCGATGGCCGCGCGCAGGCTCTGCTGGGTCACATCGCTGATGTTCTGGCCATTGATCAGGATGCGACCGTCGCTGACATCGTAAAAGCGGAACAACAGGCGTGCCAGCGTGGACTTGCCGGCACCACTGGGACCGACGATGGCCAGTTTCTGCCCCGGTTTGATACTGAGGTCGACATCCTTGATGATCGGGCGACTGGGATCATAACAAAAAGATACGCGCTCGAAGCGTATCGCGGCGTCGCCCACATCGAGGACAGCGGCATCTGCCTTGTCCTTGATTTCGGCCTCTTCATGCAGCAGATCAAACATCCGCTCCATGTCGGACAGTGCATGTTTGAGCTGGCTGTAGACGACGCCGAGAAAGTTCAGTGGTATGAACATCTGGATCATGAAGGCATTGACCAGAACCAGATCGCCGAGCGACATCGTCCCGACGACGACGGCATTGGCGGCCATGAACATGATGATCGTCACTCCGATCGCGATAATAGCGCCCTGGCCTATATTCAGTGCCGACAGTGAGGTCTGGCTTTTTACCGCGGCGTCTTCCCAGTGTTGCAGGGTGTCGTTATAACGCCGGAGTTCGTAGTTCTCGTTCCCGAAATATTTGACCGTTTCATAATTGAGCAGGCTGTCGATGGCCTGGTTATTGGCCTGTGAATCCATCTGGTTCATCGTGACGCGGAATTTCATGCGCCATTCGGTAATCATCATCGTTGCGGCAATATAGATCGCGACGGTAGTGAAGGTAATGACCGCAAACCACGGGCTGTAATTGCTCAACAGGATGATCGCAATCAGCCCGACCTCGACCAGGATCGGAATAATGCTGAAGACCATGTAGTTCAGTAATGAGCTGACACTGCGCGTGCCGCGCTCCAGGTCACGCGTAATCGCCCCGGTCTTGCGCTCGAGATGATAGCGCAGGGACAATGCATGCAGGTGTTCGACAACCTTGTGTGACATGCTGCGCATCGCACCATGGCGCACGCGTGCAAATATGGAATCGCGCAGTTCATTGAACACCGAACCGGACAGGCGCAGCACGCCATAGATTGCCAGAAACACGATCGGCAGGGTCAGTTGGTTGTTTTTCGACGCATCCAGTGAATCAACGATCTCTTTTAACGCTAGCGGAATCGCGACGACGGCGACCTTGGACAGGATCAGCGCCGCCAGGGCCAGTATGACCCGGCCACGATAGGCCCACAGGAACGGCACCAGGCTGCGAATGGTATTGAGGTCCTTGCGGTTACTGCTGGGTATGCTCGTATGGTGGTGGTATCCTGCTGACATGAAATTTCCGGAATGTTGTTGCGTTGATTATTACCATTAAGGTCGTCGCGTACGGATACGGACTGGATAAATTTTACGATTGTTTGAGCCGAATAGCACGGTAAATCGTTATTTTACGCCGTAGCCGGCAGCAGCACTCAAGCTTGCGCTCATTCAGCCGTGATAAAAGGATGGATATGTTGAAATAAGACGGGAGGAAGAGTAAATGAAACCGAGCTCGGAACAAATGGAACATGCACTGGAGGTCGCCGAGAGCATGCGTGAACAGGACGATGATCCGGATTTTCTGTCGAGGACATTGCTGTATATGCAACACCGGCTCGAGGTCCTCGAAAAGGTATGTGATGTCGCCAATGAGTATATGCGTTTTGGCCAGGATGAACGCGAGCATGCTAAGTTGTTACACGCACTGGAGGCGGCGCGTGCCGCAGAATATCATGAAAGCAACCGGGAAAGAGAAGATTTTGGTTTGTAAGTGATTAATTTAAAGGCAATTTCTATAACTTTTGCGCGTGGGGTGCTGTAATATTGGTGCTGTAATATTATAGTTCGACAGGTTATAATGAGTATTAGTTGTTGCTAATACTTTGTCAGGAAGGTATCTATGCCGATTTATGAGTACAAGTGCACCGAGTGTGATCACACACTGGAGAAATTGCAGAAATTATCCGACGATCCACTCGTCGACTGCCCCGGATGTGGTAAACCGGGCCTGGAAAAATTGATTTCGGCAGCCGGCTTCAGGCTCAAGGGCGGCGGCTGGTATGAGACCGATTTCAAATCGGGCAGCAAAAAAAATGTAGCAGAATCAAGTAGTAAATCATCATCCGGCGGTGGCTGCAGTTCTGGCGTCTGCCCGGCCAGTTCTGATTAATCCGTTCCCGGGTCAAGCGTGGGTACGCTGAAAAAATACCTGATTGCCGGCATCCTGGTATGGTTGCCGCTGGGCGTTACCGTGCTGGTCGTCAAGCTGTTCATCGACCTGATGGACCAGACCCTGCTGCTGATCCCGGAGCAATACCGCCCGGAACAACTACTCGGAATTTCCATCCCCGGCTTCGGTGTAATCCTGGCGGTGCTCATTATCCTGCTCACCGGTATGATCGCGGCCAACCTGCTCGGTGGCAAGTTGGTGGCGTTATGGGAACTGATCCTGTCACGAATCCCGCTGGTACGCTCGGTATACTCCGCGGTCAAACAGCTGACCGAAACGCTGTTTTCATCCTCCGGTCAGTCATTCCGCAAGGTCCTGATGATCGAGTATCCCCGCAAGGGACTGTGGACCCTGGCCTTCCAGACCGGCAACGGCAATGGTGAGGCGCAGCAAAAGACCGGCATGGATGTCGTCAATGTTTACGTACCGACTACACCTAATCCGACCTCCGGTTTTTTCCTGATGGTAGCGAGAGAGGACGTGATCGAACTCGATATGAGTGTCGATGAGGGCCTGAAAATGATCATTTCGATGGGCGTTGTGGTTCCAGGGCAGGAAACCATACCCATAGATGAAAAAAAGGCCGGATAACCTTGCACAGCCCGTGACAAGGACGTAACATTTCCCGTTTTCAACGACATAGATGGCCCATGACAGTCGTCGGGGCCTGATTTTTATAATATTTTGGATGAATTTGCTATGCGCAGCCATTATTGCGGACATTTGAATGAGGACCATCTCGACCAGGAAGTCGAGATCAGCGGTTGGGTACACCGACGCCGGGACCACGGCGGGGTCATATTTATCGACCTGCGTGACCGTGAAGGTCTGGTCCAGGTCGTATTTGATCCGGATACGCCGGAAATATTCGCGATCGCCGAACGTGTCCGCAATGAATATGTACTGCGCATCAAGGGCAAGGTGCGCCATCGTCCGCAAGGCACGGAAAACTCGGATCTGGCCACCGGTGCGATCGAGATACTCGGCCTCGCGCTGGAGATTCTGAACACGGCCGAGACCCCACCGTTCCAGACCGACATCGAAGACGATGAGGTGTCCGAGGAAATTCGCCTGCGTTACCGCTATATTGACCTGCGTCGCCCACGCATGCTGCAGCGCCTGCAGATACGCTCGCAGATTACCCGTGTATTACGCGAATACCTCGACCAACATGGTTTCATGGATGTCGAGACGCCGATGCTGACCAAGGCGACACCGGAAGGTGCGCGTGATTACCTCGTGCCAAGCCGCACCCATCAGGGCGAGTTTTTCGCATTGCCACAATCACCGCAGATTTTCAAACAATTGTTGATGATGTCGGGTCTGGATCGCTATTACCAGATTGTGCGCTGTTTTCGTGATGAGGACCTGCGCGCCGATCGTCAGCCCGAGTTTACCCAGTTGGATATCGAGACCTCATTCCTGAGCGAAGACCAGATCATGGAGATGATGGAAGGGATGATGCGTGAGACCTTTGCGCGTGTACTCGAAGTACCATTGCATGATCCTTTCCCGCGCATGACCTATGCCGAGGCGATGCAGCGATATGGTTCAGACAAACCGGATTTACGTATCCCACTGGAGCTGGTCGACGTCAACGATGTTATGCAGGACGTCGAATTCAAGGTGTTTTCAGGTCCGGCCAACGACCCTCGGGGTCGGGTCGCGGCGTTAAGATTACCGCAGGGCGGTGAACTGACTCGCAAGGAGATCGATGAATACACCAAGTATGTTGGTATTTATGGCGCCCGCGGTCTGGCCTATATCAAGATCAATGAAGTGGCCAAGGGTCGTGAAGGCATGCAGTCACCGATCCTGAAATTCCTGCCCGATGAGGCCATTGCGACCATCATGGAACGTACTGGCGCCGAAGACGGCGACCTGGTGTTCTTTGGTGCCGATTCGGCCAGGGTAGTCAACGAATCGCTGGGCGCACTGCGAGTCAAGCTCGGCCATGATCGCGGATTGATCGAACATGGTTGGCGGCCACTCTGGGTCGTCGATTTCCCGATGTTCGAATACGATGACAAGTCCAAACGCTGGGTGTCACTGCACCATCCGTTCACATCACCGAAGGAAGAACATCTCGACCTGCTCGACAGCGATCCGGAGGCCTGCCATTCACGTGCCTATGATATGATCCTGAACGGTACCGAGGTCGGTGGAGGATCGATGCGTATCTATCGCTCGCATGTACAGGAAAAGGTGTTCCGCCAGCTCGGTATCGATGACCAGGAAGCACAGGACAAGTTCGGCTTCCTGTTGCAGGCGCTGAAATACGGATGTCCGCCGCATGGTGGCATCGCCTTTGGCCTGGATCGACTGGTCATGTTGATGACCGGCGCATTATCGATCCGTGATGTGATGGCTTTCCCGAAGACGCAAACCGCCAGTTGTCCGCTGACCGAGGCCCCGTCCGAAGTCAGTCAGGCGCAACTGCGTGAGCTCGGCATTCGCCTGCGCAAACCGGCATCCGACAGCAGCGCTGAATAAGCCCTTGTCCAGAGTATGACGGATTCTGTTCGTTATAAACGACCGGAGTCGGTGCTGGTTGTCGTCTATACCCGACAGGGTGATGTATTGTTACTGAACCGGATTCAACCGCCAGGTTTCTGGCAGTCGGTGACCGGCAGCCTTGAATGGGATGAACAACCCATGCAGGCCGCGACCAGGGAATTGTTCGAGGAAACCGCTATTCAAACGGACTGCCTTGTGGACTGCCACCAACAACACAGTTTTACTATCCTGCCAGCATGGCGCGATCGCTATGCGCCCGATGTGCGCGAGAATACCGAGCATGTCTTCAAGCTCGAGCTGGATGCCCCGGTGGCCATTCGGCTCAATCCTCAAGAGCATAATGAATACCAGTGGTTGCCGATCAGCGCGGCCGCCGACAAGGTGTTTTCATGGACCAATCGTGAGGCGATTCTGGGTTTACTGTAACTTGTTACTACTTGTATGATCCGTGTAAGCAGTATCTGATTATCCAATTAGCCTATATAAATCACCACCGTGTGGGTGCTGATCAAAGGACAACTGCTGCAGCTGTTAATATTCGCATTTCATTCAGGATTGATCAGGTCCACAAATAATTACAGAATTGATATACACCATCCCATCCGACCGTTTTAGACTTCGTAGCTTAGTGTGTTCGTGATACATTGAATGTCAGGCGATTGATGAATCAACAGGATGCATGCATGGAAACAGTAGTATTACTACATGGTATCTGGATGAAGCCGATGGTCATGCAGCCATTGGCGCTGCGCCTGCGCCAGGCCGGCTACGATACGCGCTGCTTTTCCTATCCCAGTCGTAAAAAAACGCCGGCACAAAATGCGTCATTACTAAAGGAATACACGCGTGGCATAGCGGGCGAGCGTCTGCATTTTGTCGCCCATAGTCTGGGTGGCATTGTGCTGATGCATTTCTTTGCGCGCTTCACCGAGCCGCACCAGGGGCGCGTGGTCATGCTGGGCTCTCCAGTGTGCGGAAGCGCCAATGCGGAGAAATTCCAGCATTTGCCGCTTTCGCACTGGACACTGGGTAACAGTATTGAGCAGGGTCTGCTGGGCGATGTCCCTGCATGGCAAGGTAGGCGTGAGCTCGGCATGATTGCCGGCAGCCGCAGTGTCGGTGTTGGTAACCTGTTGGGGCGCTCGGCGCAAACCAATGACGGTGCCGTTTTTCTCGCAGAGACACAATTGCCCGGATTGACGGACCATGTGACCATGCCCGTCAGCCATACGGGAATGTTGATGTCTGCCAGGGTTGCCAGGCAAGTCATTCATTTCCTTAAAAATGGGTACTTTTCGTTTGATATGTAAATAATGAAATCATACTCCCAGCCATGCTATTATAAGGCCCGTCTTTATAAGTACTGGTAGATTAGAGGTTATTCATGGCAGGACATAGTAAATGGGCCAATATCAAACACCGCAAGGCGGCGCAGGATGCCAAACGTGGCAAGCTGTTTACCAAGTTGATCAGGGAACTGACCGTAGCGGCTAAAATGGGTGGTGCTGATGCCGATTCGAACCCGCGTCTGCGTGATGCGACCAGCAAGGCCCTGTCTGCCAATATGACCCGTGATACCATCGATCGCGCCATTAAACGTGGTGCCGGTGCCGCTGAAGGTGAAAACTTCGATGAAGTCCGTTATGAAGGTTACGGTACCAATGGCGTCGCTATTCTGGTCGATTGCCTGACCGATAATATCAATCGTACCGTGTCCGAGGTGCGTCATGCCTTCAGTAAATGTGGAGGTAACCTCGGTACCGATGGCTCGGTGGCCTATCTGTTCAGCAAGACCGGTATTGTCAGCTATGCACCCGGAGCCGATGAGGATGAGATCATGGAACAGGCGCTGGAGGCCGGTGCCGAAGACATCGTCAATAACGACGACGGCAGTATCGATGTGATCACAACCCCGGAAACATTTACCGATATCAAGGAGGCGATGATTGGCGCCGGGCTCGAACCGCAGAACGCCGAGGTAATGATGAAGCCGTCAACCTCGGTGGATCTGGATCTGGAAGGGGCGCAGAAGGTCATGCGCCTGATCGATATGCTCGAAGACCTGGATGACGTACAAAATGTTTATTCCAATGCCGATTTCTCTGATGAGGTTATGGAGCAACTGTAAATGCAGCGTAGCGATACCGGCAACAGGATAAAAGCGGCAAACATGCATTTCCTTGTTGTCCTGTTTGCGCTGTCAGGCGTGTCATGACCCGTATCCTTGGCATTGATCCAGGTTCGAGAATCACCGGTTTTGGAGTGATCGAGCTACAGGGTCATCGGCATCAGTATGTCAGCAGTGGCTGTATTCGTACCCGCAGTGATGTACTGGCACAACGTCTGCAGGAAATCTTTACCGGCCTGGTCGAGATAGTCGCAACACACAAGCCGGATGAAATGGCGATAGAGCGTGTATTTATGCATCGCAATGCCGATTCGGCCCTGAAGTTGGGGCAGGCACGCGGTGCTGCTATTTGTGCCTGCGCCACACAGGCGCTGTCCGTGCATGAGTACAGTGCCAGGGAAATCAAGCAGGCCGTGGTCGGCAAGGGCGGGGCCAGCAAGGAGCAGGTACAGCATATGGTGCGTTCGATGTTATCGCTGAATGCGAGTCCACAGGCCGACGCGGCGGATGCACTGGCCGCTGCCATTTGTCATGCGCAGATGAGTCAGGGGCTGGCGGCCATGCACGGCGTTAGCGGTAAACGTGGCGGGCGCTTGCGATGATCGGTAGGCTCAGAGGTGTCCTCGCCCAGAAACAGGCGCCGCTGGTGTTGATCGATGTGCAGGGTGTCGGCTATGAGGTCGCCGCGCCAATGTCGACCTTTTACGTCTTGCCTGAACTGAACCAGAAGGTCATGCTGCATACCCATCTGGTGGTACGCGAAGACAGTCAGACCCTGTACGGCTTCGCCACCGAGGATGAACGCAGTCTGTTTCGCAGCCTGATCCGTATCAACGGTGTTGGCGCAAAACTGGCGCTGGCGATCCTGTCGGGTGTCTCGACGACCGAGTTCATTCAATGTATCGAGCATGAGGATGCGTCGACACTGGTACGCCTGCCCGGCGTCGGCAAGAAGACCGCCGAACGCCTGATCATCGAGATGAAGGACCGTATCAAGGAGTTGTCAGGGCATGCGCCGGTAGCGGCGAATACACCCGACACGCTACCGGCGCGCGCGAACGATACTGTCGGCGATGCCGTCAGTGCGCTGATGGCGCTGGGTTACAAGGCAGCGGAGGCCAGTCGTATGGTAAGACAGGTGGAGGATATGGCATCCCATACAAGTGAAGAACTGATCCGTCTGGCCTTGCAGACGGCGGTAAAATAACAGGTTGGCATGACCATGATTGAATCTGATCGTCTGATATCGGCAAGTGGTAACCGCGAAGAGGAGGCCATCGATCGCGCCATACGACCCGATACCCTGGCAGACTATGTGGGCCAGGACCATATGCGCGAGCAGATGGAAATCTTTATCCAGGCCAGTCGCGAACGTAAGGAGGCCCTGGATCATGTGCTGATTTTCGGCCCACCTGGCCTCGGCAAGACCACACTGGCGCATATCATTGCCCATGAAATGGATGTCAATCTGCGCCATACTTCAGGCCCGGTACTGGAGCGCCCGGGCGATCTGGCCGCACTATTGACCAATCTGGAGCCGCATGATGTGTTGTTTGTCGACGAGATTCATCGCCTCAGTCCGGTGGTCGAGGAAGTCCTGTACCCGGCCATGGAGGATTATCAGCTCGACATCATGATTGGTGAAGGGCCGGCGGCGCGCTCGATCAAACTGGATCTGCCGCCATTCACGCTGGTCGGCGCGACCACGCGGGCTGGCTTGCTGACCTCGCCGTTGCGTGACCGCTTCGGCATTGTACAACGTCTCGAGTTCTATGGCGTCGATGACCTGACCGCGATTGTGCAGCGTTCAGCGCGTATCCTCGATCTGGACATGCAACAGCAGGGCGCGCATGAAATTGCGCGGCGCTCACGTGGTACACCACGTATCGCCAACCGCCTGTTACGCCGGGTCAGGGACTATGCCCAGGTCAAAGCGGCGGGCAGTATCGGTCGTGATACGGCCGCTGCGGCGATGCAGATGCTGAAAGTCGACAGCTGCGGTTTTGATCAGATGGATCACAAGCTGCTGTTGACGATGATCGAGAAATTTGATGGTGGTCCCGTCGGTCTTGACAGTCTCGCTGCCGCGATCGGCGAGGAGCGGGGTACGATCGAGGATGTGCTCGAACCTTATCTGATTCAACAGGGTTTTGTCATGCGTACGCCGCGCGGACGTGTGGCCACGCGCAATGCCTATGAACATTTTGATCTGAAAATGCCTGAGGCTCAGCCAGCCACAAAGGCGATGGGTACCGATTTGTTTGCGGGGCAGCGTGAAGATGACGAATAACGTCTGTCCTGGTGCGGCGCGCACGTTTGCTGTGCATAAATAGATCGTTTTGACATTATCTACGGGCTTGATAGTCTGTTGTCTGACATGAACGGCGCGTCTGTATTGATTTCGTAAATATTGTTTACATAACTTTTACAACGCGACAGGGAATTTTATATTATTCTCCGGGTCACATAGAGCAAGGAATATATTAAACTGTGAAAGAGTTCCTATGGCCCGTGCGTGTTTACTATGAAGATACAGATCATGGCGGCGTCGTTTATCATACGAATTATTTGAAGTATATGGAGCGCACCCGGACTGAGATGTTACGCAGTTTTGGATATGAACAGGATCAATTGATTGAGAAGGAGAGTGTTATTTTTGTCGTGCGCTCATTGCAGGTGGATTACCTGAAACCCGCAAGATTTAATGACCAGTTGCAGGTCAGTGCCCTGATCAGCCGCATCGGACGTGCCAGCCTGACTTTTATGCAGGCTGTCAGGCGCGCATCTGATGATAGCCTGTTATGCAATGCCGAGGTCAGGGTCGCCTGTCTGGACGCCGAAAAAATGACACCTTGCCCGATTCCCGCAAACATTCGAAGAGAATTTACCTATGCAGATTGAAATGTCCTATTGGCATCTTATCCAGAATGCCAGCCTGGTCGTACAGTTGGTGATGCTGTTGTTAGTGTTGGCATCGGTCATGTCATGGACCTTTATACTTCGCAAATGGAAGACCTTGAGCAAGGCGGGTCGTGAAGCAGACAATTTCGAAAAACGCTTCTGGTCGGGTGGCGATCTGGGTGATATCTATAAACAGGTGCAGGTCAAGGGCAAGCGTACCTACGGCATGGAAAATATTTTCGAGGCAGGCTTCAGTGAATTTGCGCGCCTGCGAAAGCAGGATACCGCCAGTGCGATGGATGTATTACATGGCGCACAACGGGCGATGCGCGTCGCCCAGGCACGTGAGATGGATGATCTGGAAACCCATTTGTCTTTTCTTGCTACCGTTGGTTCGACCAGTCCTTATGTCGGTCTGTTCGGTACCGTCTGGGGGATCATGAATTCCTTTCGTGCCCTCGGTAATGTCGAACAGGCGACGCTGTCGCTGGTCGCCCCCGGTATTGCCGAGGCATTGATTGCGACCGCGATCGGTTTGTTTGCAGCGATTCCGGCCGTGATAGCCTACAATCGCTTTGCCAATCATGTCGAGCGTCTGGATAATCGCTACGATACGTTCTCGGATGAATTTTCAACCATCCTGCAACGCTACGCATACGATTCCAAGGTGTAAGCGGTAATCAATGTAGAATTGCATAGTCAAGCTGAACAAACATGGAAAAGCCAAAACAGAAAATCAGAAAACGACCGATGTCTGAAATTAATGTAGTGCCCTACATCGATGTCATGCTGGTATTGCTGGTCATTTTTATGATAACCGCGCCGTTATTGACGCAGGGTGTCAAGGTAACATTACCGCAGGCCAGCGCCAAGCCAATGGACAGTCAGAAGCAGAAGCCGCTGATACTGAGTGTGGATATCAATGGCCGCTTTTACCTTGATGTCGGAGATACACCCAACGAACCGGTTGATGCGGCCACGCTGGTCGCCAGGATAGCGGCGGTTTTGCAAAGCAAAAAAGGAACCCAGGTGCTGGTCAGGGGCGACGAAGGAGTGAACTATGGCAGGGTCATGGACGCGATGGTGCTGGCACAGAAGGCCGGTGCGCCAAGTGTCGGCATGATTACCCGTAATCCGGAGCCATAGCCTGTATGTGGAATTTTTTAAGCCGTTATGGCTTCTTTCTGGCCCTGTCCGTTGTCATGCATGCATTGGTACTGGGTGGCCTGTTACTGGGTTTTTCCTCGACACCCGAGTTGCCAAAACCGCTTGGGGCGAGCAAGAAGAAGAACGTGATCCAGGCGGTCAGCGTGGATGCATCAAAGGTGCAGGCGGAACTGCGTAAACTCGAGAGTGCCGATAAACACAGAAAGCAACAGGAGTCCGAACACCAGAAACGCCTGCAAGACCAGGCCAGGAAGGTGCAGCAGCAACGCATCCGTGAGCAGGAAAAACTGACTGCTTTAAAAAAGCAGCAGCAACAGCAACAGGCCCGCCTGCAGAAACAGAAACAGGAGCAGGAAAGAAAAATCAGCGAGCTGAAAAAGAAACAGGAACAGGAGCAGCAACGCATACAGAAACTGAAAACAGCCGCGGCAGAGCTGGAAAAGAAGAAGGCGGCGGAGAAAAAGCGTTTACAGAAGATCAAGGAAGAGAAGGCCGCGGCAGAGAAAAAGCGCCAGCAGAAGTTAAAGCGGGAAAAAGCGGCGGCGGAGAAAAAGCGCCAGCAACAGAAATTACGTGAGGCCCAGGCCAGACGTGAAAAGGCCCTGAAAGAGCAATTGGCGGCCGAGGAAAGGGCTGAACAGGAAAGAGAGCTGCAGGGTGTGCGCTCACGCTATATCGACAATATAGCAGCTGTTGTCACGAGCAATTGGCGTCGGCCGGCGCAGGTGGACAAGGACGCCTCCTGTCTGATCGTAGTCAACCAGATCCCCGGTGGTGAAATCATTTCATACCGGGTCAGCAGTTGCACCGGCGGCAGAGATTTTCAACGCTCGGTGGAAACGGCTGTCGGCAAGACTTCGCACCTGCCGGCGCCACCGGATCCGCGTGTATTTGATCGTGTGATACGGTTTACATTTACCGGCAAATAATAGGTTGAAGCTAATGTTAAGAAATACGCTGTTAATGATGATTATTGTGTTTACACCATCGGCCTGGGCCGTGCTCGATATCGAGATTACCGGTGGCGAGGTCGGTGAACATCCTATCGCGATTGTACCGTTCAGCTGGGAAGTCAAGAACCGTGCGGGCCTGGAAGATGTCAGCAAGGTACTGTCTGCCGACCTGAAACGTAGTGGACGATTTGAGTTGATAGCGGAAAAGAAATTTCTCGAATACCCGCATCATGGTGGTGAGGTCAATTTCGAGAACTGGCGTGCCCTGGGTGTGGAGAGTCTTGTTGTCGGTCGGGTTGTGCCCGGAGAACAGGGCTCCTATGTCATACAATTTCAATTATTTGATATATACAAACGTGCACCGGTGCAGGATGCAGGACCTGCCGAGCCGGAATATAAAATAAAGCAGATTATCGGCTATAGCCTGCCTTCAGCTGCACGGGATTTGCGCCGTACTGCACACTATATGAGCGACCTGGTCTACGAAGCCCTGACCGGTGAGAAGGGGATATTTACCACCCGCATCGCCTATGTGACTGCGATAACACAGGCTAAGAAAAAAAATTACCAGTTGCGTATAGCCGATATGGACGGGCAGAATCCATTTACCGTGCTGAAGTCACATGAGCCTATTATGTCACCTGCCTGGTCACCGGATGCGCGCAGACTCGCATACGTATCCTTCGAGAATAAAAAGTCGCAGCTCTATGTCCAGCATGTGGATAGCGGTAAACGTCAACTGGTGTCATCATCAAAGGGTGTTAACAGCGCCCCTGCCTGGTCGCCGGATGGCAGCAAGCTAGCGCTGACCCTGTCGCGCGATGGTAACCTGGAAATCTATACGATGGATCTGAATACCCGCAAGCTACGACGTCTGACCCGTAATGGCGCGATCGATACCGAGCCTGCCTGGTCACCTGATGGTAAATCCATCGTGTTTGTATCTGACCGTAGTGGCCGGCCACAGGTATATCGTATCCCGGTTAGTGGCGGCAGGGCGGAGCGTATGACCTTTCAGGGTAAATACAATGCGCGTCCATCCTATTCGCCGGACGGTAAAACGCTGACCCTGGTGCATGGCGATTCACAGGGCTATCACATTGCGATTCTGGATATCGCCTCAGGTGTCATCGATGTGGTGACTGACGGCCGTCTCGATGAATCTCCCAGTTTTGCGCCCAATGGAAGCATGATTCTGTATGCGACATCGGGAGCACGTCGTGGAATTTTGTCTGCAGTTTCTGCAGATGGTAAGGTAAAACAACGTCTGGTCTTGCAAGAAGGTGATGTCAGGGAACCCGCCTGGGCCCCGCATCGAAATTAAAGGAGAAGCTTGATGCTTAAAAAATTACTGTTGTTATCTGTTTTGGGTTATTCTTTTGTGCTGGCTGGGTGCAGTACTACAGGTGATACCAAGACGGGTGAAGGTGCCGCTGTCGATGATCTCAGTGGGGAAGCACGAGATGCTGCCAGCACCACTGGCTTACCCGGTGCCGGTACATTTGAGGGTGACCCACTGGATAATCCGGCCAGTCCATTGTCAACGCGGACCATCTATTTCGATTACGACAGTAGCGAGATTCGTCCGGAGTATCAGGATGTCATCCTCGCACATGGACAGTACCTGGCCGAAAATCAGGGTAAATCGGTGACCCTGCAAGGTCATACCGATGAGCGTGGTTCGCGTGAATATAATATCGGACTCGGTGAACGACGCGCGCAATCCGTTCGCCGCCTGTTATTGTTCCAGGGAGCTGCTGACAGACAGGTAGAGGTGGTCAGTTACGGCGAGGAAAATCCTGTTGCGGAGGGGCACGATGAAAGCAGCTATAGCCAGAACCGTCGTGCTGAGTTTATCTACACGAGGTAAAAAATGAATAAAAGTCCAGCGTCGCTTGCGATCAGTCTGTTGTTGTTCGTCACACCCGTGCTTGCCCAGGATCCGACCGCAAGACCGGGTAGTGCCGGCGTCAACAGAAGTGCAGTTGAAATACTGTATCGTCTCGATCAACTCGAGAAAGAGCTAAGGCAATTGCGTGGGGATATGGAAGTCGTCAACCATGAATTGTCGGGTATCAAACGGCGTCAGCGCGAGCTCTATCTTGACATAGATCGACGTCTGAGTGATCTTGAGCTGGGTAGCGTGCGTAGCACCACCCCGGCGCAAACACCTGCAAGCGGCCAGGTACCGGTAACGGATGCGGGGCAGGCGCCACAACAACAAACTGATACCACTGCGACAGCTCCCGTATCAGTGCCTGCTCAGCCCCAGCCACCAACACGGGAAGAGAAAGACTCGTACCGCAGTGCCTTCAATCTGTTGAAGGAAGGCCGTTATGAGCGCTCGATCAAGGCATTCAGCGGTTTTCTGAGCCGCTACCCGAACAGTACCTATGCTGACAATGCCCAGTACTGGCTCGGTGAGGCCAATTACGTTTCCCGAAAATACTCGGCAGCGGTAAAGGAATTTTCCAAGGTGATTGTAAATTTCCCGGACAGTACCAAGGTTCCGGATGCGATGTTGAAACTGGGTTTTACCTATTACGAACTTAAAAAATGGGGCAAGGCGCGTGACACGCTGAGCGTGGTCACGCAAAAATTTCCGAAAAGTTCGGCTGCAAGGCTCGCGCAAACACGTCTACAGAGGATTCAATCCGAAGGGCATTGAGAGATCCCTGTGCTGCTTCAGAGGGCGCACTCCGGTGCGCCTTTTTTATGTTCATCCACCAGCACTTCACTATCACGGTGTATTTTTTTCGGCTGCGGGTATGCATCAATGGTATTTCACTATTATTTTTACCAGGATTTTTATTGCTATTGTAAAGCCAATGGATTGCGTTGGCTGATATTATTTCAATAAAAACAATAATATAGGGTATTTAACAGGTGTGTTTCCGCGCGGCGATGTATTTGAAGGTCTGGTGCTCAGGCGTGATTATCATAAAACCATATAAAAACAATTGTAAATAAATACTGCCTAACGGCCGTCTATCATCCTACATGTTTGATCATTAACAGACAGGAACGGGCAAATGGGAAAATTGTTTTCAAAATTCACAATTAAACAGAAGATCTGGGGCGGCTTTGGTCTGCTGTTGATTATCCTGAGTGTGGTGTCAGCTGGCAGTATCCAGGGCCTTTCATCGACGGAGAGCAGTGTCAAGAAAGTAGTCAACGATGTGCAACCGACACTGGTTGTATCCCTGGAACTGGCACAGGTGTTGGACAGCTCGGCCCAGTCGCTCGGCTTTTACCTGTTAAGTCTGGAAGAGGCCGATAAAAAGGCGTATATGGACAGCCTCGAGCACGTCGGCAAGGTTCTCGACAATCTCAAGGCACAGCAACCGATCAAGGACAGTGCCGAGATGCAGCAGCTGGTGGCCAGTATCGAATCACGTATCATGAAGTACGAGTCCTATCAGGCACAGATGTTCAAGTACGCATCGTCACAACCGGAGAATATGCCGGCAGTCGCGATTACCAGTAATGTCATGAATCCACTGGCACGTACGCTGTTACAGCAGATCGGACAGATGTCCGGTGCGGAAATGGATATCGATGACGAGGCATTAAAAACGAGCATTACCAAGGATATATATGAATTGCGTTATGCCTATATGAATGTCCTCAATGAGATGCGTGGGTTTCTGTTTTCCAGGACTGATAGTATGAAGGCCAATCTGAATCTGTATATAGCCAGGGTCAACGAAATGGTTGCAAAGCTGAAGGAATACGGTGAAGATCTCGGCTTTGAACAATCCGATGCACTGGCGATATTTGATAAGACTTATACCAAGTACCAGAAGCAGATTGACCGGGTCATTGAAGCGCATGGCAGTGATAAATGGCGTAGCGATGCCTATGTGATCCGTACCGAACTCGGACCATTACTGAAAACCATCAAGGGTGATCTGATGAATCTGGTCACCACACTGGAAGGAAAGGCCGAACAGGAAAGCACTTTGTTGCTGGATCGTGTCAGCGGCTCTCAGGCCCTGGTCAGTACACTGTTTATAGTAGGCCTGTTGATCGGTCTGGCGTGTGCATTATTGATTGTCAATGTCGTGGTCAAGCCATTGAAACTTGCCGTACATGCGATGAATGATATCGCCGAAGGTGAGGGTGATCTGACCCGTCGCCTGGATGTCAAAGGTAATGACGAGATCGCCCATCTTGGTCAAGCCTTCAACAAGTTTGCGATCAAGGTACATGATGTCGTATCTGAAGTCATGAACTCGGTATCGCAGTTGTCCAGTGCCGCTACAGAATTATCGATGGTTACTAATCAGACCAGTGACGGCGTTGCTCGTCAGCAGATGGAAACCGAGCAGGTTGCCACTGCCATGAATGAAATGACGTCAACCGTACAGGAGGTTGCCAATCATGCCGAACAGGCGGCTGATGCGGCCAATGATGCCAATTCTGCATCACAGAACGGTAATGCGATTGTTACCGAGGGTATCAGTTCGATCGGTTCTCTGGCCACCGAGATCACCAATGCATCCGATGTGATCGGTAGACTGGAAACCGACAGTGAAAATATCGGTACTGTACTGGACGTTATCCGCGGTATCGCCGAGCAAACCAACCTGCTGGCGCTGAATGCAGCGATTGAGGCGGCACGCGCCGGTGAACAGGGCCGAGGTTTTGCCGTGGTCGCCGATGAGGTCAGAACGCTGGCATCACGTACACAGGAATCGACCCAGGAAATTCAGTCCATGATCGAGAAGCTGCAAAGCGGTGCGCATGATGCGGTTGAAGTTATGACAGCCAGTCAAAGTCGCGCCACTGAAACAGTCGGGCATGCGAATGAAGCAGGTAATGCGCTTAAATCCATAGCCGGTTCGGTGGGCAGAATCAATGACATGAACCTGCAGATCGCCAGTGCCGCAGAAGAACAAAGCTCGGTTGCTGAAGAGATCAACCAGAACGTGGTCAGGATCGCGGATATTGCCCAGGAGACATCGGGCAGTATGCAGCAAATAGCGACATCCAGCGAAGACCTGGCGCGTCTGTCTACTCGCCTCGATCAACTGGTCGGGAGTTTCAAGGTCTGATTCATATTCAATGGTGGTGTTATCAATGGCCCGTATTTACGGGCCATTTTTTTAAGACATATTCATGCTGATATAGTCTATACTTGTCTTATACTATAATAATATTCTTGCCGGAATAAATGGATCTCATCTTAATTCGACATGCCGATGCAGAATCTGGCGCCAGTTACGCCGATGACAGCATGCGCGCTCTGACAGCGAAAGGTCGCCAGGTCCAGGAGCAGGTTGCCCGGGAATTGCATCGCCGTGGCTTTAATCCAGATGTTATATTGAGCAGTCCGCGACTACGAGCAGAGCAAACTGCATGGATAACCGCGCAGGTATTACCCGGCGATGTGCCAGTCATCGAAGTGCCGGAACTCGATGGTGGTTATGCGCTGGAAGATCTGCTTAAACGTCTATTGGCCTACCTTGATTGTCATACAGTTACCTGTGTCGGCCATGAACCGGATATGACTTTGTGGACAAATTTGCTCTTGGCGGATGACGAAAAACAGGTATCCAGTTTTAGCAAGAGTGGTGTGGCATCATTGCGGTTTGAGCACGGGCCGCAACTCGGCGCCGGCCATGCAAATTATTTTTATAGTGCTGATGACCTGCTGTTGAAGTAAGCAGGTTGCCTGCCGGGATGTCGGTACCAGGCCTTGCCGGAGGTGTAAACAGTCCTGTTATTCGCTCGGGAATGCAACCACATGATCGGCTTCGATATTGACACACACCTGTTCACCAATTTCGTGATTATGATGGCTGGGGAACAGTGACAATAGCGTGCTACCAGTAGGCAACTGCAAGGTATAGAGGATTTCTGCCCCCTTGAAGGCCTTCTGGCTGATGATTGCAGGGATGCTGCCATTGGGATCGGGGATGATATCATCCGGTCGCATCAATACATCGACTTGTGTACCCTTCGGCCACAAGAGCGTATGTTCCGAATTAATAATACCCAATTCTGTCTCCAGGCTGCTGGCCGATAAAACTGTGGCCTTCAGAAAGCTGCCCTGGCCGATAAAGTCGGCGACAAAACGTTCGGCCGGTTCATGATACAGGTTATAGGGCGTATCCCATTGCAGAATGTGGCCATGTTCCATGACACCGATCGTGTCTGCGATGGCGAAGGCCTCGTGTTGATCATGGGTGACGATGATGCCGGTGATACCGCGTTGTTTGAGGATATCACGGACTTCGATACTGAGCCGTTCACGCAGTTCCACATCGAGATTGGAAAAGGGTTCGTCGAGCAGGATAATTTCCGGCTCCGGCGCGAGTGCCCGGGCCAGTGCAATACGCTGTTGCTGGCCACCCGATAACTCATGTGGATAGCGCTGTTCCATGCCGCCCATGCCGATCAGTTCAAGTAATTGTCCGGCAGTCTGCTGCTTCTGTCGGGAATTCAGATTACGCAGACCGAAGCAGATATTGTCGGCAAGATTGAGGTGCGGAAACAGGGCGTAATCCTGGAATACCATACCGAGTTTGCGCTTCTCCGGCGCCAGTGTATACCCGGGTCTGGATACTGTTTTTTCACGCAGCTTTATCTGTCCCTCAATGAGCGGCTCGAAACCGGCAATGGCGCGTAATACCGTGGTTTTGCCGCATCCGCTCGGCCCTAACAAGCCGACAATGCTGCCGCGTGTTACATCGAAGGATAGTTTGCGTACTACGCTGATGCCGCGATACTGGCATTCGATATTGTCGACGTTGAGCAGTGTATACATGGTGATGGCAGCTGAACCGTGAAATTAATTTCTAATGTAACAATACCTGTCAGCAGTAACAAGCGTGTCAGGTCAACAGGAATTCCAGCAGTGCTTTTTGTGCATGCAGGCGATTCTCGGCCTCGTCCCAGACTGCACTTCGGGGTCCGTCGATGACGTCGGCACTGACTTCCTCTCCACGATGCGCGGGCAGGCAATGCATGAACAGCGCATCATCATTGGCCAGGTCCATCATCTCGGTTGTGACAATGAATCCATTGAATGCGGCTTCACGCCTGGCTTGTTCCTCTTCCTGTCCCATGCTGGTCCAGACATCGGTTACGATCAGGTCTGCCTGTTGTGCCGCCTGTTGCGGCGACCTGAAAATTTCGACGCGATCGCTGGCATTGTTTAGCACTGCGGGTTGTGGATCGTAGCCCTCAGGACAGGCGATTTTAAGCCTGAAGTCAAATTGTCGCGCTGCATTGATATAGGAATGGCACATGTTGTTGCCATCACCGATCCAGGCAACTGTTTTTCCCTGGATGGATCCGCGTTTTTCGACGTAGGTTTGTACATCGGCGAGGAGCTGGCAGGGGTGGTAAAGATCGGTCAATGCGTTGATAACCGGGACTGTACTATGCTGTGCAAATTGTTCGATCTTTTCATGCTCGAAGGTTCGAATCATGATCACGTCGAGCATGCTCGAGAGTACGCGTGCGCTGTCTTCTATGGCTTCACCTCGACCCAGCTGGGTATCACGGGGTGACAGGAAAATGGCCTGGCCGCCAAAATGAGCCATTGCGGTTTCAAACGAAACACGCGTGCGTGTGGAAGATTTCTCGAACACCATGCCGAGCACACGATTTTTCAGGGGCTCGAATATTTCGCCGGCCTTGTGCATGGCTTTCAGTTCTATTGCACGTTGGATGATCTGTTCCAGCTCGGTTGCAGACAGGTCCAGCAAGGTAAGAAAGTGGCGTGTAGACATGGACATGCCTCCCGAATTAGTGACTGAGAAATTCACGGACCAGCTCGCAGACGATAGCAACGATCTGGTCGGCATCCTGTTCGGTAATGATCAGTGGCGGCAGCAGTCTTATTACGCGCTCGGCCGTGACATTGATTAACAGGCCCCTATCCCTGGCACGGTCTACCAGTTCTGCACAGGGTTGTTCCAGTTCGATGCCGAGTAACAGGCCCATGCCACGAATATCAGTGACACCATCAATGTCCTGTAATGCCTGTTGCAATCCCGTCAGTATACGTTTGCCCATGTCCGCAGCATGGCTAGCAGACTGGTTATGTTCGAGGGTATCGATGACAGTCCTGGCGACACGACTGACCAGTGGATTGCCGCCAAAGGTGGATCCATGCGTGCCGGGTTGTAATATATCTGCGGCCACACCCTTGCCGAGGCAGGCGCCGATAGGGACGCCATTGCCCAGACTCTTGGCCAGGGTCATGACATCGGGTTGGATATTGTTATGTTGAAACGCAAACCAGTGACCACTCCTGCACATGCCGGTTTGAATTTCATCCAGCATCATCAGCCAGCCATGTTCGTTACACAGTTCACGAATACCATTCAGATAGTCGGTAGCCGGTATCTGTATACCGCCTTCGCCCTGGACCGGTTCAACCAGAACAGCAACGACGTTTCTGGAATTCTGCCCGATCGCCCTGATGGCTTCCAGATCATTGAAAGGAGCGCGGACAAAACCCTTGACCAGGGGTTCGAATCCGGCCTGGACCTTGCGACTACCGGTCGCCGACAGCGTTGCCATGGTGCGCCCATGAAAGCTGCCTTCCATGACAATAATCTCGGGTGTGTCGATGCCTTTGTTGTGGCCATACAGACGCGCCAGCTTGATTGCGGCCTCATTGGCCTCGGCGCCGGAATTGGAGAAAAACACGCGATCCATACCGCTGATAGCGCACAGGCGGTCGGCCAGTTGCTGCTGCTGTGTGACCTGGTACAGATTGCTGGTATGGATGAGTGTCCTGCCTTGCTCACACAGGGCCTCGGCAACTGCGGGATGGGCATGACCAAGACCGCAAACGGCGATACCACTCACGGCGTCGAGGTATTTGTTACCTTGATCATCCCAGAGCCAGATACCTTCACCCTTGTCGAAGCTGAGTGGTTGTGGCTTGTATGTGCGCATCAGTGTTTCTGTCATTACCATCGTGCTCTTTAAAAGCAAATGGCAGTCTCTGCTGAGACTGCCATTTGTACACAAGATTATGGATATTAATGATATATATCGAATTTGGCAACTATTTCATCATATATCAAAAACAGAAAACCCGGCTAATTTGCTAGGTTTTCTGTCTGTATGCCTCGGACAATACAATTATCAAGCGGACAGGTTGCCGCTGACAAAATCCCAGTTGACCAGGTTCCAGAATGTTTCCAAATATTTTGGTCGTGCGTTGCGATAATCGATGTAATATGCATGTTCCCAAACATCGCAGGTCATGAGGGGCGTCATTCCATTGGTCATGGGATTGCCAGCATTACTGGTATTCACGATCTCCAGATCTCCGGCACTGTTCTTTACCAGCCAGGTCCAGCCTGAACCAAAATTGGTCACTGCAGAGGTGGTGAATTTGTCCTTGAAATCTGCAAAAGATCCAAATGCCTTGTTGATCGCATCACCCAACTCGCCTGTAGGTTCGCCACCGCCATTGGGGCTCAGACAATTCCAGTAGAATGTATGGTTCCAGACTTGGGCCGCGTTATTAAAGATTCCACCGGAGGATTTGCTAATAATGTCTTCCAGTGACATATTTTCAAATTCAGTGCCTGGAATCAGGTTATTCAAATTGGTCACATATGTCGCGTGATGCTTGCCATAGTGGTATTCCAGGGTCTCGGCTGAGATATGTGGTTCCAGCGCATTCTGTTCATAGGGTAACTCAGGCAGTTGGTGTGCCATTTTTTATATCTCCTTAGTCAATGATTGATTCCAAGCAGTAATGCTTGTGGTTGTCCCGAAAAGATGAATATTATCAGTTTATCACCTTATGTTAAAATATCTTAGTATTTTACTATGTTTTAGTCCGGATGTGAATAAGGTGGGCAACGGTCGTATAATTTGATTCAATGTCGGATATATCACTACTTTTAATCACAATGGTATGGATGCAATAACACTCAGTATTTTTGCCAGTCGAATCGATGCGATATGCGAAGAAATGGGGGTCGTGCTGAGGCGCACGGCCTTTTCGCCGAATATCATGGACCGACTCGATTTCTCCTGTGCGGTCTTTGATGCGCGCGGTGAGTTGTGCGCACAGGCCGCGCATATCCCGGTCCATCTGGGCAGTATGGCCTATGCCATGCGCGGAATTGTCAGTCAGGTCAACTGGCAGCCAGGCGATATGCTGATCCTTAATGACCCCTATCTGGGCGGCACACACCTGCCCGATGTCACGGTGATTGCGCCATTGTTCATCGATGCGCAGTGTTGCGCCTTTGTCTGTAATCGTGCCCATCATGCCGATATTGGTGCCGAATCGCCGGGCTCGATGCCGATTTCGACCCATCTTGACGAAGAGGGCATGATTATTCCACCGACGGTTCTGGTTAAAAACGGGCGGCTGGATGAAGCGCTAATGGATATGATCACGGCCCGGACCCGCAATCCGCGCCAGGCGCGCGGCGACTTTTCCGCCCAGATCAGCGCCAACCGCATCGGCTTGCAGCGCCTGAAGGCACTGATTGAAAAGATGGGCCTGGCAGAGTTTGACGAATCATTGCGGCAATTGAATGACTATGCGGAACGTCTCGCGATCGCGACATTACAAACCATTCCGGATGGCCACTACGAGGCCTGCGATTATATGGATGATGACGGTCGCGGACAGCAAGATATCCCGATCAGGGCCAGTGTGCATGTGCGCGAGGGTCAGGTCGATATCGATTTCACTGGCACGGCGGGCGAAGTAAGCGGCAATATCAATTGCCCGTTGTCGGTTACAGCTGCGGCTGTGTTTTACGTGTTTCGTTGTTTGATGCCGGATTATACACCGGCCTGCCAGGGTAGCTTTCGTCCTTTGAACATTCGTGCGCCGGATGCCTGTCTCGTCAATGCAACCCGCCCGGCAGCAGTAGCGGCTGGCAATGTCGAAACCAGTACGCGTATCGTTGATGTGATTCTCGAAGCACTGGCCGTGGCCTTGCCGCAACGCATACCAGCGGCCAGTCATGGTAGTATGAACAACCTGGCCATGGGCTCGGCAGACGCAGAGACTGGTTGGGATTATTATGAAACCATGGGTGGCGGCACGGGTGCGAGTGCGGCCGGCCCCGGTCTGAGTGCCGTGCAGACACATATGACCAACACCCTGAATACCCCGGTGGAAGTGCTTGAGAAACGCTATCCGATCCGGGTCAGGTGTTATGCGATTCGTTATAATAGCGGCGGGGCCGGTCATTATTATGGCGGCGATGGTCTGATTCGTGAATTTGAATTCCTGCGCCCGGCAACGGTGACCCTGTTGAGCGAGCGGCGCCGTCATGCCCCACCCGGCCTGGCCGGTGGCCATGGCGGCCAGTGTGGTGTTAACAGTCTGAATGGCGAGACCCTGAGCGCCAAGTTGTGTATACATGTACAAGCAGGGGATTGTTTGACCGTGGCGACCGCGGGTGGCGGTGGCTGGGGTCCGGTGTCTACTTAAAGTTAAGGAGTTAATATGTCCAGATCAGGCCTGCTTGTGGTGATCTCGGTGCTGTTGCTGGTCAATGGTTGTGCCAGCATGCTTGTTTCGCGGCCATCGAGCGGGCATTCTGCCGGTGCCGCGGTGTCATCTGCAGACGCCAGGATCACCAACCAGATCAATGCCGCATTGGTGCGTGAGCCCGGTATCTCATCACTGGATGTTTATGTCAGTACCCGGCAGCGTATCGTTACACTGAGGGGACATGTCGGCAGTCAGCGCATGAAAAACCGTGCCGGTGAAATAGCATCCTCGGTTGCCGGGGTGCAATCGGTACGCAATCAGTTGCGCCTGAAATAGTCCGGGCGTTTAAGCGGGAATCAATATGTGTGGTATCTGTGGGGAACTGAGATTTGACCAGGAGCAGGCCCGGCCTGCCGATCTGGATGCAATGCTGGCGACATTACAACGTCGCGGTCCTGATAATGAAGGTGTATTCCATCAGGGACCGGTGGCGCTGGGGCACCGGCGTCTATCGATTATCGATCTGTCCGCGCGTTCCAATCAACCCTTGCTCGACCAGCAGGCGGGTCTGGCACTGGTATTCAACGGCACGATCTATAACTACCCGGCCTTAAGACAACAACTGCAGGCGCTGGGCCATCAGTTTCTGAGCAGTGGTGATAGTGAAGTGATATTGCGGGCCTATCAGGAGTGGGGCCAGGATTGTGTCGGGCATTTGCATGGCATGTTTGCATTCGTGATCTGGGACAAACAACGTCAGCAACTGTTCCTGGCGCGTGACCGACTCGGCATCAAGCCTCTGTATTATAGCGAGGACAATAAGCATTTTCGCTTTGCCTCCAATACCCAGGCCTTGCTCGCGGCAGGCGGTATCGATACAGAGATCGATCCTATTGCCCTGCATCACCAGTTCAGCCTGCATGCCGTGATACCCGCACCGCGCACGATACTAAAAGGTGTGCGCAAACTTGCTCCGGGGACAAGCATGACGGTGTCCGTTGATGGTCACCAGGAGCATCGAACCTATTGGCAATTACAGGCCGTGCGCCCGCACAAGGCATTGAGCGAATGGGAATGGATCGAACAGATCCACGAGGCATTGAAGCAGGCCGTGGAAAAGCGCAAGACCATCGCCGATGTGCCGGTGGGCGTGTTGCTGTCCGGAGGGCTGGATTCGAGTCTGCTCGTGGCCTTACTGGCCGAGGCCGGGGTCAAGGACCTGCTGACGTTTTCGGTCGGCTTCGAGGACAGTCCGGAAGAAAGCGGCAGTGAATTTGAATACTCAGACCAGGTGGTCGCGATGTATAACACCGAGCACCATAAATTTCACATCGCCAACAGTGAAGTGCTCACGCGTCTGCCCGAGGCCGTCAACAATATGGCCGAGCCCATGGTCGGGCAGGACGCAGTTGCCTTTTACCTGTTGGCCGAACAGGTTTCGCAACATGTCAAGGTTGTCCAGAGTGGGCAGGGTGCGGACGAGGTGTTTGCTGGTTATTTCTGGTATACGCAAATGCAGCAGGCAGCGGGTACCGACCTTGACCGTTTTCGTCTCAATTACTTCGATCGCGACCACGATGAATACCTGGACATGGTGCAGCAGGCCTATCATGGCCCGGACTATACCGCAGCCCAGATCGACACACTGCTCACCCGCCCGGGAGCGGACACCTTTATGGACAAGGTCCTGCGTCTGGATGTGACGACATTGATTGTCGATGATCCGGTCAAGCGCGTCGATAACATGACCATGGCCTGGGGGCTGGAGGCGCGCGTACCGTTTCTGGACCATGAACTGGTCGAGCTTGCGGCACAGATGCCGCCCGAAATAAAAATGAAGCAGGGCGGTAAATACCCGCTTAAATCCATTGCCCGAGGCATATTGCCGGACGCCGTAATCGACCGCCCGAAGGGCTACTTCCCGGTACCGGCGCTGAAATTTGTCAGAGGGGAGTTCCTCGACTTCATGAAATCGGTATTGTTATCGGACAGCTGTCGCCAGCGCGGCGTCTATCAGGCTGATTATCTGCACAAGCTGTTGCAAGCGCCGGAACAATACCTGACCCGTATCCAGGGCAACAAGCTCTGGCATATGGCGCTGCTGGAATTCTGGTTGCAACAGAATGTCGATGGGCGCTGAGCATGATCCATGACCACTTGAATTTAACGGTTTCATCCCCATATTAAGTTAAATCAACAGGATATCGGTGTTTGCGGGCAAAAGACCCTATTAATCGATACTGTTTATTTGCCTGATGCGGGAGTAGACTTCGCCTCAGTGTAGGTGTAGCCCCTTTATTTACGCGAGCAGATGGTTCTCGCAGACTAGATTGATATACGAGGTCACAAGATGGATGTATTGGAAAGAATTCAAAAGCAGGTTGATGAGAACCCTATCGTTGTCTATATGAAGGGCACGCCACAGATGCCCAGTTGCGGTTTTTCAAGCCGGACGGCACAGGCCCTGCAAGGTTGCGGCGTTGAGTTTGCCTATGTGAACGTACTTGCCGACCCGGAAATTTTCGAAAACCTGCCGCGCTTTGCCGACTGGCCAACATTTCCGCAGGTATATATCAATGGTGAACTGATAGGTGGCTGTGATATTACCCTGGAACTGTTCCAGAAAGGCGAATTGCAGAAAATGACCAAGGAAGCGTCAGCAAGCAAGCAGGAAGCTGAATAGAAACAAGCAGGTTTTGTTATAGTAAAGGGCGCACTCCGGTGCGCCCTTTTTATTTGTTGAAGGCGATGGTCGACAGCAACGATTAATAGAAAACCTGATTGCGCCCCTTCTTTTTCGCGCGGTACATTTTCGTGTCCGCACATTTGATCAGCATGTCCATGTCCATTTCCGGGTCACCACTGAAGCGGCAGCAGACCCCCATTGATACGGTCACATTCAGCTCGCCCGCCGAGGTCTTGATCGGTCGCGCGCCGACACTTTGTTGGATGCGGCCGAAGATGGAATGGCGAAAGTTGGATGCATTCTGGTAATACATGATAATCGCGAATTCCTCGCCACCCATGCGTGCCAGTACATCGGTTGGCCGGACGATGCGTCGCAGGCGCCTGGCGACGCCAATCAATACTTCATCACCGATATCATGACCATGCTTGTCATTGATCTTTTTAAAATGGTCGATATCGATGATGGCACAACAGGTGCCGCCATCGCGTGTGGACGATTCCTTGAGGATGGCCTCCAGGTGTAACTGCATGTAACGGCGGTTGCCCAGTTGTGTTAAAGGGTCGGTCTGGGCCAGTTCTGCCAGTTTGTCATTATTCGCCTGCAATGTACGTGCGGCTTCAAACAGGCTGTTTTGCAGGCTGCTGATGCGGCCGGCGGCCTGCACGCGCGCGGCCAGTTCGCGAATATCGATGGGTTTGGAGAGAAAATCATCGACACCATGATCGAATGCAAAGACCAGGTTTTCGACCCCTTCTCTGGCCGTGCACAGGATGATCGACGTGTAACGATTTTGCTCTTCATCCTGTTGACGAATTTTCTGCGTCAGTTCAAGGCCGTCCATCTTTGGCATGATCCAGTCTGCCAGCACGACATCCGCGCCACGTTCGTCGAGGGCCTGGAGCACTTCCGCGCCGCTACCGGCCTGGCGTACATCTTCATAGCCTGCTTCATTCAGTGCGGTGGTAAAGAACTGACGGCCGGATTCTGTGTCATCTACGATTAAAATGGACAGGTCACTGCTAATCATATGGCTCACCATTAAGCGTTTTTTAATTAATTATTATGTGAAACGTTGTGCTCATCAGGTCACCCGAATGCGGTCGGCGCGGTATCATCCAGCTGTGCCAGTGTCTGCCAGCGGTTGGTCATCAGGCAAAACAGTTCTGCTGTGCGCTCCGCATCATAAACGGCTGAATGTGCCGCCTCATGATCCCATTCCATGCCGGCCGCCTCGGCAATCCGTGCCAGCACGGTCTGGCCATATACCACGCCTCCCAGCGTAACTGTATCAAACGTGCTGAAAGGATGGAACGGATTACGCTTGATTTCACAGCGTTGTGCCGCGGCATTAATGAAGCCCAGGTCAAAGGGGGCATTGTGACCGACGAGGATGGCGCGTTTGCAATTATTCTGTTTCAGGGATTTGCGTATGGCACGGAAAATTTCCTGCAAGGCATCTTTTTCAGGTTTGGCCATTCTGAACGGGTGGTAGGGATCGATACCGGTAAAGGCCAGTGCCTCGGCATCGAGATTGGCGCCCTTGAATGGCTCAACATGGCAGTGATAGGTTTCTTCACGAAAAATCTGCCCGCTGCTGTCCATGCTCAAGGTGACAGCGGCAACTTCCAGCAGTGCATCCTTTTTCGCATTAAAGCCGCCGGTTTCGACATCGACGACAATGGGCATGAAGCCGCGAAATCGTTCTGACAGGGTGCAGGGGCTGGAATTATTGTCGAGCATGGCTACAGAATACCCAATGATTGAGCTAAAATCGATATCTAATTCGAAATTGGCTCGTACAAGGGTGATGTTATGAAGTCTTGGAGTACAGGGATTGCGTTATTACTGATCATTGTCAGCGGTTTTGTCCAGGCCGATTCCATCCGTGCGTTGATCGTTCCCGAAAAATATACCAAAGGGCTGTTATGGCGAATTGAATCTGCCCGTCAGCAACCCAGTTACCTGATCGGTACGATGCATGTCGATGATCCGGGCATCCGCGACATGTTCCGGCATGCACAGCGGTTTTTTGATAGTGCTGAAACAGTGTGTACCGAAGTGAAAATGGATTTCGAAACCATAGCGGCTGAAATGCGCGTTATGTTTTTCAGCGATGGGCGTACGCTAAAAAGCGTGATTAATGATGATGCTTTCTATCAACGCGCCATAGTTATTGCTGGCGCGCGCGGCTTACCGGAAGCCATGGTGCGGAGCATGAAACCGTTTACACTGGCCTTCATGCTGAGCATGCCACAATCCAGGGGGCAGGTGCTGGATGAAAGGATATATACCGATGCCGTGCGCGCGCACAAGCAGATATGCGGACTGGAAACGACGGCAGAGCATAGTAACGTTTTCGAGTCCTTTGACATGCGTGCACAGGTAAAAATGCTGAAGACGACGGTTGAGCGTATCGACGAGGTCGATCGTATGTACCCGGCCCTGTTGGCGGCTTATCTCGAGCGTGATCTTGCCGGCATTGCGCGCCTGGTAAACGAATCGCTGTTAATGGAAGACAGGGAAATAGAGCGGATTTTTATCCAGCGTTTCCTGATCGACCGTAACAGCAAGATGGTGCAAAGGATGATGCCACTAATCGACAAGGGTGGTGCCTTTTTTGCAGTCGGGGCCATGCACTTGACTGGCAGGGCTGGCATACTAAGGCTGCTGGAAGCAAAGGGCTATACGATCAGCCGGGTCTATTGATTTGCGTGCAGTATATGCGCGCAGTCCACTACACTGACCTTTACAGTTTCCACTGCAGGTATTCACCCGCGCGGTAGGGGGTGATCGTGTCCTCTGTTCCGAGTGGGAATTCCGTCGCTACCTGCCATTTTTTCCTGCTCAGCGTAATGGTATCCGTATTGCGTGGTAGTCCATAAAAGTCGGGGCCATTGAAGCTGGCGAAGGCCTCGAGCTTGTCCAGTGCGCCGGCGCGCTCAAAGGCCTCGGCATAGAGTTCGATTGCTGCATGGGCAGTATAGATGCCGGCACAGCCACACGCGCTTTCCTTGGCGCGTCTTGCGTGCGGGGCACTGTCGGTGCCCAGAAAAAAGCGTCGATGGCCACTGCGGATGGCCTCGATTAATGCGAGTCGGTGCTTTTCACGCTTCAATACCGGCAGGCAGTAGTGATGTGGGCGCATGCCACCCTTGAACATCGCATTTCTGTTCATCAGCAGGTGGTGGGCGGTAATGGTTGCCGCGACCCGGTCGGGGGCATCCATAATAAAATTGACCGCCTCTTGTGTGGTGATATGTTCCAGTACAATCCGCAGTTTCGGTATTGCTGCCAGCATCGGAATCAGCTGTTGGTCGATAAATACCTTTTCACGGTCGAATACATCGATATCCGGGTCGGTTACCTCACCATGGATCAGCAGTGGCATGCCGCATTCGGCCATCACGGCGAGTGTGTCATAGGTCTTTTCTATATCGGTCACACCGGCATCCGAATGGGTCGTCGCACCGGACGGGTACAGTTTTACCGCATGAATCAGACCGCTGTCGCTGGCACGGCGGATTTCATCCGCACTGGTGTTGTCGGTCAAGTACAAGGTCATTAACGGAGTGAAGTCGGCTTCAGCCGGCAAGCTGTCAAGAATGCGCCGTCGGTAGTCAAGCGCTAATTGTGTCGTTGTCACGGGTGGCTGCAGGTTGGGCATAATGATGGCGCGCGCAAACTGCCGGGCCGTGTGGGCAATAACGGCTGCCAGCGCGCTGCCGTCACGGACATGCAGATGCCAGTCATCAGGGCGGCAAATGCTAAGGGATTCGCTTGTATTCATGGGTCGATTCTGTGATTTTTACCGGTTTCGGGTTGGAACTATATCATTTGCACGGCATTTTGGGCATGATTCGCTCTGACCGGCAGCTGTTTATGCGCACTCGGGAAGATCTTATTTATTCTGTAAGCCTTTGAATAGTATATGAATTGTATATTTTGGACGGCATTCTCGCGGGCTGTAATTCTTGACCTGCGGCGCTAAAAATAAGATCATAGCGCGTTTGAATTTTTAACTCAGTTGCTGGATTTATTGACGAGAAACAATGCATTAGTAAATCTGCATTTGCATACAAGTGGATCTTATGGACTCTGAAGTCAAGAAACGATTATTACATGAAATGTTATTTGCCAGGCGTTTCGAGGAACGCTGCTATGAAGCCTATGTCGAACGCAAGATCGGCGGTTTCCTGCACCTCTACTCGGGCGAAGAGGCCTGCGCTCATGGTGTCCTTGAAGCTGCGCGCGTGAATCATGATTATGTCATGACCAGTTATCGGGATCATATTCATGCCATCAAGTGTGGCGTGGATCCAAAGGTCGTTATGGCGGAGCTGTTTGCCAAGGTGACCGGTTGCTGCAAGGGCCTGGGTGGGTCCATGCATATATTCGGCGTGGATCATCGCTTCATGGGTGGTTACGCGCTGGTGGGTGGACCCTTTCCGCTGGCTGCCGGCATTGCCAAGGCCATCAAGATGAAAGGTGGCGACGAGATCAGTATCTGTTTTCTCGGCGATGCGGCCAATAACCAGGGTACATTCCACGAATCACTGAATATGGCCAAGGTCTGGGAACTGCCAGTCCTGTATGTCTGTGAGAATAACCTGTATGGAATCGGCACACGTATCGATCGTTCGACCGCGGTCGTGGATCAATACAAACGCGTATCGGGCTATAACATTCCATCTACGCAGGTTGATGGTCAGGACATCGAAGTGGTCTATGAGGCTGCGCAAAAGGCCATCGAGCATGTGCGTTCTGGCAAGGGTCCCTATTTCCTTGAATTAATGACCTACCGCTATCGCGGACATTCGATGTCGGATTCCAATGCCTATCGTCCCAAAGAAGAGGAACGCATGTGGAGTAAGCGCGACCCGATCATCATCTTGCGTGATCGCCTGATCGAGGCAGGTGAGATGACGCTGGACGATTACAAGGAGATGGACACCGAAATCCTTGAACAAATCGAGGACGAAATCATCAAGTTTGCCGAAGAATCACCGGAGCCACCCCTGGAAATGCTGGAAAAATACACACTGGTTGAAAATGACCCCTGGGTTAATGGAGGGTCGAAATAATGTCCGAGATTATGTTTTGGGAGGCCGTGCGCCGTGCCCATGATGAAGAGATGAGTCGTGACCCGATGGTTATCTGTATGGGTGAGGATATCGGTGTCGCGGGTGGAACCTACAAGGCTACCAATGGCCTGTATGACAAGTATGGACCGGAGCGTGTAATCGATACGCCCATATCCGAAAACGGCTATACCGGTCTCGGTATCGGTGCTTCTTATCTGGGCGTGCGTCCAATAATCGAGATCATGTCGGTGAACTTTGCCTGGCTGGCGATGGACCAGATATTCAATACTGCGGCCAAGGTGCACTATATGTCCGGTGGGCAGCTCAAGGCCCCTGTGGTCGTGCGTTCTCCCGGCGGTACTGCGCATCAGCTCGGCGCGCAGCATTCGGCACGTATGGAAAAGGTATTCATGGGGATCGCCGGTCTGCGCGTGGTGACACCCTCCAATCCTCGCCAGGCCTACGGTCTGCTTAAATCGGCGATTCGCTGCGATGATCCGGTGTTCATCAATGAGCACGAACTGATGTACAACATGAAGGGTGAAGTCGCTGACGAAGAGTTCTTTATGCCCCTGGTTGGTTCTGAAGTGGCGCGAAGTGGCAAGGACATCACCCTGTTCGGCTATAACATTTCTGTGCACTGGTGCCTGCAGGCCGCGGATATCCTTGCCAAACAACACGGCATCGATGCCGAGGTTGTCGACCTGTATGCACTGAGTCCTCTGGATCGTGAAGGTATCAAGGCATCGGTAAGCAAGAACCATCGTGCATTGATTGCCGAAGAGGCAGAACCTGCTGTCGGTGTCGGCGCAGAGGTCATGGCAATTATCAATGAAGAGTGCTTTTTTGAACTGGATGCGCCTCCCGCACGCGTGTCTGCCGCCCATGTTCCAATCCCATATAACCATACACTGGAAAAGGCGGCGATTCCGACAGCCCAGGATATCGTCAAAGCCGCACTGAAAATGTTTGGAAAATAAAATCTGCTGGCGAGGTATGGATTATGTCCATCGCCTCGCCACTTGTTACTAGCTACTCGATACTGGATTATTATGTCAGAGCCCTATGTAATTAAAATGCCGCAACTGTCAGATACGATGACCGAAGGTGTTATCGTCAGTTGGGAAAAAAATGTCGGCGACAAGCTTGAACGCGGTGATATCGTTGCAACGGTTGAGACCGACAAGGCGATTATGGACGTCGAGGTATTCCGCGAAGGTTATTTGTCCGGACCGATTGCGGCCGTTGACAGTACTGTTGCTGTAGGGGACGCGATTGCCTATATCGTCGCTTCTGCAGATGAAGTCCAGCAGGGTGAGGCAGGCGCTACAGCAGCGGTAGCCGAACGAGCACCGCAAGCTGACGTGGCAGAGACGACGGAAAGCACAGGCGAGCAGCAGGCACCCACACCAGCAGCAGCCGAACCGGAAGGCAGTATTTACACAATCAAGATGCCGCAGTTGTCGGACACCATGACCGAGGGGATTGTAGTTGAATGGACGAAGGCTCCCGGTGACAAGATAGAACGTGGTGACGTCGTTGCCCAGGTCGAGACCGACAAGGCGATCATGGATGTCGAGGTGTTTCGTGATGGTTATCTGTCAGGCCCGATAGCGGAAGTTGACAGCGTCGTCGCTGTCGGTGGAGCAATGGCCTATCTGGTCGAAGACGCGGATAAGGTCGTGCGCGAAAGCGCCGTCGTCCAGGCCGCTGCTGCCGGCACCGGGGAAAAGCCTCCCGTTGCCGCAGAGCCTGTCGCTGCCACAAGTGCCAGTCATGTCATCCAGGCCGCAGGTAAAGCTGCACCGGCCCCGCGCCCACACAGCAAACAGGCAACACCGTATGCACGCAAACTGGCCGGTCAGAGCGGTATCGATCTTAATAGCATGCACGGCAGTGGTCCGGGTGGCGTGATTACCTCTACCGACGTGGCATCAAGCCAGGCGGCTGCACCGGCGGCCGCTGCTGCCGGTGTGATGCAGGTGGACGTGCCGGGTGAAGGCCGAGCCATGAATGCAATGGAACGCGCGATCAGTCAGTCGATGACTTCATCGCTGAGCATGCCGACGTTCCACGTTACGGTCGATGCAAAACCCGATGCACTGATAAAGGCCTCGAAGCAGAAGGGCGTTTCGGTCACAGTTACAATTGCCAAGGCCTGTGCCCTGGCGATGCAACAACATCCGACCATGAACTGGTGTTACCAGCCGGTCGACAAACTGGTTGAACGCAGTCAGGTTGATATCGGCATGGCCGTATCTGCAGACGGTGGCGGCCTCGTGGTGCCGGTCCTGCGTGCCTGTGAATCCAGCAGCCTCGAATCCCTCAATGAGGAATGGAAAGGCCTTCTGGATCGTGCGCGTAAACGCCGCCTGGCACCCGAGGAATATGCCAATCCGACCTTTATGGTTTCCAATATGGGTATGTTGGGGGTCAGTTATTTTGATGCGATACCGACCCCGGGTACCGCGGCAATATTGGCGATATCATCGGCCGGCCCCGCTGGTATGCCGTTGACTGTGACCGCGGATCATCGCGTCGTCAACGGTGCCGAGGTCGCACTCTATCTGAATACACTGAAGGGTCTGATCGAACAACCGGAATCATGGATGGGGCCAGTCGGGCCGGCGATTCCGGAAGGTGACTGGGACTATGACGTTGTCGTTATCGGTGGCGGACCCGGTGGAGAAGATTGTGCACGCGATCTGGCCGAGCACGGTATCAAGGTCGCGATGGTCAACGATAGTCCATTCCCGGGCGGCGAATGTCTGTGGCGTGGCTGTATACCATCGAAGGCCTGGCGCGCTGCGGCAGACCGTATGCGTGACCGTGCCCATGATGAACATCTGGGTGTCGAAGGGACTAACAAGGCCAAACTGAACTGGGACAAACTGGAGCAGACACGCCGGCATGTTCTCGAAACACGTGGCGATATGGCCTTGAAGACCGACAAGGGTGTCAAGATCAAGGTGATCCAGGGCTTTGCTCGCTTCGAGGATGATCATACCCTGTTCGTCGATACGTCGGCGAATAACGACAATCCGCATCAACGTGCGCCGCTCGGTGATGGCACGGCAGGGGAGCGTATCCGTTTCGGTTGTGCCGTGATTGCCACCGGTGCACCACCATTCGTGCCACCGATTCCCGGTGCCCATGAAGCACTCGACAAGGGTGGTGTATTGACGTCGGATACGGTCTGGGGTCTGCAAGGCGTACCCAAACGCCTCGGCGTCATCGGTGGTGGTGCGATCGGTATGGAAATGGCGCAGATTTTCCAGGACTTCGGCAGCAAGGTGACGTTACTGGAAGGACAGGACAGGATTCTGGCCGAGGTTGAGCCTGAGATAGCCAAGCACCTGACCGCGGTACTGAATGAAGATCCGAACCTGAATATCCTGACATCGGTCCAGGTCAAATCCATCAAGGGTGAGCCGGGGGCGATGAAGCTGGTCTACAGCGGTGAGGATGGCAAGGACCATACCTTCAGTTGCGATTATGTCGTCATGGCGACGGGTAAACGCCCCGTGCTTGAGCCGCTGCAGCTGGACAAGGCCGGGATCGCCAGCGATAAGGGCGTTATCAGTGTCGACGCACGTGGTCGCAGTAATATTTCCCATGTTTTTGCTGTGGGTGATGTGATCGGCGGGCTGATGCTGGCGCACACGGCAGGCCAGCAGGGCCGGGTGGCTGCGGCCACGATCCTGGGCGAAGACATGCGCTATGACCAGGACAAGGACAGTGGCGTCATCTTTACCCGCCCCGAGGCAGCCTTCGTCGGGCTGTCGGTTGAGCAGGCCAAGGCCAAGGGTATCGATGCGGTCGAGGTTAAAATGCCGATGAGTATTGATGCCAAGGCTATGATTACCAATGAAATTCATGGCATGATCAAGATTGTGGCCGATAAGGCCACACATCGCATTGTCGGTGTGCATTACCTCGCCGACCATGCCGATACGCTGATCGGTGAAGGGGTCATGATGGTATCGGCGGACATGACGCTCGAGCAGGTCGCCCAGGCCATCCATCCGCATCCGACCCAGACCGAGATGTTCGGGGAAATGGCGCGCCGCTTATTGTCACGCCTGCGCCGCAGCAAACGCAAGCAAAAAGCCTGACGCAGATTCGTGCGGCAGAATGTCAGATGGCCTATAAAGAAATAGGCCATCAGACCGCTAACATGGATATGTATTTGAAAAGTAAAGATAAACGATTTCAAATGAGTCCATTATGCGTTTGTTGACAAGATTATTCCATTTACTGCTCTGGTTGGCAGCTATAATGCCGGTTGAGGCCGGCAACCTGCACTATGAAGCGTCCCTGCATGACTCTAAATGGGAGACGACCTCATCGCCGCTGTTATGTACGCTGAGCCACACGGTCAATCGCTTCGGCCGTGCCGAGTTTTATCAGCAAGCCGGGCATCAACCGCGTTTCAAGTTTTTTGTCGACCAGGCTCCCATTCGCAAGGGTACGGTAACCGTGACTTCCAGGCCGCCAGGCTGGAAACATGATCAGGTGCCGCGGCCGCTTGGAGAATACACCTACAGGGTGGATGAGACGCCGTTTCGGTTTCGGCGTGAGATCAGTCTGCGCCTGCTCGCTGAACTGGAACAGGGCATGGCGCCGGTATTCAGTTTCAAGGACTGGGGCGATGGGCGGGATAATGTCACGGCGGTGCTGTCCGGTGTGCGTTATCTTGAGGCGCAGACCAGGTTTCGTAGCTGTATGGGACAGCTTATCCCCTATGATTACAACAAGGTACGTAATAGCCCGATTTTTTTTGCGACTGCCAAACACTCCTTGAGCTCAAGGGCAAAACGTAAACTGGACGGGGTGATTGCCTATCTATTACGCGATCCCAGTGTCAAGAAGGCCTATGTGGAAGGCCATGCCGATGAACTGGGTACGCATGCCTACAATAATGAATTGTCCGAACAACGGGCCATTGCGGTCAGGAATTACATACTCCAGCATGATGTCCCGGCAGCAAAGTTGCTGGTGCGCTATTTTGGCAAGCGTAAGCCGGCCACAAGCAACAGTACCGTGAAGGGTAGGTCATTAAACCGGCGGGTCAGTGTCAAGTTAGTTCGCGAATAAGGTTTTATAAAAACAACAGATCGATCATAATACACTGCAGTGTATATTGTCAGGAGCTGGAAATGTCAAAGGGTGAGGTCAGAAAGGTTGTGCTGGCTTATTCGGGCGGTCTCGATACGTCCGTTATCTTGAAATGGCTGGAAGATAGCTATGGCTGTGAGGTAGTGACGTTCACCGCCGATATCGGCCAGGGTGAGGAAGTCGAACCTGCACGTGCCAAGGCGGAAGCATACGGGATCAACGAAATCTATATAGAAGATCTGCGTGAAGAATTTGCCCGTGATTTCGTTTTTCCGATGTTTCGCGCCAATACCATTTACGAAGGGGAATACCTGCTCGGTACCTCTATCGCGCGTCCATTGATATCCAAGCGTCTGGTTGAAATTGCCCGCGAAACCGGTGCAGATGCCATTTCTCACGGAGCCACCGGCAAGGGCAATGACCAGGTCCGCTTTGAACTGGGTGCCTATGCATTAATGCCTGACGTCAAGGTCATCGCGCCATGGCGGGAGTGGGACCTGAATTCACGTGAAAAGCTGATGGCCTATGCAGAACAGCACGGGATCAGTATTGAACAAAAGCGTGGCAAGAAATCACCTTATTCGATGGATGCGAACTCATTACATATTTCCTATGAAGGCGGCATTCTCGAGGATCCGTGGGCCGAACCCGAGGAAGACATGTGGCGCTGGACGGTCTCTCCCGAGAAGGCTCCTGATGAGCAGCGTTACCTGGAGTTGACATACCGCCAGGGCGATATCGTTGCGATTGATGGTCAGGATACGTCGCCGGCAATGGTCATGGAAACCCTGAATCGTATTGCCGGTGAGAATGGTATTGGCCGCGATGATATTGTCGAAAACAGGTATGTGGGGATGAAATCCAGGGGCTGTTACGAAACCCCGGCAGGTACCGTCATGCTCAAGGCCCATCGTGCGATCGAATCGATCACGCTCGACCGCGAAGTAGCGCATCTGAAAGACGAGCTAATGCCGCGCTATGCGAGCATGATCTATAACGGTTACTGGTGGAGCCCGGAGCGGCTCATGTTACAGGAGATGATCGATGCCTCACAGAAAACCGTTAATGGCAAGGTTCGATTGAAACTGTACAAGGGTAATGTCACTGTGGTCGGGCGCATGTCGGATACCGATAGTCTGTTTGATGAAAATATCGCCACCTTCGAAGATGATGCGGGTGCCTACAACCAGCAGGACGCCGAGGGATTTATCAAGCTGAATGCCTTGCGTATGCGAATATCTGCGATGAGAAAATAAAACCTTTTCAATATTGGCGCGGCCTTGCAGTCACGGTCAAGTGCGTATTTGGACAACGGCATGGAGAGCTGTTTGGAATGTAATATAACAGTAACCAGAATAGTGTAGTGATTGTGAATGCCTGCTGAGAATCCTATTTTTGTCCTCTTACGTACATGCCGGAATTTAATTCCGATCCTGCTATTGTTGCTCGCTTCGTTATTCTCGCATTCGGCAAGGGCCGAAGCGAATATTGTGCACAAGGCAGATGATGAAAAAGCCGTCACCATCGGTGTGCTGGCCCATCGTGGCAGCGCCGAAGCATTCAAGACCTGGACTCCGCTGGCCAATTACCTGACTGGCAAGGTCCGCGATTATCACTTTCATATCATGCCATTGAATATAGCCGAGACACGCGAGGCGGTGGCAAAGCAGAAAATCGATTTTTTACTGACCAATCCGGGTAATTTTATCGACCTGGAAAACAGGTTTAATGTGCGTTCGCTGGCCACAATGAAAAAGCAATATGATGGCCATGATCTGCATGCTTTCGGTGCAGTGATATTCACCCGTGCAGACAGGCTGGACATCAACTCGCTGGCCGATCTGAAATCGCGATCCTTCATGGGTGTCAAGCCCGGGGCCTTTGGAGGTTTTCAGCTGGCCTGGAGGGAATTCAAGAATAACAGTATCGATCCCTTTACCGAATTCGGTGAATTACAATTCAGTGGTTTCCCGCAGAGTGCCGTGGTTGTTGCGGTGCGCAATGGACTTGTCGATGCAGGTACCGTGCGCACCGGCATACTCGAAGCCATGGCTGACAAGGGCCTGGTGGACCTGAAAGAGTTCAGGATACTGAATGCACAGAGCAGGCCGGATTTCCCATTCATGTTAAGTACAGAGCTTTATCCTGAGTGGCCTATAGCTTATCTCACCAATACTAGCCAGAATCTCGTTAATACGGTGAGTCAGACCTTACTGGAGATGCCTGATGATATTATTCGTTCCGGGCGAATACGCATTACCGGCTGGAAGCCGTCCAGTGATTATCAGCCCGTTCATGCCCTGATGCAGCAACTACAGGTCGGCGCATACAAGGACGCTCCGGTTTTTGCCTTCAATCTGTTTGTGAAAAATTATCTGATATGGATCCTGCTGCTCAGCGCAATGCTGGTTCTGATGGTATTGTTTATGTTGCATACCGTTTTCCTTAACCGGCGAATACTAACGGGGAAGCAGGATCTGGAAAGGAAAGTACAGGAGAGTGCGATTCTGGAGCGCTCCCTGCAGAGTGAGAGGAATTTGCTGCACACCCTACTGGACAATATTTCAGACGGTGTCGTTGCCTGCAACAAGGAAGGAAAGATAACGCACTTCAATCAGGCCATGCGGACGATCTGTGGCCTGGGTGCTACAGATATCAAGGGCAAGCAATGGCCTGAGTTGTTCGATATCTTCAAGGGTGATGGTCATACACCACTCTGCTTTGACGACAGCCCCTTCGCGCAGGTGCTAAACGGCCAGGCAATTATGGATAACGAGATGGTCATCAAACGTGAAGATGGATATCGTCACCTGCTGGTCAGTGGGCAGGCCATTGTTAATAATAACAGTACTGACGTAGGTGCAGTACTGTCATTGCATGATATCACCGAGCGTATAGTCAACGAGCAAAAACTGAGAAAGTCAGAGCGGGAACTGCGTGCCATTCTCGATAGCATGCAGGATACATATTACCGCACCAACGCGGATGGTATGGTGGTTAGTGTATCAAAATCGATTACCAATATGCTCGGATATACACCGGAGAACGGTGTCGGCGTCGACCTTGCCGGTCTGTATGTTGAACCGGGAGGTCGGGAGAAGTTCCTGCAGGCACTCAGGGAGAATGGTGGTGAGGTGCAAAATTACCAGTCAGCCATGTGGCACAAGCAAGGGCATGTTATCTGGGTATCAACCAGTGCGCATTTTCATTATGACAAGGATGGCAATATCGATGGTGTTGAAGGGGTAACGCGGGATATCACTGAATTAAAGAATGCCGAGGCGCAATTGTTCAAGGAAAAGGAGCGTGCGCATATTACCCTGCAGTCCATCGGTGATGGTGTGGTAACCATGGATGTAGAGGGTAATATTGAATATCTGAATCCCTATGCCGAGCAAATGGTCGGGTGTTCCAGCGATAGCGCGATAAAAAGACAGTTGAGCAGTCTATTGCATTTTTCCGATGCTGCGACCCAGGTTCCGCTGGAGAATCCGGTATCCATGTGTCTCGAGGAGGAACAGGTTTTTGTCTATAACGAACATGTGCATGCGACACGTAGCGACGGCACCCGTTTCGCCGTCAAGCTGACGGTCTCACCCATGCGTGACCCGCAGGGCTCTATCCAGGGAGTCGTTATGGTCATGCATGATGTCTCGGAAATGTGGAAAATGGCGCAGCAGCTAAGCTATCAGGCCTCACATGATGCACTGACCGGCCTGATCAACCGGCGTGAATTCGATCGCCAGTTGAGTCAGGCCCTGGAACGCTGCCGCAAAACAGACAGGCAGCATACCCTCTGTTATATGGATCTCGACCAATTCAAGATTGTCAACGATACCTGCGGTCATATCGCCGGCGACAGATTGTTGAAACAGTTGTCACAGGTGCTTGTTTCCGATGTGCGTGATAATGATATATTTGCCCGCCTGGGAGGTGACGAGTTCGGGTTGTTGCTCGAGGGTTGTTCGCTGGACAAGGCGGAAACTATTGTCGAGAAAATTCGCAAGACCGTGAAGGGATTTCGCTTCACCTGGGAGGACAAGACCTTTGAGCTCGGTGTCAGTATCGGCATGGTACCGATCGACAAGGACAGCGCCAGTGTGACCGAATTACTCAGTGAAGCGGATGCGGCCTGTTATGTCGCCAAGGACCTGGGCCGTAACCGCATCCATAAATACCAGCATGGTGATACCGATCTGGTCAAACATAAAAGCGAGATGCAATGGGTCAATCGTATCCAGCAGGCTTTGAAAGAAGATCGTTTTGTCAGTTACTGTCAATCAATGCAGCCCTTGCAATGTGAAGACGAGCCTTATGCGGAAATCCTGATTAGGATGCTGGATGAGAATGGTGATATCGTTCTGCCTGGCGCGTTTATTCCCGCAGCCGAACGCTATCATCTGATGACGGATATAGACCGTTGGGTCATCCGTGATGTATTTTCCTGGTTACACGGCCTGACTGGTGCCGAACAACAGCACTATACAATCAATCTGTCGGGTCAGTCGGTAGGTGATGACAAAATGCTTCAATTTATCATCGATTGTATGCACGAATATGGTATCGATCCTTCATTGATCTGTTTTGAGATTACCGAGACGGCCGCCGTCGCTAATCTTGATAGTGCGAGAATATTTATTGCGCATTTGCATGAGCTAGGATGCAAGTTTGCCCTCGATGATTTTGGCAGTGGCTTGAGTTCATTTGCGTACCTGAAAAACCTTGATGTCGATTTCCTCAAGATCGATGGCAGTTTCGTGCATAACATCGATAATGATCCGGTCGACTATGCCATGGTGGCTTCGATTAATCGCATTGGTCATTTGATGGGCATTAAAACCATAGCCGAATTCGTCGAAGACAGGGAAGTGCTGGAACGGTTGAAGGAAATTGGTATTGACTATGTGCAAGGCTATAATATTGATATGCCACGCTCCTTGTCCGAGGTGGCATCAGGGGAAATAGCGAGGGGATAATGCGTTTATTACATACGATGATCCGGGTAGGTAACCTGGAAAAATCCATTGCCTTCTACACCGAAATTCTGGGCATGAAATTACTGCGCCAGAAGGACTACCCGGACGGGAAATTTACCCTGGCCTTTGTCGGTTATGGGGACGAATCTGAAAACTCCGTGATTGAACTGACCTATAACTGGGATGTGGGAAGCTATGATATCGGCAGCGGTTTCGGCCATCTCGCCATCCAGGTCAATGATGTCTATCAGGCAACGGAGAGGATACGTCAGCAGGGTGGCAAGATCATCAGGGATGCCGGTCCGATGAATGCAGGTACGACAATTATCGCGTTTGTTGAAGATCCTGATGGTTATCAGATCGAGTTGCTCGGGCCGCGCTGATAGCGTTGTTAATCGTTTAAATCCATTGATCAAATCTCGCAGGTTTTAATTGCGTACCAGATAGTCATATTCCAGCCTACCTTGTCCGTCCGGGTAACAAGCCATTGTTATTCATTGCTTTACTAGCACAATACCGTGGGACAGGATAAAATAGCCTGAAGATCTTGCCAGAATCCACGAGGAAAGCCAATGTGTGCTGATGAAACATCATCCAGTCCGAGTAATTTCATTCGACATATTATTGATGAGGATATCGAGTCAAACAAGCATGGCGGCAAAGTGGCTACCCGCTTTCCACCTGAGCCGAATGGCTACCTTCATATCGGTCATGCGAAGTCCATATGCCTGAATTTCGGTATCGGTAAAGATTACAATGGCACTTGTAATCTACGCTTTGATGACACCAATCCGCATAAGGAAAATATAGAATTCGTCGAGGCCATTAAAAAAGATGTGCACTGGCTGGGCTATGACTGGGGTGAGCGACTCTATTATGCCTCTGATTATTTTGAGCAACTATATGACTATGCTGCGCAGTTGATTGAAAAGCAACTGGCCTATGTATGTGACCTGAATGCCGAGCAAATCCGCGACTACCGCGGCACACTGACCGAGCCCGGTCGGGAAAGCCCCTATCGCAATCGCACGGTCGAAGAAAATCTCGACCTGTTCAGGCGAATGCGCAACGGAGATTTTGAGGATGGTAGCAAGGTGCTGCGCGCCAAAATAGATATGGCCTCAGCCAATATCAACTTGCGCGACCCGACCATTTATCGTATCCGCCATGGTGTTATCCATCATCAGACCGGCGAGTCATGGTGTATCTATCCGATGTATGACTTTACCCACTGTCTGTCAGATTCGATTGAAGGTATAACACATTCACTATGTACACTGGAATTTGAGGACCATCGTCCCTTGTATGACTGGTTTCTCGATAATCTTGATGTCGATTGTCATCCGCAACAAATTGAATTCTCGAGATTAAACCTGGAATACACGGTCACCAGCAAACGCAAGCTAACCGAACTGGTCGAGCAGGGCCACGTTGAGGGCTGGGATGACCCGCGCATGCCGACCATTGCCGGCTTGCGTCGCCGTGGTTTCACGCCGGCGTCCATTCGCGATTTCTGTAACCGCATTGGTGTGACCAAGGCGGATAACCTGGTTGAAATGGGTGTACTTGAAAATTGTATCCGTGAAGACCTGAACGTGCTTGCCCCGCGGCGCATGGCAGTGCTGCATCCGCTCAAGGTGGTTATTACCAATTATCCAGAGGATGGGCAGGAAGAGTTGCAGGTGGCCAACCATCCGCAGAATGATGCTATGGGTGCGCGGAAAATGTACATCGGGCGTGAATTGTATATAGACAGGAATGATTTTGCCGAGATACCGCCAAAGAAATTCAAGCGTCTGATCCCGGGCGGTGAGGTGCGTCTGCGCAATGCCTATGTCATACGTTGTGATGAAGTGATCAAGGATGACAAGGGCGAGGTCATCGAGTTGCATTGCAGCTATGACCCGGCCACACTCGGTGCCAACCCCGAAGGAAGGAAGGTAAAAGGAGTCATTCACTGGGTGGCTGTGGATCATGCGATCAAGGCCGAGATACGTTTATACGATCGTTTATTTACCCACCCGCTCCCGGATGCGAGCAAGGAAGGTAAGGATTACAGCGATTACCTGAATCCCGAGTCACTACTGACCCTGACCCAGTGTTATGTAGAGGAAAGTCTCGCAGATGCACAAGCCGGAGACGGTTTTCAGTTTGAACGTGAAGGATATTTCAATATGGATCCCGCGCGCTCTGCCAACGGCTTGCCGGTCTTTAATCGTACTGTGACGTTGCGTGATACGTGGCAGAAAAAATAGTAGCGAGTTGCGAGTAGCTAGGAAATTCATAAAACCGGGGTATACAGCTTTTACTAGCTACTCGCCACTGCATTTAAGAGCGGGATTTTCACAATTTACGTATTCTCTAATACGTAAATTGTATGAAAAAAAACACCACGGAGAAGGATTATTTTTCTGAGGAGTTTTAACGGCTATAAAATAATCGCAGTGGTTCTCCGTGGCTGAAACCTGTCGTTGTTCAGTGTTGGGCTTTTTTATAGAACTGTGCGAGCCAGTAATCGACACTGAGATATCTGCCGGCGCCGGTAAAAAACAATACCAGCAGCATAATAAAGTAGGTCGCCGCAAATTCGATACCGTTTTTCAGTATCGTGATATAACCGTGTTCGGTTATCCACTCATAGTTGCTGTGTTCCTTCAGGATCTCCTTGGCGCGTTCCTTGCGGATATTAGCTTCCTTTATCTTGTCCTTTTTCCATTCCCACGGAACGGTCAGGGTATCGTCAGGGAGTGCGTGCCAGCCGTTATCCCAATGAGCGCTCGCCGCGGCGACGACCATTGTGAACATCAGAGGTATCGCTATCCAGCGCACGGCGAGGCCGGCTATTAGCAACACGCCACCTATTAATTCAGTAGAGCCGGCCAGCCACACCATCAGCTCGGGTGCGGGCAAACCCAGAGAGCCAAAGTACCATGCTGTGCTTTCGACATCAGATAGCTTGTTCAGTCCGGCGTAAAAGAAGATCGGGGACAGGTAAATTCTTAATGCCAGGGGGCCGAGAAAATCCAGACTGCGAGTTTTGTCGAGCAGGTTTTGCAAAGTCATGAACATAGAAGGATCTCCTGTTCCGTTATTGTTATGTTGTGCGTACTCCAAGCAGGATATCGGCGTCGCGCAACTGCTTCATTATTTGTATTCCACCATTTATGACAATGTCGGGGTCTGAATGGTTCAATTCCATAGCGATATTTTCCAGCAATTGTTTGCCTGTTTGATCAGGGTGCAGTTGCAGGCTTTGTATCATGTGTGCAGTAACGGGATTGATTTCCATGAAACCTATTTCATCGTTGCGGTTTCGGTATACGATCAATGTCGTTATATGCTGCGGAGGTGTCGATGGCTGGTAGTCCGGACCAATATGCTGCACATCAAACTGGTAGTTGAGTAACCAGGCCAGTGGAGAGACGACAGGTACGTTGTGCAGAAAGTCACCTTGCGGGTCGATGCCCGTGTCATCGATCTGCTCTTCGGCAACAGTCAGCGCCAGTTCAACCCATTCGTAGTGTGCCAGTTCCTTGATGAAGGCAGGGTCTTCCTTGTTGTCCCGTTCGTTCTCCAGGTAGTCGAGAAACTCTTCGGATATTTCAAGAAAATAGGGGGTCTTGCATTGATGGCGTGAGAAAAAGTCCCTGACCATGGTATGCCATGTCTTGTCGTCAAAGAGTTCGCGCAACACCGGAAAGCCGCTGGATATAAAACCTTCTACATTGTTGTAGAACAGCTCACGATAGATTCCCATGCGCCGGTCTTCAACATCATCGGGTTTACGGTTAATGTCGGGATTACGTATATGGGCCGCAAACTCGAATTGTTTGCGCATGAAATCGGGTTGCTTATCCTTGTACGCTTTGCTGTGCATTGCGACGACTCCATTTTTCCTGCATGGATGAGATCGTGTCGATCTCCTGCAGCAGCTCGGCCAGAGGGGGTATGTTAAAGTCGCGCTCCAACAACGTAGGTACAGCGCCAAGGTGTTCGTAGGTCTTGTCGAGTAGTTGCCATACCGGATCTATGATATCGGCTCCATGCGTGTCCACTATAAGGTCTTCCGCTTCCTGGTAATGGCCGGCAACATGCATATAGACAACGCGTTCTGCTGGCAGTGCCTTGAGATAAGCTTCTGCATCGTAACGGTGATTAATGCTGTTGACGTAGATATTATTGACATCGAGTAACAGGTCGCAATCGGCTTCCTCGAGTACGGCATTGATAAAATCAATTTCCGCCATTTCCTGTCCCGGGGCGGCATAATAGGAAACATTTTCCATTGCTATGCGTTGCTCCAGCGTGTCCTGGACGATGCGAATACGTTCTGCAACATACTTGACTGCCTCCTCGGTAAACGGGATGGGCAGTAGGTCATACAGATGGCCTGTGTCGCTGCAGTAACTGAGGTGTTCGGTATAGGTTCTGATATTGTGATCTTTCAGGAAACCTTTGAGCTTTGCCAGAAAATCCATATCCAGTGGTGACGGGCTGCCTATTGATAGAGACAGACCATGGCTGACAAACGGATAACGTTCGGTGAAATGGCGCAATTGTTTACCCAGCGTGCCACCGACGCCGATCCAGTTTTCCGGCGCAATTTCCATAAAATCGATTTGTGATGGATTGGCCTCGGCCAGCGGACCCAGCAGGGTTCGCCGCAGACCGAGGCCGGTACCTTCAACAGGATACTGTGCTGAATTCATCTGAGCACAGACCTTACTTCATGCCACCGCATTTGCCTTCGCCGCATTTACCTTCTTTGGCTTTTTCAGCGCCCTTCTTCATACCGCCGCATGTGCCTTCCTTGTCTTTTTTCATCATCATTTCAGACATTCCCAGCTTGCCATCCTTGTTTTTGTCCATACGTTCGAATTTGGCTGCGTGATAGAAGTCGAATTCAGCACGACTGACACTGCCATCACCGTCTTTGTCCATTTTTTTCATCTTGCCGCCGCAATTGGCTTCCTTACCCTTCATGCCGCCACATTTGCCTTCACCGCATTTACCTTCTTTGGCTTTCTCGGCTTTCTCGGCTTTCATGCCGCCGCATTTGCCTTCACCACATTTGCCTTCCATAGCGGCCAGTTGCATGTAACCACTGCTAAGCTGGTTGGCAGCAAAGGGATTTTCATTGGCCTGTACTACAGAGCTTGCAGTGACGGACAGGAATGCCGCGCCCAGTGCAGCTGCCAGGGGTTTTTGTGTGTACTTCTTAGCCATAATCTGTGCTCCTTAAGGATCAATTTATATTGGTTTGCTATTCAAATTTTTATCAGGCCGCTCATACAGGCTGCAGTTCTAATCCGCACCGCAACCATTGCCTTGCCTTAAGTGATAGGACTTGAATGGCCCTGGGAAGTTTCATTATAGGGATGAAAAATCACAAATTAATATCAAAATTTGCTGATTATTTGCTTCAGACACTGAATATACGCCTTTTCGTCGGGTAATTGACCGCTGTTTTGTGCCTGCCACAGGCTTTCGCCGAGGCATTCTATCATCGCGTGTTCGGCTGCATGTGGGTCGCCCGCCTTTATTAGTATCTGCTGATATAATTTCTGGATGCCTGCAGGGCGGTCCGTACTGTATTGTTCCCGTAACGTGATATGCATGCCCATGTGCAGAAACGGATTGCCATGACCATGCTCGGGCAGGTAATCATGGTCGAGGTGATTATGTTCATCCTCCAGCATGGCGTGGTACTCGGGGTGCATGCTGATGACCTCGGCGATCATGGTTTCCAGTGCTTCGCTCGGCAGTTTGTCCCTGTATTTCTGCCATGCAGTCCTGAACAGGGTTCTGATCTGGTTTCTGTCCTGGGTGTAGATCATATGTATTTACTCAACCGTTTAACTAGTTAGTTGTAAGTCGTAAGTCTTAAGTCTTGAGTCGAATAACCAAAGACCAAAGACCAAAGACCAAAGACCAAAGACTTACGACTTCTGACTCCCGACTTCAATCTTCCGTCTTGTGCTTGAACTCGCACAGGTCCTCGATGACACAGGAGCCGCAGCGAGGCTTGCGTGCAATGCAGGTATAGCGCCCATGCAGTATCAACCAGTGATGGGCATCGAGTTTAAATTCATCGGGTACAAATTTCAGTAGTTTCTTTTCTACTTCAACGACGTTCTTGCCTGGTGCGATCCCGGTGCGATTGGATACCCGGAATATATGTGTATCGACTGCAATAGTGGGCTGGCCAAAGGCAGTATTCAGCACGACATTCGCGGTTTTCCTGCCGACGCCGGGTAGTGACTCCAGTGCAGCACGCTCGGCCGGTACCCGTCCCTTGTGCTGATCTACCAGGATCTGACAGGTTTTGATGACATTGACGCCCTTGGTGTTGTATAGGCCGATGGTCTTGATATATTCCTTCAGTCCCGCTTCTCCAAGCTTCAGCATCGCGGCCGGCGTCTTGCATTTTCTGAACAGGGTTCGGGTGGCCTTGTTGACACCGACATCGGTTGCCTGTGCCGATAGCATCACTGCAATCAATAGCTGAAAGGTATTGCCATATTGCAGCTCAGTGGTCGGTGTTGGGTTGTGTTGTTTCAGGCGCTGGAATATTTCGTAGCGTTTATTGGCATTCATACAGACACGAGCACGGTTATCAGGGTTGAGCGGTTTCTGTATGCGTAACGATCAGCGTTTCTGTGCGCTGGACCATTCTACGATCGATGATGTTCTTGATGGCGATGATCAGTCCAAGGCCGATAAACGCACCGGGGGGCAGGATTGCCAGCAGGAAACCAGGATAATCTTCACTGAAGGTGATAGTAAGATCCCGGGCTGCCTGACCGAACATCAGATCGGCATTGGCCAGTAGTGTGCCATGTCCGAGCAGTTCCCTGATCGCGCCCAGCAAGACCAGTACCGCGGTAAAGCCAAGGCCCATCATCAGACCATCGATAAAGGAATCGCTTACGGAATGTTTAGAGGCAAAGGATTCTGCGCGGCCAATGATGGCGCAATTGGTGACAATCAGTGGGATAAAGATGCCCAGGGTTTTGTACAGCGGATGAAAATAGGCACTCAAAACCAGTTCGACCGTGGTTACCAGTGCGGCAATGATCATGACGAAAACCGGGATACGAATCTCGCTGCCGACGAAATTACGGATCATGGAAACGATAACATTGGAGCCTGTCAGCACCAGCAGGGTCGCAATACCCAGTCCCAGTCCGTTGATGACGGTTGATGTAACGGCCAATAATGGACATAGGCCGAGCAACTGCACCAGTGCCGGGTTGTTCGTCCACAGGCCATTTTTGACAATTGTTCGTGTATCTTCATTCATGATTTACATTTTCGCTCGTGGCCAGGATCGTCTGTCTATGCGCTTTGAAGTATAGCAGAGTATTGCTTACAGCCTTGACCACGGCACGGGGCGTAATTGTGGCGCCGGTGAACTGGTCAAAATAGCCGCCATCCTTTTTAACTTTCCACTGACTCTGTGGTGGATTTTGTAGCGATTTTCCAGAGAAACCAAGGATCCAGTCGGAACGCTGTTCCTCAATGGCATCGCCAAGCCCCGGTGTCTCGATATGACCGATAACGCGTACCCCGGTCAGATTCTGATCTACATCGACACCTACGAGTAACTTGATATTGCCGTTATAGCCATTGGGGGCAATGCTGGCGAATACGGCTGCAACGACCTTGCCATCCTTTCTGGCGATATAGACATCTACCGGTGCTTCAGTTCCAAGGAGCTCAGGATCGCTGACCTGAATGATATCATTATATATGTCATTATCATGCATGTCAGGCTTGATAATATTATGCAGGCTGCGCAGCAAGGCATCACGTTCATTCTGCACAATCCTGTCTTTTGTCGCCTCGTAGGTAAAACTCAGTACGGTCGTGCCGATGAAAGCAAACAGGGATAGCAATATAGCCGCGCGCAGCATGTTTTCGCGGGCACTCTTCATTTTCCAGGTGCTCCGAACACACGCGGCTGGGTGTAGTAATCGATGGTCGGAACAGCCATATTCATCAGCAGCACGGCAAAGGCAATGCCATCAGGATAACCTCCCCAGGTGCGGATGATGAAGGTCAATACGCCAATACCAGCAGCATAGATGAGCCTGCCTGTTGCAGTCGTGCTGGCGCTGACAGGATCGGTGGCGATAAAAAAGGCGGCGAGTATCGTGCCACCGCTGAACAACTGAAACAGCGGATTACTGTATTGTTGCGGATCAACAAGATAGAAAATCCCCGCCAGGATGGCTATGCTCACTAACATGCTGAACGGAATTTGCCAGTTGATGATGCCCCTGTAGAGCAGCCACAGCCCGCCCAGCAGAAACGCGCCGGCTATCCATTCCCATGCCGTCCCGCCAATGTGACCGAACAGTGGTGAAGCACTGATCTCGGCTATAGTATTGTTCAGGCTCAGCCCTGTCTTGATGGTGTCGATGGGTGTGGCGGATGTGATGCTGTCCATATTGATACTACTGTTCAGCTCTCCCTGGATCAGGAACTGTAATGCCTGGCTAAAATCAAGGCCGGCATTGGGTTGTAACCACAGGGTCATGTGCTGCGGAAACGAGATCATGACAACGACATAGCCGACCATGGCTGGATTGAACGGATTGTAACCGAGTCCTCCATACAAGTGTTTGGCGACGACGATGGCAAATAACGTGGCAATGACGATTAGCCACCAGGGTGACAGGCTGGGTAAGGCAAGGGCGAGCAACCATGCACTGAGTATGGCGCTATTATCACGCAGGTAGAATGCCAGCGGTCGCTTTCTCAATGTCAGCATCAGGGCTTCACTGAGTAAGGCAGTCAGACAGGCGAGGGCAATGTTAAGTATGATACTCCAGCCAAAAAAGTAGCTGTAGACCAGCGTGCCCGGGATTAATGCATATATTACCTGCCGCATCACATGTGAAACGCTCTGATTATTATGCAGGTATGGAGATGTGGTTTTTTGAAATTGCATATAGGGTCTTATGACGTTGAATTATCCTGTTCATGTTTTCTTCTGGCATCTATCTCATCGATCTTATGTTGCTGTTCAGCGCTGAGATTATCGATATTTTTTGCCTGTATATCACTCTGTTTCTGTTTTTCACGCACGCGCGCCAGGGCTGCCTCAATCGCATCTTTCTTCTTTTCTTTAGTCGCTTTGTCCTTGCCTGTTTTCAGTGCTGCTTTTTTCTTGCGCATGCGTTCTTCACGCTCAAGCTTTTCTCTTTCGAGCCGTTCCAGCCTGAATTCATGGCGTATTCGTGCATGGTCCGATTTTGTCTTGTCACGTTCCTGCGCCCAGATCTCTGTTTTTGCAAAGCGATAGTACTGCACCAGTGGAATGTGGCTCGGGCACACATATGAGCAACAGCCGCATTCGATACAGTCAAACAGATTATAATCCTGTATTTTATCGAAATCCCTGGCATAGGCCTGCCAATATAACTGCTGCGGTAGCAGTTTCGCTGGACATACATCCATGCACGCGCCACAACGAATGCATGGCATTGGATTACTGGAGCTGACGCTGAATTCACCCTGACCAAGCGCGAGTATGCAATTGCTCGTCTTGATAACAGGGATGTTATCGGTGCCCAGATTAAAACCCATCATCGGACCACCCATCACGAGCCGCTCGATCGATTCATCGTAACCGCCACAATGTTCTACCCACTCATTGACCGGTGTGCCAATCAATAATTCATGATTGCCCGGATTGTTGATGCCCCTGCCGGTCAGGGTGACAATGCGTGAAATCAGCGGCCTGTTGTGTATCACGGCTTGGTAGACTGCTGCTGCCGTGGCAACATTCTGGCAGACAACGCCGATATCCAGCGGCAGGCCATGACTGGGAGATTCCTTACCCGTCAGAACCTTGATCAGTTGTTTCTCGCCACCGGCCGGATAGATGGTGGGTATACTGATGATTTCTATATCATTGTAACCTAGTTTCGTCAGTGCCTCTGTCAGGGCGGCGCAAGCCTCGGGTTTGTTATCCTCGATACCGATCAGGCAACGCCGCGCCTGCAACGCATGCTTCATGATGCGAGCGCCTTCAATTACGTCCACGGCCCGCTCGCGCATCAACATATCATCGCAGCTAATGTAGGGTTCGCATTCGGCCGCATTGATAATCAGTTCATCAATGGCTGTTCTGGCGCCGGGGTTCAGTTTTATAAAAGCTGGAAATCCGGCGCCGCCGAGACCGACAATACCGGCATCGCGGATCCGGTTGCGTAACGCACTGGGGTCCATGTGGCGGTAATCGGCCGTTTCTTGCAGTTCGATCCACTGGTCCTTGTGATCGGGCTTGATAATAATGCAGGTGGCGGACAGCCCGGACGGGTGGGGAACCGGCTGTTCGATGATCTGGGTAACGGTGCCTGATGTCGGCGCATGCAAAGGCACACTGACATAGCCATTGGCTTTGGCAATGATTTGCCCCTTCAGAACCTGGTCACCTTCATTGACGATGGCTTCCGAGGATTCGCCAATATGCTGTTGCAGCGGCAGGACCAGGCGCGACGGAATAAACACATTACCAATGGCGTGCGCGGTCGAGATCTCCTTGTGCCCGGGCAGATGCAGGCCACCATGAAATCTGAACAGATTCTGCTTCGTCTGCATCATTCTGTCGCCGTCACCTGATCGTTGCTACTTATGGGCATGCCGGTCGGCGTCGGGCTCGGCCATTTCCACGTGGAGATGTCCTCCTTGACCGGAATAATATGAATGCATTCGACCGGGCACGGCGGAATGCACAGGTCACAGCCGGTACATTCACTGGCAATCACGGTATGCATCTGTTTGGCTGCGCCGAGGATGGCATCGACCGGACAGGCCTGGATGCACAAAGTACAGCCAATACAGACTTCCTCATCGATATAGACGAGCGTTTTCGCTTCGGCCTCAGTGCCGTGTTCGGGATTAAGCGGTTTCGGGTCGACACCGAGCAGGTCGGCCAATGCGACAATGGTGGCTTCGCCACCCGGCGGGCACTGATTGATATCGGCTTCGCCCTTGGCGATGGCCTCCGCATAGGGTCTGCACCCGGGGTAACTGCATTGCCCACACTGGGTCTGCGGCAAAATCGCATCGATTTTATCGACGACAGGGTCACCCTTGATATGAAAGCGCACACCCACATAGCCGAGTAATATCCCGAACACAGCGGCCAGCAGACTCATTGTCACAATCGCTTCCAGCATCAGATTTGGATCAGGCCCGAGAAACCCATAAATGCAAGCGACATCAGCCCGGCGGTGACGAGGGCGATGGCGTTGCCCTTGAAGGCTTCGGGTACATCGGCCACGGTAATTCTTTCACGCATCGCCGCAAACAGGATCAGGACCATGGAAAAACCAATGGCGGCACCAAAGCCATATAATGTGGACTCAATGAAACCATGCTGTTCCTGGATGTTGAGCAGGGCCACACCCAGTACCGCGCAATTCGTCGTAATCAATGGCAGAAAGATACCCAGCACCTGATAGAGCAGTGGACTGGTCTTGTGGACGACCATCTCGGTTACCTGGACGACGACCGCGATGACGAGGATGAAACTGATGGTGCGCAGGTATTCGATACTCAAAGGTATTAACAGGTATTCATTGACAAGATAACTGCACACCGAGGACAGCGTCAGGACAAAGGTCGTGGCCAGTGACATGCCGACAGCGGTTTCCAGTTTTCGTGACACGCCCATGAACGGGCACAGGCCAAGAAATTTCACCAGGACGAAATTATTGACCAGGACAGTACTAACCAGCAGGAGTGCATATTCAGTCATGATCTAAAGATAAGTTATCCGCGGTAAAATATAAAGTTGAATTGGCAAAGACCCGTGATTATGAAGGTTAAAAGACACTTCAGTTCTTCGGTCTATTTAACCTTCATGCCGGGTTGTGCGCCGCTATCGGGTTCGAGTATCCACAGCTCCTTGCCGCCCGGCCCTGCGGCCAGCACCATGCCTTCCGATACGCCAAAGCGCATTTTACGTGGGGCCAGGTTGGCGACCATGACAGTCAATTTGCCCTGTAGCTGTTCGGGTGTATAGGCCGATTTGATACCGGCAAAGACATTGCGTTGTTGATCGCCTATATCCAGGGTCAGACGCAATAGCTTGTCCGCGCCTTCGACATGTTGGGCGTCAACGATACGCGCAATACGCAAATCGACTTTGGCAAAATCGTCAAATTCTATCGTCTCGGCTATGGGCGGATGCTCGCTCTGTTGTGCCTGTGCATGGCGCGCAGGCGAATGACTTTCCTTCTGTTCCATGGCCTGCAGGCTTTGCTGGTTTTTTTCCAGCATGGCCTGAATCTGTTTGTCTTCGATACGTTTGGCCAGGTGCTGGTATTTGTTGATGGCATGATCCAGTAATAACTCACTGCTGTGATGCCATTGCAATGGCTCGATGTTCAGAAACGCCTCGACCTGGCGGGCCAGTTGCGGTAATACCGGTTTCAGGTAGATGGTCAGGATCCTGAACAGGTTGATACCTGTCGTGCATATCTGCTGCAAACGCTCTTCCTGGCCTTCCTGCTTGGCGATGACCCATGGCTGAGTATCGTTGACATATTCGTTGGCGATATCTGCCAGTGCCATGATCTCCCTGATGGCCTCGCTAAATTGACGCTTGTTATATAAATCGGCGATGTTATCGGCGGCACGTTGCAGTTGTTGCAGCGGTGTGATATCCATTTCATCGATACAATTACCCAGCGTGCCATCATAGCGCTTACTGATGAAGCCAGCCGTGCGACTGGCGATATTGATGTATTTACCGATCAGGTTGCTGTTGACACGGGCAACGAAGTCTTCCAGGTTAAGGTCGATGTCCTCGACACGGTCATTGAGCTTGGCGGCGAAATAATAACGCAGGTATTCCGGTTGCAGGAATTCCAGGTAGGAGCGCGCGGTAATAAAGGTACCGCGGGATTTCGACATCTTCTGGCCATTGACGGTCAGGAAACCATGCACACAGATCTGGTCGGGAGTACGATAGCCCGAATTCTCGAGCGTGGCCGGCCAGAACAGTGCATGGAAGCTGAGTATATCCTTGCCGATGAAATGAAAGAGTTCGGCATCACTGCCTTTTTTCCAGAAGCTGTCGAAATCGATGTCTTTTGCGTCGCACAGGTTTTTGAAACTGGCCATGTAGCCGACCGGTGCATCCAGCCATACATAGAAATACTTGCCCGGTGCATCCGGGATCTCGAAACCGAAATAGGGGGCATCGCGCGAGATTTCCCAATCACGCAGGCCGGCGTCGAACCATTCCTCGAGTTTGTTCCTGGCCTCGGGCGCTAACGGGCTGCTGCCGCGATTGCCGTTGTCTATCCAGTCGCGCAAAAAGTCGATACATTCACTCAGTTTGAAGAAGAAGTGTTCGGTCTCCTTGCGTACCGGCTTGGCCCCGGACACGACCGAGTAGGGATTGATCAGCTCGGTCGTTGTATACGTGGCACCACAGACTTCACAGCCATCGCCATACTGATCCTCGGCATGGCACTTGGGACACTCGCCCTTGATGTAGCGATCGGGCAGGAACATCTCCTTCTCCGGATCGTAGTAATGTTCGGTCATACGGCTTTCGATCAGGCCGGCCTGTTTCAGGGTTCGGTAGATCTGTTCGGATAACGCGCGGTTTTCAGGCGAGTTAGTCGAATAGTAATTATCAAATTCAATATGGAAATCTGTGAAATCGCTGAGATGCTCGCCATGCACACGCTCGATCAATTGTTCCGGGCTGATGCCTTCCTGTTCGGCACGCAGCATGATCGGCGTGCCATGGGTGTCATCGGCACAGACGTAATAACACTCATGCCCCTGCATTTTCTGGAAACGTACCCAGATATCGGTCTGGATATATTCGACCAGATGGCCCAGATGGATACTGCCATTGGCATAGGGGAGGGCACTGGTAGTCAGGATTTTACGGGATTTTGTGTTCATTTTTCACCCAATTGCTTGAATCTGTACATAAAATTGGCCTAGTATAGCCGATTCCTTGCCCCGGGGCAGCATCCAATGACGCGTCTTCGATGATATCAATCACCTTTTGTATAATAAGGAATAATCTGGCGTAACCAAACGCGATATGAAATACTACGCAGCCTGCGAAAATTGTGTATAATACCCGATCTTTTTACTCTGGAATAGAAAACGCCTTGAAGGTTTTAGGAGATTTTGTATGTCAAACGTGAGCCAGACTCAGGTAGAAGAGGCCCTTAAGGGTTATATTGATCCGCATCTGGACAAGGATCTGGTGTCTACCAAGGCAGTCAAGAAAATTGATATCGATGGTGGCAAGGTCACTGTCGGCGTTACGCTGGGCTACCCTGCAAAGGGCTTCAAGGACAAGCTTGAAGCAGATTTAAAACAAATCATTGAAGCCATTGACGGTGTCGACTCTGCCACTGTCACAGTCGACTGGAAAATCTCGGCCCATGTCGTACAAAAGAGCCTGAAGTCGATCGAAGGCGTCAAGAACATTATTGCCGTCGCATCGGGCAAGGGTGGGGTCGGCAAATCCACGACCTCGGTCAACCTGGCCCTGGCCCTGGCCGCCGAAGGCGCCAACGTCGGCGTACTGGATGCCGATATCTACGGTCCCAGTCAACCACGCATGCTTGGTATCTCCGGCAAACCCGAATCGCAGGACGGCAAAACCCTGCAGCCGATGAACAGTTACGATGTCCAGGCGATGTCGATCGGTTTCCTGATCGAAGAAGATACACCGATGATCTGGCGTGGTCCGATGGTGACCCAGGCACTGGAACAGTTGCTCGTCGATACCCGTTGGGACAACCTCGATTACCTGATTATCGACCTGCCTCCCGGTACTGGTGACACGCAGCTGACATTGGCACAGAAGGTCCCGGTCAGTGGCGCGGTCATTGTCACGACCCCACAGGACATTGCCCTGCTCGATGCGCGCAAGGGTCTGAAGATGTTCGAGAAGGTCGAGGTCGCCGTGCTCGGTATCGTCGAGAACATGAGTATCCATATCTGTAGCGAATGTGGCCATGAGGAACATATCTTCGGTCAGGGTGGCGGACAGAACATGTCGGAAGAGTTCGATGTCGATTTTCTCGGCGCCTTGCCGCTGGATATCCGTATCCGTGAGGAAACCGATAACGGCAAGCCCACCGTGGTCGCCGAACCCGACAGTCGCATTGCACAGATCTATCGCGAAATCGCCCGTCGCACCGCGGCGAAGCTGTCGCTGCAGGCGAAAAACCATAGTGCCAAATTCCCGCAGATCGTTATTCAGAATAACTGATAGCCGTTCTGTTGGTATAAAAAAGGCGCAGCACAGGCTGCGCCTTTTTTTATGCCCGTCAATGAATTCACATAAACGTTATATCCTGTCCAGAAGGATTACACAAAAGATCTCCTTCATACAAGCAGATACATTACAACGAACAAGGCCCCGGCAACTGGTGGCGCACATATATCCTGAATATTAACTGTGACAAGATGGATGACAAGCGCATTATCCGGGAGTAGAAAATAGTACCGGCGTTTCATGGTAGTGTCCCCCGTGCGCACGGCTTACATATAGGCCTTAGCTTCCTCGCCGGGATTCGGCAGACCGGCTATGCGCCAGGCCTCGCGATGGCTGTGAAACAGTTGCTCGACACAATGCCGATCGAGATGATTGACGATACTGACATGGTGAAACATCGGTGGCGTGCCAAAATTCCTATAATGCTCGCGCAAGGTCTGTATGATCAGCCAGTGTGTCTGTGTTAATTCCTCGATACCATCCATTCTGGCGACAACACGGGCAATCTGCTCGTTCCAAACTTCAGGTTCGATCAGAAAGCCGTCTTCATCAAACAGGTGGGTATCTGGTCTGATGATATTTGTTTTATACATTACCATTGCTCCTGATATATGGCGGGATATTATCCGCGCCAGCACCACTGTAGCAACTCGTGAGTGACTGTAAGTGACACACTTAAAGCCTGGGTAAACCGGGTGATGAAGGCCGTGTGTTGAAGAAAATTCGTAAAATCAGATCTGTTGTTTCAACATAGTAAAGAGCACGTTATTCGTCAAGTATACTGCCCCTGGAAGGTGCGTTTGTTGCGCTTCGTATAAATATAAGTCCTTGGCATATATATAAAAGTTATTCCTGTTGTGGCAAATCGATGTCAATCCCTGTACTATTCCAGCGTCAATATTTATGAAGCAAATGGTAAATGTATGAGCATCAAGGCAGACAAGTGGATACGCCGCATGGCGCAGGAGCACGGTATGATCGAACCGTTCGAAGCCGGTCAGGTCAAGGCTAGCGATCAGGGTCGGCATATCTCCTACGGTACCTCCAGCTATGGTTATGACGTCCGCTGTGCCGACGAGTTTAAGATCTTCACCAATATCAATTCGGCCATTGTCGATCCCAAGGATTTTTCCGAGCACAGTTTTGTTGATTTCAAGGGTGATGTTTGTATTATCCCGCCGAATTCGTTTGCATTGGCCAGGACGGTGGAGTATTTCCGTATCCCCAGGAGTGTACTGACGGTATGTCTGGGTAAATCCACCTATGCCCGCTGTGGCATTATCGTTAATGTCACCCCACTGGAACCTGAATGGGAAGGACACGTGACACTGGAGTTCTCCAATACCACGCCGTTACCGGCAAAGATTTATGCCAACGAAGGTGTTGCGCAGATGCTGTTCTTCGAGTCTGACGAGGTGTGCGACACTTCCTATCGTGATCGTGGTGGTAAATACCAGGGGCAGCAGGGCGTAACATTGCCGAAAACCTGAACGACAGGTCCTGTCTTGTTCAAGCGTATACCGATAGCCTTTCTGATACTCAGTAACCTGGTGCCGGTGCTGGGCGTTATTTTTGCCGACTGGGATGCGGCATCGATTGTATTGATCTACTGGGCCGAGAACCTGGTCATCGGCATCTACAATATTGTTAAAATGCTGACCGTCCTGCCTCTGGATTTTAAGGCCCTCGGCGGACGTGTATTTATTGTGCTGTTTTTCATGATTCACTATGGCAGCTTCGCCGCAGGTCATGGAATGTTCCTGCTGCAATTCTTTGAGATTGGTCAGGGCACAGACATCATGAATGCTGAAAATGACTGGCCCGGTCCCTTGGTGTTGATACAGATGTTATTCAATGTGGTTCATGCCATCTGGATCAATATGCCAGCAGGATTCATGTGGGCTCTGATCGCCCTGTTTATCAGTCACGGCGTGTCCTATGTGTATAATTTTATCATCGCGGGTGAACGCACAAAAACTACGCCAAAGAAGTTGATGGCGCAGCCCTACGGTCGCGTAGTTATCATGCATATCGCCATTATCGCCGCGGGCATTTTCGTCAATCGCCTGGGCTCACCGCTCGCACTGCTGCTGGTCCTGGTAGCGGTAAAGACTGCGATGGATGTTATGCTGCATAAAAAATCACATGAAAAAATGCTTGTTGCCGACAAGGCAAAGGGCAAAAAACGCAAAGGCAGGGCGGGGCGGGAATTTACCTGAGCGCGGCTGCAAACAGCACTCGCTCTAGCTGTCAGGTCTGATGCATGTGCTGCTCTGGAGTACCGTTACGCTAGTGTTTCAACGCAGTCTGGCAATTCCTTTATAAATAAAACTGAATGCCCTGGGGCCTTGCATGTATTGATAGTCGTGTTGCGCGACCATAAAGCCGCTCTGCCTGAGTAGGGAATCGATGTCGCGGTTGAGGTTACAGCCACCCGCCATTTTTTTCCATAATGGATTTATACGATCTTGCCAACGTTGTATGCCGTGTTCCGGTGCACGTCCATGTTCACAGAATAGCAGCTTGCCATCCGTTTTCAGGACGCGGCGCATCTCCTCCAGGGCCTGTTCGATATTGGCAATACTGCATAAAGTGAATGTTGTGACAATAGTGTCCACAGAATGATTGCCCAGGGGTATGTCTTCTGCGCCATTGGCTGACAGTTCCAGCGCTATATTTAATTCAGTGGCCAGGGCCTGTGTCTTTGTGCGCAGTCGGTCCGAGGGTTCAAGTCCGAAAATACGCTCGATATTAGCGCGATTGTAGAAGGGCAGGTTGAGACCTGAGCCCATGCCGATTTCCAGGACCCGGCCGCTGGCCAAAGGTAATATGGATTGGCGCTTTTCCCCGAAACGTTTGTTTGAACAGGCCAGGTGTATGAGTTCGGGGAGGATGTATTTCTCATACAGGTTCATTATATTATCAATCGCTGTTTGTGGCCGTTGCGGCCGGACCTGCTTTTTCAGTTATGTTGCCGCTGACACTGTTCAAGAGTAACGAGAATTGGCTGCCGTCTGTTTCGATGTGCATGATCTTGACCGGCAGGTAATGTAATGCCGGTGCTGTCCACATTATGGTTGTGCGCTTGCTGTCCTCGCGACTGCGTTCAAGTTTGACGGTATCAAAGTCTCCGGCGTCTGTTTCAATTGTTTCATTGCCGAGCACCTTGAATTCATAGTCTGTGACCTTGCCTTTCCTGATGATATTGTAGATGAGCGGGCGCTTGCCGGCTTTCAGGTCAAGCATCAGCTTTAGTTGCATGGAAAAGTTGTCGATGGTTTCAGGTCCGATAGTAACCGTCGAGGGGGTGTCGCCGAGTAATGAACCGGCGCTCATGTTGTTCCAGTCAAAAATGATCGAGCGGTCACGATTTTTCTTGCTGCCCTTATGGATATACTGATAACTGACCGGTTTGATCTCATTCGAGAATGCTTTCAGCACCGTCTGTTCGATGATGCGGTCCTTGCGAAAAACCGAAATCAGGCCCCTGGTTTCGGTCTGGCTACGGTACAGCCACGAACCATCCTGCTGTCGTTGCAATGAACTGCTGGCCTGGGCGGCATGCATGCCAAATTTATGCAGGCTATATTCTGCACTGAATTCCGGCGGCAGGCTGGCCTGCAGTGAACTACTACACAGCAGGACAGGGATCAGAATTCGGAATGCATGCTTCATTTTCATCATTACGGTCTGCTCGATATGTCCGCCTGCTCGCTATCAAGTACCCGAGGCTGGGTCAGTTTCTCGCCATCCAGATAGGCCTCGCCATCGATCAGCTGCAATCTATTTTCAGCGAACCACTGGATGGCCTGGCAATACAACCTGTGTTCCTGCTGCAGCACCCTGCTTGCCAGACGCTCAGCATCGTCCTCCTCAAGTACAGGCACTTCTACCTGTAAGACCACAGGACCGCCATCCAGTTCAGTCGTGACAAAATGAATACTGGCGCCATGGATATTGTCATTATTGTCGAGGGCGCGCTGGTGGGTGTTAAGGCCCGTATACTTCGGCAATAACGACGGATGAATGTTAAGCATGCGGCCCAGGTAATGCTGGACGAAGTCATGGCCGAGGATGCGCATAAAGCCGGCAAGTATGACCAGTTCCGGTTCATAGCGATCAATGCGCTGTTGTAACACCTGATCAAATTCAGCACGAGAGTCAAATGCGGTATGGTCTATGGAAATCGCGGTAATGCCGGCTTTATGTGCACGCTGCAGACCCGCAGCGTCGGGGCGGTTGCTAATAACGGCCCTGATATCGATATCCAGTTCACCGCGTTGCATGGCATCGATGATGGATTGCAGGTTACTGCCTCTGCCCGAGATCAGTACAACAACCGGGATTCTGGTTTTGCTCATAATGCTGTCAGCTGATCTGCACGCGTGGGCCGTCACCATTGTCCTGCTCGATGCGGCCAATGACCCGGGGCTGTTCGCCCTGTTGCTGTAGGATAGCAAGGGTCTGATCCACATCGGCAGGATCGACACAGACGACCATACCGATACCGCAGTTAAAGGTCAGATACATGTCCTCATCCTTGATATTACCCTGTTGCTGTAACCAGTCGAAGATCGCCGGGCGTGTCCAGCTGTCCCGATCAATTCTGGCAACGGTGCCAGCCGGCATGACGCGCGGCAGATTTTCTGTCAAGCCCCCGCCGGTTATGTGCGCCAATGCGTGCACGCTGACCTGTTCAAACAGCTTGAGCAGAGGTTTGACGTAAATACGCGTCGGCTCAAGCAGGGCTTCACCAAGCGTACGCTCGTCGAAGGCCTGCTGCAGGTCGGCGCGTGCATGCTCGAGTACCTTTCTGATCAGGGAGTAACCGTTTGAATGCGGGCCAGACGAAGCCAGACCCAGCAGGACATCGCCGGCCTTGACCCGGGAACCATCGATAATGTCTGCCTTTTCCACGATTCCGACGCAAAAACCGGCGAGGTCGTAATCCCCGGGGGCATACATGCCAGGCATTTCGGCTGTTTCACCACCAGTCAGGGCTGCCCCGGCAAGCTCGCAGCCCTTGCCGATACCGCGCATGACAGCGGTGGCTTCATCGACATTCAGGGCGCCGGTGGCATAGTAATCAAGAAAATATAATGGCTCTGCCCCACCGACGATCAGGTCATTGACACACATCGCGACCAGGTCAATGCCGATTGTATCGTGTTTATTCATTGACATGGCCAGTTTCAGTTTGGTGCCGACACCATCAGTGCCGGAGACCAGGACCGGATGGTGGTAACGATCCAGTGGCAATTCAAACAATGCACCAAAACCACCCAGACCCGTTAGTACCCCAGGCCTGAATGTTTGCCTGGCAATGGGCTTGATACGTTCTATCAGTGCATTACCGGCATCGATATCAACACCCGCATCACGGTAATTGAGTGATTTATCGGTATGTTGTGATTCACTGTCGCTGGAATCATGGGTCACAATCGGTGTCTCCTGTAATATTGGCCATTAATCCGACAACGCATGTGGTGAAACATGGCTGTCAGGACAAAAACTGTGTTATTTTACACTGTCAGGGCCCTGTATGGGCAAATTTACTGAATTTTATGACTGAAATATACAAAACTGGAATCAACACAGGGCATATTCAACGCTTCTGCATAATGCTCACCATGCTGCTATGGCTGTCACAGGGCACGGCCATGGCAGCGGTTCAGGTCAAGGATTTGTATGACATCGAGGTATCCGTGCGTGATCAGGGCGTGGCAGAACGCCAGCGCGCTATGCAGCAGGGTTTTGCCGAGATGATCAGCCGTCTGTCAGGTTCCGAGGGTATGCGCCAGCTGGGTCAGTCGGCGACGGCGCTCAGGCGTGCGACTAAATATGTCGAGCAATACCGCTACCGCAAGCCTGAGGGTAAACCTGCAGAACAACCGGATCCAGGCCGGATTTTATGGATGCGCTTCAATCGCAAAGCCATGCAGCAGCTGTTACACGACAGGCAACTGCCACTATGGGGCAGTACTCGTCCGGAAACACTGTTATGGATTGCGATCGAGAACAACCGTGGGCGCTATATAGTCAGTAGTGATAACAAAAACGCGCTGCAGCGAAATCTGATGGATCATGCTCGTCGCAGAGCACTGCCGGTATTGTTACCGCTGATGGACATCGAGGATCGTGGCAAGGTGCGTATCGGTGATATCTGGGGTGGATTTTCAACCTCTGTAAAGTCGGCATCTACACGTTACAAGGCTGATAATCTGCTAATTGGCAAGGTGTATCCGGCTGCCGGTGGCTGGCGTTCGCAGTGGACCCTGGTCAGTGGTTCGAGCGAAAAACGCTGGTCTGGCAGTGGCAGTTACGCCGGACAGGCCATCGCCGCAGGTATGGACGGACTCGCCGACCTGCTGGCGTCACGCTATGCGGTAAAGGCTGGCGGGGTTACCGCCAGTTACAGAATGGCTATCAGTCAGGTCAATTCCCTGGCTGACTACGATCGCAGCAGGCAATATTTGCGCAATATTTCACTGATATCTGCGTTTCGATTACTGAGTATTTCCCGAGGGCGGGTCGTTTATCAGATCGATCTGCGCGGTGACGTCGATGATCTGGAGCGGGCGCTGAAACTGGAGCACCGCTTGTTGCCTGACAATGCCGCTCGTCCCCTTGCTGTCGGTGCGCTAAAAACGAATGTAATCAGTCCGGACAAGACGGTACCTGATCAGCAACTGTTGCCGATGACCCTGTACTACAGGCTGCGACCGTGAGAAAAAGTGACATCCCTAACTTGATCAGCTTCGTGCGGCTGTTATTGATCATTCCGGTCATCTGGTATCTGTTGCAACAACGTTATGAAATAGCACTCGGTTTGTTTATGGTTGCTGGGTTATCGGATGCGTTGGATGGCTACCTGGCGCGTAAATTTCATTGGGGTAGCCATCTCGGTGGCTGGCTGGACCCGCTCGCAGACAAGGCCATGCAGGTATCGGTGTATATAGGCCTGACCTGGTTGCAGTTGATACCGTGGTGGTTGTTGCTGGCCGTCATTCTCCGGGACCTGTTGATTGTCAGCGGCGGCCTCTACTATTACTACCGTATACAAAAGGTCAATGCGGCACCATCCCTGATCAGCAAAGTGAACACGCTGATGCAGATTCTGCTGGTCGTTATTATCCTGTTCCACAAGAGCCTGTTTGAACTGCCTGCGATCGTCGTGGAAAGTACGATCTATGCAGTACTGGCAACGACGGTATTGAGTGGTCTGGATTACGTGATTACCTGGAGCAGAAAGGCCTGGCAAATAAAAAAGGGATAATGCGATGACTGATTCACAAAAATGGTTGTGGTTTGGTGGAGTAGCGGCATCCGGGTGGCTGGTCTATCTGCTGGCGCCGATCCTGTTTCCATTCCTGCTGGCCGCACTGTTGGCATATCTGGCTGATCCTTTGGTGGACAGATTGCAGGCCCTGGGGTTGTCGCGTACCTGGGGTGTTGTAGTTGTGTTCACGCTGTTGCTGCTGGTGATTATTCTGGCGCTGTTGCTGCTGGTACCGCAGATTGAAAAACAGGTTATTTATCTGCTGAAAAAACTGCCGGAATATATTGATGCAATCCAGCATAAACTTATTCCCTGGCTGGTGGGGCATTTCGGTATCAGCGATATACAGATCGACATGGACACGCTCAAGCAATGGCTTGCACAACACTGGCAACAGGCAGGTGGTGTTGCCAAATTCGTCCTCGGTTCATTGTCGCATTCCGGTATGGCGTTGGTTGGCGCGATAGGATCACTGGTCCTGGTGCCGGTAGTGACATTTTATCTGCTGCGTGACTGGGATGAACTGGTAGAGCGATTAAGGGCCCTGGTGCCGCGCTCCATGGAGCCCAATGTCAGCAAACTCGCGCATGAATCGGACGAGGTGCTCGGTGCCTTCATTCGTGGACAGTTGTTGGTGATGTTGGCCCTCGGCGTTATTTACAGTGTCGGTCTGTGGATGGTGGGGCTGGAACTGGCATTGTTGATAGGTCTGTTGGCCGGATTGGTTAGTTTTGTACCCTATCTGGGTTTTATTATCGGTATTCTTGCTGCCGGTGCCGCTATTATGCTGCAGACCCAGCAGGTGCTAGACCTGTTTTATGTCGTTGCGGTTTTTGGCGTCGGTCAGGTACTTGAAAGCGTTGTGTTGACCCCGGCACTGGTCGGGGACCGCATTGGCCTGCATCCTGTCGCCGTCATCTTTGCAGTCTTGGCCGGTGGACAGTTGTTTGGTTTCCTCGGCGTGTTGTTGGCCCTGCCTGTTGCTGCGGTACTGGTGGTGATACTCAGGCATGTACATGAGGGTTATGTCAAAAGCCCGTTATACGATAATCGCGAAGCCTGATCCGGCGGCAGAACTGTTAATTCAAGTAGCATGCAACTTCCATTGGCCATCCATATTAATGAAACGGCAAGTTTCGACAATTTCCTGTGCGCGGACAGCTTTCTGATTGCCAGTCTGGAGCAACTGGCAGTCGAAGACACTCGCGCGGTTATATATCTGTGGGGCGCGAACGGCAGTGGCAAGTCACATCTGTTGCAGGCGGTGTGTCAGCGGGCCGGTCTGGCAAACGCACCAGTCAGTTACCTGCCAATGGCCGAGTTGATCAGACATCCCGTGTCCATGTTGGAAGGCATGGAGAACATTGCCGTGATCTGTGTGGATGATCTGCAGTATCTGCAAGGGAATCCGGAGTGGCAGCAGGGATTGTTTAACTTGTTTAATCGTGTCCATGAACAGGGCGGGCGTATGTTGTTTGCGGCAACGGCAAGTCCGGGTGAACTGGGTCTGTCACTCGCGGACCTGGTATCGCGGCTGCAATCCGGGCCGGTGTTTCATGTGCCACTATTGGATGACGAGCAAAAGATCGAGGCGCTGAAATTACGTGCCCGGCAACGCGGCCTGGAGCTCGAAAATGATCCGGCAAAATATTTATTAAACCGTTTTCCTCGCGATCTGAATGCGCTGTTCGATATACTGGATACACTCGATCAGGAATCACTGATCAAGCAACGTCGACTAACCATACCCTTCATTCGCGAGGTCTTTACTGCGAGGCCATAATAGCTTGTTGGTGAGGGTGTAATTTCAGTTGTATGAATTTGGCTGCAATGATCATCGCGTGCCTGTTTTGATCGATTTTCTTGTTGATGTGAGCATAACTGCTATGATCACTATAGTTTTATGGAAATTGACCTTTACCAGATAGATGCCTTTGCCGGCCAGGTATTTTCGGGTAACCCGGCGGCGGTGTGCCCACTACAGGCATGGCTGCCGGATACGCTCATGCAAGCGATCGCGCAGGAAAATAATCTGTCGGAAACAGCATTCCTCGTCGAAGAGGGCGAACAATTTCATATTCGCTGGTTTACGCCGCTCAGCGAAGTGGATCTGTGTGGCCATGCAACGCTGGCTGCGGCGCATGTGCTGTTCGAAATGATGGAAGTTGGTGAGAATATCCTGACGTTTACTTCGCGCTCGGGTGTACTGACGGTTACCCGCGACGGAAACAGACTGACGCTGGACTTTCCGGCGCAAGCGCCACGTGTATGCACGGCACCAGCGGCCTTGATCGAGGCATTCAGTACAGAGGCGGCGGAATATCTGTGTGCTGAGGATTATATTGTCGTATTTACGCGTGAGGATGAGGTATTGTCCGCTATTCCTGACATCGCGCTATTGAAGAAGCTCGATCGGCGCGGCGTAATCATTACAGCGCGTTCAGACAGGTATGATTTCGTCGCCCGTTTCTTTGCCCCTAAATATGGCATCAATGAAGACCCCGTGACGGGTTCGGCCTATACTCAACTGGTACCCTACTGGGCGGATAAAACGACAAACAGTCATTTTCGGGTCAGGCAGTTGTCTGCACGTGGCGGTGAATTGTGCTGTGAGCTGGCGGGCGACCGGGTAACGATTTCCGGGGAGGCAGTACTCTACCTTCAGGGGAAAATCTTCATCGCCGATGACAATATATGATTTCCTGGCCTGAACGTCGCAGGCTTGTTCTAAGACTGTCGCAAAGCATGTGTCGATAGGTCGTTTGTGATAGATATGCTGAAGAATCATCACGATCTGGTCATTGTGCGCTCCACAATCAATCTCGCCCATGGCCTCGGACTCAAGGTGATAGCCGAAGGTGTTGAAGATCAGGAAACGCTGCAAAAGCTACAGGACATGGACTGCGATTACGCCCAGGGTTTTTATATCAGCCGCCCGATGGACATAACCTCGGTTGATCAATGGAGATGTGCTCTTTAAATAAGAAGGTAAGGCCGGGTCGAGAGCGCGGCTGTCAGGAGGCATCCTGCCTATGATAGAAGCGCGCATAAAAAATTGCCCCGCAAAACCACATCAGGCTGAACAGGATTTCCAGGCTACCATACAAGCGTTGCTCAGGCTCGCTGTAGGTTTCACCAATACCATGGGCAAAGTACAGCAGGGATATGTAGGCGCTCCACACATAGGTGTAGGGTGTCCCCCTGATAATGCCGGGTAGCGGGAACACCATCGGTGTCAGCAGGAACGCAATAGCCATACCGGGGGGGAAGTGATCCGATGGCGCCAGCCAGGCATACCACAGTGGTAACAGTATCCAGATACCAAAATAACCGACCATGGCTGTTGTGCGTGCGAGGGTGGTTTTATTCATCGCAATGGTCGCTGTGTTGCAGACGGGCACAGTAAGGTAGCGGCCAGAGCCAGCCGTTTCCCCTGTTGTCTGCACAGGGCTTTTTCCTCGTCCGATAATGGCAGTTTACTGTCCATGCCGGCAACATGACTGCTGCCATAGGGTGTCCCGCCACTGCTGGTGTGCAGCAACTCGGTGCTCGTATAGGGAACGCCGAGCATGATCATGCCATGATGGATCAGGGGTAACATCATGCTCAGCAACGTGGTTTCCTGTCCCCCATGCATGCTCGATGTAGACGTGAATACCGTGGCCGGTTTACCGCTCAGTGAACCTGATAGCCACAGGCTGCTGGTGCTATCGATGAAATACTTCAGTGCTGCAGCCATGTTGCCGAATCGCGTCGGGCTACCCAGGGCGATACCACTGCATTCGTTCAGGTCTTCAGCACTGGCATAGGGGGCGCCGGATTCGGGGATGCTGTCCTCGACGGCCTCACAAACCGTCGATACGGCAGGGACTGTCCGTATGCGTGCCTGTGCGCCATCCACTTCATCGATGCCGCGCGCTATCCATTGTGCCATCTCGGCGGTAGCACCATAACGACTGTAATAAAGTACCAGTACGTCGCTCATGTCAGGACGTCCAGGACTTTTTCGGGTGGCCGACCAATGACGGCCTTGCCGTTACGGATGACGATTGGTCGCTCGATCAGTTTGGGATTATCGACCATGGCCTGGATAAGTTCATCGTCACTGAGTTCTGAACGATCCAGTTGTAGATCCTTGTACAGGTCCTCTCCCTTGCGGATCAAGTCACGCGGTGCGATGCCAAGCATCTGCAGTATCTTTTGTAGCATGTCGAAATCAGGTGGCTCCTTCAGGTACTCGACGACATCGGCGTCAATACCTTGCTCGTTCAGGATCTGCAGGGCATGTCTTGATTTACTGCAACGGGGATTATGGTAAATCCATGTCTTGTGCTCTTGCTTGCTCATCGTGATGACTGGCCTCGTGCTGAAAGTGCGGGAACAGGAGTGTATCGCTTGCCTGATTCGACTGTCAAAATCTGTTGTCTGTATCATGAAAGGAAACCGGCGCGGCGGTATAACAAACACAGCGTCATCAATGCGTATAGAAATATGGATATTATGTTAAGAATCTTCGAAAAATTGTGTGTTATATCTGCAAATAAACTTGACACCATAATGTGTAGGGTGTTTACTACATGATAATAAGAATGTTCTGTAACTGATTCTAATCAAAGGATATATTGTCAATGGATTAACGCTGGAATGTGCTATTTGGCATAATGTCAGTTATAATCTGAAAAATTGAGAAAGATTTCCAATAAATCATTGATGCTTCTGGAGTGGGAGAGTAATGAAAATAGCTAATAAAATAAAGCACTTAGGCGTACTGTTATTAACCGTAACGATGGCGGTTGGCTGTGCCAGTCAACAAAAACAGGAGCCCGCTCCTGAACCTGGTCCCAGTGCATCATCCGTTGCGATAGCCAATGCCAAGGCTGCGATTAAAAAGGCCGACTCATTGGGATATCTGTGGCGGGATACCGGAAAAATACTGAAGAAAGCCGAAGCCGCTGCCAAGAAAGGTGATGAAGCCGCTGCGGTCAAGCTGGCTAATCAGGCGCGTAATCAGGCTGAACTGGCCGTCAAACAGTATTATCTAGAGCAGGGAATGGATCGTAGTCTTGCTTCCAAAGAAAGCGCTTCCATTACCTACAATGTCGTCAAGGGTGATCACCTGTGGGGTATCGCCGGCAAGGACGATATCTATGGTAATTCATACCAATGGCCACTTATCTATAAAGCCAATAGTGACAAGATCAAGGATGCGGACCTGATCTACCCAGGGCAGGAGTTTGACATAGACAGCAATCCCAGTGATGCAGATGTCGGCGCCGCTGTCAGTCATGCCAAAACCCGTGGTGCCTGGAGTATTGGTACAGTTGAAGAGTCCGATAGGGCCTATCTGGGGCAATAAACAACAACAGCTCGACTCAAAGGGGGTCCCGTGGGATCCCCTTTTTAATGCGTTTCGGTTAATAATAATTTGATCAGTTATTGATGTATGCATGCCGATAACTGAATTCTGCGTGCGGGACAGGGGTAATAAAAATGCCAGTAGAAACGTCTCTTTCATCAGATGGAAGCGTGCTTAATATCCTGTTAAGCGGTGAATTCGATATCAACCGTTCACTGCAGGTGCAGGATATTATCAATGCATTTCCGGATACTGTCAGGGTAATTCGTATTGACCTGGAGGGTGTGACGAAGATCGATGCGACTATCTTTTCGACCTTGATCCTGCTTTATTTTGATAAAGAAAGAAATGCAAGGATAGAATTGATAAATTGTGACAAGGCGCTGGCGCGTCGTCTTACGCTGGCGGGTCTGGATCGATTGATTACAATCAGGATGTCACTGACCAAGACCGAAATCAAGGCAAGTGATGTTGAGGAAAAAGATACATCTAAAGATCGTCAATAATATAGCCTATCGGATCCCCTGCATTATCCTCGCTGACCGCAAAATTCCTGATTGAGATACCGGCGATTGCGACGGTTTGCTGATCACCGCTGACCAATGGATGCCAGTCGGGCAGGTCTTTGCCTTCGGCCAGTAAGCGATAAGCACAGGAACTGGGTAACCATTTCAGGGTGTTGTAGAGATCGTGTTTTAGCGCGATACAGTCGGGTACGAAGCTGAAACGCTCGGCATAATTGTTACAGCGACAGGTATCCACATCAAGCAACCTGCAGGCTATGCGGGTAAAATGCAGCTCGCCCGTATCACTGTCTTCCAGTTTGTGCAGGCAACAGCGACCACAGCCATCACAGACCGATTCCCATTCTTGCTCACTGAATTGATGGAGTTTTTTTTGCTTCCAGAAAGGCTTCTGATTCATGGCTATTATTTGTGTGTGAACGGGACTTCAATCTTGCCGATACGTCGCTGCCATTCAAGCGGCGCGCTCTGATGGACCGAATGTCCGTCACTGTCGACCGCAACCGTGACCGGCATATCACGTACTTCAAATTCATAAACAGCTTCCATGCCGAGTTCTGCAAATGCGACGACCCTGGACGAACGAATGGCCTTTGCCACCAGATAGGCTGCACCGCCGGTAGCAATCAGGTAGACCGATCGGTATTTACGTATCGCCTCGATGGCGTCAGGTCCTCTTTCCGCCTTGCCGATCATGCCCAGCAGTCCGGTTCTGGAAAGCATCATGTCGGTAAACTTGTCCATGCGTGTGGCCGTCGTCGGGCCGGCCGGGCCGACCACTTCATCGCCGACCGGATCGACCGGGCCGACATAGTAAATAAAGCGGTTATGGAAATCGAGCCCCTCAGGCAGTGGTTTTCCCTGTTCAATCAGCGTGGCAATTTTTTTATGTACTGCATCGCGGCCGGTCAGGATATGCCCGCTCAGTAACAGCGTCTCTCCGGGTTTCCAGGAGTGGATATCGTCAGCCGTGATTGTATCCAGGTCTACCCTGCGGGCGTGGCTCGGATCCCAGTCTATATCCGGCCAGCTGTCGATAGCGGGTGGTTCGAGTCGCACCGGCCCCGAGCCATCGAGTGTAAAATGGGCATGGCGTGTGGCAGCACAGTTCGGGATCATGGCGACCGGCATCGAGGCTGCATGGGTAGGGTAATCCAGTATCTTGATGTCGAGTACGGTCACCAGTCCACCCAGCCCCTGTGCACCAATGCCGAGTGCATTGACCTTTTCATACAGTTCCAGGCGTAATGCCTCGAGCGTGTTTGCCGGGCCTGTGCGAATTAGTGCCTGTATATCGATGGGTGCCATCATCGCCTGTTTGGCCAATAACATGGCCTTTTCGGCCGTACCGCCGATGCCGATACTCAGGATACCGGGCGGGCACCAGCCGGCGCCCAGGGTCGGTACGGTCTTCAATACCCATTCGACGATATCATCAGTCGGATTCAATACGCTAAATTTAGCCTTGTTCTCGGAACCACCGCCCTTGGCTGCAACCGTTACCTCAAGCCGATTCCCGGGGACCACCTGTGTGTGGATGACGGCCGGGGTATTATCACCGGTGTTGGTCCTGTTGCCTGCCGGATCGCTGACAATCGATGCACGTAATACATTTTCCGGTAACTGGTAGGCCCGGCTGACGGCGGCATTGACCATCGCATCAATGCTCATTTTGGTGTCCCATTGAATGTCCATGCCAATATTAAGGAAAATAGTGACAATGCCGGTGTCCTGGCAAATGGGGCGATGTCCCAGCGCACACATACGCGAATTGACCAGGATCTGGGCGATGGCATCCCTGGCAGCGGGTGATTCTTCCAACTCATAGGCCTGTTTCATCGCCGCGATAAAATCAGAGGGATGGTAATAGGATATATATTGCAGCGCATCTGCAATACTGGTGATGAAATCTTCCTGGCGAATTACGGTCATAGGATCATATTACCTGAACTTGCGCTTATTACATCAGTCAATACATAGTATTATATGCCCTATACGCGATATTCTGTAGCTTGTAGCATCGATAGTGTATGGCGCTGGTAACATAACACAACGAAAAAAGCGGATGTCCTGATGGTACGTTTATATAAAATTATCCTGAGCCTGTTGCTGACACTGATGCTGGCTAGTGTATCGGCTGCATTACCACGAGATCCGGCCAAGTTTTTTTTCGAACATACACTTGGTGACCTGACTGAAGACCTGCAGGATGCAACCGACAAGGGTAAGAAGGGCGTGTTGCTTTTTTTTGAACAGGAGGAATGTCCATTTTGTCATCGTATGAAAACGACTATCCTCAATCAGGTCGAGGTGCAGGACTATTATCTGCAACGCTTTCTGGTTTTGAGTATCGATATCGAGAGTGATGAAGAGATCATTGATTTCGAAGGCCAGCCAACCACAAAGAAAAAATTCTTTGCCAAAATCGCCAAAAATCGTGGTGCCACACCTGTATTTGCATTTTTTGATCTGCACGGAAAACTGGTCGTACGTTATACCGGGGCTGCCTCCGGCGTGGACGAGATAATCTGGTTGGGTGAATATGCCAGCGAGGAGATCTATAAAAAAATGACATTTTCCAAATACAAACGGAGTAAACGCAGACAGCAACGTCAATAGGCTATCTGACAGGACGTCAGAGGAAAGCGTAGCGTATACTCCACCAGCACGAAATATTGCTGACTACGAGGAAAAAAGTCGTGGGAATAACAGGAATTCTGAGTCAATTGCATTAATGGCTGTATTTAATAAAGGTCGCTTGTTTGTTTAAAGTCAGGATTATAATCTCTGCTGCCCTGTTGTTGTTAATCGGTCAGGTCGGGGCCGGGACAGGTAATACTGCACTGCCCGAACCTCTGACACTCAGTGATGCGCTGGCGCTGAGCAGTAACGAGTATCCCGATAATCTGGTGGCGCGCAGTCGTTTGCAGGCTGCCAGGGCAAGTAAGGACATGATCGAGGCGGACAGCGGTTTACAGACCAGACTCGAAGGTCGCTTGCGCTGGGTCGAACCGTCGAGCCGTGCGCTTTATCCCGACCGGGATGATCATCGTGTTGCGCTATTGGCAAGCAAGCGTTTATACGACTTTGGTCAAAGCTCGGCCAGTATCGCAGCTGCCGACGCCACGCTCAGTTCGCAGCAATGGCTGTTACAGGATCAGCAGAGCCGCCATCGTATTGATATCATGCAGGCCTTTTTTGATGTGATTCTTGCTGATCTTGCCTATGCACGTGACAATGAACTGATGGCGATCGCGTTTGTTCGTTTTGATCGAGCCCAGGACAGAAACAGGCTGGAACAGATCCCGGATGTGGATTTACTCGAGGCGGAAAATACCTATTTTCGCGCGCGCAGTATCCGTTATGCCAGTGATGTAAAGCGGCGCGCCGCACGCTCGAGACTGGCCAACCTGCTTAATCATCCCGGGGAGCTGCCAACCAATCTGGTCCGACCTGAACTCATTGTGCTGGGACGCGAACTTCCCGATATTGAGCAGGTTCAGCAACAGGCCGTACATAGCAATCCAGCCTTGCAGGCATTACGTCAGCAAGTGGAGTCGGCACATCAGAAATTGAAATCGGTACGTGCACGTAATAAACCCACTATTGACCTGGAGCTGGAGGCGGCCGATTATTCGCGGGACATTCGTTCCAGTGACAAATACCGGGCGGGCCTGGTATTTGCCATGCCGCTCAGTACCAGTGGTGCGATCGACGCCGAAATCGCCCGCCAGCAATCGCTATTGACTGAGACCCGGGCCGAGTTGCACAAGGCCGAGATGGAAGTGCGCCAGCAGGTACTTGAATTGTGGCAACAACTCTATATTACCCGTGCCCAGCGCGATGAGGCCGCGGTTTTTACAGATTTTCGTGATGCGGCACTGGACAAGGACCGTGGTCTGTATGAGCTGGATGTGGCGGCAGATCTCGGCGATTCGCTGGCCTTGTTCTCTGCGGCCCTGTACCAGACAGCGAAGGCAGACTTTGATCATGCGTTGGCCTGGGCGCGTCTCGATGCGATTATGGGTAAACAGGTCGGTGTGCATGAAAATCAATCGGAAGCACTTAAAAAGTGAGTGACTTATGAAGCGGCTGAACGTAATACATGGGTTTCTGGGTATAGCGGTGAATTTGCTGGCTATGCAATGTCTTGCTGCGGAGAAGTCTGCACAGCTGGACTGGTATCAATATATGTTGTTGTCCACGCCCGTAGATGGCGTCGTCGAGCAGGTATATGTCAATAGCGGCCAGCGGGTGAAACACAAGCAGCGCTTGCTCAGGCTGGATCAGCGCGGCTTCCGCGCCGAGGTTAACAGGGCAGAAGCTGTGTTGAATCGTGCAACAGAAACCTTTACCGAGGCCGAACGCGAATGGGAACGCGCCCAGGAGTTGTTCGACCGCACCGCTATCTCGGTGCATGATCGCGAACTGGTCAGGATTGAATACAGCAAGGCCAATGCTAGTAAGAAAGAGGCACAGGCCGAATTAATCCGGGCAAAACTGGAGCTGGAATACAGCGAAATTCGTGCTCCTGTTGCCGCTATCGTCGTCCAGGTCTTTGCCCACCAGGGGCAGACCGTCAGCAATCGTTTGCAGGCAAAACCCCTGCTGGCCCTGGCCGCAGCGACGCGCATGCTCGCGCGCACCATGATCAGTGCGGCAGAACTGCAGGACCTGAAGACGGGTATGCAGGTGGATGTCAGCGTGCAGGGGCAGACATTGACTGGGCAGATACACCGTCTGGGCCTGGAGCCGGTGAATAATGAACAGTCGCCGTTGTACTCGCTGGAGGTCGCATTTGATCCCGGTGACAGGACCTATCGCAAAGGCCAGCCAGCTACCATTATATTGCCATGAACGTGTGCAGACATTGCATCGTTAGCGGTCGCGTTCAGGGGGTATTTTTCAGGGATACGACCATGCGTATGGCGATCGAGCTGGGTGTATCGGGTTTTGCCAGGAATCTGGCCGACGGTACCGTAGAGGTACTGGCCTGTGGTCATGAAGGCGCAGTAGATGCACTGTGTCAATGGTTGTCGCAGGGACCTGACAGGGCGCGGGTTGATAACGTTGTTTGTGAAACCCAGGAGTATCAATCTATTGCCGGTTTTACGGTCAGATAATCGATTGTCAGCTTATCTGGCCCCGGCTTTGGCAATGATTACTGTCTGTACCATCTTGTGCTCAGGGCCTTGAATACCTTGTCCGGATATTTGCGCTTGCCGAGACTGCCGTTGTAACGTGCCAGTGCCCTGGTCTTGTCATTTTTTTCCATATCGAGGTAATAGCGTAATATCGTGCAACCCATGCGCAGGTTGACACGGATATCAAACATGTTTTCATCCGGCTTGCCAATTTCCTTGAGCCAGAATGGCATGACCTGCATCAGGCCTCTGGCACCCACAGAGGAGATGGCAAAACGGTTGAATGCACTTTCGATCTGGATCACGGCCAGCACCAGCTCGGGCGGGAGATTGGCCCGGTCGGCTTCCTCGTGCAGGACTTTGAGGATGGTAATACGTTCTTCCTCGTCCTTGACGTAACGCCGCAAACGCTGCGACATGTCCGTTAACCATACCTCGGCGACATACTTGTCCTTGAAACTCTGCGAGTCATTGATAGCCGTAATCAGACGCTTGCGCAGGTCGTCATCGAGGTGCTGCGTCGATGCATGCACGGGCGAACCTGTAAATAACAGGCAGCACAGCAGGCTGATATGGCAAATTCTATTAAACATAATTAACAAATGGTTCTAGTCGCCCTGCAGTTTTGTTTTCAGGAATTCAAACATATTATCGGCTTCAATAAAAGATGCTTTATCATCCGTACGTCCCCTGTATTCCAGTTCGCCGTTAGCGAGACCCTTGTCGCTGATGACGATACGATGCGGTATCCCGATCAGTTCCATGTCGGCAAACATGAAGCCGGGACGCACATTGCGATCATCCAGCAATACATCAATGCCGCTATCGACCAATGCCTGATAATAGTCTTCAACTGCGCTACGTACCTGTGCAGATTTATGCATGCCAACCGGGATCAGGGCGACCTCGAACGGGGCCAGTGCGCGCGGCCAGATGATGCCGTTGTTGTCATGGTTTTGTTCTATTGCCGCGGCAATAATGCGCGAAACCCCGATACCGTAACAACCCATGCTCATGACTGTGGACTTGCCGTTTTCATCGAGCACATTGGCCTGCAGGGCCTCACTGTACTTGGTGCCGAGCTGGAATATATGGCCGACCTCGATTCCGCGTGCGATCGACAACGTACCGCTGCCATCAGGACTGGGATCACCGTTAACGACATTACGGATATCGACGCTATCGGTGATAGTACAGTCACGTTCCCAGTTCACACCGCTATAGTGAAATCCATCTTCGTTCGCACCGCAGCAGAAGTCGGCCAGCAGCGCAGCGCTGTGATCGACCAGGGTGCGCACACCCAGGCCGATGGGTCCAATCGAGCCCGGCATGCAACCGCTGACCTCGCGTACCTGGGTTTCGCTGGCGAAGCTCAAGGGGCTGGCTATACCGTCGATCTTTTCCGCCTTGATCTCATTCAGTTCGTGATCGCCACGCAACACCAGGGCGACCATATCATTGTCTTCGCCCTGGACCAGCAGGGTCTTGATGCATTGTGCGGGTGATATGCCGAGGAACTGGCTGACCTCCTCGATACTATGCTGATTCGGCGTGGCGACTTTGTCGAGTGCGGCCGTGGCTGCGGGTCGTGGCATATCAGGCACCAGTGCGGGGGCCAGTTCAACATTGGCGGCATACTGGCTCTGCTCGGAAAAGGCGATCGCATCTTCCCCGGATTCTGCAAGTACATGAAACTCATGCGAGGCATTGCCACCGATACTGCCGGTGTCCGCTTCCACGGATCGGAATTCCAGGCCCAGGCGGGTGAATATGCGTCTGTAGGTAGCAAACATGATGTCGTAGGTCTGCTGCAGGGATTCCTGGTTCAGATGAAAGGAGTAGGCATCCTTCATCAGGAATTCACGCGCGCGCATGATTCCAAAACGCGGGCGCACTTCGTCGCGGAACTTGGTCTGGATCTGGTAGTAATTAACCGGCAGTTGTTTGTAACTGCGTATTTCACGCCGCACCATGTCGGTGATGACCTCTTCATGGGTCGGGCCGTAACAGAATTCACGCTGGTGGCGGTCATGGAACCTTAGTAATTCAGGCCCGTATTGTTCCCAGCGTCCGGATTCCTGCCACAGTTCTGCGGGCTGCACCGATGGCATCAGGATCTCGAGGGCGCCGGCATTGTTCATTTCCTCGCGTACAATGGCCTCGGTCTTGCGTAGTATGCGCAGACCCAGCGGTAACCAGGTATAAACACCGGCAGCCAGTTTGCGTATCATACCGCTGCGCAGCATCAGCTGGTGACTGATCACCTCGGCGTCAGACGGGACTTCTTTGATGGTCGACAGGGGAAAGCTTGAGACTCGCATATAAATGATTTAATCCTGTAAATAGAAACCGCCGGGGACGCCGCCAGTCACATCCACTGGCGACAACAATGCGGTTATTGTGAATTATTCTGTTTCCGGTAACGCCGGTACAACGTTAGTGTTATGTAAATATTCCTGCTCGGTATAAGGGGTGCCATCTGCGGGAGGTGTATTGCTGATTTGCCACACACCATTGCTGTCACGCCACTTGTAAACCTTGCTCTTGCTCGCTGCCTGCCCGGTTGATTTCAGAATCCAGTTTCTGACATCCTGATCCATATAGGCGGTTATACCGACAAGCACGGCGATGATAAGTAATAACAGGAAAAATTTGTTTAGCATTTAAATAACCATAAGGTGATCAGAAAGTACCGCTGTTCCAGCCCCACAGGTGGCGTTCGGCCGAGGAAAATTCGATATAAATCCTATCTGTACTGATATCGAGTTGGGCTGCAATAAATTCACACAGTTGCCGTGAAAACTCGCTGCACTTTGTTTCGGGCAGGCCAATACTTTTCAATTCCACATAGGCCAGCGGCTGTGCTGAGCCAGCAAATAACATTGACAGACCCGAATGAACTTCTACCATAATATAGGTTTCGGGTTTGCCTAGCATTGTTGCCAACAAAGGAGAAACGGCGCTCGCCAGTTTATTTTCACTGTCATTATCGAGCGACTGATTAGTGTTGATTTTCAGGTAGGGCATGGCTAGTTTCCGGAAATTTTATCAGCTTGATTAGGCTTAGATATCGTCGCAGACCTTTTTCATTTCTTTTTGAATAGTCTCGATTTCTTTCAATCGTTCCTCATAGGGCATCACAACTATTTCGCCATCTACATTTTTAACCATTTTTCTTTTGGTTAAATAAAGTTGCATGTTTTTACGCAAGGTTGCGCATTGCTGTTCACGCTGTTTTTTTTCAAGGGCTGCCTTTCTGGCCTCTTCTTCTTTTTCTTTCTCCTCTTCCCTGCGTTTATTGAATTCCTCCATTTGTTTGTCCAGTTTCGATTTCTCTTTTTCGGCCCCGGTTGGGATGGCCGTGCGCGGATCAAGTGCCTTGGCCTTCTCGTCAATGGGCGGGCTGTCGGTATAATGCACCTGGCCCGAGGAGTCGGTCCATTTGTACATACCTGCCAGACTGGCGCCTGAAACCGTCAGCGCAATCAGGATCGACAATAGTTGTTGTATACGCCCGTTCATTTCCTTATCCTGTTGGTAAAGTAGTCAAGCAATAGATTATGATGGAAAAAAACCTCATGACAAGGATAATTTCCTGCTATTTCGGTAGGTTATGTCCAAATTCAGGCATGGACCGTTAAATTGACGCTATTATAGCGAAATTTTTGTTATTTTTCTTGACCTTCACGGTCAATAACAGTACTTTCTAATGTTTTACGATTTTGCTGTAGGCGGCCCGTTTATACGGGCATTTTTCGTCCAATACGCAGGGTTTATTAACTTGATAGTGCCCAAGCGTCGTGCAAAGCGCATGTTTAATAGTGAACCAAGGGGAAAACCAAGGTGGAAATAACCGGTGCCGAGATATTTGTCCGCTGCCTCGAAGATGAGGGGGTTGATTGCCTGTTCGGCTATCCAGGCGGTGCGGTATTGCATATCTACGATGCACTCTACCAGCAGGATAAGGTCAGGCATATTCTGGTGCGCCACGAGCAGGCTGCTACCCATGCCGCAGACGGTTACGCACGCGCCACAGGCAAACCGGGTGTGGTCCTGGTAACCTCGGGTCCCGGGGCTACCAATGCGGTCACCGGTATCGCTACGGCCCACCTGGACTCCATTCCGCTGGTGGTATTTACCGGGCAGGTGCCAACCAGCCTGATCGGGAATGATGCGTTTCAGGAAGTGGACTCTGTCGGTATTACGCGCCCGTGCGTGAAACATAATTTCCTCGTCAAGGATATTAATGAACTGGCCTCGACAATCAAAAAGGCCTTTTATGTCGCTACCACCGGTCGTCCCGGTCCGGTCGTTGTCGATATCCCCAAGGATGTCACCGCGCAACGCGCCGAATACCATTACCCGGCAGAAGTATCCATGCGTTCATATAACCCGGTCGTCAAGGGGCATATTGGTCAGATCCGGCGGGCGGTCAAGCTGATGTCGCAGGCGCGACGGCCGATGCTCTATACCGGTGGTGGAGTCGTTCTTGATAATGCCAGCGAGGAATTGACCGAGCTGACACGCCTGCTGGATTTTCCGATCACGCAGACATTGATGGGGCTGGGTGCCTATCCGGCCACAGACAGGCAGTTTATCGGTATGCTCGGCATGCACGGTACCTATGAAGCGAACCTCGGCATGCATAACTGCGATGTCCTGATTGCCATTGGCGCGCGTTTCGACGATCGTGTTACCGGCAATGTTGAAAAGTTCTGTCCGACGGCGAAGATTATTCATGTCGACATCGATCCGGCCTCCATTTCAAAAAATGTAGAAGTCGATATCCCGATTGTCGGTAGTGTCAGCACAGTGCTCAAGGATATGATCAAACTGGTCAGTGACAGCAGCTTCAGTACCGATAAAGAAGCACTGGTCGAGTGGTGGAAACAGATCGAGGAATGGCGCGCCATGGACTGTCTGAAATATGACCGCAACAGCGATCTGATCAAACCGCAAATGGTGGTTGAAAAACTGTATGAAGTCACCAACGGAGATGCCTTCGTGACTTCGGATGTGGGGCAGCATCAGATGTGGGCGGCACAGTACTATAAATTTGACAAGCCAAGACGCTGGATCAACTCAGGCGGTCTGGGCACGATGGGCTTTGGTATGCCCGCAGCGATGGGTGTGCAACTGGCCTTTCCGGATGCCACGGTCGCCTGTATCACCGGCGAAGGCAGTATCCAGATGAATATTCAGGAGTTGTCTACGTTGAAGCAGTATGGCCTGCCTATCAAGGTCGTTACGTTGAACAACGGTTACCTGGGTATGGTGCGCCAGTGGCAGGAGTTCTTCTATGACAAGCGCTATGCAATGTCCTATATGGAGTCCCTGCCTGATTTTGTTAAACTCGCCGAGAGCTATGGGCATGCGGGTATACGGGTAGATAAGCCGGCAGATATCGAGGCTGCATTGAGGGAAGCTGTCGCTATTCGCGATCGTGTTGTATTCCTCGATTTTATTACCGATAAGGAAGAAAATGTGTATCCGATGATTCCTGCAGGTGCAGGACAAAATGAAATGATCCTGGTGTAATCGTATGCGTCATATCATATCCATAATTATAGAAAATGAAGCAGGTGCACTATCACGTGTCGCCGGTCTGTTTTCTGCGCGCGGCTATAACATCGAATCACTGACGGTTGCTCCTACCAATGACCCATCGTTGTCACGCATGACCCTGGTGACACGCGGAACCGAGCAAATCATAGAACAGATTACCAAACAGTTGAACAAGCTGGTTGATATCGTCAGATTGCAAGACATGACCGAGGGCGAGCACCTCGAACGCGAAATGATGCTGGTCAAACTGCGTGTCAGCAATCATCAGGAACGCGAGGAGGTAAAGCGCTTTGCTGATATTTTTCGTGGCAGGGTCCTGGATGTCAGTGACCTCAGCTACACAATCGAACTGACCGGTTCGAGCAGCAAACTGGATGCCTTTATCGGCAATCTCGGCAAGATACAGGTCATGGAACTGGTGCGCTCGGGTGTCATCGGTATCGCACGCGGCGATAAAGTTTTGGCGCTATAGAATTAATTCAGAAATCTAACAGGTAATTCAAATGAATATTTATTATGACAAAGATGCAGATATATCCATTATCCAGGGGATGAAGGTTTCGATCCTGGGCTATGGCTCCCAAGGGCATGCCCATGCCAATAACCTGAAAGACTCAGGTGTCGATGTGACCGTGGGTCTGCGCGAAGGTTCTGCGTCTGCAGCCAAGGCCGAGGCTGCCGGTCTGGCGGTAAAAAATGTCGCCGCAGCGGTTGCCGGAGCAGACCTGGTTATGGTGCTGACCCCGGATGAATTCCAGTCCGAGCTGTACAGATATGAAATCGAGCCCAATCTGAAAAAAGATGCGGTCCTGGCCTTCGCTCACGGTTTTGCCATCCATTACAACCAGATCGTCGCACGCGCCGATCTCGATGTAATCATGATCGCGCCCAAGGCTCCAGGTCACACTGTGCGCAATGAATTTGTCAATGGCGGTGGTATCCCGGACCTGATCGCGATGCATCAGGATGCTTCCGGCAAGGCCAGGGATATCGCCTTGTCATATGCATCTGCTATCGGCGGCGGTCGTACCGGTATTATTGAAACGAGCTTCAAGGATGAAACGGAAACGGACCTGTTCGGTGAACAGGCGGTACTCTGTGGCGGTGCCGTTGAACTGGTCAAGGCCGGTTTCGAAACCCTGACCGAGGCGGGTTATGCACCTGAGATGGCCTATTTTGAATGCCTGCACGAACTCAAGCTGATCGTCGACCTGATGTATCAGGGTGGTATCGCCAACATGAATTATTCAATTTCCAATAATGCCGAATACGGTGAATATGTGACAGGCGAGAAGGTCATCAATGAAGAAAGTCGCAAGGCCATGAAACAGGCCCTGCGTAATATCCAGACAGGTGAATATGCCAAGCGCTTTATTCTGGAAGGGCAGAGCAATTACCCTGAGATGACTGCACGTCGACGCATCAACGCAGCTCATCCTATAGAACAGGTTGGGGAAAAGTTGCGCAGTATGATGCCCTGGATTACCGCCAATCAACTGGTGGACAAGAGCAAGAACTAGGGCGTATATGCCGATACTCGATAAGGGGTGTGAAGCTGGTTCACACCCCTTTTTTTATGCCTGTATGCATATGTAAATATGGCAAGAGTTTGTGGTTTCTGCCGGATAATGCAGTATGGGTGCAGAGAATGCCCGGCCCTGGTATGTTGGAAAATAGTGGCCAGTGACGGCGGTGTGTTATAATCATGTAATATGAATGTATCATTATGGAATGGTGACGGCCGCAGGACTCAACATCGAGTCAAGCATTATTCATGGATGGCATGGATTCAGGAATCCCTTTATGACTGAAGAAAACATGGAAACAACACAGGATGCTGGCGAAGAAAAGAAACCCAGAAGGGTGATCTATCTGCTTCCCAATCTGTTTACCACGGCAGGGCTGTTTGCCGGCTTCTATTCCATAGTTCTGGCAATGCAGGGGCGTTTTACAGCGGCTGCCATCTCCGTGATTGTCGCTATGCTGCTCGATGGCGTTGACGGACGTGTTGCGCGGATGACCAACACCCAGAGTGAATTCGGTGCTCAATATGACAGCATCGCCGACATGGTTTCGTTCGGTCTTGCGCCGGCGCTGGTCATGTATCAATGGTCGCTGGTGAGTCTGGTGGAGTTGGGAGAGCAGTGGGGCAAGTTCGGCTGGCTGGCGGCATTCTTTTATGCGGCAATGGCGGCGCTGCGCCTGGCGCGTTTCAATGTCCAGATTGGTAAGCTGGATAAAAAATATTTTATGGGCCTGGCAAGCCCGTCAGCGGCAACCTTGCTGGTTTCGTTTATCTGGGTCTTTGATGATCTTGATCTGAAGGGCAGTGAGAGTTATCTGCTGGTGCCATCGCTACTGTTAACGATCATGGCGGGTGTACTGATGGTCAGCCCGGTTCTGTACCATAGCTTCAAGGACCAGAATCGCAAGGAGAGAGTGCCATTTGTCGGTATTCTGATTGTTGTGCTGATCTTTATTCTTGTGACCATCGATCCTCCCAAGGTCATTTTTGGCGTATTTTTTCTGTATGCGCTATCGGGTCCAGTGATGATGTTGTTGCGCTGGAGACGTAAAAAAGCACAGGCTCTCAATGAAATACCCCCGAAACAACACTAAGGGACTTGGCAAAGGCGGAAATTCGGGCTATATTCTGCTTATGTTTGTTTCAAATCTTCGTCAAAACGTCAATACCCGTCAGGCCGAGCATGCGGCTAGCGGCGTTCTGCTGTCTTTGTCTCTGCTGCTACTGCCGTAAGGCAGCTATCAGATCCCCTGGCGAGGGTTACAGCGCATTTTCCAATCCAACTATCTATAATACCCAAAGGCACGTGCCTGGGGTAAAATGCCCATACAACGGGAGCCTGTAACATGAGCAAGCAAGACAAACTCATTATTTTTGATACTACCCTCAGAGACGGTGAACAGAGCCCGGGTGCATCGATGACACGCGACGAAAAGGTGCGTATAGCCAAGGCGCTCGAGCGCATGCACGTCGATGTTATCGAGGCTGGATTTCCGATCGCAAGCCTCGGCGATTTCGAAGCCGTACACAGCGTTGCCAAAGCGGTCACCGATAGTACGATTTGTGGTTTGGCACGTGCGCTGGACAAGGATATAGATCGTGCCGGCGAGGCATTGAAACCCGCCAATTCTTCCCGCATCCATACCTTTATTGCCACATCTCCGATACATATGGAGATGAAATTACGCATGCAGCCCGATCAGGTTATCGAGCAGGCCGTGCGTGCCGTAAAACGTGCACGCAAATATACCGACAATGTTGAGTTCTCTCCCGAGGACGCCGGTCGCTCGGAGCCCGAATTCCTCTACCGCGTCCTTGAGGCCGTGATAGATGCCGGTGCGACCACGGTCAATATCCCGGATACGGTGGGTTATAACCTGCCCCATCAGTTTGGAGAGTTGATCAGAAAACTGATCGAGAATGTAGTCAATTCAGACAAGGCGGTATTTTCGGTGCATTGCCATAATGACCTGGGTCTCGCGGTTTCCAATTCCCTGTCGGCGGTGCTGAACGGTGCGCGCCAGGTGGAATGTACGATCAACGGCCTCGGAGAGCGCGCCGGTAATGCGGCCCTTGAAGAAGTGGTCATGGCGGTACGCACACGCCAGGACATGTTCAGTTGTGACACCGACCTGGATGCATCCCAGATCGTTACCTGTTCGCGCCTGGTTTCCAATATCACCGGATTCCCGGTGCAGCCAAACAAGTCGATAGTCGGCGCGAATGCCTTTGCGCATGAGTCGGGCATTCATCAGGATGGCGTATTAAAGAGTCGTGAGACTTACGAAATCATGCGTGCCGAGGATGTCGGCTGGTCTGCGAATCGTATGGTCCTGGGTAAGCATTCCGGGCGTAATGCATTCAAGACCCGTTTGAGCGAACTGGGGGTGGAGTTCTCTTCCGAAGAGGATCTTAACGATGCCTTCTCCCGCTTCAAGGACCTGGCTGACAAGAAACATGAAATTTTTGATGAAGACCTGCAGGCATTGGTTACCGAGAGCAACCTCGAGGCCGAGAATGAACGCTACAAGCTGGTCGCACTGAAAGTCTGTTCTGAAACCGGTGAGGTGCCGGAGTCGGTTGTCACGCTGAGCGTGGATGGCAAGGAAATGCACAGTCGTGCCGAGGGCGGCGGGCCGGTCGACGCCTCATATAAGGCGATTGAAGAGATAGCTCACAGTGATACGCATCTGCAGTTGTATTCGGTCAACAATATTACCAGTGGTACGGATTCACAGGGCGAAGTGACGGTGAGGCTGGAGAAGGCGGGCCGTATTGTCAATGGACAGGGTTCTGATACGGATATTGTCGTTGCCTCCGCCAAGGCGTATATCAATGCCCTGAACAAGATCGAGCAGCCTGCACTACGCGAACACCCGCAATCGGGTGATGTATAGCCTGGATCAACGGGCCTCCGATTATGCATGAGCAGCAACGACAATACTATCTGCAGGCAATGGGTGTCCAGCTGTGGGAGCCGAGGATCAACTCAATGCAAGGCACTCCGCAGGGTACGCAGGCCAGTGATGAAGCACCTGTCCACGTCAGCAATAGTGCAGACACGTCCGTTGACATGCAGGCGCAGCTTTCTCCCGGAGCTACAGCTACCGCACAAGCACTGCCTGACTGGCACAGCTTGCAGCAAAATGTGGAATCCTGTCAGGCTTGCGCCTTGCATGAAAGTCGTATCCAGCCGGTATTTGGCACAGGTGAGCGCAATGCCAGGGTGATGTTTATCGGTGAGGCCCCGGGTGCCGACGAGGACCGTCAGGGTGAGCCTTTTGTCGGCCGCGCCGGTAAATTGCTCAATGAAATGCTGTTAGCAATCGGTTTTCGCCGCGAGCAGGTGTATATTGCCAATATACTCAAATGTCGGCCGCCCAATAACCGCGATCCCAGGGTCGATGAGGTCAACAGTTGCGAAGTCTTTCTGCACCAGCAAATACAGCTGGTCAGACCCGAGCTGATTGTCGCATTGGGGCGTATTGCGGCGCACAATCTACTCAAGACAGACACCAGTCTGGGCCGACTGCGCGGCCAGTTTCACACCTGCCCGGGTATCGATGTCCCGGTCATGGTGACTTACCACCCGGCCTACCTGTTGCGGACGCCGCTGGAAAAGCGCAAGGCATGGGCAGACCTGGTGATGTTAATGCAAAAACTCGACACAGAGGCGCGTGCATGAGCGCCATCCTTAGTCCAGGTAGCATGAAACTACGTACCATGCTTGAGGATGATCTTGATTCGGTCATCAATATCGAGGAAGCGGCGTACAGCCATCCCTGGACCCTGGGCATTTTCAAGGATTGTATGCGCGTCGGCTATCATTGCCAGGTGCTTGAACAGGAGGGGATCATTCATGGTTATGCGGTCATGTCCGCAGCCGTCGGCGAGGCACATATTCTTAATGTTTGTGTACACCCGCTTTCCCAGGGTAGCGGCTTCGGTCGTTTGCTGGTGAACCACCTGATCGACGCGGCCAGGCGTATGCGCGCCGAAATCATTCTGTTGGAGGTGCGTCCTTCGAACAAGGTAGCGCTCGCATTGTATCATGATATGGGTTTTTGCGAGGTTGGTACGCGCAGGCATTATTACCCGAGTCATAATGGACGCGAGGATGCCCTTATCCTGGCATTGAATCTGTGACGTGCAATTGCGTGTTCATTACAAGGGCGGCCAGACTGCAAACGATCCCGTTCTGGGGTAGAATAACGCGTTTTCAAGCGTAAAGAACCGTGATCATGTCCAACCAGGAAGCCATCAAGCAGCGTCGAACCTTTGCCATTATTTCGCATCCGGATGCGGGTAAGACGACATTGACCGAAAAACTACTGTTATTCGGACGCGTTATCCAGCAATCCGGTACCGTCAAGGGGCGCAAGTCTGATCGCCATGCGACCTCCGACTGGATGGAAATGGAAAAGGAACGTGGCATATCGGTGACCTCATCGGTGATGCAGTTTCCTTTTCAGGGACGCATCATGAACCTCCTCGATACACCGGGGCATGAGGACTTTTCCGAAGATACCTATCGCACCTTGACGGCGGTTGATTCCGCATTGATGGTCATCGATTGCGCCAAGGGCGTCGAGGATCGCACGATCAAGCTGATGGGTGTTTGTCGCCTGCGGACGACACCGATTATTACCTTTATCAACAAGCTCGATCGCGAGGGTCGGGATCCTATTGACCTGCTCGATGAGGTCGAGAGTGTGCTTGATATAAAGTGTGCACCAATAACCTGGCCGATCGGCATGGGCAAGTCTTTCAAGGGCGTGTTTAATATCAAGGAAAACCGCATTCATCTTTATAGCGCAACGCACGGTGGAAAAATACAGCAAGGAGAGATTATAGAAGGTCTGGATAGTCCACGTCTGGATGAGCTCCTCGGTTTGCAGGCGCAGGAATTGCGTGAAGAGATTGAGTTGGTGCAGGGTGCCAGTCATGAGTTTGACCTGGATGCCTATCTGGCCGGTGAGCTGACCCCGGTTTTCTTTGGTTCCGCGATCAATAACTTTGGCGTGCAGGAATTGCTTGAGGCCTTTGTTGAATACGCCCCGTCACCCCAGGCGCATGCGGCAATCAGCAGGGCTGTCGAACCAACGGAAGATAAACTGAGCGGCTTCGTATTCAAGATACAGGCTAATATGGATCCTCAACATCGTGACCGTATAGCCTTTATGCGTATCTGTTCCGGGCACTTTGTCAATGGTATGAAACTGCGCCATGTACGTATCGGCCGTGATGTCAAAATCAGTAATGCGATTACCTTTTTGGCCGGTGAGCGCGGCCAGCTGGAGGAGGCCCATGCCGGCGATATTATTGGTCTGCATAACCACGGTACGATCCGCATTGGCGACACCTTTACTCAGGGTGAGGATCTGCAGTTTACCGGAATACCCAATTTTGCCCCGGAACTGTTTCGTCGGGTCGTGCTCAGAGACCCGTTGCGTATGAAGGCCCTGCAGAAAGGCCTGATTGAGTTATGTGAAGAGGGAGCCTCACAATTATTCAGGCCATTGAACAAGAATGACCTGATTCTCGGTGCGGTGGGTGTTTTGCAGTTCGATGTTGTCGCGTTCAGATTGAAGGAAGAATATAATGTTGAATGCTCCTTTGAAAATGTGAACGTGGTTACTGCGCGTTGGGTGACATCGGCAGACGAGAAAAAAATGCAGGAATTCCGTAACAAGGTGGCCGATAACCTTGCCATCGACAGTGGAGGCAGCCTTACTTATATCGCTCCCACGCGCGTCAATCTTGAGCTGGCCATGGAACGTTGGCCTGACATAGAATTCCATGCGACGCGTGAGCACGGGATACCATCCTGAAAATTCAGGCAGACGGCCAGGTGAGCGCTGACATTACCAGGCATATCCCGGCTTGTTTTATGTGTTTGCCAGTCTAAAATCTCTTTACCTGCGTGTCATATTCAAGCACTATGTATGAATCATGGTTATGCCTGGACCACGATTGAGTAGATAATCAATGCAAATAGACTTTCGATGCCCGAACCAGGATAAGAAAACTTAATTATTGATTCGCGTACAGGCGCTAGAGGAGGCGGATTAAGCGGATGCTGGCAATGTTGATACGGCATATTCGGGGTGCACTGACAGCTGTACTTGTGCCATGTATTGTGGCCTGCGCCGCACCGCCCACATCTTCGGAACCGCCTTCATTACAGCATGCGCGTAAACTGGAGGCCAGGGTCAGTGCGCAAACAGTTTACACCTCACCGCAGCAGGCACTTGCCGACCTGCAGCGTGCATTGCATCTGTATTCGTTGGTTGACGAGCGCGAGGGCCAGCTTCGCTGCCATCTGAAACTGGTGCGCATCTATATCAGAACAGGGGAAACAGATTACGCGCGCCGAAACCTGGCACAGGCAAAAGCGATTGCGGAAATGCTACAGGCGCCTGAATATCTCTATGACAGCTATTTACTTGAAGCCAGGTTGACAGGTCGACAGGCAGATTTCGAGAAGACGCTGAAAATATCTCCAGGCCCTATTCAGCGGGCCGTTGTACTCACCTACCTGAACAGAGTGGATGAAGCATACCGGCTGATTGAGACAAAAATAGATCAGGCTGATGATGCCCCCGAGGACTTTGCCTATGTATTGTATGAATATGCTAGCAAGCGTCGCCATCTGGATGCGGCAGAGACTGCCCTGGAATTGTTCAAGAAGATTGACCATCATCGCGGAATCGCGAATGCATTGCATCTGCTGGCGCAAATTAATATAGAAAACGGACACCTGGCTGTGGCCAGGCAATACTATAAGCGCGCGCTCGCAGTTATTATTTCGCTGGGTGATAACGTCAGGGCGCAAGCAATAGAGGCAGAGCTGAGCAGGCTCTAGGATTATGCTGGAAGCGATAGGCAGGCATGTACTCCAGACGCTGAAACGCAGTGGTGATATGCTGGGGCTGCTATCACTGCTGATATCATCCAGACTCTCTATCGCGCATAGCAGTCGCAGGCTGGTTTTCTACAAACTGTACAGGCTGCAAATCTACTATACTGGAGTGCAGGGTTTTTATGTCACCGCCGTCATCTCCATATTGATAGGCTCGCTACTGGTATTCAAACTTCCTGAAATTTCGCCGGGTGAGCAGACTGTGTCAGTATTTGCGGAGCTGTTCGTTGTTGTTATCATTCGCGAGCTTGCCCCCATTATGTGTGCACTGATAGCAATTGTGCGCTCCGGGACTGCGGTCACCGCAAAGATTGGCTATCTAAAAATGTCTGGAGAGTTTGATATTGCCAAAACACTGGGCATTGATCCTGTGCACCTGTTTCTGGTGCCGGTATTTTTTGCGTTTCCGATCTCGATGTTGCTGATGTTGATCTACTTCCTGTTCTTCAGTATGAGTGCAGCATTTATAACCTTGTGGCTACTGGACCCGGGGATCGGTGCGGCGCTACTGATTGATAATATCCTTACACGCGTGCAACTTAATGAAATCCTCGTTATTGTGATCAAATGTGTTGTCAGTGGACTGATTATTGGTTTGTATGCACTACATTATGGTTCGACAATCGAGGCCCGCCTGACACGGGTCGCGCGTGGAATGTCTATCGCGACGACCCGGGCATTGGTATTGGTGCTGTTTGTCAATATAATAATATCGATATTGGCATACCAATAATGATTCTAAGCGTACAGGACTTACATATACCCTGTGACTCTGAAACAGTCATTAACAACATATCGTTCAATGTTGATGAAGGAGACTGTGTTGTTATCAATTCTGGAGTACTGTTGCTGGGTACCTGCCTGTTACAGGCCCTGGCAGGTATGGTGAGCGATGTGACTGGCAAATTGATTTTTCAAGGCAAGGACCTGACCGCTACGCACCCCTCCAGGGAGTTGTCCAGAATGCGCGAGCAGATTGGCTTTGTCTATCGGCACGGAGGTCTAATAAGTCTATTGAATGTGACTGATAACATTGCCCTGCCGCTGGCCTATCATTATAATTTCAGTCGTAAGGAACTGGCTGCAAACGTCAGTCGTATCGCGACAGTCCTGGGTATCCACGATCTGCTCGAGCTTGTTCCTGATGACCTGAATATCGCCCAGGCACGTCTGGTCAATCTGGCACGTGCTTTGATCTGTCGTCCCCGTCTGATTCTAATTGATGCTATTCTTGATGGCATGCCACTGCATTATAAACAAACTGTGATCGATGCCATAAGTAGTTATCAGGCAGAGGAGCGTTTTGCGCTGGTTATGACCACCCGGCAGCACCAGCTATCGGAGCTGGCAACAATTGCTTATGAGCTTAGTGAAAATGGTATGGAGCAATCTACGCTGTCATGACGAATAATAGAGACAGGCAGCCTTATCAGATTACCTATATTGACCGTCTGGTCGGATTAATCGTGCTTGCTGTGATAACCGTGATAATTGCTGCAATAGTTCTGCGTTATCAGGAAATTGGCCCGGGCGTCAGCCGTGTTAATTACTATACGGTCCTCAATCAGGCCCACAATATTGTCCGCGGTACTGACGTGCGTCTGGCGGGCATACCTATCGGGCAGATTGACAGCGTCACGCTACGTAAGGACGGTAACGTACGCGTGGATATTGTCATTTCTGATGAATATCGGGAATTTATTACGCAGGGTAGCCGTTTGCGTGTAGCATCCTCGTTTGGGCTGGGTGCGTTAATTGGCTGGACCGGTTTGCATCTTATACCTGGCGAGACTTCAGGCGAAGTTCTCGAGCAAGGTTCCCTGATTACGGCGTTGGAACCACTGGAGCTGGCAGAGACATTCAGTGACGTCGAGCTGAACAAGATGGCGGATAACGTCAAGTCGATTCTGGCCAATCTCTCTGATATCAGTCGCGCGATCGGTGAAAGTGAGAATGTTATAACTGCAACACTTAAAAACCTTTCTGCGATTACCGAGGACCTGCGTGACGCGGTCAAGGCCGTTTCCACGGCTGCGGCGTCTGCACGGAGCGGTTTTCAGGCTTGGACCGAAGCAGGTCATAGTGTGCAGGGTGTGGTGGATGCATCTGCGCCTGATATCAGAGCGAGTACCAGCAATGCCAGGAAAGCATCGGAACAATTGAATGCATTGCTGTCAGAGTTAGGAGGCGTGGTCGAACAACTGGATCATCTGATCACCCAGATGGACTCCGGAAGCGAGCATATTCCTGCACTGTTTTCTGAAAGTCGAATCCTGATAGAACGCGCAAATGACTTGAGCGAACGCCTGCAAAACCATTGGCTCCTGGGAGGACCCGGGGAACAGAAAAAGCCTTATTTCCCGAGCGTCCATCCTTTGACAGAACCAGATAGACCAGTACCTGCGACACAATGACGCACCTGGAAATGTTTGTGAAAATCACATCGCTGGGCTGGCATGATCTGTGTTAAAAATATGATCATGCTGCTATATCCATTTTTCTAAACAGTTTGCAAACAGCATGATTCTTGGTACTCTAAACAGTTAAAATATTACTATAAAAATATGGCTTCTCTGCACACTACAATCGTGGCGAGGACCTGTAATTCATGTCAATATGTTAAATAGCATTTTCAAGATCATTCTGAAACTGGTCTTTCGCGTCCAGGTCAGAGGGCTTCGTCATTTTCATGAGGCGGGTAACAGGGTGCTGGTCATTGCCAATCATCCCTCCTTGTTGGATGCGCTGATAATAAAACTGTTTATCTCCCCGGAGCTTGCCTATGCTATTGACAGGACGGCAGCTAGCCGATGGTGGGCCAGGCCCTTTGTGCATATGCTCAATTACTGTGTCATCGATACACGCAATCCCCTGTCAGTGAAAACACTGATTGATTATCTGCTGCATGACAACAAGGTCCTGTTGTTTCCTGAGGGGCGTCTGTCGACCAACAACTCGTTGATGAAGATATATCAGTCGACCGGGATGGTTATCGACAAGACAGACGCAACAATCGTGCCGGTGCATATAGATGGCAGTCAGTTTACCTTTTTTACCCGCTTGCGGGGATTGGTCAAGCGTCGTCTGTTTCCGCGCATTACCCTGACCGTGCTGCCCGGCAGAAAAATGCATTTGCCCGAAGGATGCAGCGGGCAGAGGCGTCGCGAGGCCGCGGTTGAATATCTGAGCGCATTGATGCGCGAGGCGAAATTCCAGGCCGGAAGCTACGATACCACGCTGTTCCGCTCTCTGCTCAGAGCAAAAAGGATACATGGTGCGGGCCATGTCATTATCGAGGATATCAAGCGCAAACCGCTGAACTACCGACAATTGCTTATGCGTATTATCCTGCTTGGGAGATACCTGCGCAAGAAAAGCGGCCCGAACCGCGCGGTTGGCATGTTCCTGCCGAATACCGTGATCGCCACGGTCATGATCTACGCATTGCATATCAGCGGTCGCTATCCGGCGATGTTGAATTATGGCGCAGGCAAGAAGGCCCTGCTGAGTTGTATCGCCAATGCCGATATCAGAGTGGTATATACATCACACGCCTTTATAAAAGAGGGTGGTTTCGAGGAGCTGTTAAAGGTCATCAGCGAGCATACCGAAATCCGTTATGTCGAGGACATCGCCGGGGAAATTGGTCTGATGGACAAGCTCGGTGCATACCTGCTTTCGTTGTTTGCCGGGAGTTATTACAAGCGACATGAGCAATCGATGTCTGCGGATGATACTGCGATTATCCTGTTCACATCGGGCTCGGAAGGTTTGCCAAAAGGGGTAGCGCTCAGTCATAAAAACCTGCTCGCGAATTGCTGGCAGACCCACTGCATTCTCGACCTGAGCCATAAGGATGTGCTACTGAATTTCCTGCCCATTTTCCATTCTTTCGGTTTGACGGCCGGGACCATCCTGCCATTGGAGCAGGGTGTCCGCTTCATGCAGTATCCCTCGCCGTTACATTATAAAATCATCCCCGAGTTGATCTATGAAACCGATACCAGCATTATCTTTGCGACCAGTACCTTTCTGAATGGATATGGTCATCAGGCCCACCCCTACGATTTTCATTCATTGCGCCATGTGTTTGCGGGCGCCGAGCCACTGAAAGAACAAACCGAAACCCTATGGATGGAAAAATTCGGCCTGCGTATTCTGGAAGGTTATGGTGTTACCGAAACCTCTCCGGTGCTGGCTGCCAACACCGATCTGACTTATCGCAAGGGTAGCGTTGGCCATTTTGTCCCGGGTATAGAGTATCGTCTTGTTGATGTGGCGGGAATAAAAAATGGCAAGCGTCTGCAGATCAAGGGGCCAAATGTCATGAAGGGTTATCTGTTGCCGGAGCATCCGGGTGAAATCAGGCCGCCGTCAACGCCCGAGTTCGGCCCCGGGTGGTATGATACCGGAGATATCGTTGATGTCGATGAGGACGGTTATGTTTATATTCGTGGGCGGGCAAAGCGTTTCGCCAAGATTGGCGGAGAAATGATATCCCTGGCTGCCATTGAAAACATGGTGGCAAAGACCTGGCCGGAATATATGCATGCCGTTATCACGCTGCCAGATCGCGCCAAGGGTGAGCAGATTGTCATGTATACGGAATATCAGGATGCCAGGCGTAAGGAACTGGCTGCCCGGTTCAGGCACGAGGGCTTGAGTGATCTGCATATCCCCAAAAAGATAGAGATCATCAAAAATCTGCCGCTGTTACCGAGTGGCAAGATCGATTATGTCACCCTGCAGGAAGAAGTTGTGGCCGAACAGTGAGTCAACAACACGGAACAAGACAGATCGTGTCCTGGGCCCTGTATGACTGGGCCAATTCGGCCTATGCCGTGGTCATTATGACCGTATTCGCCCCCCTGGTCTTCAAGGACTATTGGGCAGCAGAATTAGTACCGTTGGAAAGTTCCAAGTATTGGGGCACTGCCAACTCCATAGCCAGTTTGATTGTCGCCGCGATTGCGCCCATTCTGGGGGCCATTGCCGATCGCGGCGGTGCAAAAAAGCGCTTTCTCTTCCTGTTCGCGTTTCTGGGCATTGTAATGTCCGGCGCCCTGCAATTTGTCGCGCAAGGCAGTTGGGGCCTGGCCTTGCTCCTGTTTGTATTGGCTACTATCGGATTTTCCGGCAGCATCTCGTTCTATGATTCCCTGATCGGTTCCATCACCACGGAAAAGAAAGTCGACTACGTCTCGGCCTTCGGCTACGCCCTGGGTTATCTGGGCGGTGGTCTTTTGTTCGCACTGTGTGTGCTCATGGTGAAGTGGTATGAATCCTTTGGATTCGTCAGCACTGATGCGGCAGTCCGGTTTTCTTTTTTTCTCGTCGCTCTATGGTGGCTGGTATTTTCCATTCCCCTGCTTATCTGGGTCAAGGAACCTCCAGTCAAGGTCGCGGCCGCGAAGGGAAACATGATCATCCTGGGGTTTCGTCAGCTCGCACATACCTTCCGTGAAATCAGGAACCTGCGGGTAGTGTTCTTGTTCCTGATTGGTTACTGGCTTTATATTGACGGCGTCGACACGATTGTGCGCATGGCATCTGTATATGGTAAAGACCTTGGATTCTCGAATAACGTTTTGATTGAGGCAATCCTGGTGACCCAATTTGTCGGATTTCCTGCCGCTATTCTCTACGGTAAGCTCGGCGAACGTATAGGACCGAAAGCCGGGATCATGATTGCGATCGCCGTCTATATCGGGGTCGTATTCTGGGGCTACAGGATGGATACAGAAGGAGAATTTTATGTCCTCGCCATCGTCATCGGATTGGTACAAGGCGGCATCCAGTCGCTCAGTCGCTCTCTGTATACACGTATTATTCCAGCGGACAAGGCAGCCGAGTTTTTCGGCTTCTACAACATGCTGGGTAAATTCGCCGCGGTAATCGGTCCAGCCATGATGGGATGGGTGGGTGCGCTCACTGGCGACCCGCGTAATTCCATCCTCTCTATTCTCATCCTGTTCGTGGCTGGTGCCGCTTGTCTTTACTTTGTCGATGTGGAAGAAGGTAAACGGATCGCGCGCGAACTGGAGCGAGTCTAGATTGTTGTGCTTGCCGCAGCGTTAGTATACAGGTGTTTTGAGGTCCGGCTCTGTTAATGTTTGCGGCTGAGACCGTAATTTTTCAATGGCTTGTAAATGAAACGACGGAATTTCCTGTTAAGCTTGGGTAGTGGTGCGGCGGCGGGCCTGGTGGCCTTGCGTTACTGGCCCGAAGACGGTCTGTATAACGAATGTATTGCAGACAGTATGCCGGGCCAGTTGCAGCAACACCCTCTGATCCGTCAGGCGATCGCAGACGTAGATTTTACCCGGGTCTGGGATAATCACGTACACCTGATTGGCCTTGGTAAACGGACAAACGGTTTATGGGCCAATCCGGAGATGATGAGCTGGGGTCATCCGCTCAAGCATATCCAATACCGTTTTTATATGGATGCATCCTGTGCCGGTGAACAGGAACAAGTCGATCAAGGCTATGTGGAACGCATACGGCAGTTGACCGCTGACCTGCCCGACGGTATGAAATTGATGCTGCTTGCATTTGATTATTTTCATGATCAGCACGGTACCATGGACAGGGGAAAATCCTTTTTCTATACGGCGAATGATTATGCCGCAGCGATTGCTGCCAGTAATCCGCAGCGCTTTGAATGGATAGCATCGATACACCCGTATCGAGAGGATAGCATTGCCTTGCTTGAGGCAGCAGTTGCGCAGGGAGCGCGTGCCATCAAATGGCTGCCCGAGGCGATGGGTATTGATCCAGCATCTCGTCGCTGTATTCCATTTTACCAGGCCATGCAACGTCTCGGGATTCCGTTATTGAGCCATGCGGGGCATGAAGTCGCTGTCGGCACCGAGGGTAGTCGTGAATCGGGCAATCCACTGCTATTAAGAAAGGCGCTTGACCAGGGCGTAAAGGTCATTGTTGCACATTGCGCTTCCCTGGGTAAGGCAGTTGATCTGGACAAGAGGGCGGGGCGAACCGAGAAGTCCAGTTTCGAGTTGTTTGTGCGAATGATGAAGGAGCCGCAATATGAAGGCCTGTTGTTTGGTGATATATCTGCGCTATTGCAAATAAACAGACTGGACGGGCCGATAAAGTATCTGTTGTTACAAGAGGACTGGAATCCAAGGTTGATCAATGGTTCGGACTACCCATTGCCTGGTGTGCTGCCGATTATCCCGCTGAAACAGATTGTGCGCATGGGTCTGTTGCAACAACAACAGGCTGCGATATTAAGTGAAGTACGGCGTTATAATCCGTTATGGTTCGACTTCCTGCTGAAACGGATGCTGCGTTGGCGCGGTAAGGGTTTTTCCAATAGCGTGTTTGAAACACGCCGGCATTTCCTGCCGTCAATTTAATAATGGTCTGGCGGGTGGAGCGGGATCGGGTATACTGGATTGATAAAATAAAAAATTATGATGTGGTAATCAGGTAATGAAAAATGAATGATCAGGAGAAAGAGGTTGGTCTGTTCAAGGTGGTGCTCAGTGTTCTCGCGGCCATGTTCGGTGTGCAGAGCAGCAGGAACCGTGAGCGGGATTTTTCCAGAGGCCGTCCGGCCGCTTATATAATTGTTGGTATCATTATGACGCTACTGTTTATTCTTGCGTTGTGGCTGGTCGTCAGCATTGTCATGAGCATGGCAGGGGTTTGAGTCAAGCCGGAGTCACGTATTTGCATGCATGATTATGCTGAAAATCAGGTCTCGTGCAGGCGCTACTTCTTTTCGCCTTTCTGTTTTTGCCATTGTTCATAACAATCCAGGCCACAGAAATTCATGATGTAGTCTTCCGCTTCAACCACTTTCGCCTCGGATTGTGGTATCTCTTTCAGGCAAACCTTGCAGGGCACTTTCTCTGCTTCAGCGCTTTCTTCTTGCTTTTTCATATCATGCCTCCTATAACGACTGCAATCAGTGTCCGCAACTGCTTTGGTCTGTTCCGTTTATTCTGTATGTAGCGTTTTGCCCATTGCCAGTCTGGTGTTTAATTGATACTGATAATCCGGTCTTTATCATTTAATTATAGTTGGATTTATTGATAAAAAAACTATTTTCCACCGTTATTATGATGTGCGTCAATGCAGAACTGTGTTCCTGACAGCCTATACAGCACCATAGCCGCGTGCCATGCTCACGGCCAGTAATGGCACTATTAACAACAATGTCTTTGCAATCTTACCAGTACAATGGTTTTTCCGGAAATGTCTATTATTTCCAGTGCAGACTTCCTGCTTCTGACAAAAAATATGGTCGGATAGACGGATAATAGACCAACAAGGACGAACAGGCCCAGTTTGAAGAGGAAGTATCGGCCGTCTCAGATCTTTGCGATCCGTTGCAGTTGCTCGTTCAGGCTTTGCAGCGCAGTCCGGGCCTCTTCCAGTTTTTTTCTTTCCTTGTCAACTACCTCGGCAGGTGCACGGCTAGTGAAATTCTCGTTGGCGAGCTTTGCTTCAATCCGCGTAATATCTTGTTCATATTTGCTAATGTCCTTGCCTAGTCTTGCTTTTTCTTCGCCGACATCAATCAGGCCTGCCATCGGGATCAGCACTTTCATTTCCCCTACCAGTGCAGTCGCAGATTCGGGGGGCTCTTCATCACCGAGGACGGTGACTGATTCCACTCTGGCCAGTGATTTCAGGTAGGGCAGGGTATCCTGCAGACGCTGCTGATCCTGATCGGAGGCGTTCTGTAACAGTACCGGCAGTTGTATGCCCGGTTTTATATTCATGCCACTACGTATCTTGCGTACACCGAGAACGAAGTCCATGACCCACTGGATTTCGTCAACGGCGCCGGGATAGACCTGGCGCTGGTCTCTTTCGGGATAGGCCTGCAGCATGATGGTCTCCCCGGACTGGCCGGCCAGTGCAGCAACGCGCTGCCAGATTTCCTCGCTGATAAACGGCATGATCGGGTGTGCCAGCCTCAGCAGTGATTCGAGCACCTGTACCAGGGTCTGGCGTGTACCGCGTAACTGTTCTGCACTGCTGTCGTCGCTGTACAGTACCGGTTTGGACAGTTCCAGGTACCAGTCGCAATACTCATTCCAGGTGAATTCATAGATCGCCTGTGCGGCGTGATCGAAACGGTAGCCTTCGATAGATTTACGTACCGTATCGATCGTGTTCTGCAAGCGGCTCAGGATCCAGTGGTCTGCGCTATTCAATTCGACGTTGCCACCCTGTTGTCCGCAGTCGTGGCCCTCGGTATTCATCAATACATAGCGTGCTGCGTTCCATAACTTGTTGCAGAAATTACGATAGCCCTCGATGCGATCCATCGACAGTACGATATCGCGGCCGGTGGTGGCCAGTGAAGCAAACGTAAAGCGTAATGCATCGGTACCGAACGCGGGGATGCCGTCGGGCAATGTATTGCGCGTCTGTTGTTCGATGCGTTCGGCCAGGTGAGGTTGCATCATGCCGCTGGTGCGTTTGCTGATAAGCGATTTCAGATCGATGCCATCGATGACGTCGATCGGGTCGAGTACATTGCCCTTCGACTTGGACATCTTCTGACCTTCGGCATCGCGTACCAGTCCGTGTATATAGACCTCGCGAAATGGTGCCTGACCCATGAACTTGATGCCCATCATGATCATGCGCGCGACCCAGAAAAAGATAATGTCGAAACCGGTGACCAGTACGCTGGTCGGGTAGAAGTTCTTCAGTGCATCAGTCTGCTCAGGCCAGCCGAGTGTCGAAAACGGCCATAATGCTGACGAGAACCAGGTATCGAGGACATCGTCATCCTGGGTCAGGATAACGTCGGCGGAGAGATTGTATTTTTCACGCACATCCGCTTCATCGAGACCGACATAGACATTGTTATCGATGTCGTACCAGGCCGGGATGCGGTGGCCCCACCAGATCTGGCGACTGATACACCAGTCCTGGATATTGCGCATCCATTCAAAGTAGGTGTTTTTCCAGTTGTCTGGCACGAAGCGAATTTCACCATCCTCGACGGCCTTGATTGCAGGTTCCGCAAGCGGGGCAATCTTGACGTACCATTGGTCCGTCAGGAAAGGTTCAACGACAGCACCGGAGCGGTCGCCACGCGGTACCATCAGCTTGTGATCGTCTATGCGTTCGATCAGATCCAGTGCCTTCAGGTCATGGACGATCATGTCGCGTGCTTCATAGCGGTCCTGGCCACGGTATTTTTCCGGGGCCTCGTCATTGATACAGGCGTCGATCGTGAAGATATTATACAGCGGTAGTTGATGGCGCCGGCCCATCTCGTAATCATTGAAGTCATGTGCGGGAGTGATCTTGACGCAACCGGTCCCGAACTCCATATCGACATAGTCATCGGCAATGATCGGGATGTCACGGCCGACCAGCGGAAGTTTGATGGTTTTACCGAGTAGATGTTGATAGCGCTCATCATCCGGATGAACGGCAACGGCCGCGTCGCCGAGCATGGTTTCGGGACGCGTCGTGGCAACGACGAGAAAGCTGCCGTCACTGACCGGGTATTTGATGTGCCAGAGGTGGCCGCTTTCTTCTTCCGAAATCACTTCAAGGTCAGAAACAGCGGTATGCAGTACCGGGTCCCAGTTGACCAGTCTTTTGCCGCGGTAGATCAGGCCTTCCTCATACAGGCTGACAAACACCTCGGTGACGGCAGCAGACATACCGGCATCCATCGTGAAGCGCTCGCTGGACCAGTCAAGTGACGCACCCATGCGCCGCAGTTGCCGGGTAATGGTGCCGCCCGACTGTTCTTTCCATTCCCACACTTTTTTACAGAATGCATCGCGGCCGAGGTCGTGGCGGGTCTTGCCTTCTGCATCGAGCAGACGTTCGACGACCATCTGTGTGGCAATGCCGGCATGGTCTGTCCCTGCCTGCCACAGGGTATTATTGCCACACATACGCTGATAACGGATCAGCGTATCCATGATTGTATCCTGGAAGGCATGGCCCATATGCAGGCTTCCGGTGACATTGGGCGGTGGAATCATGATGCAGTAGGAATCACCTGTACCCGAGGGGGAGAAAAAATCATTATCCTCCCAGGTCTTGTACCAGCGTTGTTCTATATCATGTGGATTGTAGGTTTTTTCCATGCTTGAGGTCTTTATACAATGATTTCAATGGAAGTATACCCAGCGCACAGGCGTCGAGTGCCGAAAGGATTATTATAACCTCCGTCCGCTTATCTAACCAGAAAAAAACGTCTGTTGAATGCTGCTATATAGCAGGTGAAGTGCTATGGATACGCAACGGGAGCGATGATGCCTGTGTAAAAGACCCGCTGTACCAATATCGGGTTATTATGCCGTCAGTACGGATGCGGCATACGGGTGTTGATCGCAGCAGGTGTTCCGCTATATTCTGTGGATGCGTTTTATTTGAGTGTATGATTATCCGAATGCATCTGACAGCCTGTAGCGATGATATCGGGCAACTGTTGTTGCAATTTATGCAGGACTTTTTCTGACAGCTTTGGGCCTTCCTGCTTGATGACCTGGTGCAGGGTCTTGACCATGGCCTGATACAGGTGTTGTTGAAAAATGGCCTGTAATTCATCCGCCATATGGCCGACCAGTACATCCATCTTGATATCTTCCTTGTCCGGCTGATGTACGGGGACATCAAGTGTCGGAATCAGGCTATCGGTTTGTGCGTCTGTGCGCATCGTGGCGTTGCGGGATGAATTCATAGCGATGACCATTACAATTTATGCGTTTGCAGTTCGTAACCACGGTCCCGATAAAACTTGTAGCGTTCACGTGCCTGAGTCTTCGTCTCCGGGGCCTCGTTGACGACTTCGGCTACACGTTCAAACTGGCTAAAGCATGCCGGGATTTCATGGGCCAGGTTAATCAGTACATCGGCCCCATGTTGGCGTTCTTTATCATGACCTATGAGAACTGGTGCAGGTTTTTCACAATTGTCTGCACCTGCCTGGTGAGGGATGAAACTGCCATCCTTGAATGTCCATAGCAGGTCGTCGATCTGGCTGGTCTGATCACTCGAATCAGTATGTATATAGACGCTGTTGCCGAGTTTATAGGCCTTTTCTGCGATCTTACAGGCCAGGAGCAAACGCTCCTGATCCCGGCCGCTCTGGCTGATATAGAAATCAATACGGGTCACGGCAAGCGCTACAATCAATACTTACTGTACGCGGTTAATCAAAAATTGCATTAATAGGGGCACCGGGCGTCCGGTGGCGCCTTTCTCCTTGCCACTCTTCCAGGCTGTGCCGGCAATGTCCAAATGGGCCCATTTGAATTTCTTGGTATATCGGGACAGGAAACAGGCTGCGGTAATGGTGCCGGCATCACGACCACCGATGTTGGCCATGTCGGCAAAGTTGCTGTCCAGCTGGCCTTGATAATCATCCCACAGCGGTAGTTCCCAGGCACGATCATGGATATGTTTGCCGGCATTGAGCAGCTCATGGGTCAGTGGATTATGATTGCTCAGCAATGCCTGTGCATGATGCCCGAGGGCTACGATGCAGGCGCCGGTCAATGTGGCCATATCGATCACCACGGCGGGATCGAAGCGCTCACTATAGGTCAGGGCATCACACAGGATCAGGCGTCCCTCGGCATCGGTATTCAGGATCTCGATGGTTTGTCCTGACATACTGGTAACGACATCTCCCGGCTTGTTGGCGTCACCATCCGGAAGGTTTTCCGAGCTGGGTACGACACCGACAACATTGAGTGGTAATTGCAGCTGCGCGCAGGCCTGTATTGTGCCAATGACACTGGCGCCGCCGCACATATCATATTTCATCTCATCCATGGCGGCGGCTGGTTTAATCGATATCCCGCCGGCATCAAAGGTCAGCCCCTTGCCGACCAGAACGACCGGATTGTCATTGTTGTCGGCACCCTTGTATTCCATCACTATCAGCTTGGCCGGTTGGCGGCTACCGCGGGAAACGGACAATAATGCACCCATGCCCAGTTCTTCCATGTCAGCCTCTTCCAGTATGCTTGTTGTCAGTGCCTCATGCTCGCTGGCAAGTTGCTGAGCCTGTTCGGCCAGGTAGCTTGGTGTGCAGATGTTGCCGGGCAGGTTGCCAAGATCCTTGGCCGTTGATACGCCCAGGGCAATCGCCTGGGCAGATTTAAGTGCATCCTCACATTCAGTCAGTTCGCGGCGACTGGGTATACTGATGATGATCTTGCGCAGTGGTCGTCTGAATTCGTCTTTTTCCGACTTGAGCTGATCAAACTGATATAGCGTGTCTTCGACTGTCAGGATCAGCTGACTGACCTTCCAGGCACTGTCCTGACCCTTGATATTGATATCGGTCAGGTAAAACACGGCTTCCATTGTGCCACCTTCGTTCAGGGCACGGGTGGCAGTCGCTATTATTTTCGCATATTTGTCCGGACTCAGTTCACGTTCACGGCCACAGCCTACCAGCAGCACGCGATCGCACAACGTACCAGGTACATTATATAAAAGCAGTGATTGTCCGAGCTTGCCTTCGATATCACCACGACGAATCAGGTTGGACAGGTAGCCATCACTGGCCTTGTCGATCTGCTCAGCTGACTGTGACATACGCCGGGGCTCGAAGATGCCAACGACTACGCAGGCCGAGCGCTGTTTTTCAGGATTTCCACTTTTGACACTGAATTCCATAATATCTCCTGGTCGGTACGGATCGCGCCGTGAGGCAGTCTGATACCTGTATTACATTCTTAATGATTATTTATTGTTTCCGTTTATCCATCCCGGGGATAATGTATAATGATGAATAAGACGTTGAATCACCGTTAATTTGTAAACCGGCTTCATTTCCGGCCAGCGCGGTCAATCAATAGATTATTGCTATTTTTGGAAGTTTACTACAAAAAATGCTTTTTTCCAGCCAAAATTACAACTTTTCTACTATGGCGAAGATATGACGTCGATACTGGATCATTATATCAGCAGGGAAGTACTGAAAGCGCTGGCTGGTGTGGCCATTGTTTTATATTTGATTTTTCTCAGTAACAAGGTGGTTCAATACCTTGGTGAGGTCGCTTCCGGAGAGTTGCCGGGTAGTTCCCTGTTTATCCTGATTGGGCTGGTATCCATACGCTACCTGATCATCCTGACTCCACTGGCGTTTTATATTGCCATACTGTTGTTATTCGGTCGTTTATACAGGGACCATGAAATGGTATCGCTGGCGGCTTGTGGTGTCGGTGCCGGGCGCCTGTATCGCCCGGTGTTTCAGGTAGCCATACCCATGTCCATCGTCATAGCGATGCTGAGCTTTTATGTGGTACCGTGGGCGGCCAGTTACGAGGCACGCCTGATCCGGGAATTCTCAAAAAACCTGGAATTTACCGGTATCAGCCCGGGCAAGATCCATGTCAGCGGTGATCGTATTATATATCTTGAAGAAATGTCCGAAGACCGCACCGAAATGCGTAATGTATTCATCCAGGCTACGTACAAGGAACGCGATATACTGATGGTGGCTGACAAGGCGCATATGGAAGTCGATCCGGCAACCCAGGAACGTCTATTGGTGCTGGTCAATGGTTCCCGTTATGAGGGTAAGCCTGGTGAGACCGATTTTCGCCAGATGCTTTTTTCCAGACATAGTATGCGTGTGGCACCGTCGAGCAAGAAGGTCGCGGCCTCGACGGTCGAGACCATGTCATCAGTGGATCTGTTTTTTGATGGCTCGCTTGCGGCCTCGGCAGAATTTCAATGGCGCCTGGCTATACCGTTGTCTATCCTGCTGCTGGCATTTCTTGCCGTGCCGTTGGCGCGTATCCAGCCGCGTCAGGGCCAGTTTGGCAAACTGTTTGTAGGTATATTGATCTATGTGATTTACATCAATCTGGTTGCTATATCCAAGGCCTGGATCATCCAGGAGAAAATACCGTTGTTCATAGGACTTAGCTGGGTGCATGTGCTGATTTTTCTATTGACCTTGCTGATTTTACTCAGGCAGCATGGTGCGTCGTGGGCGCGCCGGATTATGTTCACTGTGGAGCGAGGTGGGCGCTAATGGGAATTATCGATCGCTACCTGGGACGCGCCGTGCTGCAAGGTTCATTGCTGGCTTTTATTGTGTTATTGGCGCTGTCCGCATTTTTTACCTTTATCGATCAGCTCGGCGATATCAAAGGCGATTACACCGTCATCAAGGCGCTGGAATATGTGCTGTTTGTATTGCCGCGCAAGGGCTATGAGTTATTTCATACCTCCATTCTACTGGGTTCATTGATGAGCCTGGGCAGTATGGCGAGTAATAGTGAACTGATCGTGTTTCGGGCTGCGGGTATGTCGATTACGCGGATTACCGTGTCTGTGCTCAAGGCCGGTCTGTTATTGATGCTATTAGGTGCATTTCTAGGTGAGGTCGTGGCGCCACCGGCAGAGCAATATGCGCAAAAACTGCGCATGACTGCTATCACCGGATCAACGACCATCCACAGTGGCCAGGGTGTATGGTCAAAGAACAGGGACAATTTTATCCGCGTAGGCAAGGTGTTCCCTGATTCCAGTATTGCAGAGATTGTCATTTACGAGTTTGATGACCAACGCAGGCTCAGCGCTATTATCGAGGCCGAACATGCTGCTTATATAGCGCCAGTATGGCGTTTGCGTGAGGTAACAGAAACCCGCTTCAAAGACCAGTCCTTCAGTCAGAAACATTTTGCAGAGCTTGACTGGGGTGCATTATTGCAGCCGGAGATGCTGGATACGTTAACCGTCAAGGAGCAGGACATGTCGATGTTGTCCCTGTTTCGATACATGCAATACCTGCAAAGTAATCAGCTCGAGGCCTCCCGCTATGAACTGGCATTCTGGATGAAACTGGTGAAGCCGTTTTCGGCATTGATTATGTTGCTGATTGCGATGCCGTTTGTGTTTGGCTCACTGCGTTCAAGCAGTGTCGGCCAGCGCTTACTGGTCGGTGTGTTGTTGGGTCTTGGATTCCATATGTTCAACCAGGCGTTGAACTATATTGGCGTAGGTTACGGTCTGAATGCGGTTATCAGTGCACTGCTACCAAGCATGATTTTTGCGGTGGGTGGTTTCTGGGCACTAAAGAGGGTGTTTTAGTCTGTCACCCGGGTATATCAGGTGACCGGAGGAACATAGCCCTTGTCAACACGGACAACCTGGGTGCGCGCCAGAACATCATAAAGAGCGCGGTCTTTACGGTCCCATAGGCACCACAGCATGCCAATGCCGAAGGTCAGCAGGGCCAGGAGAAAACGCAGTAATGCCTGTGACCAGCTCAGGTTTTCTCCATTTTCAAGCTCCACCCTGATTTTCCATGCGCGCATACCCAGCGTCTGTCCACCATGAGTCCAGAACCAGCCATAAAATCCAAAACTGACCATAAATAGATAGAGTTGTAGCAGCATGTTGCCAGGTTGTATAGCACCCCTGCTGAAAGGCATGATCAATGCAGTGGCCAGCACCAGAACCGCGAGTAATAAAATAAAATCGTAAGCAAATGCACCAATTCTGCGTAAAATTCCGACATAATGGCGATTGTTGCTCTTGACATCTTGCATATAGATAGTACCTTGTTAGATCTGCGTGGTATGTGCTAATAATAAGTAATAGATATCCAAATAAATAATAAAATGAAACTCAAATAGATAACAATATATGAGTATTCTATCAGAACTTGCAGACTTGCCGGGCGTCATTTGTGCAGGCGAGTATTCCTATCGCGGTGACCGCTTTTCCTATAAGGGCCATATGAACGATGAACAGGCCCGCCAGGCCTCGATCATGTGTCGCGCGACGACCATGAGCGTGCATATGCAAAGCGGAATTCTGAGTAATTTCTGCGATCAATGTGGTCTATTTCCTAACAAGGGCTGGATCGTCAAGGGGCCGCAATTCACGGTATGTGTGATGGCCAACGTCTTTTGTTTTATCAATGAGTCTGAAGGTTCGCTTAATCAGGTATTCGAGATTATGCGTGAGAGATTGTTTGAGATCCCTGATGATCTTGTGTGAAAAATAATACGCTATTAATTGCTTATGGAGATATTATATGCCCAATCTTGATCAGTTAATGACATTGCCGGGCGCACTGGCTGCATTCGAGTTTTCCGATAAGGGTGAATTGCTCAACAGCAAGCTCAGTGAAGGCAGTAATCTGAACGAGACGGCTCTGGATCTGTTAAGCCATGTCTGTGTCGCCAATACCTCGATAGCCACAATGCAGGCACGGGGCTGGGAAAATATGACCGGTGATCAAGGTTTCTACCCGGTGCAGGGCTTCTCGATGATCGGTCTCGATTGGACCACGGTCACTCATGGCCAGTTTGGTGTTGTCATGGAAAACGACAAGGCCGACCTGGAAGCAGCCTATTCTGCGCTGGCGTGAGGATACATTATGATTAAACGTCTACTGGCTGTGGATGGAGTACTGGTCGTCTGTCAGTTTCGTGATGACGGCGCATTCATTGAGGGTTTTGGCATGCTGGACGAGGAACAGATGGCGTCACTAGCCATGTTCGCGCACGACTATAAACGCATCGTTCAGGGCAACGCCGACCAATTGTCCATGTTTACGCAAATGAAGGGCTGGACCCCGCCAGGTGGATGGGTTGTTCATGGACAGTCAATGAGTGTCTGCAGTATTGCCAATCTGGTTTGTCTCGTAAATCCCAGCGAAGCTTCAATCACAGAAGTCATGCAGGAAATGAAAGAATTGTCGACCTGGTAGAAGGCAATCTGGTCTGCCCGTAGTGTCGGAATGCATATAAGGCTATGATAATCGATGCTCGCGCGGTATAGTATTGCCTGCCTATTCTTAATATATACTTGGTTTAGTGAGCGACGCAAACAAGCATTCATCAACAGGACTACTAAAGCGGATTGCCAGATGGTTTGGTAAACCGGCCTCGCAGTCGAATTCGTCCGCACATATCATAGCGCGCTCCAGGCATAATATTTCCCGGGAAAATATCAGCGAAAACGCACTCAAGGTCCTGTATCGCCTGAACAAGGCCGGTTACCAGGCTTGCCTGGTCGGCGGTGGTGTCCGTGACCTGATCCTCGGTCTCGAACCCAAGGATTTTGATGTTGCCACCAATGCCAGCCCGGAAGAAATCAAATCCCTGTTTCGCAACTGTCGCCTGATCGGCCGGCGTTTTCGTCTTGCGCATGTTTTTTTCGGTCGTGAGATTATCGAGGTGGCTACCTTCAGGGGCCAGGGTGAGAGTGGCGCTGATGGAGCGAAGGAGCAACGTGCGCACACAGACGAGGGCAGACTCCTGCGCGACAATGTCTATGGCACTATAGAGGAAGATGCCCGGCGCCGGGATTTTACCGTTAATGCGCTCTATTACGACATCAAGGATTATTCCGTACTCGACTATATGCGGGGTATGGAGGATATCGAGCAGGGTGTATTGCGCATTATAGGTGATCCGGAACAACGCTACCGCGAGGATCCGGTAAGGATGCTAAGGGTGGCACGCTTCGCGGTCAAGTTGGGTTTCAAGATCCATGCAGATACCGAGAAACCCCTGTTTGAACTGGCTCCGTTACTGGGTGATATCTCGCCATCACGCCTGTTCGATGAATCGGTCAAGTTATTTCTATCCGGGCAGGCACTACAGACCTTCGAGATGTTGCGCCACTATGGATTATTCGCGCATCTATACCCGATGACCGAGATAGAACTGGCGCGTGAGGAGGAGGGCTTTCCGGTCATGCTTGTGGCCCAGGCCATGAATAATACCGATGAGCGTCTGCAGCAGGGTAAATCGGTAACCCCAGCGTTTATCTATGCCGCACTATTGTGGGAGCCGGTACGGCAGATGGCTTTGGATATCAATACCGAGGAAGGCCTGCCGGCCTTCCCGGCCATGCAAAAGGCCATTGCCCAGGTTTTGTCGCGTCAGTCCAGACATACTGCAATACCGAAACGCTTCAGTATTTTTATGCGTGAGGTCTGGCAATTGCAGGGGCGTTTTGATTTTATGTCAGGTATGCGCCCTTATAAATTACTGGCTCATCCGCGTTTTCGAGCGGCCTATGATTTCCTCCTGCTGCGCGTTGCCTGTGGCGAAGTCGATGCAGAGCTTGGTGATTGGTGGACCCGCTTTCAGCGTGCCAGTTCATCGGAAAAGAAAAAAATGACCCGCACAAGACAGTCTGGTAAGCGCCGTCAGCGATCCAGGAAACAGGATGCCGAATAATGGCGGTGCGTGTGTTTATCGGTATCGGTAGTAATCTAGACGAACCGCAGGAGCAACTAAGGAAGGCCGTGGCGGCGCTGAATGATATAAGGGACACACGACTGCGACGGGTATCGGGCATCTATGTCAGCAGGCCTATGGGACCTGCAGATCAGGCCGACTACCTGAATGCAGTGGCCGAGCTGGAAACGGAGCTGGCAGCACATGACCTGCTTGACGCATTGCAGGCCATTGAGCACGATCAGGGGCGACGCCGGGACGGTGAGCGCTGGCATGAACGTACTCTCGATCTGGATATCCTGTTGTATGGCAGTCAGTGTATTAATGACAGGGATCTGGTTGTCCCGCATCCGGGAATGCATAACCGGGCCTTTGTATTGTATCCGTTACAGGAACTGGATGCGGATATCAGTGTTCCGGGCAAGGGTCATATCAATGCCCTGATTCAGCAAGAGCTGCTTGGGGAAGTGCTTCAGCGTCTGGATGAAAACCTATGCCCGTAATTACATCACAGCACCGTTATATCGTTATTGAAGGGCCCATAGGTGTCGGTAAAACCAGTCTGGCCAGGCGCCTGTCTGAAAGTTTTGGTTCCGAGTTGATGCTGGAAGATGCTGGTGGAAATCCGTTTCTCGAACGTTTTTATGATGATCCGAAGGGCGCGGCCCTACCGACGCAGTTATTTTTCCTGTTTCAGCGTGCCGAGCAGATGCAGTCGCTGCAACAACATGATATGTTTGCTCCGGTACGCGTGGCAGATTTTTTGATGGACAAGGACCGCCTGTTCGCCGAGTTGACACTGGACGCCGATGAGTTGCATCTGTATCAGCAGGTTGCCGAAAAACTGTCGATACAAGCGCCGACACCGGATCTGGTAGTGTATCTGCAGGCGCCGGTGGATGTGCTGCGACAGCGTATTATCGGCAGGGGTATCAGATCCGAACAATTGATCGCGGATGATTATTTAACGCGCCTGGTGGATATTTATTCGCGGTTTTTTCATCAATATAATGATTCGCCATTGCTGATAGTAAACGCGACCGAGATTGACCCGGTCAACAAGGAAGAGGACTACGAACTATTGTTAAAGCGCATTCTGGCGATGCGCAGCGGCCGTCATTACTTCAATCCTTTGCCGATGGTGATGTAGCCTGATATGACGACAGCACTGCAGGATGTATAGAGAATCGATAAACCCATGCAAAAAGTAACCATTAATACATTGTTGGCCATGAAGCGCGCAGGTGAGAAGTTTGTCTCGCTGACTGCCTATGATGCCAGTTTTGCGCGCTTGCTGGACGAGGCTGGTGTTGATGTGATTCTGGTCGGCGACTCGCTGGGTATGGTAATCCAGGGTCATCAGACCACAGTGCCGGTGACAATGGATGACATGGTCTATCACGCAGCCTGTGTAGCCACTAATACCCGTCGCGCCTTGTTGATGGTCGACATGCCGTTTATGAGTTATGCCACGGTCGATCAGGCCCTGGACAATGCAGCGCGTCTGATGCGCGAAGGCGGTGCGCAGATGGTCAAGCTGGAAGGCGGCAGCGTGCAGTTGCCGGTCGTACAGGCCTTGACGGAGCATGGCATACCTGTTTGTGCGCACCTGGGGCTGCAGCCGCAATCGGTGCATAAACTGGGAGGCTATCGTGTGCAGGGGCGGGATAAAACCAGTGCCGACACGATGTTGCTGGATGCGGAAAAACTGCAGCAAGCCGGCGCCGATATTCTGTTGCTGGAATGTGTTCCGGCCGTGCTCGCCAACGAGATTACCAGCAACGTGGAAATTCCGGTGATCGGTATAGGTGCAGGGCCCGACACCGATGCCCAGGTGTTGGTGTTACAGGATATACTCGGGATCACGCCGGGAAAACCACCTGGATTCAGCAAGAATTTCATGCACGGCGCGCACTCTGTCAGCGAGGCAGTCGAACACTATGTCAATGCCGTCAGGCAAGGGCAGTTTCCGGCGCCAGAGCATACTTTCAATTGAATATTACCGTGGCGTAATTGCCTTCGAATGCAGGCGGGCATTGCGGTACAATGCCGCGTATGCAAACTATCAAGAATAAATCCATGTTGCGGGCCGCTATACAGCGCTGGAAAAGCGTGGACGAAATCGTCGCCTATGTTCCGACCATGGGAAATTTACATGAGGGCCATCTGCGTCTGGTCGATATGGCAAGGCAGCACGCCAGTAAGGTGGTTGTCAGTATTTTTGTCAATCCTGCACAATTCGCTGCAGGAGAAGATATCGATAGTTACCCGCGCACGCTGGAGCAGGACAGTGCGCTGCTGGCTGAACGCGGTGCCGATCTGCTGTTTGCTCCGGACGCCGCTGAGGTCTACGACAGCAAGCCTGAGGCGCAGACTCGGGTCGAGGTCCCCGGACTGTCCACCATATTATGCGGTAAATCACGACCCACGCATTTTGTCGGTGTAACGACCGTAGTAGCCAAGTTGTTTAACATCGTTCAGCCACATCTGGCCGTATTTGGCGAGAAAGACTTCCAGCAATTATTCCTGATCAAGAAAATGGTTAAGGATCTTGACTTCCCGATAAAAATACTCGGGGCAGAAACGGTGCGCGAGGCCTCCGGGCTGGCGCTGAGCTCGCGTAATAGCTACCTCAGCGTGGCTCAGCGGGAGCATGCCGCGCGCTTGTTTCAAAGTCTGCAACAGACTGCGGCCAGGATTATCGAGGGCGAGCGAGATTATCAAAAACTCGAAGAAAATGCCATTAAAATGCTCGAAAATGATGGCATTGAGGTCGAATATGTCAGTATCAGGCGAAATGATGATTTACACCTTGCAGACGCGGGTACAACTGAACTGGTGATTCTGGCTGCGGTCAAATTGGGTAAGGCGCGTTTAATCGATAACATCAGAGTCGATTTATCTGGTACAATAAAACAGTTGTAGATTCACAAGCTTATGGATTTATTCGATGCAAAGAACATTACTCAAGGCCAAGTTACACCACGCCCGCGTGACCCATTCCGAACTGGAGTATGAAGGCTCCTGTGCGATCGATGGTCATTTGCTGGATACGGCGGGTATTCTCGAATACGAGCAAATTGAGATCTATAACGTCAACAATGGCGAGCGTTTCACAACCTATGCGATTCGTGCCGAGAACGATTCCGGCATCATCTCGGTCAATGGCGCAGCCGCACACAAGGCCAATCCGGGTGACCGTATAATCATTTGCAACTTTGCCACCTATGAACAGCATGAGCTGGCCAGTTTCAAGCCCAGGCTTGTCTATCTGGGCCAGAACAATGAGATCAAACGCGTCGGTAATGCGATACCTGTCCAGGTCGCCTGATTACACTGGCTCCAGAATACCGGTCCACAGACCACCCGTAGCAAGCGCTACTGATGACATTTCACGGTTAGGCGTACAACAACCTGGCGGGCTGGAAAATTTGGCCGGCTATGTTAGCTTGCTGCCGCAGTAGACGAGATTAGATCCACAGGGAAAGAGCATACGATGAGCGCCTCTTCAAGCAGTATGAACAAGCCTTTCGCAGAGTCCTGCGAACAAAACAAGCACGTAATCCTGGCAGTACTGGAGAAGTTGTACGCCGCACCTGGCACGGTATTGGAGATAGGCAGTGGCACCGGGCAGCATGCCGTTTTTTTTGCCGGGCAGTTGTCACACCTGCAATGGCAGCCGAGCGACCGCGATGAAAACCTTGCCGGTATCAGGGCCTGGCTTGAGGAGACGCCACAGGACAATATGCTCGAACCATTGTGCCTCGATGTTAGCCGTTCAGACTGGCCGCTGACACGGGTAGACTATATTTTCTCGGCCAATACCGTGCATATTATGTCCTGGGATGCGGTCCAGGCCATGTTCAACGGACTGGGGCAGGTGCTTGCGCAACATGGCCTGTTCGCCCTGTACGGCCCATTTAACTACGATGGCGAATATACAAGTGACAGTAATGCGCGCTTTGATCAATGGTTAAAGCAGCGCGATCCATTAAGCGCTATCCGTGATTTTGCCGCGCTCGACAAACTCGCGGACAAGGCCGGAATGGAATGCGTTGATGATGTTGAGATGCCGGCCAATAACCGCATACTGGTGTGGCGAAAACGTTAGTTGATAAGGACTGACGGCTTGTAAATACAAGCCGTCGGTATAACCTAGCCGGTATTGCGCATGCCTGATGCGATAGCATTAATCGAGCGTAGTAATGGATCCAGCCATACCGAGATCTGCTCCTCTTCCAGTTCTTCAGTACGGTAGCGTTCCAGCAACGTAATCTGGATATAATTCAGTGGATCGAGGTACGGATTTCTACGCGTCAATGACAACGCCAATGCCGGATTTTCCTGCAACAGCCCCTGTTCATTGGCGATATTCAGGACCTGTTGAACCGTGCGTGTATATTCCCCGCTGATCTTGTCGTAGATCACCTGGGCGGTTTCGTCACTGAGACATAGGCTGGCATATTCCCGGGCTATATCCATTTCACTTTTAAACAGGGCCATTTGGCTGTTGCTGAGCAATGAATGAAAGAACGGCCATTCATGGTACATTCGCTGCAGCTTCGCCAGCCTTTCCGGTTCGCTGTGACGCCATTGTTCCAGTGCAGTTCCAATGCCATACCATGCTGGCAGGGTCTGGCGGGCCTGCGCCCAGCCAAACACCCAGGGTATGGCCCTGACCGAGGCCTTGGAACGGTCCTGTTTCTTGCGATGCGACGGGCGTGAGCCGATATTCATCAGGCCGATTTCGGCAACCGGTGTGGCTTCGTAGAAATAATCGAGGAAGGCCGGTGATTTATCTGTCAGGTCGCGATAGGATTGCTCGCCGATACGGGTAATCTCATCCATGATGCCCATATAATCGTTGCGTTCCTCAGGGATCGGATCGATGATGCATCGACTGGCCTTCATCAGGCCGGTGATACCCATGGTCAGTTCATAGATGGCGGTTTCCTGGTTGCTGTATTTATACGACAGTACTTCACCCTGTTCGGTAAATTTGATCTGGCCATGCACGGTATTACCGGGCTGTGACAGGATCGCCTCATGGGTCGGGCCGCCGCCACGTCCGATAGTGCCGCCGCGTCCATGGAACAGACGACATTCGACCTGATGTTCATCGGTCAGGTGAATGATCTTGTTCTGTGCTTCATACAGGCTCCAGGCCGAGGCCAGGATGCCGCCATCCTTGCATGAGTCAGAGTAGCCAAGCATGATCTCCTGGATATTCCCAGCTGCCTTCAGTAATGATACGTAGGTGGCATTGCCGAGCAATTGTGTCAGGACCTCCTCGACATGGGCGAGGTCCTCAATTGTCTCGAATAACGGCGATATGCTGATATGGCAATACCAGTCCTCGCCATCATAACCACTGAGGCCGGCGAGGTGGGCAAGCAACATGACTTCCATGACATGGCTGGCGCAATGCGTCATCGAGATAACATAATTACCAAATGCACGTGGACTGATTTCATTGCGCATGTCGGCCATGGTGTTGAAGACCTCGATGGTTTCGCGTGTTGGCTCCTGCAGTGCATCCAGGTCGAGCTCCGGCTTGCCCGGAGCGGATAAAATATCGGCCAGTTTCTCCAGCTTTTCTGCTTCGGATAATTCCGCATAGTTACTGCACAGGCCCAGCGCGTTGCAGACTTCATTGACGGCATCGGTGTGGCGAGTGGACTCCTGGCGGATATCCAGGCGTACCAGATAAAAGCCGAAGGTCTCGACCAGACGGATCAGGTCCCTGAGCTTGCCCCTGGCAATGTTGTCATCATGATGGCTCGACAAGGACTCGCTGATCATCCTCAGGTCAGCGAGGAACTCGCTTTCGTCCCTGTAGGTGCCGGCAGTATCGGCAAAGGCGCCCTCGATACGTTGCTCTGCAGCAGCCAGGTTTTTCTTCAGGCGGTACTTGATCAGGTGCAGCTTGCGCCGGTAGGGTTCCTGAATAAAACGATTGGGTTTTTCCGCAAAGGCCTCATCGCACAGGTCACATTCCTTGGTCAGGCTCCTGTTAAGGGCCTCGCTGGGTGTGATCAATTGATTGGAATAGGTCAGGATTTTACCTAATTCCTCGATGCGTTTGATATACTCCTGCAGCACTTCCTGATTATGCATCCTGACGGCCATGGCCGTAGTTTCCGGTTTTACGAACGGGTTGCCATCGCGGTCACCACCGATCCATGAACCGAAGGTCAGGAAGCTGGGAATGCGTACGGCGGTTTCCCCGAATTCATCATTACCGTAGTTGCGGTATACGGCCTTTTCGAGATAGCGATAAACCTGGGGTACCGCGTCAAACAGGCATTCACGGAAATAATAGAGGCCGTTACGGATTTCGTCGCGTACCTGCGGTTTGTGTACACGTACCTCGTCGGTTTTCCACAGGATCTGTATCTCGGCCTCCAGTTGTTCCCTGACCTCACGCAGCTCGTCTTTACCGAGGTTCTTGTCCTGTAGTTTTTCGCTGGTAATAAAGATCCTGCGCAGGATCTCCATTATTGTGCGCCGTTTGGATTCGGTCGGATGCGCGGTAAATACGGGTATATAGGCCAGGCTATCCATCAGGTCCTGCAGTTGTTCAACGGAAATGCCATCGAGCATGAACTGGTTAATAGTGTCGGCAAATGAACCGGTCCACAGGCGCATCCCCGATCTAACCTGACGTCGGCGTTGTTGATGCATGAATGACTCTTCAGCAATGTTGACCAGCGTGAAGTAAATGCTGAATGCGCGCAGGACCTGACTCAGGGCATGCGGTTGCAGTTTATCAATGTAATCATGCAACCTTTTTCTGAGGCGTGGATTGTCTTCCTTGCGCAGCTTGATATAGCCCTTTCTGAGGGTCTCGACGGCATTGAATATGTCTTCGCTACCATGTTCACGAATAACATTACCGAGCAGGTTGCCGAATAATTTGACCCGTGAACGAAGTTCCTTATCACGCGGAATGCTTTTTTGTAAATTTTCTATATACATCAATCTGGCTTTAACAGTGATTATAAATAAGGATATGACAATGCAGGATCATCATAAGGCAAAAACCGCGAAAGTATAACCAAAACAGGAATTAATTGCGAAAAATCCCTGTCCAAATCGTATATTATCCAGTTACGCTCATGTTTTCACTGATTTTTTGCCCTGAAGTGGTATTATCCCTGCATTGAATAGGGCGACTGAAAATATAACAGGAATACTATGGCCGAGCTGACATTGACCGAGAATTGGCAACAACTACAAAAGCATTGGGACGAGGTCTTCGATGCGAACATGACAGATATGTTCGCCCAGGATGCCACCCGTTTTGATCGCTATTCACTTGAAGCGGCAGGGATTTTCCTCGATTACTCGAAGAACAGGATCAATGACGAGACCTTGCGCCTGTTGTTAGAGCTGGCGCGGGAATGCGGTGTCGAGGACTGGCGTGAGCGCATGTTTACGGGGGAGGCGATCAACTCAACCGAACAGCGCGCAGTACTGCATACGGCCCTGCGTAACCGCAGCAACAAGCCCGTCTATGTCAATGGTCAGGACGTCATGCCCGATGTCAATCGCGTTCTGCAAAGAATGCGGGAATTCACCGATGCCGTACGCAATTGTGAATGGTTGGGTTATACCGGCAAACGTATCAAGCATATCGTTAATATCGGAATTGGCGGTTCCGATCTCGGTCCAATCATGACCTGCTCGGCCTTGAGACCCTATGGCCACCCGCACCTGCGTATGCATTTCGTCTCCAATATCGATGGCACACACATGGTAGAGACCTGCAGTCGCCTGGACCCGGAGCGTACATTGTTTCTGGTTGCATCGAAAACCTTTACCACCCAGGAGACCATTGGTAACGCGCATACGGCGCGCGACTGGTTTCTGAAATCGGGAGCCACGGAGGATGATATCGCCAAGCATTTTGTCGCCATATCCACGAATACCGAAGCCGTGGCCAGTTTCGGTATTGATACCAAGAACATGTTCGAATTCTGGGACTGGGTCGGTGGCCGCTATTCGATCTGGTCGGCCGTCGGCCTGTCACTGGCGCTGTATATCGGCATGGACCGCTTTGAACAGTTTCTCGCCGGCGCGCATACAATGGATGAGCATTTCCGCAGCGCACCACTGGAAAAAAACATGCCGGTGTTGATGGCAATGCTCGGCGTCTGGTACACCAATTTTTTTGCTGCCGAAACCCAGGGCGTCATGCCCTATGATCACTACCTCGCACGTTTCACCGCCTATCTGCAGCAGGGCGATATGGAGAGTAATGGCAAGGGCGTCAATCGTGCCGGCATGCCGGTCGGTTATCATACCGGCCCGGTTATCTGGGGTGAGCCGGGCGCCAATGGCCAACATGCCTTCTTCCAGTTACTGCATCAGGGCACCCGTCTGATTCCGGTGGACTTTATTATACCGATGCATTCACATAATGCCGTCGGTGATCATCATACCTTTTTGCTGTCGAACTTTTTCGCCCAGACCGAGGCATTGATGAAAGGCAAGACAGCAGAGGAAGTGCAACAGGAATTGCAGGCGCAGGGACTTGCCGAGGAAGAAATAGAGGAACTGGTGCCGCACAAGGTCTTCAGCGGCAATCGCCCCAGCAACAGTCTGATGGTAAGCGCCATTTCCCCGGAAACCCTGGGCGCATTGATTGCATTATACGAACACAAGATTTTCATCCAGGGGATTGTCTGGGATATCAATTCCTATGATCAGTGGGGCGTCGAACTGGGCAAGAAGCTTGCGCTGACTATTCAGGAAGAGCTGCGCGCCGGTGACGATGTCGATGCGCACGACGCCTCTACCAATGGCCTGATCAATTATTATCTTGCCCATCGTAACTGGGTGGATGACCTGGCAATATAATCAGCCGGGAATCACTCGGTCACTACATTATGTTGCTGTAATGCCCATAGCGTATGCTCACGTACAAGCTCCGAATCATGTCGCCTTTTCTGTAGCAAGGCACAGATGACATCCCTTGATGTCGGGCTGTTGCCGAGGGCCACGGCAATATTGCGCATCCAGCACGGATAACCGATACGGCGTATCGCCGAACCTTCGGTGCGTTGCAGGAAGGTCTGTTCGTCCCAACTGAACAGTTCAATCAGCGTCGCCGTATCCAGTTGCTGGCGCGGGAAAAAATCGCTTTCAGCAGTGGGTCTGGCAAAGCGGTTCCAGGGGCATACGATCTGGCAATCATCACAACCATAGATGCGGTTGCCCAGTAACGGCCGCAACTCCACCGGGATAGCGTCGCGTAACTCAATCGTCAGGTATGAAATACAACGGCGTGCATCGAGGGTGTAAGGGGCGATAATGGCCTGTGTCGGACAAATATCAATGCATGTTTGGCAGGTGCCGCAATGGTTCTGGGCCGGGCTATCGACGACCAGCGGGATGTCGGTATACAGCTCGCCGAGGAAAAACCATGAGCCGGCCTTGTCATTAATGACGTTGGTATGTTTGCCGATCCAGCCGATGCCTGACTTCTCCGCGAGAGCCTTTTCCAGTACCGGCGCGCTGTCGACAAACACCCTGAATGCAAACGTGCCGATGCTTTGCTCGATGCGTTGTGCCAGTTTTTTCAGGCGTGAGCGCAAAACCTTGTGGTAGTCGCGACCCAGGGCGTAGCGTGAGATATAGGCACTGGCGGGGTCCTCGAGGATGGCGTCGGCATCCGCGGCATCGCCAGGCCAGTAATCCATGCGCACGCTGATGACCCGAATAGTGCCGCTGACCAGTTCCTGCGGGCGGCTGCGCTTGCTGCCATGGCGTTGCATGTAGTCCATGTCGCCGTGATAGCCTTGTTGCAGCCATTGATGCAGATGTTGTTCATGCACCTGCAGATCGATATCGGTAATACCGACCTGCTGAAAACCCAGTTCACACCCCCATGCCTTTATCTGTTGCGAGAGTTGTGCGTAATCCATGCTGTCGTGCTTTGCCGTCATACCGGCAGAGTCTACTGCAGCCATAAAAATCTACAAGTCGCGGGCCGCGGTAACGCGATGTAATGCCGAAACGTTCGTTTTGTGGGGTATACTGTGTGTATGTTGACTTCAGTATTGCCATTAACATTGTACAGCGCTGCACAGGTACGCGAACTGGATCGCCTGGCCATAGAAGAGCATGGCATCCCCGGTTTTACGCTCATGCAACGTGCTGCCCGGGCAGCCTATCAGTTACTCAGGCAGCAATGGCCGCAGGCGCAACGCCTGCTGGTGCTCTGTGGTGCCGGCAATAATGGTGGTGACGGCTACCTGCTCGCCACTCTGGCGCGAGCAGACGGCATGCAGGTCAGCGTGACACGGCTCGGTGATCCGCAACATAGCAGTGCAGACGCGAGCAGGGCCCGGCAGCAGTGGCGCGACGGCGGCGGTTCCGAGGTTGGCGCTGATGATCTCGATGCGGCGCTGCAGTCGGCCGATGTCATAGTCGATGCCTTGCTCGGTACAGGTCTGCAGCGCGATGTCGGCAGTGACTGGGCCGATCTGATCAAAACCGTCAACCAGCTAGGTACGCCGGTGTTGTCCATTGATGTACCTTCCGGACTGCATGCCGATACCGGCGCGGTAATGGGTGTGGCCATCAGCGCGCAGGCAACGATCACCTATATTGGCCTGAAGCAGGGCCTGTTTAGCGGGCAGGGGCCCGATTATTGTGGTCAGCTCCTGTTCGATGATCTGGATGTGCCTGCGGCAATCTTTACCCGGGTGGCATCGTCTACACATGTGCTGGATGGCGCGCGCCTGAAGACGCTGTTACCACCGCGTTCACCTAGCTGTCATAAGGGGCAGTGCGGGCATGTGCTCGTCATCGGTGGCGACCATGGTATGGCCGGGGCCGTGCGCATGGCGGCCGAGGCCGCGGCGCGTGTCGGTGCCGGTCTGGTCAGTGTCGCCACACGGCCCGGGCATACTGCCGTCGTCAATGCGAATCGCCCCGAATTGATGTGTCATGGAATCGAACATCCCCGTGATCTGAAGCCGCTGCTGGACAGGGCCAGTGTTGTCGCCATCGGTCCGGGACTGGGGCAGACGGACTGGGCACAGGCGCTGCTGGCAGAGGTCATGGAAACCCAGTTATACCTGGTGCTGGACGCCGATGCGCTAAACCTGCTAGCGGCCCGCCCTAACAAACGCGGGCGCTGGATCCTGACACCACACCCTGGTGAGGCGGCGAGGTTGCTGGAATCGAGTGTCGCCGAGGTACAGCAGGACCGCTTCAGGGCAGTCGATGCGATCAGTGAACGCTATAACTGTATCACGGTGTTGAAGGGGGCCGGCACGCTGGTCCAGGGTGCGCAGGAATCGGATGTATTCCTGTGTCGTCATGGCAATCCCGGCATGGCCACGGCCGGTATGGGCGATGTATTGAGTGGTGTCATCGCAGCTCTGCTGGCACAGGGGCTGGCATTAACCGATGCGGCCTGCAATGCTGTCTATATCCATGCTGTGGCGGCCGATAGGGCCGCGCGCCAGGGCCAGCGTGGCCTGCTGGCTAGCGACCTGTATCCGCATCTGCGCGATCTCGTGAATCCACAACAGGCCTAACGGCAGCTATGACGACCTGGCATAAATATATCCCTGACGATCAGGCCATGCGCGCCCTGGGTGCCAGGCTCGCAGCGCTGTGTCCCGCGCGTATCCTGATCTATCTGGATGGCGATCTGGGTGCCGGCAAATCCACCCTGGCGAGGGGATTCATTAATGGACGCGGTTATAGCGGTCATGTCAAAAGCCCTACATACACGCTGGTGGAATCCTATCAGACGGTTAGTGGCAGCATCTATCACCTCGACCTTTATCGTCTCAGTGATGCGGAAGAACTGGAATTTATAGGCATTAGAGAGTTTTTTGCCGATGGCGTAGCCTGCCTGGTGGAGTGGCCGGATAAAGGGCAGGGTATACTGCCGCAACCGGACCTGCGCGTGCATATCGATCACGTCGGTCAGGGTAGGGAGATCACGATAGAGGCAATCAATCAACGCAGTGAGGATATCATCAATAAATTATAAGTCCTTGATGATAAACTGGAATAGCAAGTAATCGTATCTTATGGATTATATTGACATTTATGCCTGACCCACCTAGAATTATAGGTATAAATATAGCCAGCATGGTGATCCATGAGAAAATTAGGCAAGATACTGATTCAATTGCTGTTTGTTGTGTGCGCCACGAACGCGGCGGCGAAAAGCAGTCTGGTAAGGGATGCCCGTCTGTGGTCGGCCCCCGATCACACGCGCATTGTTTTTGATATCAGTGCACCGCTCCAGCACAAATTGTTTACATTGAAGAAGCCGAACAGGATTGTTGTCGACCTGCACGATGCAAAATTAAACAGGAAATTGACAGGCCCGCAATATGCGAAAGGTGTAGTCAAGCGTATTCGCAGCGCGACGCATAACAAGACCAACACACGCATTGTGCTCGACCTGTCAAGCGATGTAAAACCTAAAAGCTTTCTGTTGAAACCGCATAAGTCCTATGGCCATCGCCTGGTCATCGATCTGCACAAAAAGGCCGTAAAAAAATCCGCGACAGCGCATGCCACGGCGGTCAGTAAAAAGAATCCGCTGCGCGAGCTGGTGATTGCCATCGATGCCGGGCATGGAGGTGAAGATCCGGGCGCGATCGGGCACCGGGGTACGCGCGAGAAAGATGTGGTCATGGCCATCGCCCGTAAGCTCCAGCGTCTGATTGCCAGACAGCGTGGCATGCGTGCAGTCATGGTGCGTAATAGTGATTATTATATCGGCCTGCGCAAGCGTGTCGAGATAGCACGCAAGCACAAGGCCGATATGTTCATTTCCATTCATGCAGATGCCTTCCATGACAAACGCGCCCATGGGGCCTCTGTTTATGCCCTGTCCCAGCGTGGTGCCAGTAACGAAACGGCGCGCTGGCTGGCGGAAAGTGAAAACGCGTCCGATTTTATCGGTGGTGTCAGTCTCGAGGACAAGGATGACCTGCTGGCCTCGGTATTGCTGGACCTGTCCATGAACGGCAAGGTAGAGGCCAGTCTGGAGCTGGGTGATTATGTATTGTCAGAACTGAAAGGCGTCAGTCGGGTTCACAAAAGGAATGTCGGTCAGGCCGGTTTTGCAGTGTTGAAGTCACCGGATATTCCATCGATTCTGGTGGAAACCGCGTTTATATCGAATCCCAGCGAAGAAAAGAAATTACGCAGCCCGCGATATCAGCAGCGCATGGCCGAATCCATTCTGAAAGGTGTGCGTACCTATTTCGCCCGCAATGAGGTGCCCGGAACATTGCTGGCACAGCGTCGACATGTTATTACCCGCGGCGAAAATCTTTCCGTTATAGCCGATCATTACAATGTCAGCCTCAAGGACCTGCGTACACAGAATGCGCTTAAATCCGATCGCCTGAAAGTGGGTGAGGTATTGCTGATTCCGGGAGGCTGACAGCATCCAGCCCGGTGGATAGCAAGCGCTACGCCGGTGATCCTCGTTCCTGAACCGCGCCCGTCGCAAACACAGATATGATATGCTTGGCCTTTGATATAGATGCAGGTTCAGTGGGCCAGGCCATTCATGATGATTCGCAAATTACCTTCACACCTTATTAACCAGATTGCCGCCGGAGAAGTGATCGAGCGCCCGGCATCCGTGGTCAAGGAGCTACTGGAAAACAGTCTGGATGCGGGGGCGACACGTATCGATATTGATCTGCAACAGGGTGGCAAGAACCTGATCCGGATTCGTGATAATGGTTGCGGTATTCACAAGGATGAACTGGGCATGGCCTTGTGTCGGCATGCCACCAGCAAGATCGCCACACTCGAGGATCTCGAGCGTGTCAGTAGCCTCGGCTTCAGGGGTGAGGCGCTGCCCAGTATTGCATCGGTATCGCGTCTGCAGATCAGTTCGCGCCACCAGGACCAGGAAAGCGCCTGGAGTATACAGGGTGATAGCGAGGCCAGCGTGCAGCCGGCAGCCCATCCCAAAGGGACCAGTATCGAGGTCAGGGAGTTGTTTTACAATACCCCCGCACGACGTAAATTTCTGAAGACCGACAAGACCGAATTCGGGCATATCGAAACCATTGTCAAACGCATTGCGCTGAGTCATTTTGATGTGGAGATAAATTTCACTCATCAGAACAAGCCAGTCTATCATCTGCCGGCCGCGCACACACGCGAGCAACAGCAGCGTCGCCTGCAGCAATTGTGCGGCGCGTCATTTGTCGAGCATATCCTATACCTCGATAACGAGGCGGGTGGACTGAAGCTGTGCGGGTGGATAGCGGTGCCGGCATTCTCGCGCAGCCAGGCCGATTTGCAGTACTTTTTCATCAATGGCCGTATGGTGCGCGATAAATTGCTGATGCATGCGGTCAGGCAGGCCTATCAGGATGTCCTCCATCACCAGCGCCATCCAGCCTATGTGTTGTACCTGGAACTGGATCCGCACATGGTCGATGTCAATGCACACCCGGCAAAATTCGAGGTACGCTTCCGCGAGAGTCGCCAGGTGCATGGCTTTATTACCCACACATTGAAAAAAGTCCTTGCCGATCTGCGTCCGGCGGATCAGGCGGAGTCGCTGCTGGCCAGTGAAGTGCCGGGCCATCAGGCCACAACGGCAGCGGGTGCGAATACGGCGCGAACATATACACAGCAACAGAGTATCGGGCTGCCGCTCAGTGAACAGGCCAATGCCTATCAGCGTCTGATCGACACGGCCAGTCGCCGGCATCCCGAGCCACCCGTTGATACCGCAGTTGACGCAATAGGGGCCGGGGATGAGATACCGCCCCTGGGTTTTGCGCTGGCGCAGTTGCATGGTATCTATATCCTTGCCCAGAACAGCGCGGGTCTGGTTATCGTCGATATGCATGCGGCGCATGAACGTATCACCTATGAGCGCCTGAAGACAGCGATGGACGGGGAGGGAATACGTTCGCAGCCATTACTGGTGCCGGTGACCATCAATGTCAGTATGCGCGAGGCCGATCTGGCCGAATCCTCGCTGCATGTATTTGAGGAGTTGGGTTTCAGTCTGGATCGAAGGGGTCCGGAAACGCTGGTCGTCAGACAGGTGCCGGGCGTGTTACGTAATGCAGACAGTGCGTCATTGATCAGGGACGTGTTGTCGGATATGGCCGCCTTCGGTGACAGTCAGCGCCTGCGTGAGGAGGTCAATGCGGTGCTATCGACCATGGCCTGTCACGGTTCGGTCAGGGCCAATCGCCAATTGACGATTACTGAAATGAATGCGCTGTTACGTGACATGGAAATTACCGAGCGTAGCGGTCAATGCAACCACGGTCGCCCGACCTGGCGCCAGCTGAGTATCAGTGAACTCGACAAGCTGTTCATGCGCGGAAGTTAGGCATTCCTGTCAGCCGATTGAATCGTTATAATCCAGGTGATAGCGAATAATACAATGCAGGAGATCCCATGAAAGCAGTCACGTTCATCTATCTAATACCAATCCTGCTAGGCAGCAGTTATGCCGTTGCAGACACTGATGCTATCCGCGGTAAACTGTTGCATGAACAGAGCTGCAGTGGCTGTCATGACACGTCGGTTTATTCCAGGGCTGACAAGCGTACACGCACACTCGCAGCATTGCAGGGGCAGGTCAGCAGATGCACCAGGCCGGCCGGCGCAGAATGGGACAGACAGGACATCGCAGATGTTGTCGAGTTTCTGAACCGCAGTTTTTATCAGTTTAAATGAGTCCGATACAGCATTATTATCCGTTTGTCAGTGATGGCCGCAGCCATCATATCCCGGATCGGGCAACACGTTTAAAAATATTCAGTTGAATCAGGCTACACAAAAACCTCCCGCTATATTTCTGATGGGGCCGACGGCATCAGGTAAAACCGATCTGGCAGTCAGACTGGTTCAGGAACTGCCCTGCGAGATTATCAGTGTCGATTCTGCGCTGGTGTATCGCGGTATGGATATAGGCACAGCCAAGCCGGATACCGAAACCCTGGCACGGGCGCCGCATCGTCTTATCGACATTCTTGACCCGGTTGAAAGTTACTCGGCGGCGGATTTCAGAGCCGATGCATTGCGGGAGATGGACGCTATCAGCGCGGCAGGGAAGATACCGTTGCTGGTCGGTGGTACGATGCTGTATTTTCGCTCGCTGTACCGGGGCTTATCAAGCCTTCCGTCTGCTGACGAAAGCGTACGCAGGCAACTGGAGCAGCAGGCGCAGAAACGGGGTTGGCCGGCCATGCATGCACGCCTGGCCGAGATCGATCCACAGTCGGCAGCACGTATACATCCCAATGATCCACAACGCATTCAGCGGGCACTCGAGGTGTATGAGGTCAGCGGTGAGAGTCTCAGTGCCCATTTTGCCAGGCAACAACAGCGGGACTTTCCCTACGACGTGGTGCAACTGGCACTGATGGCGGCGGACAGGCAGGTCCTGCATGAACGCATTGGCCGGCGTTTTCATCAGATGTTGGAACTGGGCCTTGTGGATGAGGTCGAATCACTGAGCGCAAGAGCGGAAATCCATGCGGATTTACCGTCCATGCGTTCGGTTGGTTATCGCCAGGTCTTGAAATATCTGAGCGGTGACTATACCTATGAAACAATGGTCGATAAAGGCATCATAGCCACGCGTCAACTGGCCAAACGGCAAATGACATGGCTGCGCGCTGAAACGGCCGCAATATCGCTGGATTGTATGCACAGGTCATTGTTTGATAAGGCAATTACAGCCATCCGGCAAACGGGCCTGCTATAGCGGGATCGCTATAAAACTGTGCTATACTTTATCAGTATTACAACACAAAGCATGGTGGTGAATTTTAACGTGTTGTTTTTTAAATAATTATCCTGGACTTTTAGCAGGATATACATAAATAGATTTAATTGAGCCAATAATAAAATCAGGAGGCCGTTTATGGCTAAGGGGCAATCATTACAAGAACCATTTCTGAATGCATTACGGAAGGAAAAAATACCTGTGTCCATTTTCCTTGTGAATGGTATCAAGCTGCAAGGCCAGATCGAGTCTTTTGACCAGTTTGTCGTATTGCTTAAGAATTCAGTCAATCAAATGGTCTACAAACACGCAATCTCTACCGTGGTACCGACGCGTAATGTCAAGATTTCCGGTGCTGACGAAGGTGCATCTGATGGCGGAAATTCCTGATTTGAGCAGGTGTCTGAATTATGGGGGCAAGCTTGTTTGATCGTCCCCGTGTAGGCGAACGCGCCATACTCGTCCATATCGATTTACAATCCGAAGGTCAAAGAGAACAGCTACAGGAGTTCAGGGAGCTGGCACAATCGGCAGGAGCATGTGTCGTTGCTTGCGTGGAAGGCAGTCGTAACAAGGCAGACCCCCGTTATTTCATCGGTACCGGCAAGGTCGATCAGATCAGTGAACAGGTTGCCGAGCATAATGCCGAACTGGTGTTATTCAACCATACCCTGTCACCGTCCCAGGAACGCAACCTCGAGGCCAGGTTGAAATGCAGGGTGCTCGATCGCACCGGTCTGATCCTGGATATATTTGCCCAGCGCGCGCGTTCCTTTGAAGGCAAGTTGCAGGTTGAGCTCGCCCAGTTAAGACACCTGTCGACGCGACTGGTCAGGGGCTGGACCCATCTGGAAAGACAAAAGGGGGGTATCGGTCTGAGGGGGCCGGGTGAAACGCAGCTGGAAACGGACCGCCGATTGATTGGTGCACGCATCAAGCAACTCAAGCTGCGCCTGAAAAAATATACCGAACAGCGAAACCTCGGCAGTCGTGCGCGCCGGCGCGCGATGATCCCGGCTGTATCACTGGTGGGTTATACTAATGCCGGGAAATCCACATTATTCAATACCCTGACCGATTCGGGTGTGTATGCTGCGGACCAGTTGTTTGCGACCCTCGATCCAACCTTGCGCAGGCTGGACCTTGCCGGTGTCGGCCATTGTATCCTTGCCGACACCGTCGGTTTTATCCGCCATCTCCCGCATGACCTGGTCGAGGCATTCCGTTCCACACTGGAAGAAACCGCCGAGGCCGATGTATTGCTGCATGTCATCGATGCCAGCGATCCGGAACGTAATGCCTATATCGAGCAGGTCAATCTGGTGTTACAACAGATCGGCGCCGAGGATATCCCGCAGATCAGGGTCTATAACAAGATCGACCTGATCGACACCGAGGCGCGCATAGACCGCGATGAGTACGGCGTCCCGATCAGGGTATGGGTGTCTGCACAAACCGGTGCGGGCATGCAACTGTTACAGCAGGCCCTGTCCGACTTCCTGTTGCAGGAAAAGGTACAGGGCAGGCTTGTTTTAAGGCCGGATCAGGGAAATATCCGTGCCGCTCTGTATCAGATGGGTGCTATAAACCATGAAGAAACAGGCGCTGCCGGTGAGTGTCAGCTCGATATTCTCCTTTCCAAACAGGATTTTGCCAGAATTCAGAAGAAATTTTCCGTAGAACTTGTCGTGGATTCTCCGGAGTTGCTTGAAAGTGCTGACGACCATACAATGTCAGCCTCGAATGCATAAGCAAAATGCATGAAGTTTTTAAATAATCTTATATGGAGTCAATTATGGCCTGGAATGAACCGGGTGGTGATAACAAAGATCCCTGGGGTAACAAGAACAACCAGGATGGACCACCAGACCTAGATGAAATAGTTAAAAAAATGCAGGACAAGTTCAGTGTCATTCTGGGTGGCAAGAAATCCGGAGGACCCGGCGGTGCGGGTGCTGATGGCGGTGGTTCGTCAGCGTTTTTCCCTATATTAATCGTCATTGTCCTTATTGTCTGGGCACTGTCCGGGATCTATATCATCGATCCTGCAGAACGCGGCGTCGAATTGCGGTTTGGTAAATACACGGAAACCACAGGACCGGGTCCGCATTGGCATTTCCCGTACCCGATCGAGACCGTGGAAAAGATCAATGTTGATGAACTGCGCGAAGCCTCGCACAAAGCGACTATGCTGACCAAGGATGAAAACCTGCTGCAAATTGAGCTGGCTGTGCAGTATCAGGTTGATAGTGCCGAGAATTACCTGTTCAATGTAAGGGATAGAGAAAAGACCATGCGCGAGGCCAGTGAGAGTGCGCTCAGGGAGGTTGTTGGCTCGAAGAAGCTGGATGACATTCTCAGTGTTTCCGGTGGCCGTGAGGTGCTGGTGCTTGAAACCGAAAAGAAAATTCAGACTATTCTGAATCGCTATGATACCGGCTTTCTAGTGCGCAAGGTTAATATGAAAAGTACCCAGCCACCCCAGGAAGTACAGAGTGCGTTTGAAGATGCGATCAAGGCACGTGAGGACGAAGACCGTTACAAGAAACAGGCAGAGGCCTATGAGCGCGATATTATCCCCAAGGCCGAGGGTGACGCCCAGCGTCTGAATGAGGAAGCTGAAGCATACAAGCAACAGAAGATTGCCAGGGCCGAGGGTGAAACCAGCCGTTTCCTGCAGACCCTGGGAGAGTATGTCAAGGCACCTGAAATTACCCGCAAGCGTCTATATATTGAGACTATGGAGGAGGTGCTGTCACGATCTACCAAGGTAATGGTTAAAGTCAATAACGGAAATAATATCATGTACCTGCCATTGGACCGTATCGTGCAACAGTCACGCTCGACGTTGGAAGCTGGCGAAACATCAGGCGGATTCATGCCTGAGCATAGCTCAATCGATAGTAGCATGGAAAACCGACGACGGGGTTCTGTGCGAGAAAGGGAGGGGCGATAATGTCTAGAGGAAACACTATAAGCATGATCATCCTGGGTGCTATCGCGATAACATTGTACCTCGCTACATTTGTTGTTGATCAGCGAGAAAGGGCGATATTATTACAGTTAGGGCAAATTGTAGAGAAAGAGTTTGAGCCTGGTCTGCACTTCAAGTGGCCGTTTTACCAGAATGTACAAAAGTTTGATCGCCGCATACTGACCCTGGATTCACGTCCGGAATTGATCCTGACCGGTGAAAAGAAAAATGTGCTGGTCGATTATTTCGTCAAATGGCGAATTTCCAAGGTCGAGGATTACTACCGTACCTTTGGTGGGCGTGAGTTCGACGCGATGTCACGTATGGCGCAAACCGTCAAGGATGGTCTGCAGGCCGAATTTGGTAACCGCACGATCAGAGAAGTGGTGTCCGGGGAACGTGAAGAGATCATGCAAAAGGTTGGGAAGAACGTAGATGAAAAGGTCGGTAAGTTTGGTATCGAGATCATCGATGTGCGTATCAAGCAGATCGAATTGCCACCGAATGTACGTGAATCCGTATTCCAGCGCATGCGTGTGGAACGCGAGCGTATCGCTAAGGAACATCGTGCCCTGGGTCAAAAGGAGTCATTGATTATTCGCGCCAAGGCAGATCGTGCACGTACAGAGTTACTGGCCGAAGCGATGCAGAATGCTGAGAAGATCCGTGGTGCCGGTGACGCGATGTCTACTGAAATCTATGCCCGTGCCTATGGCAAGGATCCGCAGTTCTATGAGTTCTACCGCAGTCTGGAGGCCTATCGCAAGACATTCAACACCAAGCAGGATGTGTTTGTCATGGAGCCGGACTCGGAGTTTTTCAGGTATTTCGGGAGTATCAGCGGTACTAACTGATCGCCTGGCGGCGTTCAAATATAAACATGAAAGATAGTGATTATGCCGGACTTGATGTCCGGCTTTTTTTTGAGGATGCTTGTAGTGAACGAATTATTATCGGCACTGGCCTTGGTCATGGTCATCGAGGGAATCCTGCCTTTTCTGAGTCCGCGCACCATGCGCAGTTATATGATGCAAATGTCACAAATGGATGACCGCAGTCTGCGCATCACCGGGCTTGTGGCGATGATTGCGGGTGTTGTTTTACTTTATATCGTTAAATGATGCGTGTTTGTGTAACGCAGATTAGGAGAGCAAGAGTAAAGATACAAGATAAAAGGGAATGAGCGGGCTATGCCCGCCTATTTATTGTATTGGTCTGAATGCACCATCGCCTACGTCTCTGTAGGCACCGACACGAGAATTTGATCTGTATGTAACTAGGGATTTCCTAGGCCGCTTGTTATTATTATAATTATTATTGTAATGATTGGCCTGATAGACCGTTTATTATTATTATTGTAAGGATTGGCCTGATAGACCGTTTATTATTATTGTAAGGATTGGCCTGATAGACCGTTTATTATTATTGTAAGGATTGGCCTGATAGACCGTTTATTGATTATTGTAAGGATTGGCCTGATAGACGGCTGAAATGGTAAATTGAATCCTTCTCGAATTTACCGTCCTTGAAGATCGTATAGGTTGTTTTCAGGCGCATATTATCCTTCGATAACTCATGTTTGATACTGTGCACATGCCCTTCCCTGGATTTGCATAATTCGCTGTTCATGTCACAGGACATCGTTATCGTATTGCCGCTGGACTCCTCTTTGGCGACCAGTTGGGGCTGGTTGCGCTTGGCGCAGTAATGCGTGGCTTTGACCTGGTTGCAGTTCTTGGCATTATCGCAATGGTACATTGTCGCCATTTCCTTGGCAGTGCCAGGTAACAGGTTCTCCTGTACCGTCGAACCCTTGCCAATGACCTTGAAGTCCATTGCTACCTTGTCTGTGCCCACGAGTGGGGCAACATTCTTGTTTTTTGTCGCCTTGCCCTCCTGCATCGATGCAGGTGCCAGTTTCCACTGCCCCTGTAGTTTGGTCAGCATCTGGTATTGCTTCGCTGCCGGTTCAGCGGATACCTGGGCAGCCAGTAATAGCAGCATGGGCGATAACAGCAGGAATGATAGTCGTTTCATGTTACACCTCCGATGAATAACAATATGCGATATTTCTTATTGATTTAGGTATGAATACAGCGCGCTGGTGTTGATCTGGTTATGGCGCTGTCGCCAACATCCACATAAATGTAGTATGTCGAGGTAATATTATAGTCAATAAATGCGCTTTTTCAGTGCGTGTGATACCGCAGCGGGCCTTGTTGGTAGAGATATAACTCTATCTTTAACAAGGAAAAATTTTAAAACATTCGACAAGCGTTATTACAACTGGTTTCCGGCCTTAAGCAGGGGTAGAATATGCACGTTTGTGTCCACTGAAAAATAGCAGTGAAACTAAAAGGCTTAATCATGGCAGTTGAAGAAACAGGCAAAATGACCCGCTGGATGTTGCCGGAAGGCATAGAAGAGACCTTGCCCGAAAGGGCCAATGTGCTCGAGCAATTGCGCCGGCGTTTACTGGATTATTTTTCCAGTTGTGGTTACGACCTGGTCATGACCCCGTTTATTGAATACGTGGACGCGCTGCTGGCAGGTGCCGGCAAGCAACTGGGTGCACAAACCTTCAGGATTACCGATGCCCTGAGTGGACGCCAGGTTGGTATTCGGGCCGATATGACCCTGCAGGCGGCCCGCATCGATGCCCACCAGATCAAGCAGGAAGGCCCGGTCAGGCTATGTTATCTCGGCACCGTATTGCATAGCTTCAATGACGGATTTGCCGGCTCGCGGGCACCACTGCAGCTAGGCGCCGAATTATATGGCCATGCCGGTATCGACAGTGATTTCGAGATCCTTGAACTGATGCTCGATATGCTTGACCTTTGCGGTATCAGGGATGTTCACATCGACCTCGGACATGTCGGCATTTTTCGCAGCCTGGCAGCGCAGGCCGGGCTCGACAGCCAGGACGAGCAGTTGTTGTTTGATGCCCTGCAACGCAAGGCCATCCCGGAAATTCGTTCTCTCCTTGACCGGCTTGCACTGAACAGTGATATCAGTCAGTGCCTTGCGGCACTGGCGGACCTCAATGGTGGTGCCGAGGTGCTGACCCGTGCCGAGCAGATTTTCAACGGCGCGGACAAGGCGGTCCTCGCGGCCCTGGACGAGATTAAAAAGATATCCGCATTATTGCAACAACGGCTGCCGGATCTTCCGGTCCATTATGACCTCGCCGAGCTCCGCGGTTACGCCTACAAGACCGGTATGGTGTTCGCGGCATTCATTCCGGGCTACGGGCAGGAAATCGCCCGTGGCGGACGTTATGACGAGATCGGCAGTATTTTCGGGCGGGCGCGTCCGGCCACCGGTTTCAGCGCCGACCTGAAAACGCTGATGCAGTTGTCGGCACAACTACCAGTGGCGAAGATGGGTGGCATCTTTGCACCGGCCAGTGACGATCAGTCGTTGCGGGAAATGATCAGTGAGTTGCGTGGTCAGGGTGAGCGTGTCATTGTCGAATTGCCCGGACAGCAGGGCAGTGCACTCGATATGGGTTGTGATCGCAGTCTGCGCCAGGTCGACGGCAGCTGGCAGGTGGTTCCGGTTTAATACCCGGTCGGTAAATTATTTTTCGAATTTTTCAAATAGTAATAGGGTTGAATCATGGGCAAGAACGTCGTAGTTATTGGCACCCATTGGGGAGATGAAGGCAAGGGCAAGGTCGTAGACTTGTTGACAGACAAGGCTTCTGCCGTCGTCCGTTTTCAGGGTGGCCATAATGCCGGGCATACACTGGTCATCGACGGTAACAAGACCGTCCTGCATCTGATCCCATCCGGTATCCTGCGCGATAATGTGTTGTGCATGATAGGCAATGGTGTGGTGTTGTCCCCCGAAGCACTGTTCAAGGAACTGGATGAACTTGAGGCGAGCGGTGTGCCCGCAAGCAGCCGCCTCAAGATCAGTGAGGCCTGCCCGTTGATCCTGCCCTATCATATTGCCCTCGATCAGGCGCGTGAGCGCGCGCGCGGTAAAAAAGCGATCGGCACAACCGGTCGTGGCATTGGCCCGGCCTATGAAGACAAGGTCTCCCGGCGTGGTATTCGTCTCGGCGACCTGTTTAATGTCGATCATTTCGCCGTCAAGCTCAAGGAAGTGATGGAGTATCATAACTTTGCCCTCGAGCATTATTTCAAATGCGACACAGTGGATTACCAGAGTGTGCTCGACGGTGTACTGGCGATACGTGAGCGTTTGCTGGCCCTGGTCGGTGATGTACCGGAATTGTTGTATCAGGCACGTCAGCGTGATGAAAGTATTATGTATGAAGGGGCGCAGGGTACCTTGCTGGATATCGATCAGGGCACCTATCCATATGTTACATCGTCCAATACGACCTCGGGAGGAGCGGCCTGTGGCAGTGGTAGCGGTCCTATGGATATCGACTATATCCTCGGCATTACCAAGGCCTACACCACGCGCGTCGGCAGTGGCCCGTTCCCGACCGAACTGTATGATGGTGAAGGGCTGACAGATCCGGATGGTGAGCACATGGCGACCAAGGGCCATGAATTCGGTGCCACTACCGGTCGCGCCAGACGTTGTGGCTGGTTCGATGCGGTGTCATTGCGCCGCGCCATTCGTGTCAACAGTATCAGTGGTTTGTGTATCACCAAACTGGATGTGCTGGATGGGCTGGAAACATTGAGGATATGCACCGGCTACAAATACAATAGCGAGGTACGCGAAGTGCCTCCGATTGGTGCCGATGCGTTTGCAGAATGTGAGCCGGTCTACGAAGATATGCCGGGCTGGACGGAATCCACGTTTGGCGTCAAGAATTACAGTGAACTGCCGGACAATGCCAGGGCCTACCTGAAACGTATCGAGGAAGTCGTCGGTGCACCGGTGGATATCATTTCTACCGGCCCGGATCGTACCGAAACGATCATCATGAAGCACCCGTTTGCGTGAGTCGTTATTCTGGCCTTGATTGCATTGGCATATAGTAGGTAACAGAGAGCCCGGTATCAACCGGGCTTTCTTGTATCCATTGCATGCATCGATTTGCTCTGGCACCAGCGGTCATTCAGTATGGAGTTAACAGCTGACTCCTGTCGACCCGATACAGCCTATCATTCGTCATTCCCGCGCAGGCGGGAATCCAGAAAGGACTAACAATATTTGGGATTAGAGTAAAAACTAGGAAACTGCAATATTTGAATGGATCCCCGACAAGGTCATTCGGGGATGACGGTCGGAAGGAGTGGCTGCCTCTAGTCGCTTTCGGAAGTATGTCCGGCTATCAGTATATGACCGGTTACGGGAAAGGATATCCACAGTGCTTCTGAAATGTCGGCTTATTTCATGCACATGATTATTGTGATCAGCTTAAGTCGGTGTTATAGAAATGACCATAAAAAAGCCCGGTACGAACCGGGCTTTTTTATTTCTGTAAGGCGCTGTTAATGCCTATATGCCTATCTTTTCCTTGATGGCGTTAATAACCGCATCACTGTCTGTGGCCTTGATGGTCAGCAAGTTGCCTTCCTTTTCATAGAAACCGGCCAGTGGTGCAGTCTGTTCATTGTAAACATCGAGGCGGTTGCTGATCGCTTCTTCGGTTTCGTCATCGCGCTGGACCACGGCGCCGCCGCACTTGTCACATTTGCCTTCTTCCTTCGGTGGCTTGGATTTGACGTTATAGATTTCACCGCAGTCTTCACAGGTGCGGCGTGTGGTCAGGCGATCGAGAATGACATCACGTGGTACATCGATATTGACGACGGCGTCGAGTTCTTCACCCATATCGGTCAGTAATACCTTCAGCGCCTCGGCCTGTGGAATAGTGCGCGGGAAGCCGTCGAGCAGGTAACCGTTCTTGCAGTCATCTTCCTTCAGACGTTCGCCCATGATGCCCATGATCAAGTCATCTGAAACCAGCTCACCGGCCTTCATCGCGGTCTGGGCCTTTTTACCCAACTCGGTACCCGCAGCAACAGCAGCACGCAAGATATCGCCAGTTGAAATTTGTACAGAACCATCAATCTTGGTAAGCAGTTTGGCAACCGTGCCCTTACCCGCACCCGGTGCACCCAGTAGTATCAGTTTCATCGATATAGTCTCTTTTGTTTGATGTGTGAGAAATTTTTATGGATCGTAAATGTATATAATTACCGGGGTTTCGGCAACACATAAAATTTCTATGTGTCTATTACCTATCTATGCTTTATGATCTAAATGTCATATTATTCAACAGGATAACCTGATTTAAGTGGCAGCATTTTTTATATGTGTCGGAATCACGTCATATCACGCTGCTGCGTCGTGCATGGACAAATGTCTATTTATACGTAGTTCGTGCTAAATTCTCGATAATATGAATGACATTCAACAGACAGGCCTGCGCGTCGACAAGTGGTTATGGGCGGCGCGATTTTTCAAGACCCGGAGCCTGGCGTCAGAGGCGGTCAATGGCGGCAAGGTGCATGTCAATGGCCACAGGGTCAAGCCGTCCAGAAGTGTGCGTCCGGGTGATCAGGTCCAGGTACAGCGCGCTCACGAAACCATGGTCGTAGTCGTGCAGGGTATCAATGATAGGCGCGGTCCGGCCAAGGAGGCCTGCAAGTTGTACGCAGAAACCGAGGACAGCAGGATCAAACGCGAAGAAATGGCATTACAAAACAAGCTGGAAGCACAGATGCATCCGCGCAGCGATCGCAGGCCGGGCAAGCGCGATCGTCGTCATATCATCCGTTTTACCCGCAAACAATGACAATGGCTTAAGCTACAGGCGCTATTATGACCAGACCCGTTACACCTTCATTAACCGTCGATGCGATTATTGAACTGGAGGACCGCCCGGGCCATCCGATCGTGTTGATCGAACGCAAGTATCCTCCCTATGGCTGGGCCATCCCGGGTGGTTTTGTCGATGTTGGCGAGACCCTTGAACACGCGGCCGTACGCGAGGCGCTTGAAGAAACCGGTCTGCAGATCAGTCTGCGAGTCCTGCTCGGCATGTATTCGGACCCGACGCGTGACAGCAGGGGACATACGGTCAGTGCGGTCTATGTTGCACGTGCTACGGGCCAGCCAGTGGCCATGGATGATGCTGCCAATGTCGCGGTGTTTATGCCCGATGCATTACCCGAGCTGGCCTTTGATCATGGCCAGATCCTGAGCGATTACCGCCATTACCTGCACAGCGGACAGGTAAAGCGACTGTGATGGGTTTATTATTGTGCCGCCAATGTGTCAGCACGGCCGGTGAGTTGTAATACGGTTTCACGCAGATTGTCATATTGGGTATACATCTTGGACAATACGGCATCAACATCGGATATGGTCTCGGAGACCTCGTGGGCAGAATGCACGATGATGGGGATGGGTGGATTACGTTGTTTCAGTTCAGTGACCAGATCCAGTCCCGAGCCGTCCGGCAGGGTCAGATCAAGTAGGGCCAGGTCAAAATCATGCTCAGCCAGTTGATATCTGGCATCGACCAGATTGGTTACCAGCGTAATGTCGGCGATGTTGGATAATATCCGCGCAACAACTAATGAAATATCGGGATTATCCTCGATATGAAGAATATTCACTTTTGTATTTTCATTCATACTCATGTCCTTGGAAAAGCGCCGATAGCATGGTGGGACATTTTACCCTGTAATTTTATAATTAACTTAGGACCGTTATCGGTCATTCAGGTACAGTCTTGAGTAAATGTCGGGAAATCATAAAAATATCAGCTTAATTCCTGTAAATTAGCATCGCCTTATATCCCTGCTTTTTGCTATGATAGTGCGTTATCCGGGCAAACGTTAGCGACGCTTTGCCTAGTGGATCTTATGAATTATATTGCATGGAGGTTACATGCGCCCAGCACAGTTATTTTCCATACTGGAAACAGAGTTTTCAAGTACCCATAGCGGCCACCACACCCCGGTCATGCTGTGGGGCCCGCCGGGTGTGGGCAAGTCACAGATGATTGCCCAGGTTGCTGAAAAACATGATGTGCCCGTCGTTGATATCAGGTTGTCCCAAATGGAACCGAGTGACCTGCGCGGTATCCCGTTTCGTACCGATGACGCGGTCGAGTGGGCGGTGCCGTCGATGTTACCGGACAGCGAGCGCCATGGCCCTGAGGGCATCTTGTTCCTGGACGAGATTACCTCGGCGCCACCGAGTGTGTCAGCGGCGGCCTATCAGTTGATCCTCGATCGCAAGCTGGGTGCCTATGAAGTACCAGCGGGGTGGGCCATTTTTGCGGCTGGTAACCGCCAGGGTGACCGCGGCGTTACCTACAGCATGCCGTCACCGCTGGCCAATCGTTTTTCGCATTTTGAGGTCGATGTCAATCTCGACGACTGGGTCGCATGGGCCTATCAGCACGGGATCGATGAGCGTCTGATTGCGTTCCTGCGCTTTCGTCCCGAACTGCTGTTCGATTTCGACCCGGCCCATAATCCGGTCGCCTTCCCATCGCCACGTTCGTGGGAATTTGCCCATCGCGCGTTACACAAATTTGGAGATAATCCGAAGACCCTGATCGGAACCCTGCAGGCCTGTGTCGGTCCCGCGGCCGGCATCGAATTGTCTGCATTTGTCGAAAACCTCGATAAACTGCCGGACATCGATGCCATCGTGCGCGGCGAAGAGGTCGAGGTGCCGAGTGAAGTGGATCTGCAATATGCGGTTGCATCGGCGCTGGTCGGTCGCGCGATCAAGGCCAGTGGCGAAGGTGATGCGCAGGCAGTGATGGGGCATATCCTCGACTTCGCCGGGCGCTTCCGCCAGCGTGAAATGGGGGTCATGCTGGTCTCGGATATGCATCGCGCCATCGGTCAGGACCTGTTCAGTGTGCCGCAGTTTTCCAACTGGGCCAAAGCCGTCGCGGATGTCATGCTGTTCAACTGATGAGTGAAGAAATCGAAACCAAGCTCAGCGCCGCACGCACGCGCCTGATTCTCGATAAACCCTTTCTCGGGGCGCTGGTACTGAGACTGCCGATGCTCAAGGCCAATCCCGGCTGGTGCAAGACCACGGCCACGGACGCGAAGACCTTCTATTACAATGAGGACTTCATCAGGGATTTAAGTCTTGAACAGACCCAGTTCATCCTCGCGCACGAAGCCCTGCATTGCGCATTATCGCACTTTTCCCGTCGCCAGCACCGCATCAAGCATCGCTGGGACCTGGCCTGCGACTTTGCCATTAATCCGATCCTGATCCGAGACGGTCTGGTACCGACACCCGATGCGTTATATATGGATGTGTTCGATGATATGACGGCTGAAGAGATCTATCCGTTACTAGATGAAATGGATAATAAACAGACCGAAGACCAGCATATCTATGATGACGATGATGACAGCAGTCAGGACAAACAGGAGCCACAAAGCGGCAGCGGTCAGTCACAACAGACGCCGACCGGTGAAGGCTCGGGACAGGAAGCGGAGCTGGATGAAAATCTGGGTGGAGGTGCTAAACAACCACCACCGCTGAATGGCGAGGAGAAAGAGCAACTGTCTGTACAATGGCGCCAGCGTATGGCCGGTGCGGCCCAGCAGGCCATGCAGGCAGGCAAGATGAGTGGTGCAATGGCACGCCTTGTCGATCACCTGTTACAACCGCAATTGCCCTGGCGCATGTTACTGGCGCGTTATATGACTGCGATAGCCCGTGACGACTACAATTATTCACGCCCGTCCCGACGTGAAGGATCGGCCATACTGCCGAGCCTGCGCAGCTCGCAGGTCAATGTTGTTGTTGCATTGGATACCAGTGGTTCGATATCGGCTAGTGAAATAGAGGAATTCATGGCTGAAGTCGACGCGATCAAGGGCCAGGTAAAAGCGCGTATTACATTATTGGCCTGTGATCAGGCCCTCGACAAGGATGCCCCCTGGGAGTATGAGAGTTGGGACACCTTCGAGGCACCGAAAAAGTTTCATGGTGGCGGGGGTACCAGTTTCATACCGGTATTCGACTGGATATCGGCCGACCTGCGTCAGATAGACCTGCTGGTCTATTTTACTGATGCCGAGGGTGCCTTTCCCGCGACGGAAGCGAATTATCCGGTGATCTGGCTGGTCAAGGGCAAGGCCAGTGTTCCCTGGGGGCAGCGTATCCAGTTAAATTGATTTGCGCGAATCAAGCGCGATAAACAATCTGGTTACATACATATCCGTTATATGATTTATTGATTGTTTGAATAGAGTTGCGCTGTGTTTCATCGGTTTCGATACTATAATAATAATTTAAGCTGAACCGGGGCGTGCCAATGGCCCATGTTGCAAGTCGTATCGAACAGTACCTGGATCAGAGACAGGTCAATTACGAGGTGTTGATACACCCACCAGTATCGAGCCTGATGCAGGCCGCGCAATCACTGGCAATCCCGGAAGATCATATTATACGCGCAGTGGTATTAAAGGCCGATGATCAGTTTACCATTGCAGTGTTACCACTCGGGCGCATGCTCGATTTTAGTGCATTGACGCAGGTGACCGGACGCAAATTCGAACCTGTTCCGGTGGCTATGGTAACGGATATTTTTCCGGACTGTGAAGCGGGCATGGTACCGCCACTGGGGAGCCTGTATCAACTGGATACCTACTGCGACAGCAGCGTACAACAGATGCAACAGGTGGTATTCGAAGCCGGGTCACGGCGCGCCTTTATCCGGGTCAAAGGCAGAGACTTTGCTGCATTGATCGATCGTAACTGTTTCCTCGCCATGTCACGAGCGCAGCACGAACTCGGGGACATCAGGCTCGATGAGCAATCCTCATCCCTGCGTGATTTTGTCCCTGTCCATGATATCAAGCATAGTATCAGCCAACTCTATTCATTGCCTCCCGCGCCACCATTACTGCAGCGCTTACAGGACTATACGTTGACGGCAACGCGGGATAAAACGCAACTGATCGAGTTGCTCATGAACGCAGCGCCATTGTCCGCACAGTTGCAGAGAATGGCAATGCCGCCATTTGCTTTCAGTGATATTGAATGTAGCGTCGGTTCACTCGATGAGGCCATCGATGTACTGGGTGTAGACCTGTGTGTGGCTCTGGCGCAGGGATTACTGGTCTGGGATACGTTAACCGTGCCGGCGGATGGCCCACTGGGCAAGACCAGTCTTGAGCGGCAGGCGCGGATTTCTGCACAGATCGCTTATCGCCTGATTCGCTGTTGTCGCGGTATCGTTGATATAGACGCAGCCACCAGCGCCCAAATGGCCCTGATGCACAAGGTCGGATATCTGGTCCTGGCACAGCTTTTTGCACCTGAATATTTTCTGTTTAACCGTATCGTGCAGGCCAATCCTGATATACCGATGTCAGTGATCGAGAAAAATTTGCTTGCCTATGGCCAGGCGCAAACCCTGATGCAAATGGGGCATGTCGAAGTGGGCGCCTGGTTTTTGCATTACTGGGGATTTCCCGATGTTCTGCAACAGGTCAGCGAGCACCACCAAGACGCTGAATATGACGGCCCTTATCAGCATTATGTTCATCTGCTGATACTGGTGGATCACTTGCTGCAGGACAGCGGCCGTGGCGATGCGGGAAATAAACAATTACCACAAAAAAGCCTGTCCCTGTTGGGTTTGAATGAAAAATCACTCGATGATTTCAAACGCAATGTCCTCCATCCCGTATTGGTGCAACAGTAGATGGCTATGCCGGCAATGGCCGAATCCCCGCGCTTAATTCTCATATAAACCTGTACACGTTTCGATGCCATGTTTTGTCGCAAGCCGGCATACTGGCGGCCAACAGATATCCATGAAAATGTATGCATTGTTGTGCCGAGCGTAGCCGCTGACAGCAACAGGATGTAGAGCAGTTTTCCATGCCCACTGAAAAGCTTGATCAACTGGGTGTATCGATAAGCGCATGGTTGAGCAATATTCCATCCGCCAGCGCTTTTAATCCGCTGCGAATTACTAAACCACATAAAAAATAGTGAATAAGTACGATAAATGCATAAATGACCTGATTTAACATGATGCGACAAGGAAACGACACTCGGCAAGTGCCTGAGCTACTTAGTAACGTTGAACTCCTGCTGGGTATTACAAGGTCAGGTTCAATTCAGATACTCCATTGGCTGCAGAATATTTAAAATCACGCAGCATTTTCGTTATGCATAGCAAAAATGCAATTTTTTAACAGATTTGGATGATATAAATATACAATGAAATTAATAAGTTATTAATTTATTTAGGCTTATTGTCTGGTTTGCTGACGTATTCGGTTGTTAATGCAATCATATATATGGTAATAAATAACAATGCTAATAAGAGATAAGCAGATAAAGCCTAAAAAGAAATGCTTGTTAAATTAAATTAAACTATGTAATCTTAAACAACGCAATATAGTCAGCTTGGTTTCTTGGGGGGGATGCAAAGTGACTACAATGAGTTGAAACTATACCATTACAAAATAACGCTGACCTTAGGGGACAAGGATTGGGTAATCCATTAACATCCAGCAATGCTGGTGTACAAAAAGCACTATATGTACTTGAGGTACTCAAGGGTCTGCCTGCAGGTGAAGTGATCTACCAGCAGGTGGAGCAGATCCTGTCCGATCTTCAGGAAAGCCAGGCGAAGGTTGAGCGTACTTATCATGTGATCACTCATGCCTTGCTGGACGCCTACTTGCAACATCTGAATCCGGCTTCGCCCCTGTACATCCAGGCCAGTATACTGCAGCGAAGGCTACAGCCTCCGATCATGATGTCAGACCTCAATGCCATGCGCAGTCAGGTGGATCTGTATGCGGACCATATACTGTCGATGAAAGATCTGGATCCGCAAAAGGTTCAGGATAGCCTGTCATGGCTACTGAAATCTGTTGATGTAGTTTCCAAGGCAGAGACCAATCAAGATCTGGAAACAACAAAAATAATGGATATCAGCGGCGCCATCGACGACACTGAGGCCATGCAAGCTCCGGAAACAGAATTGTCGTATGCAAGTCCGGATATTTCAGCAGACATACCAGCACCAGCTCCCGTCAGTCATGAGGAGGAGATTGCCACGGGTGTCATGCACGCCGGTAGCTATACGGCAAATGGTTCGCAACAGCAGGATCTGGGCGATAAGGCCATAATGATTGATGAGGGCCTGCAGAATTCAATCTCGCAGAATCAGGAAATCGGTGTGGTGCTGGATCTGTTATCGAGTGAACTGCTGGAAATGGAGCATAAAGAAGGGATTGAACCACTGCGTGCAAGGATGAAGGATCTTGTGCATAAATTAAAATCCAGTCAGGGTGATATGGTAGGGCAACTGCAAACCACGATCGATTACCTTAACAGCGCGGTCGGTGATCGCGACAGGCTCGACGAGGAACTGCGACGTGTGCGCAGACTGAGTATGACCGATGAATTGACCGGATTGCCGAACCGGCGTGCGTTTATGGATCGGCTCGAAAAAGAGATTGGCAGGGTCAAACGCCATCACGAAGCCCTGTCGCTGATTTTACTGGACCTCGATTATTTCAAGAGTGTCAATGATACCTATGGTCATGCAGTGGGAGACCAGGTACTCAAGTGTTACTCAAATGAGGTTTTCAGCCTGTTCCGCCAGTATGACATGGTCGCTCGTTATGGCGGCGAGGAATTTGCTGTATTATCGCCGAACACCGATCTGGATGGAGCGATATGTGCGCTGAGCAAGGCCATGGACAGGGTCAAAAACCTGCGCTGCGAATACAAAGGCGATTCTATCCTGGTGCCATCGTTCTCAGCAGGGGTAGCAGTTTATCGTGATGGAGAGCAAGTTGAATCCTTTATTCAACGCGCAGACCAGGCCCTGTACCAGGCCAAATCTCATGGTCGCAACCGCATCGAGGTCGCTGCCAGCTAAACGTGCGCCTGCGCTGCACGTGGTTCTGACTGAAATCGCCAAATTGAATTATATAGTTGAAAAATAGCGATAATATTGAATATTTAATCATATTCTAATATTCGTGTATAATAGCTGTCCCCCGTTATGCGAATAGGAGCGGACAGTGGCAACAATCGAACTGAACAGTACAAACTTTGACCAGATCGTTGGTGAGAATGATTTCGTTATCATAGATTTCTGGGCACCTTGGTGTGGACCATGTAAAAGCTTCGCGCCTATTTATGAGAAGGTTTCCGAAAAACACGAGAATATCGTGTTTGCCAAGGTCAATACCGAAGAAGAGACCGAACTGGCTGGACATTTCCAGATTCGTTCGATTCCGACCCTGATGATCTTCCGTGAGCAAATAGTCATCTTTTCCCAACCCGGCATGCTACCCGAAGAGGCATTCTTGGAATTGATCGAAAAGGCGGGCGAGCTGGATATGGATCATGTCCGTCAGCAGATAGAACTGCAGAATGCAGAACAAAACGCCTGAGTGATGTGAGTACATTGACGGCACGGCAGACACAGGTCTGCCGTGCCGTTATGCATGAATCATTAATGTCTGTAGAGGCAGCATATTGTGACTGCTGTGTTGGAGTTGTCTGTACATAGTAGCGACTACAGCGCCTATATTTCGATTACACCAGGTCAGTAAACGGCTGCACCTCGACACACTCACCCGCCGCAACTCCGGTGTTTTCGGCGGGCAAAATGATAAAACAATTGGCCTGGCTCATCGAAGTCAGGATGTGTGAACCCTGTACACCGGTCGTGTTTACAATCAATTCACCATTCTCGTTGTAATCCAGGATGCCGCGTTGGTACTCGAGTCGGCCGGGCGCTTTTTTTAACGCCGTCATACATGGGACCTTGAGCAGGGTGTTGAATGGATTGGGCATGCCCATCATTTTCCTCAATGCAGGCTGGACAAACTGGTAAAAGGTTGCCATTGCCGACACCGGGTTACCGGGTACACCGAAAAATGCCGCACTGTCTATTCTGCCGATGGCGAGGGGCTTGCCGGGTTTCATCGCCACGCGCCAGAACGTGACCTGTCCCAATTCTTCCAGTGTCTCCTTGACATAATCGGCCTCGCCGACCGAGACGCCGCCGGAGGTAATAACAGCATCGGCAATTGCGGCAGCGCTAGTGAATGCCTCACGTACATCCTCGCGACGGTCAGCGATCACACCCATATCAATGATGTCGACATGCATACGCTTGAGCATGCCGTATAATGTATAGCGATTGCTGTCATAGATCTGACCTTCTTCGAGTGGCTCGCCGACACTGCGAAGTTCATCACCGGTAGAGAAAAACGCCACGCGTAGTTTGCGCATGACCTTGACCTCGGGAATACCGAGCGAGGCCAGTATGCCTAGTTCTGCCGGCAGGATCTGTTTACCGCGCGTCAATATGGTTTGTCCCACCTGCATGTCTTCACCGCTATAGCGGACATTGGCGTTCTTTTTATGCCCCGAACCGATAACAATACTGTCACCATCACGTCTGACCTGCTCCTGCATAATGACAGTATCGGCGCCATCAGGGATCATCGCGCCAGTCATGATGCGGATGGCCTGGCCGCTGGACAACGTACCGCTATAAGGATTACCGGCAAAGGATTCACCGACCACATCAAGCCGGGTCTCGCCCTGCTGGGGAAGATCAGTACTACTTACGGCATAGCCGTCCATTGCTGAATTGTCATACGGAGGGACATTGATGGTTGACAGAATATCGCGGGCGAGGACACGGTTTAATGTTGCACGTATGGCCAGTTTTTCCTCTCCGTTGATCGGTGTAACCGAGTCCAGTATACGTTGTTTGGCCTCATCCACGCTCAGTAGTCCCGCAGCCATAGTATCGCAATTCTGTTTCTTGTGTTGATCAGTCATATTTAAGTCTAATCCGGTTGTTCGTAGCTCCCGTTACGGGCGCCCTGATAATATTTGTTCAAAGATGAAATCGCAAATTTCCTCGGCATCGTTCAGGTTCAAAACCGGCAATGCGTGTTTTTTATCGGTATTATCCGTGGCTATCGCTATTATATTGCTATCTGCGGGATACAGAAGTGGTTTATTCAATCCCGTGCGGTGTAACTCTATTTTTGTAAAGGCCTCATGTTTGAAACCTTCCACCAGTACAATATCCAGGGTTGTGGTGTCGAGTGTATTGAGGCTGGCGGCAAAGTTATTGTCGCCATCCTGCGGGTGTTCATGGATCAATACCCGTCTGTAGGGTGATGTAATCAGTGTTTGCACGGCTCCGGCCTTACGCAATTCATAACTGTCCTTGCCCGGCACGTCGATTTCTATATCGTGGTGTGACTGTTTGATCAGGCCGACACGCAGATTTCTTGTGCACAGCAGTGGAATCAACTTTTTCAGTAATGTTGTCTTGCCTGTGCCACTGAAAGCGGCAAAGCCTACAATGGGTAGCGGAAAATTATTGGCACTCGTGGTCATTTATCACGCTGCTGTGTGAAGTCTGTCAATGCATCGATTGTATTTATATTGATTAGAGAATGATCGTCATCTGTAATATCGACAAACACCATATGCAACTGGCCTACCCAGTCCAGGACCTTGTGCTTGCCTGATTGCAGAAACTCATGCAGGTTCTGTTCTACCCGGGTGCGCATTAACGAGATCAGTGGCTGGATCCTGCCCTGACTCCTGATGCAGCAAATATCGGCATCGCCAGCGAGCAGTGCATTGCGTAGCAGTTCCACGACGTTGTCGGGCAGTAAAGGCATATCGCAAGGTAACACAAGCAGCAGGGCATCCTCGTGAATCATCTCCAGTGCCGTCAATATGCCTGCCAGCGGCCCGGCATAGTCACCAAAGTGATCCCTGTATGCTGCGTATCCAAGGCTTTGGTATTCCGCTAAGTTGCGGTTAGCGCTAATAAAAATGTCCTTGACCTGAGGTGCTACAGTGTCGATGGCATACTCGATGAGTCTGCGTCCGTGCACCTTGATCAGGCCCTTGTCCTGTCCCTGCATACGGCGTGCCTTGCCACCAGCCAGGATGACGGCATAAACGTTTAAATCGGTCCTGGATTTCAATATTTCGACCTGATCAAGTGGGAAATGGGAAGCGATTGAAAAAATATCAAAACAATCATAAACATAAAAATTATACCGAATCGCAGGGAAAAAAGCTTGCAATCAATAAACAAGTTAGCATATTCTAATAGAGTAAAATGATTGAATGTGCCGGTTTCTATAATTTTTTATCGAATTTTTATAAATAAATAATTTTTTGAATCTTTAAGGAGAAGAGAGATGAAATTCAACAAAGCTTTAATTGCAGCAGCACTCATGGGCGCCAGTTCAGTTGCTAGTGCATGGTTCGGTGGACCTGGTTTTGGTAATGGAAATGGAAATGGTTATGGAGATGGAAATTTCAGTTTCAATATGAATGCACGTTCTAACGTGCACGGTAATGGTTACGGATATAATAACCCTTACTATGGTTATGCTCCATATGGATATGCACCTGCTCCTGCGCAGACAGAAGAGCAAAAGAAAGCAGCTGCAGATTTCCATAAGCAAATGGAAGAAAGGCAAAAAACTGCCTTTGAAGCACGTCAGAAGGCACAAAAAGAAATGATGGCCCGTATGGAAGAACGACGCAAGGCTGCAATGGAAGCACAAAAGAAGGCCTATGAAGAGCACATGGCCATGATGAATAAGCGTTACAAAGCGAAGTAAATATCTTTGTTTCAGGCATGTGATTCCTTGTGACATGCCAGCAGGTTAGAAATATCTCACCTGTGACAGCAAAAAAGGCCTCGCACAATGTGAGGCCTTTTTTTTGATGCATCTGAACCTGATAAATTATTTCAGTGGAATTTCTTTTCCGCGATTAATCGCTCATAGTATCAAGATTTACTTGGTATGCGGGGCAGTAACATCCAGAACTTACTTTCTGAACCTGCAATGATCCTTTTTGCAGAGCATCACGACGAAGTAACCGACAATAAAGAAAAATGCGATACCGATTAGTGTGATTTTGTCCAATATTGGCATCTTGTCACCTCAATATTCAATTAGTTAGGAAAACATAATATAATAATAATATTAATTACCTATATTTCAAGTTATTAATGATTACAAGTATGTCAATCAGCCGGTACAATAACGCCAATCAGTAATAAAAATAATAAATATCAATGAGATGGAGGGTATCGTGGAAAAGTTAAAAATTGATAATTTAATATATTATTAAATATTGAAATATTAATTTATATAAATTTTGATCAAATTAGGGTCGAGGTTCGCCCCTAAATCTTATGACGAAAATACTGGAGAGAAATTAATGAAAAAGATAACTACATTCATCGCAGCAACTGTAATGCTGGCCGCTGCAGGTTCTGCCAGTGCCTGGGGCTGGAATCCATGGAACAATGGTTGGGGTAACAACGGCTGGGGTAATGGCTTTGGTGATGGAGACATGTCATTTAGCATGAACACACGTGCCAATACTGGTATGTATGGTAACGGCTATGGTTACGGAAACCCATACTATGGCGGCTATGCTCCATATGGCTATGCTCCTTATGGTGCTGCTCCTTATGGTGCTCCTTATGGTGCTCCTTATGGTGCTCCTTATGGTGCTCCTGCCGCACCAGCTGCACCGGCTGCACCAGCTGCCAAGTAATAAGGTGTAGTAATCGATCTCTGGATCTACAATGTGTACATAGGGATGTGTCACACATTTTTCAGGATAGCTGTAAAATTTTACCTATCGAATTCATTCGATGACTGACATGACACATTCATCGATATTTTAGGAACAGGCCTACGTCTTTGAGAAAAGATATCCAAACTGCGCTTGAGACTTTATCAAATGCTGCCACGGTCGGCGGAAATATTATTAAAGAAGCTATGAGGACGAATGTCCTTTGTTTCCAGAACAGGCCAATGCCGAGCTCTGCATTCAGACAGTTATTGCAACTGCAAATTCCATATTATCAGGACAGTATTGCAAAACCTCGCCTGGGATTGAGTAAAGACCAGCAGGCATGGGTAGACATACGAATAGTTGACGGCATCAATGGCAAGTAACTTGGTATAACTCCTGGTTAGTCTTCATAGGTAGTCGAGAGGCAGTTATGCCAGGAAGCAAAGAAAAGCATATCAGCGATGAGTATCACGACATGGCGTGGACAAATACATGGTTATGGTACATTTGATTTAAGGAAAAAAGGAAACAGAGAATGCAAGATAAAGAATTTGATTGTGCGGCACTGTCTTTAAAGGCCCTGTCGCATCCTATACGACTTAAAATACTATATGTATTGAGTAGTAAGGCGCTCTCGGTCAGGGATCTGGCAGATACCGTAGGGAGCTCACAAAGTAATGTCTCGCACCACCTGTCAACTTTACGAGACAAAGGCATGCTTGTATCCAGTAAGGATGCAAAGAACGTTTACTACCAGTTGCGCGACAACAGAATTATCAACATGATCGATATGCTGAACCATATATACTGTACGAATTGCTGATCCATCATGTAATGCTAATATATGGAAACGATGAATCACGGCCGTAATAGCTAAAATTTGCGGTCAGCAGGGTCTTGTGCAACACTCAAATAATTAATCTGGCAATGTAGTCTTTCACTGTGGAGACAGATCTTGTCTGGATTGCATTTTATTCAATAAATACATGTAGAATACTGACTTAAATCAAATCAAAATATGAAGTTTCTGCGCATAATAGGGCACCTATAAAAATTGAAGAACCAGGCAAGCTGCTCTCTTTGTTATATGTCAATAAATGATTTAAGGAGAAGATAATGGCAGATCTGTTTTCAGATGAGTGGATGAAGTCCTACATGGAACGGTGGAATGCAGAACAGGAGTTAGCTGAAAAACTGGCCGCTATCCAGTTCAACTCGGTGATTGGCTACGGATTTGATGGAGAAGAGAGCCCGCGCGGGGTGCTGGTGGTCGAAAACGGATATGCTGTCAATGCTGGTAGTTTTCAGGGCGAGGATCTCAATTGGGATCTCAGGGCTACCCCCGAGAACTGGGGCAAGTGGATGAAAAAGCCACCCGGCATGATGGGGCTGGGTATAGCCTATACATCTCGTAAATTGAAATTCAATCTAGGTGATTATGCTGCGATGATCAAGGACCCGCGCATGGCGGGGCCGTTTATCAAAAGTTTTGCTGTGATGGGGCAAGCCTGAGCGTTAACCTTGTTATAGTACCGTGATCATGCCGATAGCCAGTGGATAACGGCAGATATTTGAGTATCTTAGAGTTAAATGCAATGCTAAAAAAACTGTTATCTTCAGGTGTAGTACTTCTTATAGCCATTTCAGTCATTGGAAATGTGCAGGCAGCGCCCCCCTATTATCAAAACAGGGCTCAGGCTCCCTATACGCAGGGCAATACTGGCTATCCATCGACAGGTATGGGTAGCACGCCATTGGCGCCATATCAGTCTGCTCCTGCTTATCAGCAGGGCGTTCAACCATCAACAGGTTATCCATCAACTGACATGGGCTCTGCGCAGTCAATGTCTTATCAGTCCGCCCCTGTTTTTCAGCAGGGTATGATGCATACTCCACAGCAACACTATAGTAATAACCCGGTCTATGTGGTGCGTGCTCGGCCAATGAGCAGTACGGTAAAGCTGGGTGGTACGGTGATTCCATTCAAGGATGTTACTTTGTCAGCACAAATCCCGGGAAGAATTGAATTCATTGCGGGCGCAGAGGGTGATTACCTGGAGCACGGGCAGATCCTGGTAGCTATTGACGATGATGATCTGCTTGCGCAACGTCGTGCAGCAGTTGCCGAATTGGGTAATGCCGAGTCTGCTATTAGAAATGCCCAAGTACAATATTCACGCGAGTTGATTTCACCGCAGTCGCGCAATATTAATCGTAGCCCCGGCATGGGCATGCCATCCATGTTCGACCAGTTCTTCACTCGCGGTTTGGGTAATGCGATGGGTTACGGCAGTCCTGGAATGGACCGTCATGCAGATTTGTATTCTCGTGGCACAGCCGTTAACCAGGCGCAGGCGCGTTTGTTACGGACACGTTCGAAACTGGAAGAGGTGGATGCCAAGCTCAGGGATACGCGCGCAATCGCACCATTCTCGGGCCTGATTGTCGGGAAGCTGGTCGAGGTGGGTGACACGGTGCAACCGGGACAGCCGCTGCTGAAGTTTGCAGACACCAAGGCGTTGCAGCTGCAGGTCGATATTCCTGCACGTCTGATGCCGGGAATCCAGCCAGGTATGATTGTTGATGCAAAACTGGATGTTGGTGACAAACATATAAAGGCCAAAGTGGCGCAAATATTCCCGATGGCGGACATTCAACGTCATACTGTGACGGTGAAATTCGATTTGCCGGAAGGCGTGCCTGGCGGTCCCGGTATGTATGCCGAGGTGGTAATACCGAACGTCAGTGTACCTTCGCGGAATGTCATTATTATTCCGGCCACTGCTGTGCGTCAGCGAGGTAGCCTGTTCGTTGTGTATCGCCTCAATGATAAAAACAAGCCGGCTATTCGTTATGTGCGTCTGGGTGAGAAGATTAACGAAAATATGGTTACCGTGTTGTCGGGTCTGCAAAATAATGACAATATTTTGGTTAACCCGACGGGTAAAACCAATCAGGACAGGCCTCCGGCTTCATCCGGGCAGAACCCTGTAAAAAGATAAATGCTACTGGCAACCGAAGCTGTTTTTAGTGGTAGGCGTTGCCGGGTTCGGGTGGGTATTTGCAGTATCCGGACTTGAATAATTACTAGGCATAGGTTTCGATGAGCGAACAATCAGAAAAAAAAGCATCTCCCGAGGATCAGCAGAAACAGGAAGTACTTGATACAGTAAATTTGGGATTAGCCGGCCGTTTGGCCCAGGCATTTATCAACTCACCCGTCACACCCTTGCTAATGATGGCTGCTTTGGCCATAGGACTGTTGGGGCTTTTTTTCACGCCGCGCCAGGAAGATCCCAAGATCTCTGTTCCCATGGTGGATATTTTTGTCCAGTATCCGGGCGCTTCCACCGAACAGGTGGCCAGTCTGGTTACCGATCCGCTGGAACGCATCATGAGTGAAATTCCAGGTGTTCGTCATGTTTATTCAGCCAGCCGCCGTGGCGATGCGATCGTAACGGTACGTTTCAAGGTGGGTGAAAACCTCGAGGAATCGATCGTCAAGGTACATGACAAGCTGCAGTCAAACCTGGACAAAATGCCTCCAGGAGTCAAGCATCCTCTGGTCAAGCCCGTGGGTATTGATGACGTTCCTGTCGTCACAATAAGTTTATGGTCCGAGACCCAGGATGACGCCTTGTTGCGGACCCTGGCGCTGGATGTGTTGCAGCGCCTGAAAGAAGTTCCTAATACGGGTAAGGGCTTTGTTTCCGGTGGTCGGACCGAGCAGATTCGTGTCGAGGTTTCACCCGAACGCCTGGCCGGCTTTGGTATCAGCGTTGACCAGGTGGCTAATACTATTCGTACTGCGAATGCCGAGCGCCATGCAGGAAGTGTCGAGGGCGATAATACGGCCATGAGTGTGTATACCGGCGCATTTCTGTATTCGGCAGAGGATGTGTCCCGGCTGGTTGTTGGTATCCGCAATGGTATGCCAGTCTATATCCGTGATGTAGCCAATGTCATCGAAGCACCTGAAGAAACCGGACGCATGGTTACCTACTACACCGGCAGTGCGCATGACGGTTCAACACCACAAGCCAGCGCCGCAGCAGCCGTTACGATCGCTATTGCAAAGAAGATCGGTAGTAATGGGGTTACGGTTGCTCACGATTTGCTGAATAGGCTTGAAAGCCTGAAAGGTGACCTGATTTCTCCTGATGTGGAGGTCGCCATTACCCGTGACTATGGCAAGACTGCTGACGATAAAGTAAATGAACTGTTAACGGCACTGTTTGAAGCGGCGGTCGCGGTCAGTCTGCTGTGTTTGATTGGGCTGGGCGTGCGAGCGGCTTCAGTCGTTATTACTATAATACCGATCGTTATCCTGATTACTGTATGGTCAGCCTGGGTGCTCGATTATACGATTGATCGCGTCAGTCTGTTCGCGTTGGTGTTCTCGATCGGGATCCTGGTCGATGATGCCACGGTAGTGGTGGAGAATATTTTCAGGCGTTGGCTAAAGGCAGGTCGGACTACGGTTGATATCGCCATCGATGCGGTACGCGAGGTTGGCAATCCGACTGTGCTGGCGACGTTAGCGATTATCGCTGCCATGTTGCCGATGGGTGTTGTCAGTGGCTTGATGGGTCCCTATATGCGCCCGATACCGGTGCTCGGCTCATCGGCAATGTTTTTCTCCCTGGTCGCCGCATTTATTTTTGCACCCTGGCTGGCAATGCGCGTACGCCCTCAGTTAAAGGCACTTGAAAATGCGGAGAGAAGGGAAGCGAAGACGAATGAATTGATCGGCCGTTTCTATAATCCCTGTATGACGCCATTATGTTCTGGCGGACGCGTACCCTATATTTTCCTGTATACATTGATTGCATTAACATTCATTGCCTGTGCGCTGTTTTATACCAAAACCGTCACGGTCAAGATGTTGCCATTTGATAACAAGCCGGAATTTAATGTCGTCATTAATATGCCCGAGGGCACAGCGATGCCGCAAACGGCCAATGTAACAGCGCAATTGGCCGAGGTGCTGAAAAAGATGCCCGAGGTTACTGCATTACAGACATATGTAGGTGTAGCTTCACCATTCAACTTCAATGGTATGGTGCGTCATTACTATCTGCGGCAGCAGCCCTGGGAGGCGGATATCCAGGTTATGTTGCTGGACAAGGATGCCAGGGAGCGCGCCAGTCATGATATAGCTGTTGATGCTCGCAAGCAGTTAAATGAATATATCAGTCAAGACGAGGAATTGAAGCGTTCAGGCGTGCGCTTGCAGGTTGTCGAGATGCCGCCGGGGCCACCGGTACTGCAAACGGTCGTTGCGGAAGTATACGGACCTGATGCAGAAACGCGTCGTCAGGTCGCGCGTGATATGACCCAAATGTTTGCACAGGCCGAGGGTGTTGTTGATGTCGATAATTATATGATCCAGCCGCATCAATACTGGCGCTTCGAAGTCGATACTGAAAAAGCGGTCAGGCGCGGTGTCTCGGTCGATATTATCAACCGTAACCTGGAAATGGCCCTGGGTGGTTATAAACTGGGCGATGTAAAGCGTGGTGCTGTACTGGAGCCAACTTTTATAGTTATCCAGGTGCCTCTGGCGGCGCGTTCCGAGATTGAAAGACTGGAAACCTTGCCGATTCAGGGGCAGGGACAAGGAGAGCCGATTCCGTTGGGCGAGCTCGGTAAATTTGTCAGGGCGCAGGCCGAGCACATCATTTATCACAAGGACCTTCGCAGTATTGAATATGTGACCGGCGAGATGGAGGGACGCCTCGGTGCACCCATCTACGGCATGTTTAATATTGAAGACCTGCTGGCAAACTACAAAACGCCGGACGGTGTCACGATAAGTGGTATGCCGGGTGGTTTATTAGGCCCTCCTGAGGCTACTAATCAATCAGGTATGGAATGGACCGGTGAATGGACTGTAACCTATGAGACCTTCCGTGATATGGGTCTGGCCTTTATGGCAGCCTTGCTGTTGATCTATGCCTTGATTGTCTGGGAGTTCAAGAATTTCAAGCTGGGCGGATTGATCATGGCGCCAATACCGTTGACCTTGATCGGTATTATTCCGGGACACTGGATAATGAATGCCGAGTTTACAGCAACCTCTATGATCGGCTTCATTGCCCTTGCTGGCATTATTGTCCGCAACTCCATCCTGTTGGTGGAGTTTGTTATGAATGAGGTACGTGCTGGCGTTGAAATCAAGGAGGCGGTTATCAGGGCTGGCCAGATCCGCATGCGTCCGATATTTATTACTGCGTTGACATTAATGGCAGGCGCATTTGCGATCATTTCAGATCCTATTTTCCAGGGGATGGCGGTCAGCCTGTTATTCGGCACAGCTGTATCAACCATGTTAACCCTGGTAGTCATTCCGTTGGGCTGTATTACAGCCAAAAAACAATTCTTCATATTAACCGGTCGGGAAGTGGCTGAAGAACCGGGTGATGTATGTGAGGTAAAGACGCCATTATGGATGACTATCTGGTCAGGTACAGTGACGGTAGTAACCTGGGTGTTTTATATCTTACGTGCGGTTTACTTTGTGATACGCATGTTGCTCGACAAGCTGATTGCTTTTATCCGCGCACGCCGGCAATCGGGTGGTCCTGGGCCAGATGCGCCTGGTAACAAGCCTGGAGGGGCGCCACCATCAAATTCGAGCGGCGGTAGCCAGGCAGAGATCAGGCAACAGACGGGTGCTACAGGCGGAGTGGGAGGCAGCAGGAATACCACTGCCGCAAGTAGTGAGACAGCCAGCCGCAGCAACGCAGCGAAAATTTCGACAGCAGAAGAAAAAGCAGTTAACAATAAAGCTGAGGTTAATAAAGCTGCGCCGAAGAAAGTAGTAGCAAAGAAGGCTGAGCCAAAGAAAACCGAGCCAAAGAAGGCCGAAGCAAAGAAGGCCGAAGCAAAGAGTGTTTCAACTAAAAAGGCTGCAACTAAAAAGGCTGTAACTAAAAAGGCTGAACCAAAGAAGGCCGAAGCAAAGAAGGCCGAAGCAAAGAAGGCCGAAGCAAAGAAGGCCGAAGCAAAGAAGGCCGAAGCAAAGAAGGCTGAAGCAAAGAAGGCTGAAGCAAAGAAGGCCGAAGCAAAGAGTGTTTCAACTAAAAAGGCTGCAACTAAAAAGGCTGCAACTAAAAAGGCTGCAACTAAAAAGGCTGCAACTAAAAAGGCTGCAACCAAGAAAACAGCATCAACAAATAGTGTAACTGAGAAATCGCAGGCAGATACGTCTACAGCCTCAGTTGCGCGGCAGACGGCGAGACCAGGTACGCGTAAGCGACGTGGCATACGTCTTAAAACGGATTTGAATGAGTAGTCTTTGTTGGCTATGGAGTTATAAAGGTTGAGAGAGATGCGCGAGATGTTTAAAGATTGCAGGCAATGGATGATCCTTCTGTTCGTTTATGGGCTTCCAGTGAATGTCGTTGCGCAAGATACGTTTAATCAACCTGTGCAGATGCAGGGATATGTACCACAGGAAATCCATGAGATGGGGTATGAAATGGCTCCGCCTCCGCTGGGACCATACCAGGTTGACCCAGATCCAAAGTCGGCTAATATCTACTATGATATGCATGAAACAGTGCCCAATCATCAACCGCCAGTACCATACAGTGGGCATGTTGCTCCCCCGTATCCTGCTGAACAAATGTCAAATCCATATGGGTATCGATATTACCCATCGCCCGGATCTGCCCCGAGTGCTTATAACCCACAATATGGAGAAGCCTATGGCAATGCATACCCACCTTCATATCCTGGTTATTCGACTTATCCGCAACCTCATTATGCGGATCCATACGGGGCACGACGATAAATGATGAGCAAAGGCTTTTTGTCCATGCACAAAAAAGTCATCCTTACCAATCCTGTCAGGATTCAATATGTTATCCTGTTCATTATATCCGCGATTATAATTCCAGCTTTGCTTGAGGCCGACGGGCTGCGATATAATCCATGGTCTTATCCAGATAATCGACAGGTGCCCGCGGGTAATCGCCCTTGGGCAAATATGCCGCCCGGGCAGCCATCCAGGCAATATTATAGATGGCATGAACCTGGAGTTGGTCAGCGCTACAATCAGCCTGCATATCCATACCATGGATATATGCGTTCTCCCTATTCAGATCCCTATTACGGTTACAAGTCTCCCTATAATTCTTATATGCTGCCGGGATTTGGTGGTATGAACGGGATTTATCCCGGTATACAGGGTGGGTCTATGGTTCCCGGGGCGATGTATTCTTATCCGGGTTGGTGATTTATTGGATTTTGCTGACATGGGTCAATAATTCAATAGCGATATTAATATTATACTATTCAGTTATTGTGATATGAATTCTTACATGTAATAGCCGGATTTATGCTAAGCAGGTTTGCTGAACATAGGAGGGTTATGCGTTTGGAATAGGTGCTATGTAACTGGCTTGCTCCAGCAGTTATATATTTGATGCACTCAATGGAGCACGGTATTCATAGCGAGCAATCGAGCCATGAATAATGACCATTAATGATTGGAGGAACTTAGAAATGAAGAAGACTCTTAAGGTGTTATCTGTTGTTGCTGCGCTGGGTTTTGCTGCAGCGCCTATGGGTTCTGCCCAGGCCTGGTGGGGTGGCGGTCCTTGGGGTGGTGGCCCTTGGGGCGGTGGTCCTTGGAATAACAGTGGCTGGGGCGATGGCTGGGGTGATGGAAATATGTCATTCAATATGAGCGGTCGTGGTAGCGGTTACGGCGATGGTCGTTATTATGGCAATCCCGGCTACGGTTATGGTTATCCGGGTTACGGTTATGGCTATCCTGGTGGTTATGGCGCACCTGGTGGTTATGGCTATCCTGGTGGTTATGGCGCACCTGGTGGTTATGGCGCACCTGGTGGTTATGGCTATCCTGGTGGTTATGGCGCACCCTATGCACCACCACCACCACCACCTGCAGCACCAAAAGCAGATAAATAAAAGTCTGAAAATCACTTGCACAGGGAAGTGCTATCAATAAGTCAAGAACAGAAGGTATTTTCCAATATATGTTGACTGCACGATTGATCTTGATATGCAAACTGTTGCTATTATTAATTCTGAGCCAAAGATGTATTGCGGCTACCGTTGAATTTTCTGCCACCGCTATCCAGACGTTTCCGCAAGGGCAGTCAAAAGTTGCAAAAATGAATGTCGGCAGCGACGGCATTCGTCGGGAATACATACATAATCAATACACTATCATTGAAATTTATCGCCCCAGTCAAGGGGTGCAGTACCTGGTACTGCCGCAACAAAAGATTTACGAGGTCGCCAAGAACCGCTCTGTTGATACGGGCCTGAGTAAAACCCGACCTGAATCCACTAATCCATGTACGGGCATAGAAGGAGAAAGCTGTAAGTTGCTGGGTAAGGAAAAGATACGTGGTCGTGTTGCTGATAAATGGGAGATAAGTCGTGTTGTCCGGGGTAAAACGCTGAAGGCATTGATCTGGGTGGATGTTGACAGGGGGCAGGCCTTGCGACAGTTTTTCCCTGATGGCAGTGCTGTCGAACTTTTACAGACGGGTAATGAAGAGATAAGTAATCGAAATACAGAAAAATGGGTTATACATCTGACCCGACCGGATGGTTATTCAGAAAAAACATTTCAATGGTATGATCCGGAAATTGGTATTATTATCAAGGAGGTGATGCCTGGTGGTTATATTCGTGAACTAAAGGATATCAAGCTGGGTAAACAGCCTGAGAATATTTTTGAAGTGCCAGCAAATTTTAAAAAGGTGCAGTCGGCTATGCCCGCAAGATGAAGGTCGACTATGGCAACAATAGATCAATAATTATACAAACCGGAGAATTGGGAATGAATAAGACCATTGCAACTATAGTGACTGTACTTATCGCTGTTCCAGGTCTGGTACAGGCCGATAACCGCTTCAGACCTAATTCGCCGGGCCATAGCGGTTATATTATCGCACCAGGTAATGCGAAAGTGCCTCCCGTGTGGCGAAATAACATGATCCACCCTCGTCCTATGCCACGCCAGGCCCAGGCACCGCGCTGGAACCCGCAACACATGCCGGCCCGTCGTGTGATGCGCCCGCCGATGCCGGGCATGCAACAGCGCCAGGCCATGCGTCCACCAATGCCGGGCATGCACCAGCGCCAGGCCATGCGTCCACCAATGCCGGGCATGCACCAGCGCCAGGCCATGCGTCCGCCAATGCCGGGCATGCACCAGCGCCAGGCCATGCGTCCACCAATGCCGGGCATGCACCAGCGCCAGGCCATGCGTCCGCCAATGCCGGGCATGCATCAGCGCCAGGCCATGCGTCCACCAAT
>CAMYJD010000002.1 GCA_947258655.1 uncultured Gammaproteobacteria bacterium | reverse complement strand
CCCAGACTTGGCCGAAGGAAACAACTACCGCCGCAAATGAAACTGCTGCGGGAATGAGTATTGCCGAGTACCTGGCGAAAAAGTTGTTCGACAACTCTGCCTTCGTCTTTTCGAATGCAAAACGATCCCGTTCGAGTTCGAGTTTTGCGCGTTCAACTTCTTCTGGTTTCACAGGTCCTCCTTATTACGTGGAATCATGGCCTACGCAAGCGTTCTAACAGTATATTAGACGACATGTCGTATTTTCCCTTCTTATACGAACTGTCGTATAACACTTTTGTAATTTATAATGTTTGTTACAGTAGATTACCAAAACTGACCCGATGTTTCACTTACCTTATTGCCAGGGAAGATGTCATGACTTATAGCGTAGAAGCCCGTTCCTGGAATAATTATATTGAAAAAAAACAGTTAGATATAGCGATAAGCCAAATGTAGCTCATTGCTCTGTTAAACGTGTAGAGACCTATAGATAGCATCACGTCAGTTTAAGATTGAAGCAACATTCTCCGCCGAAAGCAGACAAGTCCTTGAATTACATTAGCAGGAAAAGCGGCATATTGAAATGGTAATTTACGCAAGTAGTTGATGCTTTACAAATCATGTTAGTCGAAGGATATCAATATGGTATATGATCAAGGTATCCAGTCAAACCACTAACGTTGCTTCAGTTCCAGCCTGAATTCAGCGCCCGGTTCACGGTTGATAACATCGACACTGCCATGCATGGCCTGCATCAACTGATTCACCAGCGCCAGACCGATACCGGTTCCCAGGGTCTCGCGCGTAAGTTCGTTCTCGGAACGGTAAAACAAATGAAAAATCTTGCGCATCTGGTCCCTGGCAATGCCTGGCCCATAGTCGCGTACATAAAACTGCACATGATCATCGCCCATCATCCTGCAACCAATATCGATCTGTTTTCTGTCTGCATTGACGGAAAATTTGATTGCATTATCGACCAGGTTGATAAATATCTGGGTAAAATAATCCACATCGATGTCTACTTGCGCCTGGGCTAGCGAATCATCATATTCAGTATTCAATATATAACCGCTTCTTTCTATCTGTGACGTGACTTTCGACTGCACAAGATCCAGTAACTGCGCAACGCTGCAGGTCTTCAATTCGAATTTAATATCATTTCGGGTCATCCGCGCCAGATGCAACACATTATTGATCAGGCGTGTTAGGCGCTCACTTTCATCGTATATATAGTCGTAATAGGTTTTACGTTTTTCCTCACTCGCCCAACCTTCCCTGAGCATTTCTCCATACATCCTGATAGAAGTCAGTGGCGTTTTCAGCTCATGACTGACCGCTGAAACAAAATCCTGTTGCTGACGTGCAAGATTGATCTGTTTTAATCCGAGTCGATAAATGAGCAGGAATCCACCACATAAAACCAGCAACACAATTACTGACAGCCATGTCACAATTACTCCACCCGGTCCTGCCGGTAACTTATTGACACTGAATATCAGCTCAAGCTGGTCAAGTGTTGACCCGAGTCTCTCATGTAACAGCAAGGTACCCTGGAGTTCATCACTACTGGACAGATAGCGATCGCTATCTTTTGCCCGTAATACAGACAGCACATCACCTTTATAGGCAACAACCAGATTACTTGCATACGACACAACGGTCTTGGCAAAGATCTTGTCAATCACTCCTGAAATAAACGCCTTCGAGTCAATCAACACACCCTGGATATCACGGCGCCCGTCACGCCAGACTTTGCGAAATAACACGAAATGTCCACTATCCAGCATGCTGAAATCAAGTGCGTCGATCTCACTTTCAAAAATATTGACACGGACATCATCAAACTCTTCTGCTGCTTCCGCCGCCAGTGCCGGCGCAGGTTGTCGGCTTGGCAGGATATTACGTTCCTTGCGCAAGACGCGCTTCATCTTGCTCAATTTTTGCCTGGCCTGCTCCTGCCTGCCTTCCCTTTCCATCACCATGTCTTCATAACGCTTTTCCAGTTTCAGGTCCTCAACCTTGCCGAGACTGCTTGAGTATGTCTTGCTGCTGGCCTGTGGGGCGCGACGCTGCTCCTGTAGCATGTCGAAGCCCGCCTGGCTTTCGACCTGGCGCTGCCTGGATTGGTTTTTTTTATATGTACTGCTTTCAGTCTTACGCTCTGCTGATGCATCCAGTTCAGGCTTTAAACCGGCCGTGGAACTTGCCTGTATATCCTTCTTTGCTGCATTATTAAATTTCCCGACCAGTTTATTTTCATTCAAGGTGCGATAAATCTCCATACTGAGTTGCTGGCGATTATCATATTCCTGGGTAGTAAGGCCCGAAGAAACAGCCTGCGCCCTTGAATCCGGCAATAACGGCGTACTGAACCGTCCTTCATTATCTATCTGAAAGTAACCTATTGCTCCCGGTATGGACGACTTCAACGGATACATGGACAACGGGGATCGTTGCAGTACGTTGCTCTGTGCGGCAGCACTTACGTTAAGAAATGCATAATCAGTAAACGGACGTGCATTTTCTGCATCAATCAGCTCACTGTAGCGCCGATCAATACGGCTAACCAGTTCTTCAGCCAGCAAACGCTGCTGATGAAATGCCTCCCATTTCATTTGTCCGGATGCCTGTATGATCAGGATCACTGTCGGAATTGCCAGCGCCAGAAAGAACAGTGCCAGAACCACACCCAAACGTGCCTTACTCCAGCCCGTATAAGCACGATAACGCAACTATGCCACCATCAGACGGTAGCCGGCACCGCGTACCGTGACCAGGAAACGAGGATGCGCCGGGTCAGCCTCGATCTTGCGCCGGATCTTGGCGATATGGATATCTACCGTGCGCGTCTCAAGGTCGAGATTTTTCGCATAGCCCCAGAGTTTATTCAGTAATTCATCCCGTGAGACCGGGCGCTCCGTATTCATACTCAGGTATTGCAGAATCTCTACCTCGCGCCGTGTAAATACAACCTCACGCCCGCCCAGGCGTCCTGACATATTGCGAATATCGATATGATGATCGTCACATAACATAATAGTATTGTCTGTCTCGATACCAATGCGGGATCTTCTCAGCACCGCCTGTATCCTCAAGACCAGTTGTGCGACAGAGAACGGCTTGGATACATAATCATCTGCGCCTAACTGTAGCCCCTGTATGATATCTTCATCCTGGCTTTTTGCCGTCAGCATGATGATCGGTTGTTCCCGGTCCTGTACGCGAATCCGGTTACAGATTTCAAAACCATCCATGCCAGGCAGCATAACGTCCAGTAGAATCAGGTCATATTTTCCGCTCAGGGCCATTTCCAGCCCCTGCCGCCCATCTGCTGCTGCATCTGTCGTATAGCCATGATAGTGCAGTACATCTATCAGGCCAGAACGGATGGCCTCTTCGTCCTCGACTATCAATATATGGGGTTTACGTGACATAACACCTGAATATTAACAGCTTCAGGGCGCGCGCACATGTAAATTTTATGTAAATTCCTGCCTGCACGTTTTACATATTTACGCCTGATATTACCCAGCATCGCTGACTAGACTTACTTCATACCACTTAGCATCTATGTAGAGGAGAAAAATCATGGCATTGATTAACCGTATAAGCAGGCTGTTTCGGGCTGACATGCATGCCGTTTTAGATCGCCTGGAAGAACCGGATGCGCTGCTGAAACAGGCAGTCAGAGAGATGGAGGACAGTATCAATGATAAACAACTCCATCTTAAACAGCTTGAACACCAGCGTATACAACTACAGGAACGTCAACACGAACTTGAGCAAGCATTGACACAGATACGTCAGGAGCTTGATGTGTGCTTTGAAACCGATAATGAATCGCTTGCCCGCAACCTGATCAAGCGCCGCCTCGAAACAGAGCGTTTTACACGATTTCTGGCGCGTAAACTGGACAAACTCGATACAACAATCAGTGACATCAAACAATCCCTGATAGATCAACGCAATCGCCTGGCATCTATAAAGCAAAAACAGGAATTGATGGCTGAAGAAACACATACCGCGTGTACAGAGGAATATATTTTCCCTGAAAACATCTCGATCAGCGAAGAGGATATTGAGATCGCTCTACTGCGTGAAAAACAACAGAGGGCGGTTTCATGAAAAGGCACATAACATTTATTGAAGGTGCAGGTATGGCCCTGTTAATCAGTATTACGGGTGCAATCCTGTTTACTGCCCTGGCCAGCCTGTTTTCAGGCGGTCTCGTGTTTCGAATTCTGGCAAGCGCACTGGCATTTGCCTATATCGCCTATCTTCTTGTGCGAAGCAGGGAAAAAACAGGCCGCATCAGCGTGGTCTTTTTCTGGGCAGTACTTATGTTTCTGAATCTGGCGATGGTCAATTCGATATTACTATTTCTGAGCCTGCACATCGCCGCAATCTGGTTGGTCAGGTCGCTGTATTACTACAACAGCCTTTTTTCATCCCTGACAGATCTTCTATTAACGGCATTCAGTCTCATTGCCGCCATTATTGCCTGGAACATGACGCAAAGCCTGTTGCTCGGTCTATGGTGCTTTTTCCTGCTCCAGGCTCTATTCATATATATACCGGCACGCTTTGCGCGCAGCAATAGAGAAGAAAACGTGGTTGCGACAACAGATGATACTTTTGAACATGCATACCAGAGTGCGCAACTTTCATTACATAAAATATCCACACATTGATTCCACAGGAGGAACTCATGAACAATAAACTTATAGCCACAGGACTTATTATCATCACCGCTGCAGTTATTGGTTTTTACCCGGATAAGAACTCGCCGGCCAATGCTAAAACTGTACTTATTCAACAACAGGAGAAACCGAGAATACAGGTAGCTATCCTGCTTGATACCAGCAGCAGTATGAGCGGGCTTATAAACCAGACGCGAAATCAGCTCTGGCAAGTCGTCAATGAATTTGCGCGTGCAACCAGAGATGGCATCAAACCTGACCTGGAAGTTGCCGTCTATGAATATGGAAATAGTAATCTGTCCCGTAACGAAGGCTACGTACGACAAGTCAGTGCCTTGACGACTGAACTTGATCAGGTCTCGGAGGCACTATTTTCATTGAAAACTAATGGTGGTGATGAATATTGCGGATATGTTATCGATAACGCAGTTACGGAACTGGAATGGAGCCATTCAGACAATGACATCAAGGCCATCTTTATCGCCGGCAATGAACCCTTCACGCAAGGCCCGGTGTCGTTCCGTGAAGCCATCGCCAAGGCAAAATCTAAAGGCATTACTGTCAATACCATACACGCCGGCAATATGAAAGTCGGTGTAAATTCCGGCTGGAAAGAAGGTGCACTGCTTGCCGGTGGTGATTATATGAGCATTGACCATAATCATCGGATTGTGCATATCGATGCACCACAGGATAAAAAACTGGCACAACTGAACAGTCAACTTAACAAGACCTATGTACCCTACGGGACCGAGGGTAAAAAGAAGATACAGCGCCAGGCAACTCAGGATTCCAGGTCCGAACAGATATCAGGCAGTGTACTGGCAGCGCGCGCAGCTTCCAAGGCCTCCCCTATGTATAACAATTCCAAATGGGACCTGGTAGATGCGATGGAACGCGATGATATCAAACTCGAGCAAATAGAACAGGAGCAGTTACCTGAGCCTATGCGACACATGAGCAAGGAATCTCAACAGGCGTACATTGCCGAAAAGACCAGTGAACGTAAACGTATCCAGAAGGAAATACATAGATTGAGCAAGGAACGTAAAAAGTACCTTAGTGAAAAGAGGAAGGTACAGTCGGGCACGGCTGCCAGTACTATCGATGACGCCCTTGTCGGCTCCATTCGTAAGCAGGGTCTCAGTAAAAACTATGCATTCGAGACCGAATAAGCGGCCACGTAAGCCTGCGAGAACCTGGTATATACAGCAACAGCCTCCTATGTGGGCTGTTGCTGTATCTGTATGTACACACTGGCCACATACCATTATACGCCAAATCGATCACTTGGTTTGAACTCTATCAACGATGCGATTCAATACGAACAGCCTGTTGCACATAACAATATATTGACATATACCAGATTATTATCCGCGAATATCTGATCAATATTCGTCACCTCGCCTTACCTGCACTATTCCTGTGCCTCTCTGCAATTTCATACCTGTTAAATTTACTTCAATATGTAGTATCAACATTAAACATGCTTGCATCAATCACGTCGATTTGCATAACAAAGAACGATTGACAGCGGATTAATTCTATTATCGATTAACGCATGTAAATCAAAACAACGATACAGTTTAATATCCAGTTACAAATGCCCTGTCAGTGAATTATTTTATCCCGTATCGGACATTCTACCTGCACAAAGGACATACACTATACTGATTGCAAATGTATCAACATGCATTGTTTTGCTTGACTACCGTTATTAGGCAAGCAATTTGCATTACTGTTTATTTGCAGTCAATTCAAACTTCATGGAGATCTATATAATGTCAAACACAGCATCACTCACACAATTACCTTTGATGAAAACTCCACTGCAGCAGTCACATTTTCATGTTGATGACGAGCTTGGAGCTGCAACATTTTATATGCAACCTGAACCCAGACCATGTTTTAATACCGCTTTACTAAAGGAACTGCGATCATTTCAACAGGCAGTAGCGCAAAAGGTACAACTGGACAGACAGCAACAAGGCGAGTCGAGTCTGAAATATACCGTGCTGGCATCATCGATACCCGGCATATTCAACCTTGGCGGTGATCTGAACCTGTTTCTGCAATTGATCCAACAACAGGACAGGGAGACATTACTTCAGTATGCAATTACCTGCATTGATATTGTTCATCAAATGTCTGTCAGCCTGGAATCCCCTCTGACCACGATTGCGTTGATCCAGGGTAGCGCACAGGGAGGCGGCCTTGAGGCAGCACTCTCATGCAATGTCATTATTGCTGAACGGGGCACCCAATTGGGATTTCCCGAGGTGTTGTTTAATCTCTTTCCCGGCATGGGCGCTTATAGCTTTCTACGCCAACGTGTCAATTCTGCATTGGCAGAACACATTATACTTAGCGGTAAGCTTTATAGCGCTGAAGAGCTATATAATCTGGGCGTTGTTGATATTCTCGCAGACTCCGGCAAAGGCGACCAGGAACTACGGGAATACATACGCCAGACTAATCGCCGCAGCAATGCGCAGGCCTTAATCAGGCATACTAGAAGTTGTTACAATCATGTCTCATATAAGGAATTACACGACATAACCACTATGTGGGTTGACTGCGCAATGAATATTTCAGAACGCGAACTGAAAACGATGCAACGCCTGGTCAGGGCCCAGAATAGCAAGATCGAGAGTATGAATAGCGAAAATAAATCGTCTACGGGGACCTAAGCCAAGCCAGTCCTGCTCATATCATGAATTGAAGGATTCATACCATATAAACGTCTGACAGTTCTGACAGGTAATTATATTGCTACGCCTGTACAGCAAGCTGAGCTGCGTTTTAAGTGATGCATCACATATGCCTGGCGAGTATATGCATACAGAGTGCATCGATATAGGCTGCACGATAATATTGATTTATTTTTAATCAGTTTCGTGCAAGGTATTCTCGACGCCCTGATTATGGCTGGCTGTTGGCGCAACCCTGCCTTTTTCATTAATGTACTCCTGCATGGCTGTGCGTGTTTGCCGCATCGATGCCTGCAACAGACGCAATCCTCGCAAGCATTTGTCCTTATCCTTCTCGTTAGCAGCCGCCTCCTGCAGCTTTCTGCATGCATCACACACTGCGTTAGCACCAAGGTTGGAGGCGCCTCCCATCAATGCATGCGCACTCTCACCCACCGTATAATAATCTTCACGATGACAGGCCTGCTCGATGTCGCGAACAAATACAATCCCATCATCAAGGAAATCCTCAATCAATTTGATGACAAAGTCCGGTGTATTGTCCATTTTCGCAATATTATCCAGCACATTACGTGACAGGATTTCATGTGCAGTATTCACTATGTCGGCCGTTATCTGTTCACCATCCTGTGCTGTGGAATCCATGTCCGGGATTGTTTCGGTGAGTTGATCAATAACCTGTAGCAGACGAGATGGATCGATCGGTTTGGTCAAATACTCTGCAGCACCAGCTTCCTTACTGACGCGCAAAGCATCATTGGAGATGTCTGCTGACAGTATAATAAACGGCATTTTGCTGTTTTCCGGCATCATGAAACGATGCAGCTTGATCACTTCCAGACCGCTTTTGCCCGGCATATGCATGTCGATTATCGCCACGTCGAAGTTGGCATCTTCGAGTAAATCCAGTGCCTTTTCACCATCTTCAGCCAGGGTCACATGATGACCTGCCTTTTTAAGGATCGCACAGATGACTTCCTGATTGACGAGATTGTCTTCAGCTACCAGGATCCTCTTGCCCTGCTTGTCGCTTTTCCTGATTTCATGTCTGATAGACAAGGAAAACGGTATCGTCCTGTCATCATTAGGCAGCTTTGCATAAATAGCATGTAAGGCATTGAACATGACCGATTGTACGATAGGCAGCACCAACACCGATGAACAACCTGCTTCCAGCAAGGCCTGTGCCGGAGGTTCCATGCGCCTGCGGATAAGTATCAGGCCATGTCGCAACTGGGCATTATACCTGCTAAATTCATTGGCGAAGGCAACAGGATCGGACAAGCAATGTTCATCCAGCAGTATAATGCGATTGTGGTCTCCCGGGAGGATACTTTCTATCTTGCTATTGTCCAGCATTTCCTGCTGAAAACTCGCCTGCAGTCCCCAGCCGGATAACCATTCGCGCAGATTCTCTACTAGCTCCGGGTCCCTGCTAATAACCAGTATATTGCCATCGAGTGTGCGTACATCCGAATCATATGTCTGCTTCTCGAAAGGCAGCGTGAAAGATAATATAGTTCCAACACCAGGGGTACTTTGTAATCCTATCTCTCCACCAAGCAATTCGATCAGCTGCTTTGAAATGGTCGTACCCAGACCGGTACCACCGTATCTCCGCGTAATGCTGTTGTCAGCCTGGGTGAAATCTTCAAATATGGTTTGTTGCACATCCTTCGCTATACCAATACCGGTATCACGGACTTCAAAATAGATACTTGTCGTATTTCTGTCTTCATGAACACAGCGAACAAGCACATCGACGCTGCCCTCATGTGTAAATTTAATTGCATTACCAATCAGGTTTATCAGTACCTGGCGAAGATGCATGTCATCGCCATGCAACAGGTATGGGGTATGCGGATCAATGTGTAATTGTAATCTGAGGTTCTTGTCACTGGCCTGCGGCGACAGCATGGTAACGGTACTGTTTAATAGCGCATGCAAATCGAAATTAGTCCGCTCGATGGATAACTTCCCGGATTCGATTTTTGAAATATCCAGGATATCATCGATCAGAACCAATAGATTGGTTGCTGAAGTTCGGATGGTCTTGGCAAAGTGCCCCTGCTCATCATTTAACGGAGTATCCAGCAATAAATCAATCATCCCAATGACACCATTCATTGGCGTCCTGATTTCATGACTCATAGTGGCAAGAAACTGGCTTTTGGCCTTACTGGCCTGCTCCGCCTCTGCCTTGGCACGTGTCAGTTTACCCAGCAAAGCCGCAGTATAGAGCGGCATGACCATCAGACCAATCAGCAAGCCATATCCAACAGTATGATTATTGATCCAGTAAGGGTTCCCTTCGAGCACATACATAAAACCGATCAGTGAATGCGCCATGGCCAGGTATAGATATGTTTTTCCGTAACGCAGGCCATAACCCGTCGTAATCCATAAATATATTATATACAGAGGTGCCATGGGTTCGCCATAGGTAAACATCAGGTATGATGTAACGGTATAGTCACCCACCATGCCCAGCATCCTTCGCAGCGGAGATACTGTACTGGTAAATGCAAGCCTGACCACGATTCCGACCGAGAACAGGCACAGCAATGCCAGCACAATAAAACCACGAGTGGCGTCAGGTAAATCCGTATACAGATAACTTTGAATACCGAGATAAATAGCCAACAGTATCGTGATGATTATGCGCACAATAGCCTGTTCATGCTCACTGTCAGGCCGGTTCTCGAAACGTATTGCGATACGGGCCATCAAACCAGGGTTTTTAACAGAATCTGTTGCCACTTTATTTATACCTGAATACCTGTATCAATTTAGCAGGGCTCCGACATGGCCCCTTACATGGATAACTGCTGCTTTGCGGGGATGTATATACAACCTGGCTACAACATTATGCTATAAATAATATCGACAAGCCGTTAACATCCTTAAGCTGATACCTTACGAACGGGATTACATATGACAACACTGCTTAAACAGCATCGCTAATTTTAATAATAGTTGCTACTAAAAAAACTTCACCATTTTAGTCAGGAACTGACTGAAAAATTCAACAACATAGCGACTGTAGCTACCTGAAATCAACTCCTTCACCCGTAACGCTAATACCCCAATTGCTGCAACCCTCTAACTATATAAATAATATGGAATTATAGACGTGATAACAAGCGCTGTCTGTTTTGTGGCTGGTGAATAAGAGCAGAAAGCATCAGTCGGCATTGGCCTGGATATTGAACAGCACATCAAAATCATCCCTGACTGCGAGTAGGCCGCCCAGCAAACTCATCGGCTGCATGCCAAAATCGCTTTGCCTGGCTGTAAACCGTCCGCGCGCCGTGATGACAGAGTCTGTGAGCCGTATATCAACGGGAACAATATATTGTTGCAGCCGCCCCTTTATGCTAACCGTAATATGGCTGACAGTAGCATGATGAGCGGTACTGATACGTCCTTGAATATGGATCTGCGGGTAATGCCGCGCATCCAGTAATTGCGGCCCCAGCATGTTCTTTCTTGTCGCCAGGGAAGTTTCGTTGTCTACCGCATTAGCAAATGCATCACCCGAGCGTTTACGGTCTTCGGGCCTGTCGACGGCCAAATCATGGACTGGAATAGTGAGAGAAATACTGCTCCTTTCAATATCTTCTGTATCCCGCATGATCTCACCTGTAAGACCGGTAATACGAATCACATGATTATGACCGAATAATTGCAAGGCCCCGCGTTTGTATACCAGTAGCCTGATATCGGCATGTCTGCCATCAATCGCATAATGCAAGTCTGCCGCTTCAACAGAAGAACAATAATAGATTGCTGATAGCAACAAAATGACGGTGCTTAAGTAACAGCGAAACGCTGCCGTGAAAATCGCCTGTATTGAGCCCTTGTTGATGTCCATGATCCGTGTATAGCACAACGCGTATGTCCTGTATGCGATGCCCCTATATCGTTTCTTTCACCAGCATTAATACCATTGGGTATATATGAATCACTGGCGCCGAAACCATACATATAATGCACTAATTATTATTTATATTAATATCAAATATATATACACGATATCACACAAAATTGTTAGTGCATATTGACATATCCATGCATTATTACTATGTTAGTAAACGTTCACTTATATGTTTAGAGGGCACCAATATGAATACCTTTGATAATACTATTGATATGGACCTGGATACCCGCGGACTCAATTGCCCGTTGCCCATCCTCAGAGCAAAGAAGTCGATGAATGAACTGGCCCACGGACAAGTTATCAGGATCACGGCCACAGATCCGGGTTCGGTAAAAGACTTCGAGTCTTTCTGCAAGCAGACCGGAAATGAGTTATTGCATTCGACGGAAACAAATGGCGAATTCGTATTCCTGATCAGAAAACCAGACGCTTGAGCAAACGTATGAAAGCGGCCGAACGCCGTGCATCAATACTCGCTGTAGCCAAGATACTGTTTGCAGACTGTGGCTACCACGGTGTTTCGGTGGATCAAATTGCACAACGGCTGGGGGTCAGCCCGGCCGTTCTGTACCAGCATTTTGCTTCTAAGGAAGCGCTGTATGAAGCGGTATTAAATGAAATTGCCTGTCGTCGTGAGAGTTATGTCGAAGCGGCATTGGCCGGTGACGATGATTTTGCCGGTGTACTGTTGCGTATGACGAGAGTCTACGTCGACAGTGTTGTCGAGGATCCCGACTACCTGAAAATAGAAATGCAGGCCCTGCTCGAGGATGCGCGTCTGGCACAGCAGTTTTTTGATGCCCGCTGGAAAAGTTTTACTGATTTTATCGAGGTCAGTATGCGGGAACAGACAACAGGCATTAATTTCAGTCAGGTCAATCCACGCATCGCCAGCCTGATGTTCCAGGGTATGCTGCGTGAAGCCCTGTATGCGAAATGTATTTATCAGGCTGAACAGTACAGGGATTTGTCAGCACAGGATCTGGTGGAACAATTAATCCGCCTGTTTTTGAATGCTATTGAATACAGACAATAGATCAATATCACCCAACATCACCATAAGCCGTACATAATAACCCGATACGCACACAAATTACAGAGCACCCTTTTATCATGATTTGCAGTAGAATCAGGTTATCGATATGACCGGTGCTGCCTATGTCAATAAAAAACTATGAACTACTCGTCGTTGGCTCGGGCCCGGGTGGGCAAACAGCCGCCATTACTGCCGCCAAGCTCGGCAAAAACGTCGGCATAATAGAGCGCAAACCCTGCCTTGGCGGAGTCAGTCTACAGACCGGCACCATACCCAGCAAGGCCTTGCGAGAGGCCGCTTTTCTTGCTTCGAGGTTTGCGACCGGCGGAATGCGCGAAGATACAGCCCGTCGGAACATGGGAAGAAATTTCCTTGCCGAAGCAATCGCCAAAAAGGACCGCATCGTAAAGCAAAAAGAGGTCACATTACTCAAGCAATTATTGCAACAGGGTGTGTCAATCATTCCCGGTGAGGCTTCATTTCATGACTCACATACCCTTGCTGTAAGCAGTCCAGCCGGCAAAACCGAGTTGCTGCAGGCAGAAAAAATTATTCTGGCGACAGGTTCACGACCAAGAAGGCCATCACATATACCTTTTGACAAGGAGCGCGTACTTGATTCGACCTCTATCCTTAAGTTGAAACACCTGCCCTCAAACCTGCTGGTGGTTGGTGGTGGTGTCATTGCATGTGAATTTGCAACGATTTTCGCACCCCTGGGTGTGGACGTGACCATTATCGATTCACATCAGCAGCTGCTCGCGTACCTGGACAAGGACATCGCCGAAAATCTGGCCGCACACATGCATGAAATGGGTATTCAACAACATATGAATACCAGAGTCAATTCTGTTCAACGTCTGCAGGACAAGGTCGAAGTCGTCACTGACACAGGCCAGCGCTTTAAGGTCGACACATTGCTGTATGCACAGGGCAGGCAACCCAACTATGATGACCTCCTGATCGAAAAGGCCGGGTTGACAAACGATGATAATGGCTGGGTGCGAATCAATGAAACCCACCAGACAAGTGCAGAGCATATCTATATTATTGGTGATCTAGCCGGTAGTCCGGCACTGGCATCGACCGCAATGCAACAGGGAATAATGGTCGCCCAACATGCATTCGCACAGGAAAAACAGACTTCGCCGACACCACTGCCTATGGCCATCTATACCATACCCGAACTGTCCTATGTCGGTGAAAACGAAAGGCAATTACAGCAAAATAAGGTCGACTATGTCATCGGAACAGCCAGTTATGCCGACACTGCGCGCGGACAAATCATCGGCGAGCAACAAGGTATGCTAAAACTTCTGGTCGAACGTGGTAGCCGTCAAGTACTGGGCGTTCATATCATTGGTGAGGCCGCCAGTGAACTGATTCATATCGCTCAGCTGGTAATGGCCTGTGGCTGCACTGTGGACAGACTGGCGGATAATATTTTCAATTATCCGACCTTGGCCGAGTGTTACAAGATAGCTGCGATGTCCTGCATGGATCAACTGTAACCCTGGTTTAAAGCAGGTTTATCAGCCTTTCAGCAGCCACTGTGTCCAGGCATCAAAGAGATCCTTGTCCACTGCTGCTACAGCCGATCGAGGTATCAGCTTGTCAGTGAATACCGGTTCAGCTTCCAGGGTGCTGGAAAATCCCCCTGCCCTGGCAAAGATATACTGCCCTGCAGCATAATCCCATATATTCGAACGCCCGTGCAGATACAGGTGACAGCGACCGGCAGCCAACCAGCACCAGTCCAGTGCAACTGAACCGAAACTGCGTTGTGATGCATATGGAATATCAGTAACCAGTCGTGTTGCGAGTTCGCTGGAAAGACGTTTAAAATCAATGATAGCGATAGCCTGGCGTAATTTCAGATCCGAATTGGATAATTTTAATTCACGTCCGTTAATAGTACTGCCCTGCTCCTTGTTGGCAGCAAAACATTCGTCACGAACCGGGTCATAAACAATACCCAACACGACACTACCCTTGTGGATCAAGGCCAGTGATACGGAAAAATAAGGAATGCCGCTGGCAAAATTATTGGTTCCATCCAGCGGATCCAGACACCATACTGGTTTATCTGCAGCAAGAATTTTCTGTTGTTCATCTGCACTCATCTCCTCACCGAGCAGGATAGTATGAGGATATAATGCCAACAGTTCAGCCTGCAAAACTGCCTGCATCTGATGATCTGCTTCGGTGATGACACTACCATCGGCCTTATAATCTCGCTCTATATTGGCAAAATAAGGCAACAACTTTATCTGTGCAGCATTTTTAATAATATTTGTTATTGTATCCAGGTCGTATGTCATTCGTCTAAATGCCAATAGATTAACTCTTTAGGACCCTATGCTACCATATATTCCGGTTTATGCGTGACTTTGGAACTACCCTGCCCGGATTAAACAGATGCAACGGAATGGCAATAATTGCTTATTCTTTACAAACCTGCTGCCGGCATAGATCATCTCGCCAGGATGGTTTACACTTCCATTAGTGTCTTTGTATCATACCGTTTAAAAGTAACAATTTATTTGCTTTCATTAAACAGGAGAGCTACTCATGAAACCAAACCTGACTGTTGAATTCACTGCCAAAACTGCAGACGGTAATTTCAAGGAGGAAAGCGTCCCGCTGCATAGTCCGGATGAACTTTTTGCATTCGTAGCACCCGGAGGCGGATGTGATTCCATCCCGACGGAAGTCAGCGAAATCCAGATGGTGTTTCTACCGCCATCGAATCCAAACGCACAAAATCCGGTTGCTGATGTACACACTACCCTTCAGATTGGCATGGTACTCTTCAATGGGCCACTTTCCGAAATTTCCCAGGTAGCTGAACAAATAATAGACAAGGCTGGCCGGGGTGAACTCTCACAATCCTTTCTTGGCGTTATGGGTGTTTGTACCTGAGCATATGCCAAACGAACATTATTGATCATTCGACAACAGTGCACTAACCACAGCACACCATGCCCGTGCAATATTACCCAGATTATAGCCTCCTCCACCCATGGCAAGCAGACGCCCGCTGCACAACCTGTCGGCCATCGATTTCAGGCGCCCGGCTACAAATGCATGGGTAGAGATGCTGTATTGCATGTGGGTTATCGGATCACCGCTGACACTATCGGCACCGCACTGCAACAGGATAAATTCTGGTCTTGCCTGTTCTATAAATTCTTCGGCGGCTGGCCATTTTTTCATAAACAACGCATCATCGGCACCCGGCGGCATAGGTATATTGAGCTTGCTACCCATGGCCGCACCATTACCTGTTTCATCGGCTGCACCTGTGCCCGGATAGAGATATTGACCATCCTCATGGAAGTCGACGATACATAGATCAGGATCATCTATAAAACTATAGAACACTCCGTCACCATGATGCGCATCTATATCGATATAAGCCACCCTGTTTAATGCATGGGTACGACGTAGTTGTTCTATCGCGATTCCACAATCATTGAACACACAAAATCCCGCCGCACTATTGCGATGCGCATGATGTAGTCCGGCAATTGGCACAAAAGCATAGCGACATTCTGCTTTCATTATTTGTTTTATTGCATCCAATACGCTCCCTGCCACACAGGATGCCGCTTCAAACATACCACGGAAAGCGGGTGTATCACCCTGATCGAGCAAGCCCATGCCAAAATGAGATAGCCGCTCCACCCTGGTGACATAGTCCCTGTCATGAAAGGCCTCGATTGCAGCACGGGATGCCATTTCCGGTTTACGCAGACATACTTTTTCAGTCAGGCCCTCGGTGTTGAGCTGGTGCATGAATGAAGCAAGACGGCGAGGTCCGAAGGGATGATCACTGCCAAAATTATAGGCGGCCAATTCCTCGCCTGAATAGACACATAGTTGATGCATACGTACTTATTTCCGTTACCGTTTAAGCAATGGCCTGGGCTATTTGAGGGAACCGACCAACAACATTATCAAAATAGCCAACAACAGCATGATAACCCACTTCTAATGGTGGGCGATACTGCGCAATAATTGTTTGGTTTCAGCATCCATACAACGATACTCCTGCTCGTTTTAATAAATATCATGTATTTGATTATAGTCATTCTGATGCGGCTTGCTTCCATGCGTACAAATATTTAGCAAATAGTATTACTCTCGTATAAAGCCCTTATAGACATAATAGGAACTGATCAGCGTATACCTGCACAGGCAGTTATATAACATCCATTAGACAACAAATAATTAGCCTAAGAATATTCACTAGCACCGTGAAATAATGCTAAACTTTATCAATAACTTCACATAATGCACGAGTCTCCAATATGTCACCTGCCCTGACTCATCTGTACGACCAATGGATACTGAAACACCCCGTATATGCCGTACTTTGTTCCTTTCTGCTTACCGTTACGTTTGCCCTGTATATACCCGATTTCAAACTCGACGCATCTGCAGACTCGCTGGTACTGGAGAATGATCAGGCCTTAAAATACTACCGTTCCATTAAGGCACGCTATGGTTCAGATGACTTTTTGATTATTACCTATACTCCGATGCGGGGCCTGTTTACAGACGAGGTATTAAATGATATCGCCAGCCTCAGGGACAAGATCAAGAGACTTGAGCGTATAGCCTCGGTAATCACGATACTGGATGTACCCTTGATACAGAGTCCACCAGTGTCACTGTCAGAATTGAGTGAAAAGGCCCGCACGCTTGAAACGCCCGACACGACAATCCAAATGGCACGCAAGGAGTTGCTCAGCAGTCCGCTCTATGTCAATCGTCTGATCAGCCCTGATGGCAACACAACCGCGATACAGGTCAACTTCAGACGCGACGAAACCTATTTTAGTCTGCTCAAACAACGCAACGAATTAAGAGAAATACAGCTTACCCAGGCGCTCAGCGACACACAACAACAGCAGCTGGATGATATTAGCATCAGGTTCAGGGATTATGTACATAGCCTGCAAGATCAGGAAATTCAGTTAATCAGGGATGTAAGATCGATCATGGACCAGCATCGCACAAGCGCAAAACTGCATCTTGGCGGAGTACCGATGATTGCTGCGGATTCGCTGGACTATATCCAGAATGACCTCAAGACATTTGGTATTGGTGTAATTATTTTCATAATCCTGATTCTGGCTGTGGCCTTCCGCAGACCACGCTGGGTCATTTTGCCCATGGCAACCTGCTTCATGTCAGGTATTATCATGATTGGCATGCTTGGCATGCTCGACTGGCGTGTCACCGTTGTATCTTCCAACTTCATTTCACTGATGTTGATCATCAACCTGTCACTGACGATACATCTTATCGTGCGCTATCGCGAATTACATGCCAACGACTACAGCAACGATCAGCATACGCTGGTGCTTGAGATGGTCAGATCAAAATTTCTGCCATCATTCTATACTGCGATCACGACGATGGTCGCATTTGCATCACTAATCGTCAGCGGCATACGCCCGGTAATAGATTTTGGCTGGATGATGGTTGCAGGTGTATTCGTTGCCTTCGTTCTGACTTTCCTGTTCTTTCCGGCTGCATTGTTGTTTTTCAGACCTGGTAAGGCAGACAAGTTGCATGATATAACCGATTACATAACCAGGCATATTGCCCTGATAATCAATAAATACGCAAAAACGTTCATAGTAGTGTTCGTCTTGATCGCTCTGATCAGTATTGCCGGCATTTCACTATTGACCGTAGAAAACCGTTTTATTGATTACTACAAGAAAGACACCGAGATTTATCAGGGCATGGAGCTCATCGACCGCGAACTCGGTGGCACGACACCAATGGATATTGTTATTGATGCACCTGCCTCTTTCTTCGCACCCGTATCAGAACCCAGCCACGAGGAAAGCATCGAAAGCGAATTCGAGATTGAATTTGACGACGAGGAATCAGGCGGAATTACTGCAACAAGTTACTGGTTCAAATTCAGCATGCTCGAGAAAATCCATGCAATCCATGAATACCTGGAAAACCTGCCTGAAACAGGCAAGGTGCTGTCCATCTATACGTCATTATCGATGCTCGAAAAACTCAAGGATGCAGAGGATATCGATAATTTTTTCCTTTCCATAATATACAAACGCCTGCCGGAGAATATAAGGCAGGCATTGTTTACGCCTTACATGCCAACAGACGGGAATCAGTTACGCTTCAGTGTCAGAATCTTCGAGTCTGACAAAAATTTGCAAAGGAACACATTGATAGAAAAAACCAGAAATGACCTGTTACAAAAATTCGACCTGGAACAGGATCAGGTCCATTTAACCGGCATGGCAATATTATATAACAATATGTTACAGAGCCTGTTTCGTTCACAGATATTGACCATCGGCGTGGTTTTTTTCGCAATACTGTTGATGTTCGCAATGCTGTTTCAGTCTTTTTATCTCGCCTTTATTGCAATCATCCCTAATATGACAGCAGCCGCAATGATGCTGGGATTGATGGGTATAAGTGGTATCCCGCTGGACATGATGACCATTACAATTGCGGCTGTATGCATTGGCATCGCCGTCGATGATACTATACATTATGTTCATCGCTATAAAAAAGAATATCGTAAAGACCAGGATTATCGCGAAACCATCATTCGCTGCCACTCCAGTATCGGCAGGGCCATGTATTACACATCGGTAACCATTACCCTTGGCTTCTCGATCCTGGCGATGTCCAACTTTATCCCTATAATCTACTTTGGATTACTCACAGGCTTCGCCATCATGGTCGCACTACTCGCCAATCTGACCCTTTTACCTGTATTGATCTCGTCACTAAGACCCAATATTTAACGATGATCCCTCGTCATCTACTGGTGTTAACATCCACAAACATATTTACCTGGACAATGTAGGCTGATTTATACTCATTCGTAAAAACAGAATCGTTTAGGAGCGGCAATAACGAGCTAAAACATTAATCTGACAGCTATGCCTGCAGCGAAGCAGAAGTATGCGCACAGATTTGAGAAGTAGTTGGCATTAATCTGAATATGGATCATATATTTTTCGATTAACGATTATGGAGAATTCCCTTGCGTACTATAATCACAAAAGGATTTACCTATCCCGCTCTATTCGTTGCATCGATACTGGCCATCAGCGCATGCGGTGGTGGTGGAAATTCAGATAATAACAACACAGACATCAGCGGCCTTGATACACGACCGGCAAACATCAACTGCATAGCACCTGATCGCCCAGCATCCAGTTCCAGCTTTACAACGCAACAGGTCTTTGGCAATCTGCAATTCACCACACCCGTTGCCATGCTGCAGGCACCAGGTGATTCCAGCCGCTGGTTCGTACTGGAACAGACGGGGACCATCAAGGTCTTTGATAATGATACGAATGTACAAACATCCCAGGTATTTCTTGATATATCCACCCGGGTTACCAGTGGTGGTGAACGTGGCTTGCTGGGTATGGCCTTCCATCCAAACTATGCCGTCAATGCGCAGGTATTCATATCATATACAACAACTACCAACACTCAGTTGGTATCACGCATATCACGTTTTTACAGTACTGATGGCGGCCAGACCCTGAATAACATGACAGAAGAAATCCTGTTGGCAGTAGACCAGCCTTTCAACAATCACAATGGTGGACATATAGCTTTTGGCCCTGATAATTATTTGTATATAGGCCTCGGAGATGGAGGTTCGGGTGGAGACCCGCAGGGGCATGCTCAGAACACGACCACCCTGCTCGGCAGTATGTTGCGTATTGACATTGACAGCGCCAACCCTTACGCCATACCCGCAGATAATCCTTTCAGTAATGATCCCATCAATCGTCAGGAAATCTATGCCTGGGGGCTACGTAATCCGTGGCGTTGGAGCTTTGACACAGCCAACGACCGGTTGTGGCTCGGTGATGTCGGGCAGGGTCAATGGGAAGAGATCAATGTTATACAGGCCAATGGCAACTATGGATGGAATATCAGGGAAGGTGCACACTGTTATAACGATCCGAGTGATTCATGTAACAGCGCCGGACTCATCGACCCGGTAATTGAATATGACCATAATAGTGGTGGACGTTCGGTAACAGGAGGCTATGTATACAGAGGAAACTCAATCCCCGAATTACAAGGTGCATATATCTATGGTGATTTTACCAATGGCAAGATATGGTACCTGCCGGACACGAATACCAGCACCCCGGTAGCACAGTTACTTCAGGATAGCTCTATCAATATCAGTTCATTTGCACAGGATCAGGATGGTGAGGTTTATATTGTTAATTATTCCGGTACACTGCATAAAATTGTCTATCAGAATAATAGCAATAGTGACACCATCCCGTCGCTATTATCCATGAGCGGCTGTGTCGATATCAATAATCCCCAGCAGCCAGCGGCAGGGCTGATACCCTATGAGGTCAATGCACCGTTCTGGTCCGACGGTGCCAACAAACAACGCTGGCTGGCCATTCCGGATAACAGTACTATCAATATCAATGCGCTCCATGACTGGGACCTACCACCTGGTTCGGTACTAATGAAACACTTCAGTATCAATAACAAGCTTATTGAAACGCGCCTGTTGATGCATCATAGCAACGGTGGTTGGGGTGGCTACTCTTACGAGTGGAATGACCAGGGTACAGATGCGATCCTTGTCAAGGGTGGTAAAACCCGTGACCTGGGTACCCAGACCTGGTACTTTCCGGCAAGTACTGACTGCCTGCAATGCCATACCCAGGCCGCCGGTTTCAGTCTGGGACTCGAGACCGCACAAATCAATCGGGACAATACCTACCCGAGTACAGGACGGACAGCGAATCAACTGCAAACGCTGGATAGCATAGGTATATTTAGCAGTTCGTTGTCGACGAATCCTTCCAGCCTGCCTCAGCTATCCAGCCCTTTTGGCAATGATGATATCAATGATCGCGCACGGGCTTGGCTACACAGCAATTGTTCACAATGTCATCGAAACAATGGTCCGACAGCCGTGACACTTGACCTGATTTACACCACAGCCATCGCACAGACCGGGCTTTGTGACCGTGTTCCTCAAAGCGGTACTCTGGGCATACCTGATCCACGCATCATAGCACCGGGAGATCCTTCCCGATCTGTACTGCTGGCACGCTTGAATACCCGTGATGCCAATGCCATGCCACCCCTGGGTAGTCTGCAAATCGACATTGAAGGTATCAAACTGATTCAGTCCTGGATTACGGGCTTGGACAGTTCCTGTGAGTGACACGACATCATCTGGCTAAATCTGGTATTGGCTGCAATCGCCATGCAAGCATGGCAGAATTAGCCGGGTAATATCAGCTCTATTGTAACGCCGGTCCGCTATGCTCTTATAAGTCTTTGTGACTTCCATCACAAAACGGTGGATTAGCGCTCTGCTTACAACCGCATAGCCAGGCCGTAGCAGTTTCTTCTGCAGTGAAGGCGAGCGGTTCCAGTCCCGTACCATTATGTGAGCCATCACAGAACGGCTGGTCTTTACTCCGTCCGCAGGCACACCAGTAGTAGGTTTCGCCCTTTTGCAGTTCGACTGCATATGGCGATTTTTGAGCTATGAGCGCATTATTTGTCATGAATTACCCCCTCTTTATTAACTGCAATTATTAAATTCTGCTTGTATTGCTCAAGGATAGCACAAGCCAATATTACTGCCTGGCCTGGCCCGGGCTTGTGCATTTTGCGAACCAGTTCACCTTCACTTTTTTGCTGCATAGCCGATGCTTGTATATAAGGATTAATACACAATCCCTTGTACAGAATACGAAGCATCGATGCTGTTAATTTTATTTATATCAGACATGCCTTATTGCTAACCCATGTCTGTTTATGCGCAGGTTAAAGGTATGTCAGATAACACACAATTACTTAACGTCAGCGATCTGTCCGAATACAAGGCCAGAAATAGCGTGCACATGAAGAATCAGTTGCATGAGCATGCCATCGCCCTGCTGACCCGATTGATACGGAGTATGCTGGATGAGGCAGATGACACCCTGTTCGAATTTTCCAGTAATGCCGATTCTAACCTTGCCCAACAGGGATATCTGGACGCCATGCGTGAAACACGCTTGAAACGTAATGACATAGAACGAGGGTTTTTCGCGGCACTGAAAGATGCATTTGATGTATATGACAAGGACAAGGTCCTGCCAGCCAACATGCAGGGCACTCCATCACTCGATAATGATACACTCGAATTGATTGATGACGAATCCATTGAAGAAAACATGGCCATACATAACATGGCCGAAAAGCAACAGCGCCAGTTCCCCCGTGAAATATTTGAAATCGATTGCAGGATCAAGGCCCTTTACACCTGCAAGGATGCCGATGGCGACAACCATCCCCTTAGTCCTGTAACCATATCAAACGCCTTTGGTATTGCATTAAAAGGCCTGGAGATCGAGTTCCATGTCAAGTTGATCATATTCAAGTTATTCGACAAATTTGTCATGAGCAACATGGGCAACTTCTACAAGGAAATAAATGCCTTACTGGTCAGAGGGAAGATACTGCCCAACCTGGGTTATAGCTACAAACGTTCCACAACACATCGTAGCGGTAGTAGCAGCAGGAGGTCAGTCAACCCGGACCATGAACGAGCTGCGCTCGATGGCCATGATTGGGACACAGTAGATAATGTCAATGCCAATCATCATCGCGTGCAGGAATCCCAAACAGCAGATCAAGTCAGACGTCCATCCTCCGACCCTTTATTGTCCACGGATTTTGGCCTGCACGGATTCACCCCAATACCGACTCAATCCAGCGGCGTAATCGGTACGCTCACTGCGATGCAGAATTTTATCAGTGAACAGGGTTACCCGGATGATATCAGGCCAGCAGAGATTGGTGATCAGATTATCAGCGGTATACACAAACTGGGATTCGCCAGCGTCAGTGGTAAACGCGCACTGGATGAAAAAGTAATCAATACAGTATCGATGATTTTCGACTTTATTCTTGAAGATCAATCCATTGCCAACCAGATTAAAGGCCTGCTGACCAGACTACAGATACCCTATCTGAAGATTGCCTTGCTGGACGATAAATTTCTGGACAAACAAACTCATCCGGCCAGGCAATTACTCAATGAAATGGCCCGGGCATCAATCGGGTGGGATCCGATTCGTAGCAAAAACGATCTATATACACAGCTTGAAAGTATAGTAGATAGCGTTCTGAATGATTTCGATCAGGATACACAGCTGTTCAGCCGGCTGCAGCAGGAATTCCAGGACTACTGTAAAAAAGAGCAGCAGATCAACAACACCCATGAAGTCAGGACGTGGAAAACCACCGAAGGCAAGGAACGAGTCCAGTATGCCAAAAGCCGGGTCGATGCCTGGATTCATATGTGGTGCTCGCGTCAGCAAACACGCAAGCAGGTCGCCACATTTCTGAAGCACTTCTGGAAAAACACCATGTTGTACTGTATGCACAAGCATGGTGAAGACAGCCGTGAGTGGCGATATTATATAAAAATCATCAATGCACTGATCTGGAGCACAACACCTGACAAGAGTAATGATGACGTCAAGCAATTGATCAGGATAATGCCATTACTGATCCGTGGTCTGAACCGGGGCATGCTGGCCACAGGTACACACCCCAATACGATTTCAAACATCTTCAGGGAGTTTTCCAAGTGCCACCTGGAAATCATTGAAAAAGGACTGACCAATCAGCATACTAATGATGCGAGTTTAGAAAACGAAAATACCGAAGGCGATATCGAATGCCCACAGGAAAGCGCGGTTCAGGACAGGGCACAACAAACACTGCAGAAGCTGTATCAACCTGCACTGGAAACAGAGCTGGACAAACCCGATATCGAAGTCGATGAAGCATTGGATACTCTCGTTGATACAGTAGAGGTCGATTCGCCTGAACCACTCGATAACGCTGACACAGAAATAGCCAAAGACGAATTTCATCAACTAGCAATGGAACTGGAATATGGTGACTGGCTTGAATTCACCATCGAGGACAAGGCTGTTGCAGTAAAACTTGCCTGGAAATCGAGTATTACCAGCAATCACCTGTTCGTGGGCCGGGATGGTGTACGGGTATCAGAAAAAACACTGCAAGAAGTCGCACAGGATCTGCGCAGTGGACAGGCACGCAAAATTGATCAGGCACCTGTCTTCGATCGCGCGTTACGATCTGTCAGAGAATCCGATACAGACAATAGTGGTGATGATAGCAGTAGTTCCTGAAAACAGTCTGATTACAATATGCATCAACATGGGGCCCATGTAAAAGCCCTATAAATGAATATAGTTATCCAGCTGTATCAGGTCCTGCCATGTTCAACGGCAGATGCGGCAGGCAACATAACGGATACTGCAGCAGCAAGATCCTGATCATGATCAACCATCAATTCAGCAATCACCTGCTCATTCAATTTCGTCATTTCCCAGACACGTGGATCCAGCCCCGTTAAATTCTCGCCTGGTTGCTCTACGAATGCACTACCTGGATAACGGTTGACGACATGATTGGCAATACAGACAATCGCAGCATCGATGCCGGTAGACTCTGCCCGTAGCGGCTCGTGATGATAAGCAACTGCATTAACCAGACTCGCGGGCAAGTTCCACAACCTCAACAGCTCGGCGCTGGTCATAGCATGATTGAATCCTATGATGTCGTTTTCCGCCTGGTATAGCACCTCTTCGTCACCATCAGCTATCATCAATACTTCGCTTGAAAGCTCCGGCATGCGACTGTATATCAGCAAACTGCCTATATCGTGCAAAAGAGCGGCCACATACAGGCGCTCAGGCCCTATCACGGAACAACGAACGGCCAGTTTCCTGGCCACGATTGCAGTAGCCAGACTGTGCCGCCAGAAGACATCAGGTGTAGTCAAATGACAGGGTATGTTTGCGAATACTCGCGCCGCTGTCAGGGCCGTAGCCAGACTATACAGGTCATTAATACCGATAACGGCGATGGCCCTGGAAACTGTATCCACTTCACGGGCGAGATTGTAATAGGCACTATTGACCACTCTCAGTATATTAGCAGTCAAGCCGGGATCATGTTGGATGACTGCGGCCATATCGCCAGCAGAAGCATTATCGTCCTGGACTAATTCATTTATTTTTACCCAAACATCCGGTGGAGACACCAGTTGACTGGATTCGTTTATCAATTCGGATAGCGGTATACTCATGACAACACTCTGCACCCCGTGTGTTATACATCTAGCATAGATGAAATATGGACTAATGCATACATTAGTCACTAGACTGTGGTTCAGCTCACAGTTATGTCGGTGCAGACCAGTATCGGTATAGCTGCCATATGAATAAACAGCTACCGGCATGATAGACCTGCGCTATAATACAGCCTGTATCTTTGACAACAGTAAATGCGTTTCGGGGGTTGGCAAATGACAACATTGGGTCATATCGTCCTCTATGTAAAAGACCTGCAGGACTCGATCAGATTTTATGTGGAAATAGTCGGGCTTGGCCTGCGTGGCATGACATTCAACGGTCGAGCGGCAATACTCAGTGGTGGTAGTACTCATCATGAACTGATGTTGATTGAGACAGGCGAGGCACCTGGGCCATTACGGGGTAAGCGTATCGGTTTGTACCATAGCGGCTGGAAAATCGGCAATCATCCGGATGAACTGAAGGCAGTATATAACAAACTCAGGGATATGGATTACCCACTTCATGGAAAGGCGGATCACAGCATCAGCCAGAGTCTGTATCTATTCGACCCGGATGGTAATGAAGTCGAGCTCTATATCGACAATCCAGATTATGACTGGAAACAAAACGACAACTGGATGCAGGAGCCGGTTAAAGCCCTGGATCTGGATTGATTTGTGTTGATAGCGACCACTAACATCCTATATTATTGACTACAATACTTGCTCGATAATATTACTACAACAATTAGAAACACAGGGGAAACATATGAATCTCGAGAAAGTCATTTTCGCTTTTTTTATCGTCCTTGCGCTAACGCTGAACTTCGGATTTTTCATTGGCGATATCGCCAACCCTGTACACCATAACGTTTATGAGTTATTTGCAGCGATTGTTGTAAGCCTGATAGCAACGATACTCAAGTTCGGCGACCGCACCCATATTGGTGCGGTACTACTGGCGACCAGCCTGGTAGCAGACCTGCAGCTGATCGTTGCAGCCATTGTCTGGGCTTTTGTCGAACATGTCAGTGATGCCGGTATGACACCGCATGCGATGGCTGCCATTGTCTCACTATCCGGCGGTGCGGTACTGGCAAACATCACTTCAGTCATTCTACTGGTCACCGAAACGGTCATGGTACGCCGTTAGGCCGACCCGCATGGTAAGACATAATATAATCTTTGTATTATTACGGCGGCTGCACTCGCCACTGATAGCGCTGGTTTGTGTATATGCGGTCTGTATACTCGGATTTGTACTGATTCCCGGGCTCGATGACAAGGGTCAGGTATGGCATATGGATTTTTTTCATGCCTTTTATTTCGTCAGCTTTATGGGCACGACGATCGGTTTTGGTGAAATCCCGTATGCATTTACCGAAGCACAGCGCATGTGGGCGACGTTTTCCATCTATGCGACTGTCATTGTATGGCTATACGGCATTGGTTTCCTGCTGACGGTATTACAGGAACCCGGATTTGTGCAACTAATGGAACAAACATCGTTTCAGCGCAAAATCAGGCGCATTCGTGATTCCTTTTACCTTATATGCGGTTATGGTGACACTGGTAGCAAACTGGTCAAGGCCCTGACAGAGTCGGATATCACCGCTATCGTTGTCGAAATCGACCCTGAAAGGATTCACGTACTCGAACTTGAGGATCACCGCATTTTTGTTCCCGGCCTATGTGCAGATGCATCCTTACCGGAGTCACTGGTTATGGCAGGAATAAAAAACAAAAATTGCATCGGAGTCGTGGCCCTGACCAATGACGATGCCGCCAATCTCAGGATTGCCATTACCACCACCCTGCTCAATCCGGGTGTACGCGTTATAGCGCGGGCAGAGACTCGTGATGCTGAAAATAATATCAGTTCTTTCGGTAACTCCCAGGTCATCAATCCCTATGTAACATTCGCCGGTCGCCTTGCCATGGCTATACATTCACCCGGGACTTTCCTGTTACATGAATGGTTAACCAGCGTCCCGCATGAACAACTCACCGAACCCCTGTTCCCGCCACATGGGAAATGGGTGCTGTGTGGCTATGGCCGTTTCGGCAAGGCGGTGCATGAGCGGATCGTGGCCGAGGGTCTGGATGTCACCATTGTTGAGGCAAAACCTGAAAAAACCAATGCCCCGGGCAATGTTATTGTCGGACGCGGCACCGAAGCCGTGACATTGGAGCAGGCCGGCATTGAAAATGCCGCTGGCATCGTTGCAGGTACCGACGATGATGCCAATAACCTGTCCATATTAATGACTGCCGGGGAGATCAATCCGGATCTGTTTATGGTTGCGCGGCAGAATTTTCGTAGTAATGACGCTATTTTTGAAGCCGCAGACATTGACCTGATCATGCGGCGTGGCAGCATCATTGCCCACAAGCTATACGCGCTGATGCGTACGCCCTTGCTGGCCAAATTCCTTGATCTGGCCCGGGAAGAGGATGAGAGTTGGGCAAACCAGCTAATCAGCAGAATTGGTGGGCTCATCGCTGACAAACCACCACTCACCTGGGAAATCGATATCAACATGACCCAGGCGCCCGCCGTATTTGAGCGCCTGGAAACCGGCGAACCCGTGCAACTATTCAGTCTGTACAAGGATCCGCAGAATCGAGACAATTACCTGGATTGCATTCCGATCCTGATACGTCGCAAAGGGAACCAGTACCTGTTATTGCCAGATGAACATCTACAAATCGAGGCCGCTGACGAAATACTTTTTTGCGGTCACCAAAAAGCGCGTATTATGACTGACTGGCTGGTACTGAATCCGCAGGTTTTCAATTACATTCTGAGCGGCGAGGAACATCCCAGCGGGTATTTGTGGAAGCTGTTGACCCGCCATGCCCAGAAAAAGAACCAGCAACAACAAGCAAAATAGCAGCATGCCAACAACATCGGCCTGACAGGAATCGTAACGGCACAGGTCCTGATAACACTGCCCATACAGGCCAGGCGTAGCACACACGAGTCAACCCCGTTCGCTACAAGACAACAGATTCACGAGTCGTTTGTATATACTCTTGACTCAAGTGTTAGACAAATTATACTGGCTGCAAATCTGATTATGCGTTCAGTCAATTAACGCAGTACACCCCGTACAGACATCAAGCAGCTCTCCTGAATACAAATGTTAATGTTTGTGATATTTAATTGATACTGCCGTGATATTTACGTGATATCTTCTGTTCATGCTGATGCCCATTCAATATTCTTCATCAATGAATATTGATTTACAACTGTCTGTTTTAACAGATATTTTTTATTGCTTCCATTGTCACAATAAAGTAAACAAATGGATGCATATGGTAAATCCAATTCATCAGGAATTAACTTAAGGAGTCAACTATGAAAAATGCAAAAATCACAGGTGCCGCGATGGCCATTGCTGCAGCCGGCATGTTTTCCACCGTCCCTGCCGCTGCTATGTCAGATACAGCAGAAAGCAAGGTTCACTGTTATGGCGTGAACAGTTGCAAGGGGCATAATGATTGCAAGAGCGACAAGAATGCCTGTAAGGGACAGGCAGCTTGCAAGGGACAGGGATTCGTATCCATGACTAAAACTGATTGCGATAAAGAAGGTGGCACAGTAGGGAAATAGTTGTAACCGCAATGGGTGGACAGGCTTCAATCTGTCCACTCATGCGCCTACATATTTCCATGCATATATCATGATCAAAGATAACACCAACGCTGCAGGATCACATAAGAATAATCCATATCCTTATCTGGGCTATGGGCTTGGCCTGCGTGCCGAATATTACAATACGATACTGGATCAACAACCCGATGTTGACTGGTTTGAGATTATTTCAGAAAACTATATGGTCGATGGTGGCAAACCCCTGTCCTACCTGGACAAGTTCAGGGAACGCTATCCACTGGTCATGCATGGTGTCAGCCTTTCCATAGGCAGCACAGATCCATTGAACAGGGAATACCTTAAACAGTTAAAGGCACTGGTGGACCGTGTCGATCCTGTCTGGGTGTCTGACCATCTATGCTGGACGATCCATGGTGGTCTGAATGTACACGACCTGCTTCCATTGCCTTACACCGAGGCGGCCATAGCACACGTCGCTGATCGGATTGAGCAGGTACAAGATTTTCTGGGACGACGCATATTAATGGAAAATGTGTCCAGTTACGTCACCTATACCGAATCTGAAATGAGCGAGTGGGAATTCTATTCGAGTGTTGTGGAAAAGGCCGATTGCCTGATGTTGCTGGATATTAATAACATCCATGTCAGCGCAGTAAACCATGCGTTTGACCCGCTTGATTATATCAACGCCGTACCTGCTGCGCGCGTGCAACAGATACATCTGGCCGGACACACCGACTACGGTGATTTCATCATCGATACCCATGATCACCCCGTTATCGATTCAGTCTGGGACCTGTACAAATACGCCATAAAGCGTCTCGGCCCGGTTTCTACCATGATCGAACGCGATGACAACTTCCCGCCTTTTGCGGAATTAATGGCTGAACTGGATCATGCCCGACAAATCGGCGGCATTAACCAGGAAGCGAATACATGCACAGCCTGAAGGCCTTGCAGGACAGCTTTCAACGCCACCTGCTCAGTGGAGACAATGCTATCGTTGAGCATATCGTGACTACAAGAGACACCAGTAGTACGCTGCGTCTAGCGACATACCGAAACGCCTACTATGGACGCCTTGTTGAGGCCTTATCTGCCGATTTCTGCGCGGTAAAAGCTGCGCTCGGAGAGGATGATTTCTCCAGCCTTTGCCATGATTACATCGATACACACCCGTCATGCCATTATTCGTTGCGATACTTTGGTCAGCGCTTCGCTGAATTTATCCGTCAGCATGATATCAGTGTTCAACATGCCTACCTGGCGGAACTGGCGCAGCTCGAGTGGTTATTTGTCGATGCCTTCGATGCCCACGACGAGACACCAGCGGCAGTATCCAGTGTTGCCGATATACCCGGCACCCACTGGCCAGATATCAGGACTCATCTACACTCATCCGTTCACCTGCTCCACTATAACTGGAACATCGTTGACATATGGCGTGCTGTCCATGATCAGACCCCACCAATAGCTACCACAGCATTGACCCAGACAGCTACCTGCCTGATCTGGCGCCAGGATTTAACGACGCGCTATCGCATTCTTGAGCGTAGCGAGGCAATAGCGCTGCATGCTGCCGCCCAGGGTGCTACTTTTGCACAAATATGCGAAAACCTGGCAGAAGATACCGAATCCGATAGCGTTGATTTTAATCAAATCGCGATGCAAGGCGCTGCCCTGCTGAAAACCTGGCTTGAAGATGGTCTGATTACAGATATAACTACCCGCTGATAGCCTTTTCCGAACTTTATCCTGCACTACCTGTCTATTGGTAATATCAGCAATGAGGTCTTTTATGTATACCATTGAAAAAATTATCGGCATTTTTCTGTCTGCACTACTGTTACATAACGTCGCCATGGCAGCGAATTCATCAGCTAATACGGCGGCGACAACGACAGAAACAGCGATTCTGGCGGGCGGTTGCTTCTGGTGTATAGAGGCCGATTTTGAAAAGCTTACAGGAGTCACCGATGTCATATCGGGGTATAGCGGAGGCCACCTGAAAAACCCGACCTACAAACAGGTATCAAGTGGCACATCAGGGCATATCGAGGTCGTCAAGGTCAGCTATAATCCACAACTGATCAACTACAGCCAAATTCTGGATTATTTCTGGCGCCATATCGATCCCACCCGCGATGATGGTCAATTTTGTGACCGCGGTAAACAATACCGTCCGGCCATTTTTTACCAGAATGAACAACAGTACAAAGCCGCTGTCGCATCAACGCAAAAGATTGAAAAAATAAAACCATTCAAGCAAGCTCTCAAGGTAGAACTAATCAGGGCATCAGAATTCTACCCGGCGGAAAAATACCATCAGGACTATTACAAAAAGAACCCTCTGCGATATAAATATTACCGTTTTAGCTGCAGACGTGATGCACGTATCGAGGAACTGTGGGAAAAATAACGCCGTTTGATAAAATGATTTCAGTATTGATGGCTCGTGGCAGTCACTTTATAATGTAATCAATAAGCCTCAAGGCTGCTTTCCTATCATCACCCTAATGGCGGCATTTGCATGAATCGACTACGTAACATTTTCCTGCTGATCACCCTTCTCTGTGTTAGCTTACTGACACATGGCGGCCTAAAGCCGGGGGAAACTGCACCGGGATTCACCCTCAAGACGCTTGATGGCCCCGCGATCTCACTGCAAGCGCTGGTATCAAAAGGACATGTGATGCTGGTTTTCTGGGAATCAGAATGTGTTTATTGTTTCATGCATATTAGCGAGTTTAATGCACTGCATGATAAATACAGCAACAAAGGGCTGACGATAGCGGCGATCAATTTCCTTGGTGAACATGATGCAGCGGTAAGGGAATATGTCAGCAATAACGGGCTAAAATACCTGGTGCTGGCTGACCGGGTAAAAAGTATCGATGTAGCCAGTGACTACAAGGTCATCGGTTCACCGACCATCGTAGTAATCGCACCCGATCAGAAGATCCTGTACTATGGCCACAAGGTCCCGGATATCTCCACCTGGATTCATTAAGCAGTTAATCCAATACATCAGATATCCACACCCTCTTCTGCAGGTAATTGCGGGATTGGCGGCATACGCTCACGAATCCTTCTGACCGGTAGCCCCAGACGTTTTTCGTAGACCACCGAATAGGCAAGTATATTACGCAGGTAGTTACGTGTTTCCCTGAAAGGCACCGTTTCAATCCATACGTCAACTGGTGTGCTGATGGTTCTGCGCAACCATTCCCGCACTCGTGATTTACCAGCATTATAGGCAGCTATCGCCAACACCGGATGCTTCATTAACTCATGCTTGATATCATTCAGGTAATAAACACCCAATTTAATATTCACTGCCGGCTTGTTCAGTTGCTTCAGGCTGGAGAGATTGACCTGCAACTGCTGCGCAACCTGCCTGGCTGTAGAAGGTAATAATTGCATCAAGCCGCGCGCATTGCTGGATGATCGGGCATTTTCCTGAAACGCACTTTCCTGGCGTATAACGGCCAGGGCCAGGGCTGGATCAATGATTGTGCTACGGGTGTGTTCATTTATCTCTGACATATGTTTGAGTGGAAAGCGCAACTGCAGATCATTCCACTCGGACAGACCGGCCAATGTCACGATAGTCTGATTGCTCCAGCCCCATTGGTAGGCCAGCCAGGCAGCAGCTGCCTTTTGCCCGGCAGATAATTTAGATAAAACCCTGTTACATTCACTGCGTGCATCGGTAAATCTTTTTAACATCATCAATTCCCTGGCGCGGGCCATACCTGCATTATTTTTTAATGACTCGACGAATGCCTGGTCTATATCCAGGTCCTTGTGTTTGAATGCATAATCCACCCCAAGCGTATCGGCTGCAAGAAACCCTTCATAGCTTCTGTTAGCGGCAAGCTTCCTGTAGATAGCATTGGCCCTGTCTGTTTGTCCAAGCCGGGCAAAGGCGCGTGCCTGCCAGTACTGCCAACGGTCCTGTGTACGGCTATGTGTACCAAGCGCACCAATATGATCAAGCACCTGCTGCCAGTCCTGCTGTTGCATGGCAGTTCTTATCTTCCATTTAAGAACTCGCTCGGTCATATATTTGGCCGGGACACGTTGCAGCCATTTTACAGCCTGCGAATGATGTTTTCTTGCCAGGCTAATCGCCAATATCTGCTTGACCAATCCATCAAGCTCATGCAACCGAGCATGGCGTGGCATTGCCTCAACAAACTCTATCGCCTTGTCGGGATAGTACCAGGCCAGTGCCGCAAACTTGAAACGGACCAGGGATACGGCATCAGTATGTGTTAACACTGATTTATGCAGTAATAATTGCGGATTGTTATACACCCGTATCCATGTATTCATGCGCTCCCGTGCAGCTGATGGCAATTGCTTGAGTAGATATCGGGCCAGCTTGACGTTATTCTTTTTCAATGCCAGGCGAATACGCTCGTTATACATCTGTTGTGAAAGCAAGCGATTTTTCTGCCAGTAATCTATCAATGTGTCACATGCTTCGGGCAAAGAATAACCCGCCAACCAGATCGCCTTTATCTGCGCTGAACGATTGTAATTTCTCATTGTCGCGATGCGTGCACGTTCCCTAAGGCAAATGAGTGATTTCTTATTGGTCGGTCTGTAATATTTGAGGAAGGCTTTCCATTGCTGCCTGTCAGCCAGTGATTGCAACCACACGGTACGTAGCCTGAATGATACAGGCGAAGCTTCAAATGCGCGAATAAAACTCAGAACCTCCTCGGCCCTGGCTTCATCGATACGGGCGCTCAGGTCAAGAAAGCGTAAATAAGGATAAAGCGGATAATCTCTGAGCAGTTTCAGGCTATCCCAATATTGCATGCGATCACCTGCGTCCAGAGCCTGTTCCGCTGCAACAAACTGTTGCCGTTGTTTTGCATGAATATCGGGGATTGATGATGCGACTGCCGGCATGGATATGATAGTGAGCAGCAAAACGGCAAGGATGTTCAGGTATTTCATTTCAGCAACAATAATCCATTTTTCAATTTCACAGAACATAATATTAGTCATATTTAACTTCTGATACGACATCAGCCCCAAGTATAGACTTAAATTCTGTCAACAGCCATCGTGGCTAATATGTTACCCCGGGCAGATAGGTCCGGGCTCATAGAGCCCCTGTCAGGCACTCGTGTGATTTACTGCAGGCAAGATAAACGCGGAGAAACATGACGGATCGGCCAATTGCATCTAGTCGTCATCGATCAGCGTGTGATCAATTGCAGGAATTCCTGTCGGGTACGATCATTATCACGAAATGAGCCCAGCATCATCGACGAGGTTGTCCATGAGTTCTGCTTCTGAACACCGCGCATCATCATACAGAAATGTTGTGCTTCTATGACAACACCGACGCCGGCCGCTCCGGTTACTGACATTACCGCATCGGCAATTTGCTTGGTCAGTTGTTCCTGTATCTGCAGCCTTCTGGAGAACATGTCGGTAATCCTTGCTATTTTGGATAGACCAATCACCTTACCCTTGGGAATATAGGCGACATGTGCCTTGCCGACAAAAGGTAACAGATGATGTTCGCACATGGAGTAGAGCTCGATGTCCTTGACGATGACCATTTCATCATTATCTGAATCAAAGATAGCACCGTTGACCACCTGATCCAGTGACTGTTTATAACCCTGGGTCAGAAACTCAAATGCCTTGGATGCTCTTTGCGGGGTTTTTTTCAGGCCGTCACGGCTGATGTCTTCTCCTGCACTGGCGATCAGTGCCTCATATAACTTGATCGGATCCATTATTCAATGCCTTGCTTTGATAATACAGGACTGGTAACTGTGTCATAGCGCTGCGATAGCGTCAAGCCGCAGACCATTCTTGGCCAGGAGAACTTCCTGCTTACACAATCTTTGACAATCTCGTCATTGCATACAATCATTTAATCCCTACTGCACACAGATTATTATGCGGATAAGGGCGCAACGTCTGCATCATTCCACGACCAGATCATCCAGTTCGCCATCCATGTGCAACTCTGTCAATTCGGAGAATCCGCCGATCCACTGGCCCCGGACCAGAATCTGTGGAACTGTACGTGCATGTTCGGTCTTTTCCAGCATTTCCTTCAGGTCATCACGGGATAAATCCACTCTGGCCTCTTCATAGGGGATATTCCATTTGCTCAGGAGAGACTTTGTTTTATCACAGATTGGACAGACGCCGGTGCTGAATATTTTTACTTCTGCCATGGGATATTTCTCATGTTTTTCATTGCAGCAATTATAGCATCTTCACAGAAAAAGATAATACTATCCAGATGTATTGCATTCTTACGTATCATCAAGCTCTGCAAGACTGTCACGCGCAATTTCCCTGACCTGAGTATCGTTATCCTGAAGCAATTTCTCAATTATTTCACGACTTTCCACTGTATGGGTCAACATCAGAAAATGACATACATCGGCGCGTACCATGGGACTCCGGTGTTCAGCCATGACAGCCAGTTCTGATGTCACATTCCTGATCGCGGCATCGCCCTCGAAATGCTCAAATAGCGCACCGACACCGATGCGTACATTCATTTTAACATCGTCCCTGACAATCAAGGGCAATAGATCCGAAAAGCTCGTAGCACCTTGTTCCAGACTTTCAATTGCCTGGGTGAGCTTGCCATTTGCCAGCAGGTCTTCAAGATAATCTGTTTTAGCAACCGTGCTTGATGACTTGTCGATCCATCGGTCAAGCTCTGCCGGAGTCAATACACGATCAAATTTAAAACCATCAAGTTTTAACCACGGCACCGAACGCACATGAAAAGATTGCGCTACATCAGGTGATTCATCGATATTAATAATTTCAAGCTTGTCAATATGCCCATCCTGAACACGCTGCTGCAGTAGTTCCTGCATAACATGACAATGTGGGCAATGGGTAGAAATCAACAACAACGCATGTGGCCCGTTTTTTTGACTCATTAACTATCCTTCAGACTCTTCTCACGATATAAGACATAGCAATAATAAAAACTGAACCGTGTTGCCTGCCTCTTTCAGGATGGCGTTCGCAGCGGGTGCTCGCGGTTAAAGACGCCCCAGTTCCAGACCTTCACAGGCTGCTTGCCTGATAGTGCATACGTTTGCAGCTTCAGTTCGGGCAGGTCAATAATCATACAGGTATGATTAAATAAAGTGCTGCCGGGATTGATTACGAGGACATGTCCGATATACTCGGCAAATACCTGGTGCGTATGCCCGACGATCAATATATCACATTGCAGATTGTCGAGTTCCTGAATCCAGTAGGCTTTTTTCTCCGCATCAACACATCCCATAGGGTCCAGTAGTTTTATTCCACCACGCAATGCATCGGGAGGATGGGCATGCACAACGTATATTCGACACCCTTCAACCGTCAACTCCTGCTTACGCGGCAAACCACTGAAAAAAGATCTGATCTTGTCCTCGTCCCCCGCATATTCTACAACTTCGGGCAACTCATCATGATTACCGGCTACCATCAGACAGTCATTTTCCTGCAGCAGATCGATGGTCTGTTCCAGCTCGTCTTCACCATAACCCGCTATATCACCCGCACAGATAATGGTGTCGACCTTCTCACGTCGAAAAACGGACAGCGCCTCCTGCAATGGTGCAGTTGAAGAATGTGTATCACTGATCAGGCCGATTTTCGTAGACATGGTGAGAAAGACTCAGGCGTTATTCCATTTACAATAAAAACAGGCCTATTCAGCCGTCATACTACCCAGGCGGCGCCGATAGGTCTGTGCCTTGTCCGGGTACCTGGGCATCAACTGATTGGTAATTGCTATGATCATTTCCCTGGCAGCTCCATCCCTGAAATCAGGAGCCTTCTCGAACAGCGCAAACAAATGCTCCATCGCATTGTCATAATCATGTGCAGCAACCAGACAAACGACCAAATCAAATCGCGCCTGATGGTCATCTGCATCCTGCGCCACCCTGCTTGATAATTCATCCAGGCCTTCTGTGTCTTTTGCCAGCATCGCGAATTTGATCTGCCCCAACAATGACATACCCGTATCACTGTCCCTGGCGGCCACAGGTAATTTGTCTAGCAATACCTGGGCCTGATCAAGTTCATCGATATCGATAAAAATCTGGATCATATCCATGGCTACACGTATGTTACGCGGATCTTTCTTGATGGCCTGCGTCAATAATAAAATTGCTTCCTGGGTATCACCGTCCATGTGCCTGGCCCTGGCCTGCTCACGCAATTCATCGGCTTCGTTAACAATACCGATGCCTTTCAACAGGGCCCTGAGTTCGTCCTGATGCATTTGCCCTTGCTGGGAAAATTCGACCTTGCCATTTCTGAAAAGCAATAATGTCGGCACATTCTGGATATCGAAACGCTCGTGCAATGCTTTTTGCTCATCCACATCCACTTTGGCGAACACTAACTGGCCTGCAAATTCCGCTGCCAGTTCTTGCAAACTGTTCTCCATGGCAATACAGGGATCCGACCACACAGCCATAAATTCCACCAGCACGGGTAATTTAGTCGAATTTTCGATGACATACTTGTCGAAACCCTTTTCACCGACTTCAAATGACAAGACTTCTTGACTCATATAGGCGCTATCTCCCGAACCTGGGAATATACTGAATATAACTATTATAACATGGACTTATATTTCTAATTAGGCGGACTGAGAAATTATATATGATTCCTGTGTTACAGGTTCAACAAGCTCGCATTACCACCGATTGCAGCGGTATTGATCGTGACTATACGTTCGTTAACCAGTCGCTGCAGGTAATTTGGCCCCCCTGCCTTCGGACCAGTCCCCGATAGGCCTTCACCTCCAAAGGGTTGCACTCCTACTACCGCGCCAATTATATTGCGATTGACATAGATATTGCCAGCGCGGACGCGCTGCGCAATATATTGCGCTTTTTCCTCGATGCGGCTATGAATACCCAGGGTCAGGCCATACCCTGTATTATTAATAGCATTGATCACATTATCCAGTTCTGCCGCAGCATAGCGCACGACATGAAGCACCGGACCAAAAATCTCCTCCTTTAACATGGATAATGATGCTATCTCATAAACGACGGGGGCTATAAAGTTTCCATCCAACAAGTCCGCATCTACGTTTGCCTTACAAATATAGTTTGCAGATCCCTGCAACCATTCGATATGCGACATGATCTTCTTTTTACTCTGCGCATCTATCAGGGGGCCCACATCTGTTGCCAGACTGAGCGGATCTCCAACACTGAGCTCATCCATGGCTCCTTTTAACAAATCGATGACACGCTCGGCGATATCATCCTGCAAAAATAGTACTCGCAATGCTGAACAGCGTTGCCCTGCACTATTGAAGGCAGAAGCCATCACATCATGCACGACCTGCTCGGGCAGTGCCGAACTATCGACGATCATTGCGTTCTGGCCACCGGTCTCGGCTATTAACGGTACAATAGGTCCATCATGTTGTGTCAGTGTACGGTTAATATGTCTGGCCACTGCGGTCGATCCGGTGAATATTACCCCAGCAATCCGTTCATCAGACAATAATGCCGGCCCTATCACATTACTCTGCCCGGGCAACAGACATAGCGCATCAAGTGGTATGCCTGCTTCATGTAATAACTCAACAATTCGCATCGCAGTCAACGGTGTCTGGTGAGCAGGCTTGGCAATGACTGTATTCCCTGCTAGCAAGGCTGCAATGATCTGCCCGGTGAATATAGCCAATGGAAAATTCCATGGGCTGATACAAATGATGACACCACGGCCATGTGTAGATAGTGTATTCGACTCTCCGACCGGACCTGACAGAGTCTGTTCAGACAAGCTTGTCCGGGCCTGCATGGCATAATAATGGCAAGCATCGACCGCCTCGCGCAGATCAGATAGACTATCCCTGATGCACCTTCCACCTTCCCGTATGCATAGATACATCAATTCATCACGATGAGCCTCTAACAGCTTGCCCGCGCGTTCGGCAATTTGCGCTCGCTGCTCTACAGATAAGCGCGACCATTGGGGATGGTAATCATACGTCACGGCCAGTGCCCGGCACACATGATCTATTGTTGATTCAGCAACATGTCCGATTGTTTCGCTGATATTTGCGGGGTTGTTGATGGCTGTCACATGATCCGAGCTTAATGGCTCCCGAATTAGCGACGCTGCATGCCAGTCACGTTCCTGGAACCCGGCGAAAGCTCGTTCCAGTTCCAGCAAGGTTTGCGTGTCATAGAAATTGATCCCGCTGGAATTCAATCGTGTTTGACCAAACAATCTGCACGGCAACGGGATACGTGGATGAGGGTTGAAGTCTGTGGCTACTGCAGCTGCCACAGGGTCCTGAGTCAATTCATCAACTGCCACGCGTTCATTCTCTATACGATTGACAAAGGAATTATTAGCCCCATTTTCCAACAGACGACGTACCAGATAAGGCAATAACTCGTTATAACTACCCACAGGTGCATATACTCGACAGCGTACAGATGAATCATCGCGCAATAACTCGTCATATACATCTTCTCCCATACCATGCAAGCGCTGAAATTCATATTCCTGTTGTGGAGCCGCAAGTTTTTTTATCATCGCGATGGTATAGGCATTGTGTGAGGCGAATTGCGGATACAGATATTCACCCAGTTCGAAGACCTGCTGCACACAGGCAAGATAAGACAGGTCGGTATATGGCTTGCGTGTAAATACAGGATATCCGTCCAGTCCCTGCTCTTGCGCCTGCTTGATTTCACTGTCCCAGTAGGCTCCCTTGACCAGGCGTATTATGATACGCCGATGCCCTTCCCTGGCTATTGCAGCCAGCCATTTGATCACTGCCGGCGCCCGTTTCTGATAGGTCTGCACTGCGATACCCAGCCCTTCCCAACCTGCCATGGACTGGTCCGTATAGACAGCTTCAAACACATCCAGCGTTATTTCCAGGCGCGCCGCTTCCTCTGCATCAATGATGACATTGACACCAGCCTCACGCGCCTGCTGTGCTATCAACAACACATCAGGCACCAGTTCATCTAGAACCCTTTTGCGTTGTGCATATTCAAAACGCGGATGCAATGCTGATAATTTCAACGAAATCTCGAGTGCTTCTGCCGGATATTTGACATCCTGCTGCCTATGGCCAAGTATGCCGACAGCATACAGATAACGCTCACGATAGCGTTGTGCATCGGCCTTCGACAATGCCGCTTCGCCAAGCATATCGAAAGAGTAAAGTGTATTTTCAGGTCCTTTTTTCACAATCCGCTGCATGGCATGTTCAATCGTCTCGCCAAGCACGAATTGATGACCGATGATATTCATGGCCTGTCTGGTTGCCGTACGGATCAGCGGATCGCTGGACCGCGCTAGCAGACGGATCAAGACACTGTCCATAGTTTCCTGCTCGTAGCGCATCAGCTTGCCGGTTAACATCAGCCCCCAGGTCGAGGCATTGACAAAAAACGAATGGCTATGACCCATGTGTTTATCCCACTCCGCCGGGCCAAGCTTGTCCTTGATCAGGTGATCTGCCGTTTCCGCATCCGGGATTCGTAACATGGCCTCTGCCAGGCACATTAACGTAATACCTTCCTGCGTAGACAGATCATACTCATGCAGTAATGAATCGATAGCGCCACGCTCATGAACATGGCTCCTGATTCTCTCGATCAATGTACCTGCATAACTGACAATCTCAACAACTACAGCTTCTGGTATTTTAACCTGTTGTACTAGTTGGCGTACGATTTCCGCCTCATCAGCCAGACAGACCTTATTGATTTCCAAGCGCAGGGGATGCATATCGGATTTGTGGCTATAATGGATTGTCATTTCAGCTGTGGGCCTCTGATAGCGGTTACAATAGTCTGTTTTCTGGCATGTCGTATTTTAAACCATTGTTATGGACTGAAAGGATTCAGGTACAAGATCCATCTAATAGAAATATAGAATATATATCACTCATCTCAAGTCATTTGACTCATTAGGGACGTTTTTACCCTGAAATGGGTTATGTGATATGGAGTAAAAGCGGCGATGCAAGCCGACCCTGACCAAAACGATCAGTCACGCTGACTAGTCAAATCCAGTTGTTCGCTGATGATGACAACCGATGAGCCGCTTATAAACAATTACCAGGAATTGCTTTATCCGCGACTCAGGTATTTCCTGTTATTGGAAAGAGATTTGAAATTAGGACAAAAGCTCACCTCTGTATTAGTGGCTCCCCTGCGCAGATACTTATCACAGGTGTTTATATTTTTGCATTTTCTACAGTTTAGAATATGACTCATGATTTCATTGGCTGGAACAGTGTCTACATATCGCTCGAGTGGCATATTCAAATGATCAAGCATTTTGTTCAGACGCAGATTCTTCACTGCACCTACCAAAGCCTGTCTGCTATCCAGTTCACCTAAACACTTTCGCATACTGTAAAATGCCAGGCCGGTTCTGATTATAATGGCTATCGCTATCAATAATACGAGAATATTCAAAATCTGCATACTCATATCAACACCCTGATAACTAACAATGTATAATCAATTTACTATATACTCCGGGTGTAATACATGACTTAGGTCAATAAATCCTTGACGACAAGCGCATGCTCAGGTGCGCACAGTATTATTCCAAGGGGTTAATTATTATATTATGCGTAAGCTTAAGAAGTAGTATAGACACAGTCTAATATCAGAATAGCATGGCCGTAATGCATCGGGTAGCTATTCAAGTCACCCTGTAACGATATAAGCGATTGCTGCCATTACGGCTCCTGATATATCCCGCCGACAAAATTACATGGCCTGGAATCTGCTGGATACAACTGTTTGCGCTTGAGCCAATACTCTCCACTGGCCGTTTGCACCTTGACAACCTTGTTTCTGACCTCAATGATCAATCCACAATGTGAATCATCGCCCTCGGCAAGACTGGCACGAAATTCATTTATGAGCTCATCTGACAACAGCTCAACCGACATGTCAGCGCCAGGCTGCTTTTGCTCTTGCGCACGACGCTCTGCCCTTTCCTGTGCTTCAGCCTTTAATTGCTGAAAACTCTTGCTGCGCTCCTGCTTTAACGTGGATTCTTTTTTATCATCTTTTGCAATTGCCTCATACAGCTTCCTGCCTCTGCGACGGTCATAGGCAAACTCGACAATATTGGTTAGATCCGCTTCAATCCATTGCACAGTCCTGTATCTGGAAATGACCTTGAAATGCAAGACAGGCCAGGTATAACTCACATCCTCATTACGGATATTACTGCAATCACCACCACGAATATCTTTGCTGAGTGCGGCCATTCCACTCCACTTCCGAACCTGGTACGTTTTGTTGCCGACCGATATATTCAGACCAAAACGGTCACTGCTAACAGGCACGCCTTTGAACGCCCTGATTGCAGTCACATCCTTGAAATAAACCCGCTCAGACAAGCGACTTCCACGGGTGATATCCTGGCGTGTTTTTTTCAGAAAGTATTCACAGCGCCCGCCAAAATCGGCATACAGTACCGGGTATTTTTCCACCGTGCTTTGCAGACTCGGGCTCCCATCTACAGCTGTCATGGTATTAACCCTGACATACAGATAAGCAATGATGTCCTTGCTAGTACCAGTGAACACACCTGCTGCGACAGCATTGGTACTTATCAAAACAGCAATATGTGCAAGCACTAATATCGCAAATCCACCAAGCTGTTTACTGATGATATTCATCATTTTCTTGCCCCTGCTATCTTTACCCAGCAAATAAACACCTGCCAATAGAATGAGTATAATAATCTTTCAGTACAGCAATCCCGAGAATTGCCAATATATTTATATATTGTACCTGATCGTTTATAATTTTCGGAATCTGTAAAGCATAGTATAGCTGGTTGATCCATCATAAAGCTCATCGACGATACATATCCGTGGTGATTGCCTCTCAGGCAATACTACAATGCGGCCATTGTAGGTCAGGTTTATGTTGCAACAATGCGTATATCGCTGCCCCATATAACGCTGTACGGTCGTTCATGATCACCCTGACCGGCATATTTTCCAATAGTGACTGCATGCGACCCTTGGCACTGAACGCTGTCATAAATGCACCATCCTTCAGAACATCGATAATCTTGGGTGCAATGCCTCCTCCAATATATAATCCACCAGTAGACATTATCTTCAATGCCAGGTTACCTGCCTCTACTCCATACAGGTGAGCAAACAGTTCGAGTGCCTCCCGGCTGATCTCATCCTCACCAGCCAGGGCAGCCTGTGAAATCGCCGCTGCCGGATCACCGTCGCGCATGGCCTGCTGTAACGTGGAAGGGATTTCCTGGCGCCGGTAATAACATAGAAACTCATGCAACGTGACCAGGCCTGGACCGGACAGGACGCGTTCCCAACTGGCATGCCGGTACCGTTCAAGCAGGTAGCGCAGTAATTCAACTTCCAGTTCACTGCAGGGACTGAAGTCGGCATGCCCCCCTTCAGTCGCAAACGGACGGTAATCTTCACCGTTATAGCACAGGCCGGCCTCACCGAGGCCGGTACCGGCCGCAATAATTGCTGCATTTCCTGTTATGTCCGGATTACCCGTGTTGAGTATATAAAAGTCTTGCTGTTGCAGACTGCGAATACCCCAGGCATTGGCCTCCAGGTCATTGATCAGTGCAACTTGATCCAGCTTGAAGCGTTCGGCTATATTACTGGCGCTGATAAACCACGGCAGATTGGTTGCATCCACAGCGTTGTTTCTGACCGGCCCGGCAATCCCGAAACCGGCAACATCCACTGCCAGCTCATGGGCCTTGAGGAAATTTTCTATGATAGTATTCAGCGAGGCATATTGCTGACTGGGATATTCATCTTCAGCAAGCGTCTCGAGTGCCAGATCTGTTATTGTATAAATCGCCAGGCGTGTTTTTGTACCACCAATATCGCCGGATAGTACATGAACCTTGTCTGTCATACTGCCATCCCTATTATTATCGAACCCGATGAACACCAGCTATGTTTATGCGCTCACCTGTATTTCATACCATAACGATTCACTGTCCGCTTGACCATAGACATACGCTTCACCCCGGCACAAGTATTATCGCACGATAAAACATGCTTTATCTGTAGCCTCGCCTACCTGGGGAGATTTATTTTATTATCATTTCAATAACTTATATCGCACTCTAAATATTATACTAAAAAAACAGACACAAATGTTTACCTTTTCCCGCTATCGATAATGTTATTTCTCATTATAATTTCTGTTAGTTACATTTACACATCAAACAATCGAGCATATATGACAGCAACACGTATCATGGTCGTCGAAGACGATCCCCTAGTCGCGGAAAAATTCAGAATCCAGTTAACCGGTCTCGGCTACAATGTTGTCAGCGTTGTCGATTCAGGTGAGCAGGCCGTAATCCAGGCACGGGCAACGCAACCTGAGCTGATCATCATGGATATAGTATTGGCCGGTGATATGGACGGTATCGACGCCGCCGCAACGATACATGAATCTGATAATATCCCGGTGGTATACGCCACTGCCTATACGGATGAACAGTTTTTCCAGCGCTCGGGGGCTACCGCGCCATTTGGTTATCTGATCAAACCCGTAGCGGAAAGAGAACTGGAGATTACACTCCGAATTGCATTGTATCATAGCGAGCTGGAATCGAGATTGATCAGGAATGAGCGCCACCTGTCCGATGCCCAACGCATTGGATTACTGGGCAGCTGGGAATGGGACATCAGAAACAATAACCTTGTATGGTCTGACCAGATGTTTCGTATATTTGGTCAGCAGCCGCAGTCATTCGGCGCCAACTATCAGGCATTTATGGACCGTGTCCATCCTGAGGATCGCAGCCATGTACAAATGGCTGTAGACAGTGCGCTGGCTAATGAAAAGCATTTTTGTATTTCCTACCGTGTTATTACGATGGACGGTAATATCTATCGGGTGCAGGCAGAGGGTGAAGTAACTTTCGATGAGCATGGTTCACCGCTAAGGATGATAGGGACAGCACAGGATATCTCGGTTATTATGCAAACCCAGGATGACCTCTGGCATCTTGCCCATCATGACCCGTTGACCGGACTGGCCAACAGGAATCTGCTATATGACCGCATCAGTCAGGCCATATTCCGGGCCGAGCGTGAGAGAAAGCAGGTCGCAGTCATGTTGCTGGATCTCGACCATTTTAAAGATATCAACGATACATTTGGTCATGACAAGGGAGACGATTTTCTTAATCACGTAGCTGCCCGTTTACGCCAGGCCCTACGCGATGATGATACACTGGCACGTCTCGGCGGTGATGAGTTCGTCGTTGTGACTATCATCAACAAACATAGTGATGCACTGAAAATTGCACGTAAGTTGCATGATTTGCTCCATACACCGCTGCTTATGGCAAATGCAGAAATATTACCATCAGCCAGTACAGGGATTGCAATTTATCCCGATCATGGTCGTGACTATGAATCTTTATTAAAGGCTGCAGACATCGCTATGTATCAGTCCAAGCACAAGGGAAAGAATACCTACAGTATTTACATGGACGACGAAAATAATATTAGCGATATACGCACAAAAGAAAATTCTATTGCCAACTGAATCCTTTACACACCTGCTGAAAACCCGCACAATTAGTTCACATAAAAAGGCGACCTGGAAAGGGTCGCTTTAGTATTTAATTAACTTTTAACAATATTCTTCCAGACCGATAAAAGCCGTATATATATTGATTATTTTCTGCCACATTACAGAAAAAATATATGCATCCGACACACCATTATGCATCAGTTACTACTAAACCGTGATATATACCTTGAGTTAGTACAAGCACACATACCACAGGCGCGTAAATTCCTGTGGATAGTTACCGCAGATATCAAGGATCTACACGTCGAAATAGATGGTAAGTATGCACCCTTCCTGCAATTACTCGCCGAGCTGGTTGAAAAAGGCGTGGCTGTTCGGCTGATTCATGCACGCGAACCAGGGCCACGCTTTCGCGAGGACTTCGACCGTTTCGATTCACTGGTAAAAAGCGAACTGTTTGAGAGAATACTGTGTCCCCGGGTCCATACCAAGGCTGTTGTTATTGATAATAGGATGGCCTTTATCGGATCCGCGAACCTGACTGGCGCCGGGCTTGGCAGCAAACATGAAGACAAACGAAATTTCGAGGCCGGATTCCTGTTCGATGATGCACAGCATATCAACGAACTCGTTAACTGGATCGACAGACTCTACCTTGGCCATTATTGCCAAACCTGCAAAAGGCGGGAACATTGCCCGGATCCCATTGATGAAGGGATGTAATATTTCTATCACAGCCCGTGAAGATTATCCGGATTTATACACTCGCCGCTACAAGCCGAAGTCCACTGTACTGTCCTGAGCTTTAACAACAGTTATAGTCTGATTACGAAGAAAATTGATATTGTCATCGGTGTCGGGTTCATCATTGATGGCCTCACAGGTCAGCGATAGCGTATAATCACCCTCTTCGAGGAATGCTGCCGTATAACTGAGGTCGTCTTTCAGGCGCGCACTAGTCATAGGCTCCGTAGTATCACCATCGATGTCATCGGGCGTAATATTTATTCCGCTAAAGACATATACCACTGCTGTCACGGCACCGCTGTTGTCATAGCACGCAGTATTCAAACTGAGCAAACTGGCATCCACATTACCCGTGATCGTCCCGGTAAGACTGTTATCCACCAGACGCAGGACCGGGCGTAATATATATTCATCAGTACCACTCTCCGGATCGAGCAATGACTTCCTCAGGTCAAAATCAATCGTGAACTGACTGTCGGAACCTGTCTTCACCTCGAATTCCTTATCTACTTGCAGCCCATCCAGAGCATCAGTGGGTATCGTAACAGGAAAATCAGCACCATTGACCGTCACATATGATGCGTCCATGTCCAGTTTAAGCGTAACCCGGTCGTATTTATCCTGTAGTAGAACTTCATCATCCAACAGGACCTCGGAGATTCCATCGGTTAGGGTCATTAAATCAATGTTCCTGTTCGGTTTAAATTCAACCTTGACGATATCCCCGGAAACCGGAGTTAGTTCAACTCCGGTAAAGGCCAGAACCACTGCCTCTGCTGTATCGATTGTCGCATCTGTAATCGACAGACTCACGCGTCCACATCCGCTCAGCAGGGTTGCCAATGTAATGACCGCTATACATTTCAGTAAAAGCCTTGATGGATATCCGCCCATCATACTATCTGCTCCCTTCTCTGAGAATAATATCTGTCATTATATCACCATCATGCATAGCAAGCTGAATGACGAATCCGTAATAGTATGTCGTCATTTCCCTCACCGTGATTGCCCTCCTTTTACAGCCGACCTCTTGCGAGAACTGAATAGCTTGATGTCCTGCATGATCTTCTCAAAAGGAAACTCTGTCATATCACCATAGCTATCATCTATTGCAGCAAGGAGATCGAGTACAACTGGCATCTTGTCTTCATTCAGACCCAGAACACGCTGCATTCCCTGCAATCCTCCACATCGCACCTTCATTAGCTGCGCATGAGTCAGGCCTGCGTCGGTATTGGACAATCCCAGGATAAAACGGGATTGTTGTATAAGGGTATCACTGAGTGAAAGACAGGTATCGATCTGATTACCCGTATGGCAACAGAGCATTTTTCCACTACAGCGATCACCGAGCCGGGCAAACCTGCACTGACACCACTGACCGATGATCGGTTTGGAAAACGGACATACAGTTTCAGGATTCATGCAATCGACCAATTTGCCTTTATATAGTGATTATTGATGAATAGTTGCTATTGCGCAAATCGACATGCAAGCCATGGAAATACATGCTATTTATCTGTTAAAGTCTTTTCCCCGCAAGGGTCGGCATCTTGTCAGTACGGGTTTCCAGCTTAAGATAGCTGAGCATCCGAACACAGCCCTGCTCATGTAGCTGCGTGTGGATATCGGCAACAGTGGCAAGGATCTCACTCAGTTCACCTTCGATATTGGTTCCGGAGGCATGTGTTTCTATTATAAAATCGTGATCTTCAAGAATCTCGATAACCCTGCTAATCTCCTGCCTGACCGAAACGCCCGTACCAATGGGTACGATCTGTAATTCTGCAGTAGCTTTCATACTGTTTTACTCCCTGAGCTAATGGTAACTAAATATATAAATTCTCTTTAAACAAAATTCCGGATCCTTGACAACCAGCTGCCAGCTGTCAGTCAGCACCAAATAACGTATACTAATTATTGAAGCGAGAAGAAAGAATAAGCCTCATCACAGCGCTATATTATATTTTGAAATGTAACGCAGCAAAATGGTACTATCAACGTATATTATACATACCTTACTTTTTTACGGCGCTGAATATTTTTGTTATGAAACTGGAACTGATAAGTTTCAAGATATGTCCATTTGTACAGAGATCAATGATCACACTGCTGGAAAAAGGCATATCTTTTGACATCACCTACATTGACATTAACGATCCTCCTGCATGGTTTAGTGAGATTTCTCCCTTTGGCAAGGTCCCCGTACTGCGTACGAATGGTAGCGTATTATTTGAATCGGCAGTAATCAATGAATACCTCGATGAAATCACGCCTCCATCAATGCATCCACAAGATCCATTACAAAAAGCTCTACACCGTGGATGGATAGAATATGCATCCAGCCTGATTTTTGCACAACATGATTTATACTGGAGTAAGGACGAGCCGCTATACGAAAAAAATAGGCAACATATCGGCAGTCTTCTAAAAAGACTGGACGCACAAATAACTCATACACCCTACTTCAACGGCACAAACCTGTCATTGGTGGATGTTGCCTATGCTCCGCTGTTTATGCGCTTCAAACTGATTGAAAAAATTCACCCTGCCAACATCATTCAACAGCACACAAGATTATACGCATGGTCAGAGGAACTAATGTCACTGGATTCTGTACAGAAATCGGTTGTACCCGAATTTGAAGAGCTATATATCGGCGCGATTCGCAAAGCAGAAGGCTACATGTCACAGTTTCTCGGTTGACATTCTGCTGAATAATAGCTTCATCTAATCATACAACTTTCATGTGCTGATCCAATCCGACAGGTATCCAGGATGTTTAAATGGCTGTTTCATCGTCATAGATCCACAGTACAGCCTAGACTGTCACGGATCTATATCGCGACATCGGCTGGCAAACCCATGCAGGCTGTTAGCACGATAAATGTATTGATGGGAAAGGGCCTTGAGGGCGATCGATATTACCGTCAAACAGGGTTCTGGAAATCTATTGAGGCCTGCCAGGTAACATTGATTACAGAGCATGATATAAGAAGAGCACAACAAAAAGATGCTAACTGGCGTAGCCAACTGCTTAATGGTGCGCATCGGCGCAATCTCGTCATTGATGGCTTGACAACAAAGTCACTCGAAGGCATGCAATTTCGCATCGGGTCTGCTGTGTTTAGTTATCAAAAGCCACGTCCACCCTGCGGTTATCTGGACAAAGTAGCAGGCACAGGTATTAGTCGAATTCTGGCGAATAATAGTGGCATCTGTATTCGTGTTGAAGAATCCGGCATCATGACAGTCGGAGATGCTGTGGTAGTACTGGGTACAAATTAGCATGACCACTCAAGCGTTACGAATGGTATCTTCGACTGATGCAACAAATTGCTTCCATGGATCATTATCGATCTGCCCGCTTGCCATCAACTCCATCAGTTGATAAGCCAACTGACGTGTATCTCCTGTCATTTCCTTCAACTTTACCAGCAAATACATATGACCACCCTTCTCGATATCCAGGGTTTTTATCAGGCCAAACAAGAGCAGGGCCTGTGATGAATGTGGTGATGTTTTGATAATTTGCTGTACTTTATCGAGTATATGTCCAGACATTCCGTACCTAAGTCCTGATTTATTAGTAAATAAATTATTATAATGAAGAACGCCGACCGATAACAGTATTCTGATTTGGATTACACATCACTGGCCATGAAAATATTCTGGTACTGACCGCTTACCTTACAGCTGGAGAATGTCTGTGTATGAATATAACTGGCCATTAACATCCATTAAAATAAAATAACAATTATTAACATACTTTCATTAATATATTGGATATTCATGGAAATCTGGTGCTATCCTATTATTATGAACACGATAGGACACACATATAGATCCTTGTATCTACAACAAAAAACACACACGCTCACAATTGGTACATTGCTTTTGCTTATACTCAACGGGCTTGCATCAGCATCTCCACAACGTGATCTTGAGTTTATCGTCACTATAGATTGGTTAAAAACCCAGCTGGACAATAAGACCCCGAACCTGAGGTTAATCGATGTCAGATATGAAAGCGATTATACAAACGGACATATCCCGGGAGCAGTCAATTTTCCGGTTGAACTGAGCTTTCAGCATAATCGTATCGTCTCGATAAGACGCATCCGCACTCTATTAAGAAACCTTGGCATACATAACTCTGACAGACTGGTGATATATGATGATGGTCATCTCAGAGATGCAGCGCATGTATTCTGGATGCTGGAAACCTATGGCCATGAAGACATCGTCGTCCTTGATGGAGGATTACCTGCATGGAAAAAGGCGGATTTGGCCATATCATACAGTAACGTGAAATACCCGGTCAGTAATTACGTTCCAACGATAACCCCTTTACATCTAACAACCAAGTTAGGTACACGACTGGCACTGAAAAATCCCAATGTAACCATAATCGACTCACGTTTGGAGAGTGAATTCAGGGGTGAAGAGTCCAAAGCATCGAGAACGGGGCATATTCCCAATTCTGTAAATATAAACGCAGGTAACAGCATTGATAAATCACAAGGTATCTCAAAATTAAAACCAGTGGCGCAACTGAAGAAATTATACCGCGATATAGATAAATCCAGCGAGGTAATAACCTATTGTAACCGTGGCAAGGATTCAGCACTGAACTACCTTATCATGCGTAGCCTCGGTTATAAATCAAGTGTATATGATGGTGGTTGGCTCGAATGGGGCAATGACTACCAATTACCAATTGAAAAATAATCAATAATGACATATCAAAGACAGGACCTTTTATGCGTGCAAGATTAATACAGCTAAGCATACGCACCCGCTTAACACTGATTATTTTCATCGTCAGCGCCGTTACAATCGTTAGTGTTACGGCGCTACTGGTATACTGGAAGGCCAATGAAAGCCGGGAGCATGCTGTTGAATTATCTGTCAATATTACCAACATCCTAAGTCAGGATGCCGCTCAGGTATTACTAATTGATTCAGCCGATGCTGCGTCTGACATGGCATTGAAACTGCAATCATTCAAAACTATAACCCATGCCGTTCTGTTTGATACGGATAATACACCGCTCCTGGCCTATAGAAAACACGGTGAGAAAAGTCTGGTATTACCTTACATGCCCGCCAACACAGTAACCTCAGATAATAATTACATCACAACATACGTACCGCTTTATTTTCAGTCCTATGATTATGGCACAGCTTCCTTCAGAATAAGATCTGAACCGTTTTCCGAAATATTGATTAAAACACTGGGGAAAGTATTAATCATAATCCCGTTGCTGATTCTGATTTCATACTTGTTGGCGATATTTCTGCACAAGGCTTTCACCAGGCCACTGGAGCATATTGCCGGCATCTTTAAAAAATATGATGAATCAGGTGATCTTGTACAGATAGAGGATTCATACACAACATTGGAAGTAAACCAACTCGCAAGCAGCTACAACAATATGGCAAATGCCATACTCAACACCAAACAGGAGCTACTATCACAGAAACAGCGCTTGCACATTACACTTGACTCCATTGCCGATGGTGTTATTGCTACAGATATTAATGGCAAGATTACGTACATGAATCCGTCTGCAGAACATATCTGCGGATGGACTGAGAACGAAGCCACAGGCAAGTCCCTTGATACAATCTATCGTTTGACGGATACAGAAAACAATGAACTGCTAATTAGCGAACTGGATGATACGCTATCACATGGCATCGTTAACTACGGACTCGAAAATATGACGCTTAAGGTTCGCAAAGGTGAACTGATTGATGTGCAATCCACTATTTCGCCTATCCGGGACGCAAACAAGGCCATAATCGGTGCAGTGGTAATTTTTCAGAACGTAACAGAAACACGTGCACTTCACCAACAGTTAAGGCATCAGGCTATACATGACCCACTTACTGGCCTGTTAAACAGAGGGGAATTTGAAAACATATTGCAACAACGGCTGCAATCCCTGGATAATAACACGCAAGATGCTCTTTTATATCTCGACCTGGACCAATTCAAGGTAGTTAATGATACCTCCGGCCATATCGCCGGAGATGCACTACTTAAACAAATTTCATCACTGCTAGATCATAGTGTACGGGAAAGCGACATCGTTGCTCGCCTGGGCGGTGATGAGTTCGCTATCCTGCTACCTAATTGTGCTGTCGCTCAGGCACAGGTTATTGCTGAAAAAATACGCAAGGAAATCAGTAGCTTTTCATTTGCATGGGAAGACAGCCATTTCAGAGTTGGCGTTAGCATTGGCCTGGTACCCATCACTGAACCGGGCATTACCAAAACGGATGTTCTTACATTTGCTGACATCGCCTGTTATGCAGCAAAGGATATGGGGCGGAATCGCATACATGTTTACCTCACTGAAGACAGAGAGTTGCAACATAGACGCAGTGAAATGCAATGGATCACACAAATCAGTAACGCCCTGAACGAAAACCGTCTATTTCTTTTTGCGCAGAAAGTAATACCGCTGAAAAATAATATCAATGCCGAACATATAGAGCTACTGGTCAGACATATAGACAATGATGGTACATTACGTACACCCGGCGCATTTATTCCTGCGATTGAGCGTTACGGAATGGCTTCAAAATTCGACAGATGGATAATCAGTAATGCTCTGGAAGATCCTAAACTTATAGCATATCTGAAATGCTCACCAAAGCATTGTGTCAATATTAATCTCTCCGGTCTGACATTGGGCGATACTGATCTGATTGATTTCGTTTCAAGCTTGCTCAAAAACGCACAGCTTCCGCCCAGAACAGTATGTTTTGAAATTACAGAAACAGCCGCTGTAGCCAATCTGAATGCAACAAGGAAATTTATACGCAGCATGAAATTACTTGGTTGTGATTTTGCCCTGGATGACTTTGGTAGCGGGGTATCTTCATTTGCTTATCTAAAAAGCCTGCCCGTCGATTTTATCAAGATAGACGGAGCACTGGTTCGGGATATAGACCAGAACCCGGTAAATGAAGCGATGGTCAATGCCATTAACCAGATTGGCCAGGTAATGAAAATGAAAACCGTCGCAGAATTCGTCGAAAGCAAGAATGTACAGGACAAACTTGAGTCTATCGGAGTAGACTTTGCCCAGGGCTATCACATCCACATGCCCGCCCCGTTACATGATGTCATCAATGAACAGGCTGAACAGGACACATCAAATACAGTAACGCACTGATCAATGATGAGGGCCCGCATCACCGGATTAAACTGAGCACATTATCCATCGTTAACAACTACTTAGAACACATCTGCGCGTAATCACAGTAACTCTCTGATACAAAACATCCCATTATGCCGATCTGGGCCTATATCCCCTTTGGACAATTGCTGTGGTAGCCAACAATAATTTAAGATAGGCACGTTTTTATAAAAGTACATAAACTTGTCGGAGCATTATTATGTCTATTGAAGTAAATGGTCGCATTGTAGAAACGGATAACGAAGGCTTTCTGCTCGAACCCGATGATTGGGATCACGCCGTGGCTGAAGTACTCGCCGAGCAGGAAAATATCAATATGACAGATAATCACTGGCAGATTGTTAAGCTGGTACGTGAGCATTATGAGTACAGCCAATGTGTACCGGAGGCACGCATTCTACTCAGGACACTGGCAAAAAACATTGGCAAGGAGAATGCCACCCGCCGTTATCTGTATCAGTTGTTTCCGTATGGATATGGTCAGCAGGCCTGCAAGATTGCCGGTACACGCAAACCACTAAAATTGATGCTGGACGTATAATTCCCCTTATTAAACCAGATCGCCACGGTATTCCGTGTGCGTAGCTGAGCACCTGCTCAGTGCCTCCTCCAGTACTGCTTATTTATCCGCATTCAGATAGTCTCTGGACAGGTGTTCCAATACGCCCTGAACATGCAGGAACTCGATAACGTTGTCATTAGTGCATCCATGACAGGGAATTAGGCTACGGTATAGTCAGATGGTGATCAAGGGATTGCTCAATTGCATAACAAATCAATGACTGTTGGCAGTAGCCACCGATGGTTTCTAGCGATTAAGGACTTGGATTGGGATGTTCATTATGAATCGCCTCAATCCCCTCGAGCACCTCATCCGACAAACTGACATTAATACTGTCGATGTTGGTCCTGAGCTGATCCATTGTAGTCGCACCGATAATGGTGCTGGTCAGAAATGGGCGATCATTTACATAAGCAAGCGCCATCTGCGCCGGGTCCAGGTCGTGCTGATGCGCCAATGCGACATATTTTTCAGTTGCTATAATTGCCGGGGGCTTGCTGTAGCGTGAATACTCGGGAAAAAGTGAAATACGCGCGCCATCGGGCCGGGCACCATTTATGTATTTGCCAGAAAGTACACCAAAGCCCAGTGGTGAGTAGGCTAATAACCCTGTTTTTTCGCGCCAGGAAATTTCCGCCATACCTACTTCATAACTGCGATTAAGCAGGCTATAGGGGTTTTGTATGGTAACGACGCGCGCCAACTGATGTTGTTCAGACATTTGCAGGAAGCGCATCACTCCCCACGGGGCTTCATTGGACAGACCGATATGACGGATCTTACCGGCTTGCACCTGTTCCTGCAGTACCTGCAGGGTTTCCAGCATTGGTGTAAGCTGCTGTTCATCTTCCGGTGTAAATCCCAATTGACCGAAGAAATTCGTTTTGCGCTCTGGCCAGTGCAGTTGATACAAATCGAGATAATCCGTTTGTAGACGTTGCAGACTGGCATCCAGAGCCGCGACAATGTCCTGGCGCTTGAAACGCGTACGGCCGTGACGGATATGCGGTATCCACTCTTCACCTGGTCCGGCAATCTTACTCGCAAGTACGATGCTGTCGCGTTTGCCAGATGCCTTGAGCCACTGACCGATTATTTCCTCGGTGCGTCCATAAGTCTCCGCCCTGACCGGAATCGAATACAATTCGGCTGTATCGAAAAAATTAACACCCTGACTGATTGCGTAGTCCATTTGCTCGAAGGCCTGCGCGCGTGTATTTTGCTCGCCCCATGTCATGCTGCCAAGACAAATCACGCTGACCTCGATTTCTGTATTACTCAGTGTACGGTATCTCATGTATGGCCCCGATAGGTTTGATATTTCAGTGAATTATTATTATAGCCGCAGAATTATTATATGAATATTATGGAAATAAACCACATCACTGACACACCTGCAGTCGCTGCCTACTCATTTGGCTGCGCAAAGTGCATATTGGCGGCATTGGATGTCAAGCAGGATTTCAACAAGGTTATCTACCATCAGATTGGTGTTGTTGCCGGTGTGCTTCGGCAACACGCGCAGGTTGTCATTGATCATAATCGTTGGCGTAACATGTATATCGTATTGATGCTTCAACTGCATGCCCTGGGCAAACTTTTTTTCGATGCCGCTATCATCGTTATATAAAGCATCCCTTACCTGTGAAGCCAGATTGAATTGCCCGGCGATATCGATGATGACCTGTCTCTGCCCAATATCGGCATTATGTTCAAACCTGGCCTTGAAAATGGCATCCTTGAGCACATCCCCTTTACCGTGTTGTTCTGCGACCAGGTAGGCCAATGCAGCCCAGGGCTGTTGTGAATCGCCGAAAATAATCGGTATCTGCCGATGCCTGACCTGTTTTGGCAAGGTCTTGGACTGCTCTGACCAGCTGGTACTGAAAACATAACAACGGCTGCAATAAAAATTAAAAAATTCAGTTAAGACCACGGCATCAGTATCAATAATGGCCCGTTCTGACTCTAGAACGTCATACAAACCCGTAATAGCAGATACGGACTGCCTGTGGATCGGTGCAGCTTGCTTGCTGGCATGTGCTATTTTCGGGAAATATTCGGAAAGCTTGAATGCGGGACTGGTTTCACGGGTATGACAGGTAGTACACAGACCAAGCGCTGCCCCGGCCTTGTTCTGTAAGGGATATTCGGCATGTTTACGCGCAGCACCATGGCAGGCCTCGCATTGAACATCTGTATGGTCGGGCGTGATTACCGGAGATATGAATCCGCCTGCAGTTCCCATACCCGTGTTGTGACATAACAGGCATTCGGGATCAGCATCCTTATTCTCTTTGACAAGGCTTTCCAGGGCATGGGCATGCCGGCTGCCCTGCCACTGAGCATGTATGTCCTGATGGCATTGCTGGCAAATCGCTGCGCCGGCATACGGGCCGGACATGTCCGCGGCCCCTTTCATCTGTTGCGTTTTTATCCTGTACCAGGCGGCAATATCACGATTGTATTGCTGATAAAGCCCGGCAAGTCCGGCATGATCCTTTATACTCGATGGCAACGGGATTATTTTATTATCGATAACACGTGTACTTCCGGTAATTTGCAGATTCGCGATACCGATACGTTGGCCACGGTGGCCTGCTGCGAGTATCGGCGGGATAGGCGATGTCGGCGCAGTGCTGACGGGTTCATCCAGATGACCACGGACAATCACATCAATCAGCGCATGTCTGCGAAAGCGCTGCGCAAACTCCGGCTTTCCATGCAACATTAGAATGACAACATCGGCTTTACTTGCCTTTACCTTTGCCAATTCATGTTCCAGGGCCTTGCCGGGTTCAGTCAGCCATTTTTTATCGGCCCTGGCTTGCATACCCGGATCTAGCAACCCCAGCAACAACACGCGCTGGCCCGAACCTAAATTTCTGGATCGATGCCTGGGAAAAGGCGATGTATCGACACCATTGGTCAGTAGCCACGGCAGACCATAGCTGGACAATACATCAGGCGGGTAAAGCAGATCTCTTTCACCTGGCAACAGAGCATCCAGACCAAGGTAGCCATGGGCCTTCAGCATGTAACGGTTTTTTATATCGCCCTGCTCGTCTACCGGCCCGAGAATATCGCCGGCACTAACAAACAGCGTTTCTATATCCGCCTGTCTGAGTGCTTCGAATTTCGTCGCCCGACGCAGAACACCACCCAGATTACCGGCCTCACTACAACCACAGGGTTTCAGTTCACCCTGAAAGTCAGATGAATAGATTAGACGCAAATCAGGATTCTGGGCCACGGCAAAGGCTGGGTAAAACAGGATAAAGAGCATCAATAAACAGTTTTTGATCACATCCTGGCCCAGTATGTCTTTATATGTGAACATCATAATAAATTATGTACTCATTCCATGCATATACTATGGAGTCTAGGCGTAGACACCGATCTGCTCAAGCCAATTCAACATCTGGGCAGTTGTTTGCAGCGTAATCGACTGTCATACAGACTGCACCCGGAAACAAACATCCACTGATTCACTTGCATGCTTCAATTAGCCGATTATACTTTATCATGTGCATAGAATAAATTTGCCAATACCCTATAGACAATACAACCTAAGCTTGCCTATGGCATATAATATAATAGCTGCGCTATATCGTGCGCAATAATAGCTGGAGGGAGATATGTCTTTGATACTGAAATCCAGTGTTTTTGAACATGAAGGTGAAATTCCATCAATATATACCTGCCAGGGAGATGACATTTCACCACCACTGACATGGAACAACATTCCCGAAGATACGCAGAGCCTGGTGCTGATTGTAGATGATCCGGATGCGCCAGACCCAAAGGCGCCGAAAATGACCTGGGTGCACTGGGTACTATACAACATTCCGACAGATATCAATGCTCTGCCCGCGCACTGTACGAGTGCGACACTGCCTGCGGGTACAGGCGAAGGACTCAATGACTGGCAGCACAGTGGTTATCGTGGCCCCTGTCCGCCGATTGGGCGCCATCGCTATTTTTTCAAACTATATGCCTTGGATAGTATGCTTGACGGCCTGGCCACACCGGCCAAGGCCGAGGTAGAGGCTGCCATGCAGGGACATGTCATCGCTCAGGCGCAACTAATGGGAACCTTCGAGAAATAAACCGGAATTCGTTCTGGGTTACAGTTGTTACACAGATGAATTTTCACTCACTGGCAGAGATGCTTTTCCGGTAGATTCTCATTTTACCTGACCACTCCGTAAATCCGCTCGTCCCGGCCGGCAGATGTTCATGGATCCCGATTACCAGCGCAGCACCCGGTCTTAACAGCGCCTGCAAGCGTTGCAGAATGGTACGTTGCAAATCATCATCATAATAGGTAAATACCAGATTGCGGCATAATACCAGATCGAATGTTTCCTCAGGCATCGCTTCACGCACATCCTGTTGCAGGAGCCTGAGCTTATGTCGGTAATCAGGCTTTAGGCAATACTGATCTGCATGAATGCTAAATGCCGCATTACGCCATTCCTGGGGTAGATTTTTGATACTGGCATAGGGATAACAGGCCTCGGTAACACGCTGAAGCAATTCAGGATTGGCATCGGTCGCAGTAATACGCATATGCATCCCGGTAAACTGTACCTGTAATTGCAATTGCCACAGCAACACCATCGAATAGGGCTCCTCGCCGGAACCACAACCCACACTCCAGACATTCAAATAATCCCTGCCCTGTGCAAGCGCCTGTTGTGCCAGGCTTGGCAGAACCTCACGGGCCAGAAATGCAAACATCAGCTTGTCACGATAGAAGCGTGAAATCGTCACCTGACACAGACTATCCAGAACATCCCATTCCTGTGCGTGTTTATGCACAAAACCACGGTATTCAGTAATGTCTGCCAACTGCAGATGCTTGATGCGCCGGGCAATGCGCTTGCATACCTGGGCTCGCACCTTACGGAAACCCGGCCATTGCATATGAAGTTGCGGTAAGGCCCACTGCAGAAACTTTACACATTCATCATCGCACATGACCATTTCCCCTGAGATGAACACTCTGTCCGGAACTATACGATTTCTGCATCGTCAGGTATTACGCGGCTCGTCTCGAATAGTTGCGCTGACATTGGTATCATAACGCAAGGGCAGACCGTTTTCAGTTCATGATAAATCTGCAACGGATCTTCCGTATAGCGCCGTGAGAAATGAAACGGCACCAGTCGACCGACACCGGCCAGCACTGCAATTTCACCACAGGCACGTGTTGTTAAATGACCATTGCGTAAGGCGTTGTCGGCCTCTGCCTCGGCAAACGCTGCCTCACAGAAAAACGTATGTGCGTTACGGGCGAGGTCAACAAGACGCTGGCGATTATTCTGCGTGTCGGCCAGATCAGTGGCATACACCAACTTTTTACCTGCACTGATCAGCAATAGCTCGCTTGCCAGTTCTGCCACCGACGCGTCGCTGCCGTCAGGCAGGCGAATCCTGGTGCTGTCGTTTGCGCTTGCCACATACTGCTTTAATTCATTCAGCCAGGCACCCGGTTGCAATCCCCTCGCCAAGAGACGGTCCTTGCGCACATTGATCTGCTGATCAGGTTCAAAGGCGTATGCCACGACCTCGGTACCGCAATGATCCAGCAATACCGCGCGTATCGTAAATCCGGATTCCTGACGCAAGATACCATCTGTCACAGATTGCTCGTGTAACAACTCCGGCTCCGGCCGGGTCGCCTGCAGCAGAAAACTGCGTAGGATATTGCCGTCATACTCGTGGACCTCGAATTCCGGGCCGGGAACAGTTACGCGATCCCACAACACACCTTGTATAAAACCTGCGATATGTCGCGCCAGCCCAGGCGGGCCATATAAACGGCAAGCAGGGAATTCACCAATACGTGAACGCAGCAGCCACACAAATCCGCTGATGTGGTCAAGATGTGCGTGGGAGATAAATACATCGCTCACCTGATGGGCAATACGCGCAGACAAGCGTTCGCCGCTACCCAGATCGAACAACAGGCTGCGCCGCTGATGACGCAGGCGTATGTGTAACAACGGATCACCAAACACTCCGTTGATCATGGCCACATCGACGTTTCCGACCCGCCCTACCAGACGTGGCCCGCTACTGCCTGCGGCAGATGGCAACACATCTGCCGGCGGTATATAGCCAAGTTGCGCTGCAGCCCAGGGCATGGCCGTTTCCACGTAGCCGTCAGCCGTGCGTACTGCATCACGGATTAACAGCGCATCTGTATCACTGACACGGGCAGGCAGTATCAGCGTCAGACAGTTTCCCTTGAGTTGTAGCACCTCGCCCATGACCCGGGTATGTTGCGAATGCAGCAATGCGACCTGCCTGCCTGTCCAGGCATGCGCCTGCTCTCGCGGTGGTGGCGTGCCGATGATACTGACTTTTTCAAGATCAACATCCTGCCTGATGCGATCGCCCAGGTATTGGTCCCACTGTTCGGTGCGTCGTCGCGCGCGCACCCGTTTGCCCGGGCGCATGGCTGCTGCCGCGGCCGGTACGATATAGATCTCTGCAGCTATTGCCGACGCCAGGGCATTCAATTCTGCCAGCAGCGGTGGGATTTTATCTGTTATCGAGACCACCAGTACCACATCAGCCTTGACCACCGACACCAGACCTTCAAGCAATTCACGCCCGGCCACACCACGAACGACACCGGGTCCGTCAACCAATATCACGCCGTCCCTGGCGTGATCCAACAAGTGCCCCAATGCCGCTACCAATGGTAAACGGAAGCGACCCGCATCGAGGGTGCACAGGGGTGAATATTCTTCTATGTGCCATGCGTCCTGCACCCATTGCCCCAGTGACAGTGTACCCGGCATGCCCATTAGTGGCGATCCCGGGTCGGCACTGATACAACTACAGCGGCGATTTTCCTGTGCCAGGTGCTGCGCCATACTTGTTGCCAGCGTAGACTTACCTGTACCGGCTGCACCGTACAGTAGTACACGCTGATCCTGTTGCAATACCGTCGCAACAATATCCGCGACATTGGCGCTCAGTAACGGAAAACCATGTTGTCGTCTTATTGAATTCATAACAGAATACGGAGCCATGCCACCGGAATCACCCCTGCTTGCGTTCCCATACCAGGTCACCGTCACGATATACCTGTCTGATGCGATGTAAGGGAATCGTATGAATGACGCCCTCGTCATCTACCAACTCGAAATCAAAATGATCTTCGCTATCAAAATAGAGCGACTTTAGTGGCACAGTAATTATCCGCTCCTCGATGCGATCATAATATCCGATAACGAATTCAGCATCACCATAATCCTTATCCCAGCGGATACGATTCAATAGTTCATGTATCGGGATCATGTGATATTTTTCCGTTTCATTGCCTCGATCAAAATCTGCTTATGATCCATTCGCAATCATTATAGATCCCTATAACGTAATAGTATCGGCAGACCATGCTAGCCTCTATTGCCTGTGCAATTGCAGAAGCGAACAGAAATTACATGTCCTGCTCATGTTGTTCATGCATACGCGTGATACTGTTCACCGTGCGCACAACTTCCGCATCATCCAGAGCTGGGCGGCAGCGGGTACGATTCCAGCACAACATCAATTCCAGGACCACATCCGGATCCACCCCATGCCATAACAAATGGCCACTGATGGAGGCTATGGTATTGTTGCGTTCACCTGTTTCAACACCTACATGCAACAGCTGACGCCAATAATCCAGCGTATGGCTGCTGTGTTCCGCTGTCTTGGCTAATATTTGTCGCAGCCAGTCTGGCAACGCTGCCAATGTAACCTGCTCGGGCGCACAATCCTTGACCCATTGATATTCCCTGCCACAGGGATGCACCGATGGCGGTGCGACAATGCAGCCGCCATCAGCGCGCAGATCGATGCCTGGCGCAATCCCGACCCGGTTACGTACGCTACCGCCAGGATGAGCAAAATAATAATGACGTCCACCACCGCCGCTAATGACCACAAGCGTCTGTGGTAGTGGCGAGTTTTCGAGTTCAAGACGTTTCAGACTGTCATCACCACCATGCCGGGTATCCACATCCAGCACGACGAGGCCGGATATAACGCCGGTTACGATGCCCACATTGGCATCAGGCCAGCGTCGGTACCAATCCCGCACCTGCTGTTCGCTGGCGCGTACGCTCTGGAATCCCTGCCAGCTTATAGCAGGACGCTTGTCTCGCTTGCGCATCGGAATCACCGACCATCCGCGCTGGAGGTAAGCGAGTGCGGCCTTTTCAAATTTAGCAGAAACCATTGTTGTGTAATTAGTCGAGCTTCAGCAACGCATAATGCATTCGTTGCGTGCGTGACCACAGGGACACGCCGGCCCTCTGACTGACGGTTTCGATATCTATGATATAGTCAGGATCATCGAAGTCGATATTGCCAATGCCTCCCTGCTCATCGAGTCTGCTCATGATAAAATGGTCCAGCAAGCGCTCTTCCTCCTGACTTGATAAACGGCCCTTGAATCCTCGACGGTGCATGCGTACATGAAAGCTGCAGCCTGCAAGTTGCGCCAGCCATGGTTCCACTGCCTGCTTCAATTGCGCTTCAAATTCAGTCGCGCTCTGGAAATCAAAAGTCACGGATGCAGGCATGATGCGACTAAAAATATCATTCAACATGCCTGCAGCCAGAATCTCATTGTTAATGTCTTCGAGGAACTGGCTAAGATCATCCACCTTCATGACCAGTACATTGAAGTAGTCCGTCCTGCCTGTGATGCCGAAGCTCTGCAGGAACTGTATAGCCTGTTTAAAATGGCCCGCATGGATCGTAACCACGATATTCCAGTCATGCATGTCATGCCCCGCTAAGCGTCTACTCATACTGCTTGCCACTAAACGTTGCCTTCCAGGCTCTGGTTACAGTGCAATTTACCCATTAGTGCCACTATCCTCTATCGCTCATTATCGACAGCCGCCAGCCAGGTGACAGATATCCTATCTATATGAGTAATTCAGGTCCGAGCATCCAGTTCAACTGCCAATGCACATCGTCGTATTGTTCCACACAAACAATGCTACCCGGCTGAAAGGCTATCAGGACTCTGTTTTCGTCCGCAACCAGCATATGTGAAACCAGTTTGGCCATGAATGGCAAATGACCAACTACGAGTGTATCCCTGTCCCAGCTTTCGCTTTGCCAGTCAAATGCGCCGGGATTATCGTTGGGATTGATGAGACCGCTGACCTCCAGATCAACACCGGGGGCAATGGCCTGCGCAAGTCGTTCTGCTGTTTGTCTGGCGCGCAACTTCCCGCTATGTATCACCCTGCTGACCTGAATACCTGCCTGTTTCATCAATGCTGCCAGTCGATCGATATCGGCGCTGCCCTGATCGGACAGGGGACGCTCGGGGTCGACTTCTTTTTTCAGGGCCTCACCGTGTTGAACGAGGTAAAGTTTCATGTCTGCTACCTTCTGCTTATCACGAAAAATCTTGCGATCCTCTCCTGCGATTTGCTGGGTAATCAATGATGAACATGCAGGGTATTGGATCATCTAAACCCATGGCCTGAGATCAGGAAATTACAGGCCTGGCATCATCTAGAGTATAGCATTGGGCCTGAGCAATCACAGAGAAAAGACGGCAAACATTGATACGTATCATATAGACAGGTCGCGATTAGCAATACCTGCGTGTCACTACGCAATTTGAATTGTGAATATGACACGCACACAATATTGGCGCTATACGATGATACCTTACTGCGTCAGCGTCATGTTAAAGCTAGGGAATATAAAAAGCCTGGTGCAGTGATTACTGCAAAGGGATACCATCGAGCAAGTTTTTGATCAGTTAATCCTGCGCTATTTCAATAACAATCGTATCGAGCAGGGGCAGCTCATCAGCGATGATATGTGGCAACAGCTCGGTACTGATCTGCTGCATGGTCATCATACCCGTTCTATCCGGACTGTCTTCTTCCAGGTTATTGATATCGTCCTGCAGCTTGGGCACGTATTGAGTGAATATTTTACCCCGATGTTGTGGCGACTCGGCACGAATCTGTTCAGTAAAACTCAGGTGCAATTCCTGCGTACCCGTGTCCTCGTTATCAACGACTCCTAGCGTAAATGGCGCATCAATGATCATCGTTATCTCATGATTTCTGTCGTATGCTATGTGCCCAATCACGGTCAACGTGCTTGTAATAATATGGTATAGCAATGCCTGTCATGCTAACAGCTACTGGCTGCAAGGCCATTATGTCTTTCCATTGTCGGGAACATATCGACAAGTGCCGAAACTGCATCATCCACATTTATCTTTTTTGATTTATGCGCGACTGCCTCCTGAGTAAGCTTGCATGATAAAATATATTTAGCAAATAATACAATAATTTACAATATTAATATCAAGTAATATATAGCTAACTGCAAGGGCAAGTATGATCACGACGCGTAACAGGTAGCGCAACTTTCATTAACGGCTTCACAGTTTCCCAGAACGATAAAATCATATGATTAAGCTGCATGCAGACAAGTAAACTTTTTCCATCATTCTATCACTAAGCATTCAATACCATTAGAGATCTGTGTGTTTGGCCAGAGTAATCCTCAAATATCCAGGACAGGAATCAATAAATGAACAGGAATGAAAATGAACTGATCGGTCTGCTTAACAGCCTGCATAGCCGCCGTGATTTTCTGAAATTATTTGCCAGGGGGCTGGGTTATTCCGCGCTGGCGGGCAGTCTGCCCGGCTGTGGCGGTGGCGGCGGATCTTCCTCGCAAACGACTGCACAAATCCCTGCCCCATCAGCCGAATATAGCGCATTAAAGCGTACCAGCTTTGGAGTGCACCATGACGAACTGGAGATAATCCAGAGTATCGGCATCGATACCTACCTGGAGCAGCAGCTCGACTACCAGAACATCGACGATGGTGATTTATACACGACCATACAAAACCTGTTTCCATTGGCCTTTCAGTCGCCTGCCCAGTTGTACAGCGGTTTTCCGGATAATATTTCTGCGATCTATCGGGACATGATCGCTGCCACGCAATATCGGCAAATTTTCAGCAAGCGTCAATTATATGAGATCATGGTCGAGTTCTGGAGTGATCATTTTAACATCCATCTGCTCAATGGCCTCGGACCGACGTTAAAACCTGCAGATGACCTGCAGGTGATCCGCGCACATGCGTTAGGTAATTTCCGCGACCTGCTGCATGCCTCGGCCAGCAGCCCGTCTATGTTATTTTATCTGGATAACTTTTTTAATCAGGCCGCAGCACCCAATGAAAATTATGCGCGCGAATTAATGGAACTGCATACACTCGGCGTCGATGGTGGCTATACTGAAACCGATGTAAAAGAGGTTGCGCGCTGTTTTACCGGCTGGTCAATCCGCTTTCCAAATGATCCTGGCGGAAATTTCGGTGAATTTGTATATATCCCGGTTGTCCATGATGATGGGGAAAAAGCCGTGCTCGGCAATACGATTACTGCAGGTGGCGGACAATCCGACGCCATCCGGGTTGTGGATCTCCTTGCGAGCCACCCATCCACGGCGCAGTATATTGCCACGCGCTTGTGCCGGCGCTTTATCAGCGACCAGCCTGCCCAGGCCAGCATCGATGCGGTCGCCACGGCATTTACAGATTCGAATGGTGAAATCAGGGATACCTTGCGTGCATTGTTTGCGAGCGATGAATTTCAGAACAGCGCCGATCAGAAACTCATTCGCCCATCCGAATACCTGGCAGCGACAATACGCTCACTGGCGCCACATACATCCTACCCCACCGATAACGGTGCCCTGTTTGCGGCAGCACAATCGATCCTCGGCCAGCTACCGTATAACTGGCCAACGCCCGACGGCTATCCGGATATACAATCATATTGGAGCAGCACGGGCGGGCTGTTAAACCGCTGGCGTCTGTCATTCCTGAGCTATGCCGGCATCATTCCCGGCCTCGATGTATTTCAGATTGATTATGCCGGCATGCTCAATGGTGCCAACACCCTGGCATCGATCCTTGATGCATTGACTGCAGCTATCCTGATGCGAACCATAGCGGATGCAGATCGAGACCACCTGCTGCAATGGTTAACTGGTGAAACCGGGCAGGCAGACGACGCGCCTCTGGCAACAGCGACCATTGATCAGTTGGCGCCGCTGATAGCGGCTGTCCTGAACAGCTCGGCCTACTTTCAACTTCGATAGGTATATATCCATGGCAAGCCATAACACAACAAATATCACAGGCCAGGATATCCTGGTATGTATCTTCCAACGCGGCGCAGCCGATGGTCTGAATGCCGTCGTACCGTATACCGACGCGGAGTACTATAACAAGCGTCCCGGCATAGCGGTCGCACAACCCGGCGCCAGCAATGGCGCTATCGATCTGGATGGTTCTTACGGTTTTCACCCGGCACTTGAACCTCTCAAACCCATCTATGATGCAGGTGAGCTCGCACTGGTACACGCAACCGGCGTACCGCATGGATCTCGTTCGCATTTCAGTGCACAGGGCCTGGTTGAGCGCGGCGTTACCAACAACAATGGCCCGAATAGCGGATGGCTGGGACGGCATCTGGCATTAACATCCGCGCCGGCAACAACGGCATTTCGCATCGTATCAATCAGTGGTAATGTGCCGGTCACGCTGACAGGCGCAACTGAACCCATAGCGATTGACGATATCGGATCTTTCGGATTTGATCAGGGCATTATCGATTCCGGCTATCCGGACATCCTCACCAATCTTTACCGGAGTCCGATACCATTTTCAGGCACTGCCCAGACTGCTTTAGCGGCTGTCGACGAACTGGCCACAGCGAATCCGGGCGCTATTATGCCCGACAATGGTGCCGTGTACCCGACGGGTACGCTGGGAAATAAATTAAAACAGGCCGGACAACTGATCAAATCGGCACTGGATGTCGAGGTAATCTGCATCGATTCAGATGGTTGGGATCACCATGAGAATCTCCCCAACTTTATTCAGCAATCACTCGGCGAACTGGCCAACTCGCTCAGTGCCTTTCATACCGACATGGGCAATCGCATGCAAAATATCACGATAATGGTACATACGGAATTTGGAAGACGTGTGGCACAAAATGCATCCCTCGGTGTCGATCATGGCACCGCTTCGCTGGCCTATGTCATAGGCGGCAATGTCAATGGCGGCCAGGTCTTTTCCCAATGGCCTGGACTGCATGACCAGGATCTGGAAATGAATGAGGACCTGAAAATCACCACAGACTTGCGTAACGTGCTCGGTGAACTATTGATGCAACGCCTCGGGGGCACGGATATAAATACAGTCTTCCCAGGTCTCTCTTATACGCCCGTTGGGGTATTCACCTGAACACCTGATTTTGATAATCTTTTCAGGAAATCACAAACAACATCCCTGTTACTGATTCCACTATAAAAAGCAAGTTTGGGATAATATTGCTGACTCACGTCCATAACAACAGAAATTCGCTTGGCATTTCGAATCCTGGCTGGCAAGATAAAAACTGATAACAGACCTCATAGCTGATAGGCAGGAGTGACTATATGCAACAGTTTCTGTGCGCCAATGCCGAGGATAATGATGCGGCATCCCTGGTCGAACAATGCCTGGAACAGATCGGCACAATACCCACGCAAGCCAGCCTTGGTTTCGTTTACGCAACCGACCTGCTCGCTAATGACATGCAGCTTATACTAGACCGCTTGCGACAACATGCCCCTGATATACACTGGGTCGGCACTGTTGGCCTCGGCATCTGCAGCAGTGGCCTGGAAATCTATGACCGCCCAGCGCTTAGCCTGATGATCTGTGATATTGCCAGTGACTGTTACCGCATATTGCCGAGCTATAATGGTCAAATAGAAGAACTGCCACAGCACATAACAGACTGGTATCAACAGCAGGACTTCTGCTTTGCATTATTGCATGCCGATCCCGTCAATCAGATGACGCCTGCATGGATCGATGACCTGCGCAAGCAACAGGACATTGGTTTTATCAACGGCGGACTGACCTCTTCCAATAGCACACATCCTCAATTCGCTGATGAGCTGGTCAGTGGCGGTATCTCAGGAATACTGTTCAATGAGCATGTCCATATTGCCACTGATCATACCCAGGGTTGCTCACCGATCGGCCCGGTACACGAGATAACGCGGGCAGAACGAAACGTGGTCATGTCGCTCGATCAGCAAACTGCCGTCGAGGTCTTGAAAGAAGACATCGGCGAAGTATTGGCGAAAGACCTCGCTAGAATCGGCGGCTACATATTTACTGCCCTGCCCATAGCCGGGTCTGACACGGGTGACTACCTGGTCCGACAACTGGTCGGTATTGATCCCGATCGCGGCATGCTGGCCATTGGCGATAGTGTCGACCAACAGCAACGGCTGATGTTCTGTCGCCGTGATGGTAACACCGCGCTGGAAGATATGGAGCGTATGTTGCAGCGTCTTAGCAGGCGCATTGGCGAGCAGATTATTCGTGGTGGAATCTATATCTCCTGCCTCGGTCGTGGCCGATACCAGTTTGGCCAGAATTCAGAAGAATTGAAACTGATCCAGCAACATCTGGGTGATTTCCCGCTGGTCGGCTTTTTTGCCAATGGCGAAATCTACAACGGACGTCTATACGGCTACACCGGCGTACTGACACTCTTCTTGTAGACAGTTGAGAATAACCTCTATATGCATACACACGTAGAACAAAAAATATACGTGCTTGTGCCGATATATTAATTGAGTTATAAAAAAAAAGAAGAACAATAACGCAGAGACCCCGTATGCTTGATTTAGTCACAAATCCTATAAAGTCCATACGTGGCTTCCGCATAGACGGCATGATGATACACTACAACATATTCGTGGCGTGTCTGGATAACTGCTGGAACCTCTGGAACTTGGACCTGGAAAAATTATATATATCCCCATACCGATTATTCAAATGCAGGAGAAAGCCATCCATACGATGGCCGATGCCAGAGAAATAAAGATCACCGTGTAGGTTTGCCGATTTTTGCAATCAAGTAAGGAGAAAAAACCACATGAAAATACTAGCCCGCGTACTCCTGTTGTTTTTCGCCATGCAATCCGGATCACATGCATCTTCGAATACTATATACAGCAGCTCGGTCAAAGCAGACTTTGAGCAGACATACAAACATATTTATCGGGCGCTGGAAAACAACCGTTTATTCGTCGTATTCGAACCGGACATCGGCGCCAATCTCAGCACATTTGCCAAGCGTTGGGGTGAAGACTATAACCGCAATAAACTGGAACGGCTCAAGTCGATGGTTTTTTGCAACGCATGGTATGCCAACCAGGTCAGTAATAAAGCTGTTAATATGACTGCAATGTGCCCGTTGCATATCACACTGACTTACCGCGAAGGCATGACGTCTATATATTTCGTACGCCCCGATGCTATAGCGAAAGGCAGCAAGGCAGCGTCAATTGCACATGAATTGACTGAACTGGTCATAAAATCGATCAAGGAAGGGATACAATCCGCACTAGAAGAAACACACTAATAGGACGAGGGCCTGACTTTGTCTTGAATGTATCAATGCATATTTTGTAAAAATTGTTGAATCAGCTGCCTGCGATTGTTTGCCGTGAGCGTCCGCACTGCAGGTTCCGCTTGTAAAAGAATACATTCTGATTCAGCTTAATGACACTACGGGAAATAATTATAAACAGATGGTTAACTAGCGACGCCTTCCTTTCTGGCCTTTGCCCTTCTCTTCTTCATATTTGACCTTCAAGGTATTACCTTCGAATGATTTCCCATCCAGCCCCGCAATAGCAGCCCTGGCCTCATGGCCTTCCATTTCGACAAAGGCGAATCCCTTGCATTTACCAGTAAAAAGGTCCTTTACCAGTTTAATGGAGCGTACCGTGCCGTACTGCGAAAGCAACGCGCTCAGAGATTCTTCAGTCGTGCTCGGGGGTAAACTGCCAACAAAAAGTTTTTTCACACGCAAGCCTCCTTTTCAGAGTAAAAAGATAAGCCCCGTGATATCTCACAGGGCTTATCCGAAAAAACGAACAGACGTTCAGGTGCAATCTTGATATAAATTTTTCTGAAATATTCAAAGAAAATTATTGTCTGTCATGCACCGATCCGTCCAGGGATTTAGACCTGCACGTTCGTCGCTTGCGGGCCCTTGGGTCCATTCTCAACATCGAAACTGACGGATTGACCTTCGGCCAGGGTGCGGAAGCCTTCGCTGGCAATAGCAGAAAAATGAACAAAAACGTCCTTGCTGCCATCGGAAGGTGAAATAAAACCGAATCCCTTGGATTCGTTAAACCATTTAACGGTTCCTGTCGCCATGATAATTACCTCATCAAAAGTTTATATAAAAGAACGTGTTACAAATCTTACGAGGTTATCAACAGGAGTTATCTTGAAGAAAAGTACCGATAAAAACCAGGATAGAATGTAGCGCGATGTATTGTAACCGGTTTTGCACCTGAAACACTACATAGTTTTCAATATATGGCATAAGAACATGCGTTTCAAGGCCTCGTAATGGTTATTTCTATAATATTTCCGTTTAAAATTCGCCAACTTCACAAGCATTGATTTTATTGACAGGGCATTGCAATATCCGCCTGTTCACACCGCTTATCAGGCACTATATACCTTACTAGCTACAGGGAAGGCGTAGACAGCTATACCTGCAATCCTGACCAGGATCGAAATGTAACCGATACCTGCGTGAATATCGCCCATACACAACTATTTCTGTTATACTTGTTCGTAGATAACACATAATTGACACTATCCAGTCTGTGTCCCCCCCTTCGCGGACTCCTTCTTTTGGTAAGCCTCGAAAACGATTAAAACAGTTCCCACCTGGACTGTCTCGAGTAATGGCTTGAGCAGGCGGTAACCCAAACCCATGAAGGGCCATTATCACATGTCATTCGATTCACTCGGCCTGTCGGTCGAATTACTGCGCGCGATCAATGATCAGGGTTATTCGCAACCTACTCCTGTACAATCCCAGTCGATTCCGGTCATCCTGGAAGGACGTGACATACTTGCAGGCGCCCAAACCGGCACAGGTAAGACCGCTGGATTTACCCTGCCCATGTTGCAACGTCTGAGCCAGATGCAAACAAACGGAAGTCGTCGTAAGATACGCGCACTGGTCCTGACACCAACCCGTGAACTCGCGGCCCAGGTAGGTGAGAGCGTAAAAACCTATTCCAGATATCTGCCATTGGAATCAGCCATTGTGTTTGGCGGCGTGAAAATCAATCCACAAATACAAAAACTCCGTAATGGTGTTGACATACTGGTAGCAACACCGGGACGACTGCTGGACCATATCAGTCAGAAAACCATTGATCTTTCCAGTATCCAGATCCTGGTGCTGGATGAAGCAGACCGTATGCTTGATATGGGATTCATCAGAGACATCCGTAAGATCCTGGCACTGCTTCCTGAACAGCGGCAAAATTTGTTGTTTTCTGCCACTTTCTCTAACGACATAAAACAACTGGCCAACAAACTACTAACAAAACCGGCATTGATTGAGGTAGCACGACAAAATAGCGCATCGGAGCGCGTCAGTCAGCTTATTCACCCTGTCGATAAAAAGCGTAAGCGTGAATTGTTGTCCTTCATGATTGGCTCGGAAAACTGGCACCAGGTACTGGTCTTTACACGCACCAAGCATGGCGCCAACCGTCTGGCTGAACAATTGAGTAAGGACGGCATCACTGCGGCAGCCATCCACGGCAACAAGAGCCAGGGTGCACGTACACGTGCGTTGTCGAATTTCAAGCAAAACACAATTCGCGTACTGGTTGCGACCGATATTGCGGCGCGCGGACTGGATATCGATCAATTACCACACGTCATCAACTATGAACTCCCCAATGTCCCGGAAGATTATGTACATCGTATTGGACGCACCGGTCGCGCCGGAAATAAGGGAGAGGCGCGTTCACTGGTTTGTGTCGATGAGCACAAACTCCTCAAAGACATCGAACGCCTGTTAAAGCGCGATATCCCCAGGGATATGATACCCGGTTATGAACCTGATCCGTCCATTAAGGCGGAACCGATACAGAAGGCGCGGGCCCGCAAGAATACAACAAAACCGCGCAGTGGCGGGCGTCCACCTATGCATGCAAAGACTAACCGGAGCCATCGGTCCCAGCGCAATACAGGGCAAAACAACCAAAGGAATCGATAAACGATGAGTGATTCATTGAAAGATAAAGCGGTTGAGCACAAGTACCACGTAGAGAGTGTAGAGCAAACCGATCCCCCTGATGGTATGCCATCGGGTGACTGGCATCGTTACGTTATCGCACGAGGCAGATCAAAAATAGAGGGATTCAGGCCTGGTTCCCTGAAGACTGTGACCCAACACGCCGAGACCATTACAGAAGGCTTGAATGAACGATCATTTAAAAACACTTCACCCTATGTATCGCGCACGCGGAAATAATAGTAGCTAGTTGCGAGTAGTGAGTAGCTAGGAAAATCCTTGATAAGCGAAACGGGCAGACAACAATCATACTAGCCACTACTTTCCCGTAGCCCGAAACACATCCGTATCGGGATGAAACGCATACCATGCAAACCAGTAACTGATTACTGCGGCTATTTCACTGCCATCCACCCTGAACACCCTGGCGCTTCTGTGTCGTGGATCGAATATGACACGTATATTGCTACCACCCACATGATCAAGCAACTCACCCTGATGCCGGGAAAGCTCTATAAAAGGATAGGCCTTGAAGTGACCATCGATTTCCACACCAATGACCTGCTCTTTTGGATGATAGGCACGACTCATGTTGTCAACTGCAAAGATCAATGATTCGCCCTGTGCGTAGCCAGGATAGGGATCGCGTGAGTAATCACGCCTAAAACCTGTTTGCGTCGATAACACCTGGCCCGATGGATGCCGGGTTTGCCAGTCTGACCAGCTAGTGAGTTGTAAAGGCAGCATGGCTAGCCGTTTTCCCTTGAGCGGTCCACTAATTGCCTGATGCATCAACTGTGACCACAGTGAGTATGTACTCCTGTCGTACAGCAACATGTCACTGTTGTATAACAAACCGGAAACGCCAAATTGCATGCGACGATTCTCTACATCTGCAACAAAGGCCATGCCACTGCCACACAACGGACACCAGGTAATCGTAACGGAACGTGCGCCGACAAGATCATTGACAATCTCGTGGTAGTTCAGAATCCTGACAGGATAGGCACGTTGCATGCCATGCAATTCAAGGCCTAGTACGCGATCCTGCTCGTGCAGGAAATCAGCATCGCTATTATTTATAAAGTGTGGATCATCAATGGCGGGGATTCCATCCCGTTCGGGACCACCATGCATTATACGTTCTACCGGTATCAGGCTATCGCTGACATCGAAACCATTATATGGCCGGGCCGAATTACCCAGTCGAACAAAATTGACCAGCACCACGATAATGAGTAGAGCATACACTATCCAGCGTGCATAAGTTCGCTCTGTCAGAACAGGATTGATGCGCATCGTCCCGGCCTGTCAAGGCCACTACTCCGCCGGCTTAATGATGTTTACATACTGCCTTCAATGTTGACATTGCATCATCAAACGAAAGTTCAGGTGTATGCATACCGCGGCTGCCGCGTTGTGCAAAGACGACAATATCATCGATTGACAGCATGCCGACAGTACGGCCTTCATTATTGATGACTGGCAGGCGCCGCACCTTTTGTGCCAGCATGGTCTTTAACGCCGTAGTAACATCATCGTCCTGACTGCAGGTAAAAACGGCTCTGCCATTAGAGACTTCCTGTGCCGTGATTTCCCATAGCGCCCTGTGTTGCAACATCGAAGCCATGGTAATATCACGATCGGTCACAATACCGACAGGCATACCCGCGTCATTGCATATGGGCAAGGAACCGCAATCACTTTCCCACATACGCAAGGCCGCATCCTCGAGGGTAGATTCGGGGCCGCACATACTGATATCTTTTGACATAATTGTAGAGACGTTCATCGTTCTATCCCCTTTTGACTATATTGATTGCAATAGCGGCAACATACCATCGCTTTCTGGAGTTGCACTGTTTTCTTACCAGGTCATTTGAACATAGACCTGTAACAGGGATTGTCAAGGTGGATCACAGGACCTACAGGGACAGACATCGGATCGCGCTCAATCAGGCTGGCAGGGTATCATTGACCAACATACGGCACAAAATATGCTGATTACCAGCTACAAATGGTTGTTCGTGCAGGGGGGTTCGAGCTAGAGGATGTGTCTGAATCGCGCTCAGCGCCTACAGCCCATTTTAAAATACATTCTTGCCCGTAAAGCCCTTGAATATCGTCAGAAATATGATTTTCAAATCCATCCATAACGACCATTGACGGATATAATCAAGGTCATAATTTATACGCTGCTCCATTTTATTCAGCGTATCCGTCTCTCCTCGCAGGCCATTGATTTGCGCCCATCCGGTTATACCCGGCTTGACCTTGTGCCTGAGCATGTACCCCTGGATCTGGGAACGGTATTCCTCGTTATGAGCGACGGCATGTGGACGCGGACCAACAATTGACATCTTACCTTGTATAACGTTAAAAAACTGCGGCAACTCATCCAGTGAGGTACGTCTTAACAATTTGCCAAAGGCTGTGATTCTCTGATCATCTCTTTTCGCCTGAACGACACTATCGCCGTTCTCAAGCACTTTCATGGTGCGGAATTTACACACCTTGATCTCCTCACCATCCATGCCATAACGATTTTGTCTGAAAAATACCGGTCCGGGTGATGATATTTTCACGCCAACTGCAATAATCAGCATGGGTATCGCAATGACAGTCAGGATCATACTACCGAGGATAATATCCTCGACCCTTTTTGCCAGGCCGTCGATGCCGTAGAAAGGTGATTCGTAAACACTGACAGCCGGAATGCCCTTAAGTGTGGTCCAGCGGGCATGTAATAATCCGAACATAAAGAAATCCGGAACGACATAGACCGAAACCGTACTATCAGCCAGTTTATTTACTAATTCGTTAATACGTTTTTCCGCGCTCATGGGCAATACTACATAAACAACATTGACCATACCGGCACGCGCATTATTAATCAGATCATTAAATCCCCCGAGTATTCTGATATCACTGCCGTCGAGACGCCGGCCTTCCTCGGCAGCACGGTCATCGTAGTAACCCTCAAATTGATAACCCAGCCAGGGCATGCTTTTAATCGCATTTTCGACATCCTTACCGAGTGAGCGGCTACCCAGTATCGCCACTTTTCTTATATTTTTATTGCGATTACGGAAATACTTCAGTAACCAGCGCCTGATAGCATGCAATAGAAATATCGACACAGGGGTAATGACAAACCAGATTGCGATTACCTCTATAGGATAGTCAGACACAAATCCAGTGAAATACGCTATCAACGAAAGGGCCGCGGCAGTCATGAACCATAGGACGAGAATCCGTACCGCCTCCCTGGCAATCGGAAGCCCCCGCCAAATCTGATATGCCTCATTGTGTTCGGTCAGATATTGAAAGATGAACAAGCCGGCAATCCCGACCCAGGTATAGGAATCATGCCATGGCACTGCATACAGATAGGTTGCCAGCCACAGGCAGGCAATAATGGCAATACTGTCTATTGTCCGTGAGATTGCCATGATCTTGGAATGAAACGGCCGTATGGGCCTGTTCGACTGCACGGCGGCCTTGTTATGACTATTCAGGTCATCTGAAATCCATTTATTCATACTATCGTTTATCCTTCGAATGATAGCCCCAACTCATGAATCACGATTAATGTTGATGGAAGTGGATAATATTCGTGTTAATACATTCAATACATAACAATGATTAATTTAACTTAATATGTTTCGAATATAAAGTATCTTTAAAATGCACCTGAAATGACGCTAACTTACTGTATCCGTTAAATATAACAAAAAATGCAATCAAACTATGCATATTAAATATAATACCAACATAATATTATTATTTAATCAATGACTTATTAATTACATTATATTTAATATCCTAATATAAGCATAAGCCCGGGTGCTTTTATTCAAACCATGTCTCATTTTATCCAATTCAGATTCTTTGGACAGAAATATCCAACCTACTGTCATTACACGCCGAAGCTAAACATCAGTAAACAGGTTACTCCTGCCGCATCAGCACAGGCTAATCCAGGGCTGGTTTAAACAATAACTAGATAAGCATGAGCGTTTGAATTCATCACAACGATTGTGGCAGGTTCGGCGAATGTTTTATTCTCTAAACAAGGCCGGCTTTTCACAGAACTACAGTCGATGCAGACGTGCAGGAATCCGGCGCTGTATTGCTGATGGTGCGTGTGTGCTGAGATCCGCTTAAGCTCGAATAATCTGAGCTACAGCCTTGAACGGAACTCGTTTATAGCGAAACAATAGCACCATAATGTCACACGCAATCACTCAATGTGCGCGCATTTGTCAAAGTACAAGAGTGACAATCGAGTTCAGAGTACAGCCCTTGATAACTGGTAGCACTATCATCGCATTGCCGTCTTCACTTTCAGGACCTGCAACCAAAGGCCTCCCACTCAGCCAGGCATGGCCCAGGGGGCCCTCGCCCTTTTTAATTGCGCTTGAAGCGTATTTCTGTTCCAGATCAGTATCGATTTGGCAATAACCGGAGTCGAAGCGCAGTACATTTTCATTACTGTCCGGTGTCCATATCTCAAAACATCTGGCAATCGGTGTGCCTTTCGCTGACAGAAAGGTCAGAATCTGCACATCAGACTCCATGTAACTAAACGGTATCGCCAGGCCGGTCGTGATGCCGACCTCTGCAGCGTTACGGGATCTGAGAAAGGTGTTGGAACGACCAAGGTCATCAATAATCACAGGCTTGTCCTGCATCCATGCACTGCCTGGCAGGCCACGACCGCGCATCATGGTCAGGCGTCGGGAAACCCAGCCGAATCTCTCCAGCTCACCATAATAACCATCGGCCAGCTTCAGTTCGCTATTACTGCCATTGGCGTTGTGCCATACTTCCATTGCACCGATGACATCCCGGCCCCCGCCACAAAACAACACAACGACTGCATGCAGGAATTCACCACAGAAAATCGGTACAGAGATACCGCAGACAATACCTGCCAATTTAGCTTCACTTGCACGTTGAAAGTAATCATTGTCAAAATCGGTCATAACAATCGGCTTACCTGAGGCCCAGGTCTTGCCGGGAAGGCCCTGATCATACTGGAAACGCATGGCTTGACTGGTGCTTTTAAAATCCTCCAGGTCTCCGTAGTAGGACGAAGAAAGTTCGAGAACAAGCCCACTATTATCGGGCACCCAGATCTCGATCGCCTTAATGAATTGCTGCACAGTTTATCTCCCGTAAAATTATTGAAGACAGCCTGAAAGAAATACCCCTCCCGACTGATGTTTTCTGTCGACCTGGAATCGCTTAACACCCGAATTGATGATTTGCCTGTTCCCTGATATGGCAGCATTCTCACTGAAACAATCAATTCCGTAATTTTTAATGATTTTCACGGATATAATTCGGGCGTAACCAGAGGATAAAATTCCTGTTCACAAAAAAGTCCATGCCAACAATATTTCATAACCGTAGGCTGCCATTCATCATACCCGCTACGAACCGCTGGAGTTATGTCACAATTCCGACAAAAACTACCTGCCTACATGTGTAAATCGCTTGACTCAGACAATAAAACGGTTTATTCATTATATTACTATCTATTAATAGATGGATCTATGCTTTGCGACAACTTTTTACTAAAGGAAATCTTTTAATTGGCCTCATGGTTACCTCGTTGACCCTGAGCCTGTGGTGGCTGATTAACAGACCGGAATCAGAGCCGCCATGGCCTGCTGTGATTCAGGGCTTTTCCTTTTCACCGATGTGGGAAGAGCATGATCCACTACAGGGTCGACTGCCACATCCGGACAAGCTCAATGCTGACCTGAAATTACTGGCCGGCAAGACACATGCAGTGCGTACCTATACAGTCGATAAAGTTATGGGCGAGATTCCACGACTGGCGCATCAATATGGTATCAATGTGGCACTGGGTGCATGGATCGATACTGATGCCGACAAAAACACTCAGGAAATCAACAAACTCATTAACATCGCACGGGCCAATTACCGCAATGTTGTACGGGTCATGATCGGTAACGAGGCCCTGCTTCGTGGTGATGTCGCTATCGATTCCCTGATCGCGGACCTCGACCGTGTCCGCAGGGCCCTGGATATGCCGGTCAGTACTGCCGAACCCTGGCATATCTGGCTCAAGTACCCGCAACTGGCAGAGCATGTAGACTATATCGCCGTACATATGCTGCCATACTGGGAGGGTATCCACGTCGACAAGGCCGTGGATTATGTCGCCAGCCGTATGGGCGAGTTACGCGTACGCTTTCCAGACAAGCCGATTGTCATAGCCGAAGTCGGCTGGCCCAGTAATGGGCGCACGCGCAAATCAGCCGTCGCATCTCCAGCAAATGAGGCCACCTTCCTGCGCCGCTTTCTCGATCATGCCGAGATAGAGGACTACACCTATTATGTCATGGAGGCCTTCGATCAATTGTGGAAACGGGAAGTCTATGAAGGTGATGTCGGCTCCTACTGGGGAGTTTACAATGTCCATCGTCAGCCCAAATTCACGTTCACGGAACCTATCGTCAATATCCCCGAATGGCGTCATCTGGCCCTGATCAGTGTACTGGTAGCCACATTCGCATTTGCCATATTACTGGTCGATAGCGGTCGCCTGCAGCCTCGAGGCCGCGGTTTTCTGGCCCTGGTAACCTATGCTGCGATCACGGCTGTTGTGTGGATCACCTACAACTATACGCATCAGTACTTCACAATCAGTAGTATTGTTGTTGGTATTCTGATGGCACTCAGTGTAGTCGGTTTGATAGTCGTTTTACTCGTAGAGGCACATGAGTGGGCCGAAGCATTATGGGTCAGAGATCATCATCGCAAGGCCAGACGCCAGACCGTGACTGACGATAAATTACCGATGGTGTCTATCCACGTACCTATACATAACGAGCCGGCAGATATGGTCATGGAGACACTCGATGCGCTTGCCCGGCTTGACTATCCTAGATATGAAGTCATTGTTGTCGACAATAACACACCCGACGAGGACATATGGAAACCGGTTGAGCGGCATTGCCGTGTTCTTGGCGGACAATTCCACTTTTATCATCGTAATCCCCTGCCCGGCTTCAAGGCCGGAGCATTGAATTTTGCATTACAACAAACGGCGCCCAATGCCGAAATCATTGCCGTCATCGACAGCGACTATATCGTTGACTCCAACTGGCTACGCGAACTGGTCCCGGAGTTCAGTAACCGGGATATCGCGATAGTACAGGCACCACAGGATTACCGCGACGGTTGTGAAAATGCCTTCAAGGCCATGTGTCATGCCGAATACCGTGGTTTCTTTCATCTTGGCATGGTGACCCGCAATGAACGCAATGCGATTATCCAGCATGGTACGATGACCCTGGTGCGTCGCAGTGTTCTTGAGGAAGTGAGCGCATGGGGCGAGTGGTGTATTACCGAAGATGCAGATCTTGGCCTGCGTATCATGAAGGCCGGCCACCAGACCCTGTATACGCAACAAAGCTATGGACGCGGCCTGATGCCGGACACCTTCAGCAGTTACAAGAAACAACGCTACCGCTGGGCCTATGGTGCCATGCAGATCCTGCGCCGGCATGCCGGCGCCCTGTTACTGGGTAAGCGCGCTGCACTTACGTCCGGACAACGCTACCATTTTGTCGCTGGATGGCTACCCTGGATCAGTGATGGTATCAATCTTGTGTTTACACTTGGGGCACTTGCATGGTCAGTTGTAATGGTGGCCCTGCCGCAAAGCATAGATCCACCGCTGGTTATATTCTCGATCCTGCCATTGACCCTGTTCACGTTCAAACTGCTCAAGATCATCTTTCTGTATCAGGGCATACGAATTGTCGGTACGGTCAGACAGACCCTGGCCGCTGCATTGGCTGGCCTGTCGCTGTCACATACCATCGCCAGCGCCATGTTAGCGGGCCTGTTCAGCAACAAGGAAGGGTTTTTCCGCACACCTAAAATGGCAGATACCCAGGGAATCCTGAAGGCCCTGGCAGCCGCCCGTGAAGAAACGCTGATTGGAATAGCTCTGCTACTGGGCGCTGTTGCTATTGCCCGGGTTCACGGCCTGGAGACAGCGGATCTGCAACTATGGGTGACTGTGCTGATCGTGCTGTCGATACCTTACCTGGCGGCCATGATCATGTCGGTCGTCAGCAGTCTGCCCCGGTTACGCGCGAACTTGCTGGCTAAAAGTGATTGTTTGTATTTACAATCACAAAAAGATAACCCCGACAACTCGGAGCGCAGCCATCTGACTTTAATAAAAAACAAGCGGCCAGTGACTGAAGGGAGCCAAACACGCCATCAGCCAACTCTTAAGAAACATCGTAAATAACCAAGGCCACTGGGTAATACCGTATACAATTACTGTCATGCGCACGCCCTGTTGCGTCATAGCTGTGATATTTGACCCAGCTCAAGGCAATTTATAAGAAACTGACGTAATCTGTCCTATATTTGCTGTATTGAAGATACGCTATCAAGGGACAGCCTATGCCATCATCAGATCACTATATCCGCTGGTTCGAAGAAATTACTATCGATGATATCTCGCTCGTGGGTGGCAAGAATGCCTCACTGGGTGAAATGTATCGTGAGCTGACTCCCCAAGGCATAAAAATTCCCAATGGTTTTGCAATCACTGCTGATGCCTATCGTTACATGCTCGATCAGGCCGGAGCATGGCAAGGACTGCACGACTCGCTCGATGAACTGGATGCCGATGATGTCGATGATCTGGCACGACGCGCTGCGCGCGCACGCGATATAGTCTATGCATCGACGCTACCGCAGGATTTGACCGAACAGATCCTCGCTGCCTTTAATCGGCTGCAAAAGCAATATGATGGTGAAATCAGTGTCGCCGTACGCAGTTCCGCCACCGCCGAGGATCTGCCTGACGCCAGTTTTGCCGGACAGCAGGACACCTACCTGAATATTCATAGTGCTACACAACTGCTCGATGCCTGTCGACGTTGCTTCGCCAGCCTGTTCACCGACCGCGCCATTCATTACCGCATCGACAAGGGTTTCGACCATTTCAAGATCGCTTTGTCGATTGCTGTCATGAAGATGGTACGTTCCGACCTGGCCGCCAGCGGCGTTATGTTTTCGCTCGACACCGATAGCGGATTCCGTGACGTCGTCTATATCACTGCGGCCTACGGGCTGGGTGAAAATATCGTCCAGGGTGCCGTGGACCCCGATGAATTTTATGTCCACAAGCCTTTATTCGAGCAGGGCCATCGCACGGTCCTGCGACGTAAACTGGGTTCAAAGAAAATCAAGATGCTCTATGCCAGCGGGCGTACGCGCGAACCTACCCGCAATGTACCGACAGCAAAAGAAGAACGTATACGTTTTTGTATCGCCGAAGAGGATGTCCTGACCCTGGCAGATTATGCCATCAAGATCGAAGCACATTACAGCAAGCTGGCCGGTCACGATAAACCCATGGACATGGAATGGGCAAAGGATGGTATCGATGGTGAATTGTATATAGTACAGGCCAGACCGGAGACAGTGGAATCACAGACTTCAGTCACGACCCTGGAGATATATCATTTACAGGAGACAGGCGAAATACTCAGTAGCGGAAATGCAGTCGGAGCACGCATTGCCAGTGGTCAGGCCCGCCTGATCCGGGACGTCGGCCAGCTCAATGAATTTCGGCCTGGCGAGGTCCTGGTTGCAGACACCACCACACCGGATTGGGAGCCGGTCATGAAAATAGCTGCAGCCATTGTCACAAACCGGGGTGGCCGTACCTGCCATGCTGCCATAGTCGCACGTGAACTGGGGATTCCGGCCATCGTCGGTTGCGACAATGCCACAACGATGATTCCTAATGGTACGCCGGTAACCGCAGATTGTTCCCAGGGCAACCAGGGACGTGTCTATGCCGGCGAACTGGCGTTCGAAAGAACGCTTGTCGACCTCGGCGCACTGGCCCGTCCCCAGACTAAAATAATGCTCAATCTGGGCAATCCGGATATCGCGTTCAAGACCTCATTCCTGCCCAATGACGGTGTCGGTCTGGCACGGATGGAATTCATTATCAATGAATCCATCAAGGCGCACCCTATGGCTCTGTTACACCCTGACAAGGTACTCGATCCGTCACAGCGGAAAAAACTCGTTGCATTGAGCCGTGGTTATGACAGTCCGGGCGACTTTTTTGTCAAACGTCTGTCCGAAGGTGTCGGAACGATCGCTGCCGCGTTCTGGCCAAAACCCGTTGTCGTACGCATGTCTGACTTCAAATCAAACGAATATGCGGCGTTACTTGGTGGCCAGCACTTTGAGCCCGTCGAGGCCAATCCGATGCTCGGTTTTCGCGGTGCCTTTCGCTATACACATCCGGACTATGCCGAGGGTTTTGCGCTGGAATGCGCAGCGATGAAACGCGTACGTGAAGACATGGGTCTGCGCAATGTTATTCTGATGATCCCGTTCTGTCGTCGTATCGACGAAGCCAGACGCGTACTGCAGGTCATGGCAGATAATGGCCTCAAACGTGGTGATAATGGTCTGCAGGTCTACGTTATGTGTGAAATACCGAATAATGTGATTCAGATCGACGCCTTCGCCGGCTTGTTTGATGGCTTTTCGATCGGCTCCAATGACCTGACTCAACTGACCCTGGGTGTCGATCGTGATTCAGATATCGTCGCGGCCGAATTTGATGAACGTGATGACGGCGTCAAGGAAATGATCCGTATGGCAACGGAAGGAGCAAGAAGAAATCATCGCCATTCGGGACTTTGTGGCCAGGCACCTTCGGATTTTACCGAAATGGCGGAATATCTGGTCACAATCGGTATTGACTCTATCAGCCTTAATCCGGATACGATAATCAGTACTACACAGAAAATTCTCGAGCTGGAAAAACGCCTGGCGCGTAAATCCGGAGAGTAACTCTGATCCCTTGCTATGTGAGATACGAGTCACTACAGTATCTCTATGCGATGAAAGAAAAAGAACCACTGTTCGATCAGGACATAACAAATTACTGTTGTAACAAACCGAGGAGAACATTATGAAAGATCCACTCCATCATGACCCTATCGATATCCTTGGTGAGGTCTATGAAAAAATGTATGAAAGTGTGGCTGATAATTTCCATAAGGCAGAGGAAAAGAGCGGCCCTATTCTGCATAAACTGGTTGATGAAGCCAAGGAAGAGGCAATCAAGCTCAAAGAAGTCTCGGAGGAAAATGGCGAAAAACTGGCCAAATGGTTGAAACGCGACCTTGATGATGCCGTCAATTATATGGCCGAAACGGGACATGAGCTGAAGGACTGGCTTGGCTTCGAAACATCGCTACTGGAGAGCGGTTTCATCGACCTGTTACTGAGAGCGGCCGATAAAACCACGCTGAAATTGATGCAGATGAAAGAGGCTGCCGAACAGGCCAGCACCTACCACACCGGTGAAATAACCGGCCCCGGGACCCTGGTCTGTGACAAGTGTGGCGAGAAGCTGCATTTCTACAAGGCTGGCAAGGTGCCGCCCTGCCCCAAGTGTCATGCTACTGTTTATCATCGCTGATGACAAAGCACCAGACGCAGCCAGACAGTCGCCAGCCGGTCTTCGCCCAGTGGTCATACCATGATATTCAGACGCCTGCACCGCGTCTGGCTGCAGCATATTCTGTTTCGTGCGCGTATCCCCTACTCGATATGGCGTAGGACTATCGGTACATCAGAGTTGCTGGCATGTCTCGATCGACGGGATCGTCATCGTCTGCGCAAACTGGCCAGTCTGTTTTTACATGAAAAAACCATCACCGCTGCAGGAGGCCTGAACATCGATGAAGCGATGCGCGTGTACATCGCTGCCACGGCCTGCTTACTGATCCTCAATCTGGACCTGGATTACTTCGATGGCTGGAGTGAGGTTATCGTCTACCCCGATACTTTTGTTGTCAGGCGCGAGGAGGCAGATGAAACAGGTGTTGTACATGATACACGACGATCCCTTGCCGGTGAGTCCTGGCAGCGCGGGCCTGTGATTCTGTCATGGTCCGATGCAATACAGAAGTGGCAAGCCCCGGGTATGGCATCCAATGTCATCCTGCATGAATTTGCACATAAACTTGACATGCTCAATGGTGTAGCCAATGGCATGCCTCCCCTGCATGCTGACATGGTACGCGAACAGTGGACGACATCATTATCCCGGGCGTATGCCAATCTGCATCAACGCCTGGAACTGGACAATGACACGGCGCTTGACTCATATGCCGGCGAAAATCCGGCCGAATTCTTCGCGGTGGTCACGGAAACCTTCTTCGAACAACCACTGCTGCTGCATGAGCAGTACCCACAGGTATATCGGCAATTGAGCCTGTTCTATCGCCAGGATCCTAAACAACGCCTCTGCGACTACTATAATTGACACTACGTTGACCTGTTAATATCGCCGGGCTGGACTATGATTTGATATATGGCTGTCATAACAGCAGGCCTGCACCAACAAACGGGACACACCAGGACTTATGCGCACATAGTACGCACGACGCACGCTGGGCAATCAACTACAGGCGGCACGAGTGTGACGCGTAACAAGGAGAATCTACATGCAATATACAAGTGAACTAGAATCGACTATTCAGGACATGGGACAAAAAGGCCGCGGCGTCCTTGCTGCAGATGAAAGCGCTCCCACTATCGTCAAGCGCTTCAAGGCCATCGGTGTGGAATCGAATGAAGAAAACCGCCGTGCCTGGCGCAGCCTGCTGGTTACGACTACCGGTCTGGGCGAATACATCAATGGCATTATCCTATTCGAGGAAACCCTGAGCCAAAAAACAGATAATGACAACACCATACCATCGGCCGCCTGGGCACAGGGTATCGTACCCGGTATCAAGGTCGACAAGGGCAAGATCCCGCTGGCCCTATCAGCAGGCGATCTTATCACCCAGGGCCTGGACGGACTGGCCGAGCGCTTATGCGACTACAGGCAACAGGGCGCGCGCTTTGCCAAGTGGCGCGAAGTCTATGCCATCGACAAACACGTACCTAGTAAACACGGTATCGAGGCCAATGCCGAAATGCTTGCCCGCTATGCCGCCGTGTGCCAGGAGCAAGGTCTGGTACCGATCGTTGAGCCGGAGGTATTAATGGATGGTGATCATGAGATCGATCGCCATGCCGAGGTCACCGAGGCCGTTCAGCATGCTGTTTTCCATGCATTACGTCGTCACCATGTGCAACTGGAATTGATGATCCTGAAGCCAAACATGGTCCTTCCCGGCAAGGACTGCCGGCGTGCCGATGCAGATGAAGTCGCCGCCGCAACGCTGAAAGTATTACGTCGCTGTGTACCTGCTGCTGTCCCCAGTATTAACTTTCTCTCCGGTGGTCAGGGCCCAGAAGAAGCAACCGTGAACCTCAATGCCCTCAACCAACAGGCGCCGGATGCGCCGTGGCGACTGACCATTTCCTACGGACGCGCATTACAGCAACCTGCAATACAGGCATGGCAGGGTAAAAAAGAAAACGAAGCGCTGGCACAACAGGCACTGTTAAAACGCGCCAGACTGAACAGCCTGGCACAACTCGGTCAATACCACCCGGATATGGAGTCATCGGATGCATGAGAGTGTTGCATTGAATTTCCATGTAATAGATCGGCAACCTGCCTTTAACCAAGCAATGATATCGCAATAGACCTGGCAGCGACCATTATCAACATCACGTGAGTCTTATTCCTGCAGTGGAACTGCACGATTTTTGTGCAGATAAATTCGCAAGAATTCCAGCGCTAAAAGTACAGCTACTGATACGTACGTAATAGTACTGCCATGATAGTCATCGTACACATAGCTACACAACATATACGGTAATATCAGGATTTAATTACATGTGAAGATTTATTTGCGATGCCTACTTCACAACTGGTAAGCTTGATACTGGTTCAGCACAAGTATTTCGCATGGCAAATGTAACACTTTGGATATCACTGGCATTCGCGCTAGGCCTCATTGTCAGATATTTCGGATTACCCCCATTGGTAGGCTACCTGTTAGCAGGCTTCGGTCTAAGTGCACTCGGCTATAAGAATGGCATTTTTCTCGAAGAACTGGCACATGCGGGTGTATTACTGCTGTTATTCGGTGTAGGCCTTAAACTACGCCTGTCCAGTCTGTTCCGGGCCGAAGTACTCGCAGGCTCGGTTTTACATATGCTATTCAGTACGGGCCTAGCCGTACTTGCATTGCATCTTTTCAGCGGGCTTGATTTCAGGACTACATTGCTGATTGCCCTGGCGCTGTCCTTTTCCAGCACAGTAATTGCCGCCAAGGTTCTGGAAAGTAAAAAGGAGTTACGCGCCTTCCATGGGCGTGTCGCCATTGGCATACTGATTATGCAAGATATCGTTGCCGTTGTATTCTTGAGTTCGAGTGGCGAACAAACTCCATCACCCTGGGCACTATTATTATTTGCCCTGCCATTGTTGCGTCCCCTGATCCACAAAGTACTGGATCTGAGCGGCCATGATGAACTGGTCATTCTGTTCGGACTGTTGCTCGCACTCGTCATCGGTGGCGGCACATTCGGCTACCTGGGTCTCAGCTCGGAGCTGGGCGCGCTACTCCTGGGCGTGATATTGAGTAGTCATACACGGGCATCGGAGGTTTCCAATGCATTGTGGGGACTGAAAGAAATCTTCCTGGTTGGTTTTTTTCTGCAAATCGGCATGTATGGTTATCCTGACCTGCAGACTATAATTGCAGCCCTCGCCCTGTGCCTGCTCCTGCCATTGAAAGCGATTCTGTTTTTTTTCATCCTGTTACTTTTCCGCTTGCGCGCCCGCAGCAGCTTCCTCGCCAGCCTGACCCTGGCTACGTACAGTGAATTTGGCTTGATTCTGGCGAGCGTGGCGACAAAAAACGGATTGATCACGAACGATATGCTGATCTTACTCGCAGTAACGGTTGCCTTTTCATTCGTACTGGCAGCACCTGTTAACCGCATGTCGCACAGTCTGTATGGCCGTTATGAACATATACTAACACGCTTCGAATCACATAAACGCCATCCTGATGACGGACCGATACACGTTGGCAGCTCGCACATCCTGATTATGGGCATGGGTCGTGTCGGTACCGGTGCCTATGATTTTTTTACCCAACGTAATCAACGCGTTCTCGGCATGGACTCGGACCCGGGTAAGGTGCAGGGACACATTGCCCAGGGGCGTCGCGTAGTATATGCCGATGCCGAGGATCCGGGATTCTGGTTCAACCTTAACCTGCAGGGTATACATGCTATATTGCTTGCATTGCCCGACCAGGAGGCCAAGACCATCGCCGCCGAGCAACTGAGAAAGAAAGACTTCCAGGGCATTATTTCTGCAACGGCTTTATTCAATGATCAGATCCAGCCCATAAAGGATGCCGGTGCTGACCTGGTCTACAATTATTATGATGAAGTCGGTTTCGGATTTGCCGAGCATGTATGGGAAGAGCTGGTCTCCGAGAACGAGGTCGCTGTCAAACAAGCGCCCCCTCGGCCTGAATAGTCGAACGTTCCCGACAACTATTTTCCACCATTGAGAGAAACTCAATATCTATTAATAATGTGCAATGCTTGTGCCCGCCCCTGCCCTGCGATTAATAAAATCTGCTTTTAATTTACAGACTTATGATCGAACCTACAGGGTGCAGCGGCAAATCCCGGCGGTTAATTTCAAAATGATGACACATTAGCGACCTTGATAAATCACCTTGGCAACCTTATTTTTATAATAGTGCAGTCTGCAATGCCGGGGATGCGGTTAAAGCCAGACGGCTGTTAACATACCAAGGTAAAGGAGAAACAGGACATGTCTACATTACATCAACTTCGCGAAGGTATAAACGGTGCATTAGACGTAATAATGGAAGGCTGGCAACGCCTGTACCAGCATGCACGTGGCGCCATTATTCGCTTCCGGCCGGGCAGCAAAGCGGACACAAGCACTTCTGCCACAAGTGAGCATGAATTGTCGCTGCGCAGTGTTGGCTGGGGTGTAATGGCTGCGGAAGTCTTCGATGATGATGACAAGGTATTGGTGCGTCTGGAAGCCCCGGGAATGGAAAAGGATGATTTCGACCTGCAGGTGACTGACGAATACCTGGTGGTACGCGGCGAAAAACATATCGAGCGTGAACAGCATGAGGGACACTATCATATAACAGAACGCGCTTTTGGAAGATTCGAGCGCGCTATACCATTACCGGATGATGTTGATGCAGATAAAGCCCGCGCAACTTACAAACGCGGGGTACTGGAAGTGACATTACCAAAATCCGCTCGACGTCAGCGCAAGAAAATTGCTGTAAATGAGTTTTAAATTGATACAGTAAATAGCAAGACTTCGGTATCCGGGTGTTTATTGCGGTACTGACAGTGCAAATCAAGGCTATACCTGATCGACTAGCAAGCAACAATGCCTTTTTGCATATGTTCCTGGACTGCAATATATCATCGGGATATATCAGGCATGATATTGACACATTACATTTACATGAGACATGTATGAATGCCTGCATGGTATCTATACGCTAGCGTTATTGCGTCTGCATTGACTGTGCCAGTCAGCATATACCCCACGAATTTCTCCTTGACATAATATTGCAATATTAAATTTGACATTTATCGGCATCACTACAGCCAGCTCTTGTGAATACTATGCTAATCGCCGCAAACCCGATTACTGGATGTAAATTTGAAAATAATCTATGCTGATATTTACACTATATGATAAAAACTAATACAGCTTCACCTTACCCTGCATGAAAAAAGCATATCACCAGGTTTTACGCAAACCACACATTGCCTATTTCTCGATGGAAATCGCGTTAAGCAGTGAGATTCCAACATATGCAGGTGGTCTCGGTATTCTTGCTGGCGATACACTACGTACAGCCGCCGACCTAGAGTTACCACTGGTTGGTGTGACACTAATCAGTCGAATGGGCTATTTCCGCCAGGAAATTTCGGCTTCAGGAGAACAGATCGAGCACAAGGATACATGGAAACTCGAAGACTCGGCAATTGCACTCGATGCCAAGATAGCAGTACCGATCGCTGCGCGTAATGTCTGGGTACAGGCATGGTTGTATGTAATTAAAGGACATACTCATCATCCGATTCCGGTCATATTACTGGATACCGACCTGACCGAGAATGATCCGGAAGACCGTCAGATCACCCATTTTCTTTATGGAGGAAACAAGGAATACCGCCTCAGGCAAGAGATCGTCCTCGGTGTCGGTGGAGCACGCATGTTGAATGCACTGGGTATGGGTATCAAGACCTATCACATGAATGAAGGGCACTCGTCACTGCTCGCTCTCGAGCTTTTGCGCCAGTATGAACGTGAGCAAGATGCGATTGGTCCATGGGAGTCGAAATACAATTTCGCGCGCGTAAAGGAACAGTGCCTGTTCACAACACATACACCCGTGGAATCCGGGCATGACAAGTTTCCATATACAATTGTCGAACAGTTGCTCGACGATTTTATCGACATGAACGAGTTACGCCGTCTGGCGGGCGATGAGCACTTAAACATGACTCGGCTTGCCTTGAACCTTAGTGGTTATGTCAATGGGGTTGCGCGGGAACATGCCAGGACTTCAAACTCGATGTTTCCCGGTTATCGTGTCCATGCAATCACCAACGGCATCCACCCTTTAACCTGGGCCCATTACTCTTTTGCTGAACTCTATGATCGCTATATCCCGGAATGGTGCCATGAATCGGAACTGCTGGTCCGCGCCGATGAAATACCGGATACGGAGCTGTGGCAGGCCCATATGACAGCTAAACAGCAGTTGATTGAACTAGCTAACAGGCTTTGCCAAACACAATTGCACCCGGAAATACCGATAATCGGTTTTGCCCGGCGCATGACCGGTTACAAGCGCCCGGATATGTTGTTCCATGACATCGACCGACTGTTGGCCATTGCCGAGAAATATCCAATACAAGTTGTCATGGCCGGCAAGGCCCATCCGGGTGATGAATCCGGCAAATTACTGATCAGGAAGATATATAAACACATGCACGAGTTAAAAGACCGCATCCCAATGGTATTCCTTCCTGACTACGACATGGATGTTGCCCGGGCCATGGTCTCGGGATCCGATATATGGCTGAACACACCCTTACGCCCCTTTGAGGCCTCCGGGACGAGCGGCATGAAGGCGGCAATCAATGGAGTACCTAACCTCAGTGTACTGGATGGCTGGTGGGTTGAAGGCTGTATCGAAGGCATCACCGGCTGGGCCATAGGGGACGCAACCTCACCCGAGGCAAACGGCAATGATGCCGGGGCACTATACGACAAACTCGAGCAGGTTGTATTACCCCTGTATAGCAATGACCGCGACGCTTGGTTACGCATTATGAAAGCAGCAATTACCAAGAATGCCTCTTATTTCAACAGCCATCGCATGATGCGCCGTTATGCAACAGAGGCCTATATGCGTTAATCGATGATTGTTCTGTTCAGCGTCGGCGCAAATCACCAATCATCGATATAAATCACTTAATACATATCAGGCAGTCAAAATTAGTTATGTACTGATTTGCGCAGACGCACCCGCTCCCCGTCCTCAACCTCTTCACTCGGATGATCGATGACGATCTCGCCTTCCGTTGCCCCTTCAAGTATCTGCGCTCTGAGGCCGTTATGCTGTCCTAGTTTTATCACCCGTCTTTTTACCCGATTGTTTTCAATGACAAACATGGCCCAGCCATCCTTGTATCGGAACAGGCTACTGGCCGGCACCTGCAACACATTGTCATTGTTCCACAATACGAAACGCGCCTCGACACTGTAACCATCGGCAAGTCGTTGCCATTTGTCTGCTGCCGAGGTGAAGTCCGAAACGATCCACACGCGCTGTTCTTCGACACCGAGCGCGGATATTTTGGTAAAGCCCGCCGGTTCGACGATACGCACGACTCCCTCCAGCGCTTGCTCTCCACCCCAGCGGCCGAACAATACCTTCATGCCCGGTTTGATTTTGACTGCATCTGCGGACAGCACATCGACCACGATCTCCAGGGCCGATGGATCGCCAACCTCCAGCAGCACATCACCTGTTCGTACCGGCCCCTCACACTCGTGGTTGATTTTCAGAATCTTGCCGTTTATAGGCGATCGTACCGGCACACGCACTGCAGGCGCACCGCTGTCTGTGGACAGTGATCGTTGCAGGACATTCCTGGCTGCCTCCAGCTCATACTTCGCGACATCCACATTGAAATCGGCAGAACGTTTCGTTGCCGCGGCGGTTTGCGCCCTGGTTTCGGCCTTGTCGAAGTCATCACGTGCCAGCAGACCCCTGTCTACCAGCGCCTGCATGCGCTGTAACTCGGTTTGTGCCAGTCGTAATGCAGCAGCTGCCGCACTGGCATCCTCCCTGGCTGCGCTGAGTGCGGATTCGGCGGCAGAAATCTTGGCCTGGGCCTGGGCACGACTTCGCTGATCGAGCACCTGTGACTCGAGTGGCGTAATGCCCAGCAAGGTCTGTCCTTGTGTAACGGTATCGCCGACATTCAATTGCACACGACAGGCAACACCGTCTACCGGAGCAGCAATGATATATCGATCGATGACCCGGGTTCTGCCCTCTTCTTCTATGCTGACCATTAATGGCGCACGTTTGACCGCAGTTGCCTCAACCAGGATGGCTTGCGGCCAGAATCCCCATATCAATAACACCATGATCAATAGGCCCGCTACTGTCATCACCGGGTGTTTTTTTAGCGGATTGTACATGCTTTACTCCTTGCTCTTGAGTACCGCCACCATATCAAGATGGGCCAGATTCCGCCATATCATGATTGCAGACACCAGTGCAGACATGATGACAACCAGGGCGGCGAATGCGTAAACATTGATACCCAGCACTAGTGGAATCCGATACAGATCGGTATCAAAGCGGAAAGCGAGATAGGCACATAGACCATAGCCGATCAACAGGCCGACCGGAATGGCGATAATTGTAAGCAGCGCCAGTTCACCTAACAATATATAGGCCACCTCGCCACGGGAAAAACCCAGTACCCGCAGGCTGGCCAGTTCACGGTTTCGCTCTGACAGCGCTATACGCATACTATTGTAGACCACTCCAAACGAGATCGTCGCCCCCAGCAGTGTCGAAATAAAGGTAAAAAACAGTACTGTTTCTGCGAGCGTATCGTAAAACGCCTGTATCGCGGACTTCTGATCGACAACACCGGCGATGCGCGGCATCTCCTTCAGTTCGGCATATACTTCACGACGATGGCCTTCATCCACTCTCAACAAGGCACCGGATATGGCATTACCCTCTTTTAGCAGACGATTTAATGCATCGCGACGCATATAGGCATTAACGCCTAAATACTGTTTTGTCGTCCCGGCAACCACTACCTGTACCGTGACGCGATGCCCTTCCAGAACTTCGATCGTCAGCGAGTCACCGGGCTTAATGTGCAGTATTTCCGCCAGGTAATCGGTCAGGATGACGCCTCGTTCTGGCAAGCGGATGACATTCAGATCCTCGTCGAGCAGGCGCATCAGCTCGCCGTCGGTTTCTATTCCGTGCACCGATGTACGGTAGTCGCGGTGCTGAAACTCCAATCTGGCCGGTACCACACGAAAACCTTCGGCATGCTCGACACCGTGCAGGTTACGCAGCGAATAGAGCGAACGCATCGACGTAGGTTCGGTATAGATCGCCATGAGATCCTCGCGCTGACTCATGCCATACTGTACATCCACCATCGTATCGATGGCGCCTTCCTGAAAGCCGCCTATCATCATGATACCGCATGCCATACTGATACCCAGCGTGGTCAACAAAGACTTGAAGGGGCGGCGCTCGATATGGCGCAGGATCATGCGCGTGGGCTGGGAAAACCAGCGTTGCAAACCCATACGCTCGATCAATGTGGCATGATAAATGGCGGGGGGCTCAGGGCGCAGCGCCTGGGCTGGTGGCAATCTGGCTGCATTGCGCACCGCATACAGGGTCCCGAGGATAGCGACTACAACACTGATAGCAGACGCCGAGACAATAACCCCCGGTTTGAGCACATAGATCATGTACGGAAAACTGTATAACTTCATATAAATGTTGCTCATCCCCTGCCCCATCCACACCCCTGCAGCGATGCCGCCAACGATGCCAATTGCGACAATCATCAACACCAGCTTGGTATAATGTATGCCCACCGCAAGGTTGCTGTAACCGAAGGCCTTGAGGCCGGCAATCTGCTCGCGTTCAAGACTGATCAGACGACTGATAACGACATTCAACAGAAATGCTGCAACTGCAAAAAAGATCACCGGAAATACGGTCGCAATGGTCTGCTGCTGCTTGAGTTCCTCGGACAGGAAACGATTGGACAACTGGTCCTTGCGGGCGATCGCGCCGGTCCCGCCATAGGCTTTAAGGATATCATCCAGACGATCAATAACGTCCTGCGCATTACTGCCCTGGCTCAAGGTTAGCGTGACATCATTAAATGCACCATCCATGTCATAGGCACTGGCCAAGGGCTTGCGTGCCATCCATAATACGCCATAGCGCAGGTAGTCGGGAAACATCGCTCCGGGAGCAATCTGGTAGATATATTCCGGCGACAGCGCGATACCCACGATAGTGAGCGTCTTGCGCCGCCCGTTTATCGTGGCACGTATCTTGTCACCGGTCTGCAGATTATGTGCGTTGGCAAATTCCTCGCTAAGCAATATTTCATTATCGCGCCCCGGTTCGAACAGCCGCCCGTTGCGCATATAGACCTGATTCAACAGTCCATGACTGTTGTCGGGCAATGATAACAGATGACCGCTAACCGGATCGGCAAAGCCCTGCACATCCAGATTCACATAGGCGACAACACGTGTCTCTATCTTATTGACACCGGGAATCTCTGCAATGCGCTTCACCAGAGACAAGGGCGCACGTTTGAGGCTTGCAAATACCTGGGCAAAGTGATTATTACGATAATAATTTCCCCGCGTTTCATACAGGGAGTCTAGTGTGCTCAGGGACATGATATATATGCTCACACCACTGACTATAACCATGGCGATGGCCAGGGCCTGCATACGCATGTTCCACAGTTCGCGCCAGAGCTTTTTATCGATAGCTCTCATCGCGGTCTGTTCACCAGCTCAATTGCGCGGGTTGCAAACGGGTCTTGTTTGTATGCACCTCGCTGATCTTGCCATCAGCCAGATGAATGACCCGGTTTGCCATTTGTGCAATAGCGGCGTTATGGGTTATCACAACTGTGCTCGTGCCCAACTCCTCATTAACCCGTTGTAGCGCCTCCAGCACCACGATGCCGGTTGCTGAATCAAGCGCACCCGTCGGTTCATCACATAACAGCACATCGGGCTTCTTGGCAATGGCACGGGCGATGGCTACTCGCTGTTGTTCACCGCCGGACAGCTGCGCCGGAAAATGATCCATGCGTTCAGCCAGGCCGACCAGTTGCAGGGCTTCCTCCGGCTGCATCGGGGCGCGAGATATCTCGGTGACGACGGCAACATTTTCTCTGGCCGTTAGACTGGGAATAAGATTGTAAAACTGAAACACAAAGCCGACATGATAGCGGCGATACTCGGTTAATTCGGCTTCACTGGCGCGGGTTAAATCGCGCTCCCCATACAACACATGACCTTCGCTCGGCGTATCCAGTCCGCCAAGGATATTCAACAGGGTTGATTTGCCACTGCCCGAGGCGCCTAGTAATACGGTAAATTCACCACGATACAGGTCCAGATCCACACCGCGTAGTGCGTGCACCTGCACCTCCCCCATTTGATATGTCTTGGTGACACCATGCACATGGAACACAACCTGCTCGTCCAGTCGTTCATGTGTATAATGTTCCTTAGCCATTTATCACCCTGATGACACAACTAACTCGGATAATCCACCATAAACGAATACAGGTGGTTCTGTACAAGCACTTTAATATGATCGAGAAAAAATATAAAGCTATGACTAAATTTCAATCTTTTCGGTCTTGATGACCCGCGCCAATGCGTTCTCGATCATTTCACGTGCACGTGATGTGGTATTGTAAAGATACGCATGCAAGGCCGCATCTTCCGGGCTCTGGCTTTCACATTCGCTACTGTATTGTTCAAAGGCTACCAGACTGGCGACCAACTCGCTCAGATGACGCGGACATTCGCATTTGATCGCTGCCGAATGCAGGGCCACACGCGCCAGTGTCTCGTCATCGTATTTACGTGGAATGACCATAGCAGTGCTTATAGCAGACATATCCAGTTCTTCTTCTGTGGCACTGATGGATGTTGCAAACAGGGCCTGACATTGGTCCTGGATCATCTGTGGATCGACCGGGGCACGCAGGATCGTACACTTTGACGCAGGCAAGTGCGCCAATGCTGCTGTATTACCAAAACGGTAGACAAGTATGACATGGACCGCACCTGTTGCCTGCAACCAATCTGTAATTTGTTTGCCGCTACCTTCGTGCAACGTGGACATTTCAAGCAGCAGCACATCGGGTTCGAGTGACCTGACTTCAGACGCATGATCCTTGTCGCTGCCAAAATAACCTGCAATGGACAGCTGTTGCAATTGTGTTTGCGCTGACTTCATCTGTATTGCTAACGATTCTCCCAGCACGACCACACGACATCTACGCCCCTGAGTTCGCATGCGCAGCGTACTCTGCGCTTGACGGGTACCGGCTGCACGAGAATCCAGTTCTTCCAGCGTTAGCGCGGCAACCGAACTGATAGTATCGCCAGCATCGACCAGTCTTTTAATTAATGCAAGACGACTTATATCACGCTGACTGTAAAGTCGTCCGCCGGCCGGGGTGCGATCGGGTTCGACGACGCGGTAGCGCCTTTCCCATATCCGCAAGGTTTCTGCAGGAATACCCGTCATTTTGGAAACAGCGCCGATCTTGTACGTCTGCTTTTCAGAATTATCGTTTTTTTTCATGATGTTACGCCCACGATGTTGAGGATTAGACTGCACAGATTATGAGTAATATTTGTTTATATAAACATTGTACAATAATTTGACATAATGTAAATGTTCAACTATTGTTCATATCATATCCTATACATTTTATATTACGAATATGGAGGCCATCATGATCGATCACACCAAACAACTGCAGGCTGATCAAGAAGATTGCTTTATTTGTCGTACGATTATCTCTATTGTCTATGCACCGCTAGGGCTGATGATAGTGCTCGGACTTGTTTTTGCGGCCGCATAAATATATGGACAATACATGTTCATATGCATGCAATGGTTCGTGTATCTCAAGGGCCGCGTTTCGGCCCTGACACGACACGGGTTTGTAAAAACTGAATGGGCCTTATCACACACATGAAAAAACTGATCGTCATTCTCGGTGACCAGCTTAATCTGGACAGTACCGCACTGGAACATCTGGACACACAGCAGGACTGTGTGTGGATGGCGGAAGTGCCCCATGAATCGGAGCACGTATGGTCGCACAAGGCACGCATCGTACTTTTCCTGTCTGCGATGCGCAACTTTTCCAAGACCCTGCGCAAGCGTGGCCACTGGGTCATTTATCATAAACTTGGCGAGCATCAGTTCACCACATTGGCCGAGGCTCTCGCTCATGATTTCCGTAAATACAACCCCGACACGCTCACTGTCGTACAGCCGGGCGACTATCGCGTACTCGAATCCATCCAACAGGTATGCACAACACATAATATTGCCATTGACATCAGAAGCGACAAACATTTTCTAGTCGATATCGACGAGTTCAGGGACTGGGCACGGGATGACAGGCAATTACGCATGGAATCGTTTTATCGTTATGTACGCAAAAAGACCGGCGCCCTAATGGACAATAACAAGCCGATCGGTGGCCAATGGAACTTCGATCAGGAAAATCGCACCAGTTTTTCCAGTCAGGGACCGGGCATATTACTGAAGCCAAGAACCATCAAAGCCAACACTACCACTGTCAGGGTCAGGCTGGCGGTCGATAAGGCATTTACGGCACATCCCGGCTCGACAGAAAATCTGATCTGGCCAATAACACGCACGCAGGCACAGGAGGCACTACACGAGTTCATCGATAATCGCCTGTATTCGTTCGGCCGTTATCAGGATGCCATGTGGACAGGGCATCCGTTCCTGTTCCATTCACGCCTGTCCACTGCCCTGAACCTGAAACTGCTGTCACCGGCCGAGGTAGTCAGCGCAACACTGGAGGCCTGGAACAAGCAGCAGGCCCCAATACAATCGGTGGAAGGCTTTATACGCCAGGTCATCGGCTGGCGTGAATTCATGCATGGCATCTACTGGATGCATATGCCCGACTACATCGAACACAATGCCCTGGGCGCAAACCTGCCATTACCTGATTTTTACTGGAGCGCAGCAACAGATATGGTCTGTCTGCATGAGACCATAGGCCAGATCTTGCAATATGGCTATGCACATCACATCCAAAGATTGATGGTCACCGGCCTGTTTGCATTACTACTCGGTGTCGATCCGAAAAAGGTTCATGAATGGTATCTGGCCATGTTCGTCGACGCTGTGGAGTGGGTCGAGCTACCCAACACGTTGGGTATGTCACAGTATGCCGATGGTGGACTACTTGCGACCAAACCCTATGTTGCCAGTGGCAAATATATCCAGCGCATGAGCAATTACTGTTCTTCATGCCGCTACAATCCGGCCAATGCGACAGGCGATGATGCCTGTCCTTTTACAACACTATATTGGGATTTCCTGATCCGCCACCAATCCAGGTTCGGCAAGCATCCGCGTGTAGCCCTGCAGTGGCGCAATCTGACGCGCATCGACAAACACAACAGGCACTTGATACAGCGCCAGGCCGAACAAATACGCGTCGAATGCATTGATCAAAGTACGGAAAAATCCATATTATGATGACGGTATCAACGATGAATGACACGAAGACACTGGACCATGTACATCACGTCGCGATTGTTGTCGAGGATATCGACAGGGCTATTCGCTGGTATCAGTCCAGATTCAACACGATACTGATTTATGCAGACAATACCTGGGCCATGCTTGGTTTTGACAACCTGCAACTGGCATTGGTCAAAGCGGATCAGCATCCACCCCACCTCGCACTCGAAGATCCGCATGCCGATCGCTTCGGACCGTTAACACCACACCGCGATGGAACAGAATCCATTTATATATCAGACAGTGAAGGCAACAGTATCGAACTGCTGCGTTGGCAGTCGCCAGAGTGATGATCCACAATATATTTAAATCGACGACAACAGAGAAAATAATGAAAGCTCATGCAACAGTAAAATCGACACAGGTCAGCATATTCTATGATGGTGCCTGTCCGCTATGTACCCGCGAAATCGCCCATTACCGCAAACTGGACCAAGACAAGCAGGTCTGCTGGATCGATATCAGCGACCGATCAATGCCACTGCAGCAACACGGCCTGGACTACGACACAGCCATGTCCAGGCTACATGTACTGGATAAACGACAAACAATGCGCAGTGGTGTACCCGCATTTTTGACACTATGGGAAGTCCTGCCCTATTACCGCTGGCTGGCACGTATCATCCATGTCACCAGAACAGCAGCCATACTTGAATGGCTGTACGTTCGCTTTGCACGCTGGCGTTTGGCGCGGCGAAATTCTGATCAACATCGCTCATTAACGGCCAACCAGGCCAGTACAACAGCAACAAGCTCGCAGGAGAATGAGCACCCATGAAAGCGATGCACACATACAGAAACATGGCTTATGTCATTATCTGCATCGGTGCAGTGCTTGCACTACTGACATTGGTACTGCCCCATTATGACAAGAGTCATCGCCTAGTACTGGATATTTTCCTGCTCGGCGCGCTTGCGTATGCGTTGTACAGCATGTTGACCGTGTTGTCGATGCGTCTGCTGCTGGTCATATCAGTATTGATCATTGAAGCCCGCGGGCCTGCACTGGCAAGATCATGAATATCGTTATTATTGGCGCCTCCGGTGGTATCGGTAATGCCTTTATTGAGCAATTGATTATGCACACCGATGTTGCGCAGATCCATGCAACCTACTATCACACTAAACCGTTGTTGAACAATGCGAAGGTCGTCTGGTCACAACTCGATATCACCAATGAACAATCAATCCAGCAATGGACATCAACACTGGGGGAAATAGACTGGCTCATTAATGCAGCCGGATTGCTGCATACTGCAGAGCATGGTCCAGAAAAAACCATTGGTCAATTTGATGTGGATTTCTTCATCGACAATATCAGAATCAATACTCTGGCCAGTATGTTACTGGCCAAGCACACGGTCAGGAATTTCAAACACCGGCGCCCGGCCATTTTCGCGACCTTGTCGGCCAGGGTTGGCAGTATCGAAGATAATTATCTGGGTGGCTGGATCAGTTATCGTGCATCCAAGGCGGCATTGAACATGTGCCTGAAAACTTTGGCGATAGAGTGGCGACGAAGCTTACCCAATGTCACTGTTGCCGCACTGCATCCGGGCACGACGGACACGCCATTGTCAAAACCGTTCCAGCGTTTTGTTCCCGAAGGTCAATTGCATAGCCCAGAACAAAGCGTCATATCTATGCTGAATGTATTGCATTCATTGAGGCCGAATGATAGTGGCTGCTTCAGGGCATTTGATGGTGAACAATTGCCCTGGTAGTAAGACATGAAATCCTTGATAAACATACTGTGACCATGTTCAACTATGAAATCATGTAGATGTTATTGGATGGGAGTATTGCCGTCGACATGAAATGCCGCGGATTTATATTTTTCCAGTAATAACCTGGCACATGCATAATCTTCATCGCTCATATTAACGGCGATGATCATGCGTAACAAGCCGGCATCCTCGTCACCCTGTTCGCGAGCCAGGGTAAGCCAGAAATAGGACAGCGCCTCGTTTTGCTCAACTCCCCTTCCTTCCGCATAAATCAGTCCTGCTTCATATTGCGCATCCACATCGCCGCATTCTGCATCGCGCAGCAATTTTTGCGCTACTTCCGGATCATTGCGCAGTAAAGATAATGAACGAAGGGTGGTCATAGCAGTTTTCCTTTCAATCTAGTTTTCCTTTCGATCAAATACACTTACAAATATTATACAATATGCTATAATATCTTATACAAGCCGATCAGAATTGCAAACGATGTCTGCAAAAATTAACCAACTTTTACAAACTCAGGATAACGGTCTTTATCCGATCAGGACAGTATCTGCATTGACGGGTGTCAATCCGATAACCCTGCGCGCCTGGGAACGCAGGTACAGACTCATCACACCTGAGCGAACGCCTAAGGGACACCGACTTTATTCCAAAGAAGATATTGAACTTATTCATCGTATTACGGCATTACTCGATCAGGGCATCGCCATCAGCCAGGTGAAACCACTCCTGGAGCAGGGACATACACGTGACATCAACCCGCCTGACACGATGTCTGCAGATATCTGGAGTCATTACCTGGACATAATGCTCAATGCAGTTGGCAATTTCGATGAAAACCGCCTGGACAATATCTATAACGATGCCTTGTCCCTATATCCCGTGGATCTCGTCAGTTCGCGCCTGATTACGCCTCTACTAAAAACACTGGGCGCACACTGGAAAGAAAGTGATTCCGGCATCGCCGAAGAGCATTTTTTCGGTGTGTACTTGCGTAACAAACTGGGTGCGCGTATACAGCACATGAATCTGCGCGCCACAGGACCCAGATTACTGATTGCCTGCCTGCCTGGCGAGCAACACGAAAGCGGTATGCTGCTGTTTGCCCTTGCAGCTATACATCGGGGTTTTCGTACCCTGATCCTGGGTGCCAACCTACCATTGGGGCAGATTCCTGCTGTCATGAAAAAACGCCCCTGCGACGCTATTACATTATCCGGTTTTACCAGAGCAGGCAGGGATCTGCTGCAAAAGCAATTGCCCGATCTCGTTGCCGATGTTTCTGTTCCGGTATTTATTGGCGGGGCACTTTGTGCACGTTATCAACAAGACATAGAATCAGCCGGCGCTATACCTGCCGGCACAGAGATACATGCGGGACTCGAAACCATCGCCAACAGACTGAACAATTAGCACAAACCGCTTGGGCATGACTACAGCAATTGTATGGTTCAGGCAGGATCTCCGTCTTCAGGACAATCCGGCACTGGAGGCTGCGCTGCAATCTGACCAGCTCGTCATACCCATTTACATAGTTGAACCCGAAAAGCGGGATTGGCCAGTGGGTGCAGCAAGTAAATGGTGGCTGCATCATAGTCTGTCAGCATTACAACAATCATTGCGACATCGTGGTTCTGATTTGCTGGTTTTTGCCGGCAATGCAGAACGGGTTCTGATGCAACTGTGTAGATCGACTGCAGCCAGACATGTTTTCTGGAATCGCTGCTATGAACCAGACGCAATCGAACGTGATAGCAATATAAAAAATTCCCTACTGGAAATAGCCGTAAATGTTTACAGCTTCAATGGCTCACTGCTGGCCGAGCCATGGAATACGCTTAAAAAGGACGGTACACCCTATCGTGTATTCACTCCGTTCTGGAAAGCCATACAACAAAACGGTATTACCCTATTCTGCTTTACACCACCCAAACACTTCCCCGCGATTTCGGACAAACTGAAAAACAGTAATACTATTAAAATTACTGAACTGAATCTATTACCGTCTAATCGATGGGATATGGGGTTGACCGAAACCTGGCAACCCGGCGAAATGTCCGCGAGAAAATATATACATAATTTTCTCGACGCTACCATAATGCAATATCCAGATGGCCGAGATATCCCGGGCATTAGCGGTACATCACGTTTATCTCCATATTTGCATTTTGGTGAAATCAGTCCATGGGAAATCTGGCGCAGCATACAGGTTTGGAGCACCACACATACAGATAGCGGTGCAATCAAGGCCGCCGAATGTTATCTGCGCCAATTGGGCTGGCGCGATTTCGCCTATCAATTGCTGTATTATTTTCCACACACTGACACGCAGCCGCTCGATACACGCTTTACTGCATTCCCGTGGAAAAGTCGTTATAAAAAAGAGCTTCAGCGTTGGCAACAAGGCATGACCGGTATTCCGATCGTAGACGCTGGTATGCGCGAACTGTGGTACAGCGGCTGGATGCACAATCGCGTGCGCATGATCGTAGCCTCTCTATTAAGTAAAAACCTGTTGATCCCGTGGCAACAAGGGGCGCAATGGTTCTGGGATACTCTGGTCGATGCGGACCTGGCCAACAATACCATGGGCTGGCAATGGACTGCGGGCTGCGGCGCGGATGCCGCGCCGTTCTTCCGTATCTTCAACCCGGTGCGACAGGGAGAACGCTTCGACCCGGATGGACGCTATGTGCGCCGCTGGGTCCCCGAGCTACAGGCACTTCCAGATAAATGGATCCACCAGCCCTGGGAGGCACCGCAACAGGTCCTTGAGCAGGCCGAGGTCGTACTCGGCAAGACCTATCCTGAACCCATGGTCGATCTGGCACAGAGTCGGCAGCGGGCGTTGGCGATCTGGAATGATCTGAAATCAAGCTGAACAAAAAAGCTTCCTGGCCAAAGTCGCTCTCGGCCTTCCATGGCCTTCACGACCATCGTGCCAATCGTTTGATAATTATTAAACGGCAATAAGGCCTTCCTGGCCAAAGTCGCTCTCGGCCTTCCATGGCCTTCGCGACATAAGGCCTTCCTGGCCAAAAAGCTGAATGATTAATTAGTCCGGGAATCATTGGATATCTTTGAACCACATTGCGGACAGACATAGGTCCTGGCCAACCAGGCCCAGATAGTTATGATGATCGCAGGTACAATCAGAAAGGGCCAATAACCTTGAGTCAGGAAAGTGATAGGAACGATCCACACCAATAGTGCCAGCAGCGTCAGCCAGGTGTGTCGACGTGCCGGACGACCGCTGTAATGACAATGTGAACAATGAATATGGACTTTAGTCGGTTTCAAGATCTGCAAGCAACTTTTCGATGCGCTGCAGTTCCTCGGCCGTGGCCCGGGCGATTCCGTCGAGTACCTCGGCATTGGCAAGCTCCGCGGCCTGCTCCTCGGAGTCCGCATTCAGACCGCGACTATAATCGGCCTTGATCGCTTCAAGTCGCGTTGCCAGTTCATCACGTTTTGCAATCAGACTTTGCTTGTCCATGGTCATTTGATTTTAACTCCAACAGTAGCATCAATAAGCGCTAATACTACCGAAAAATATATATTTTGTCTTTCACCTGCAGCCGGGGACTTAGGCCGAATGCACATTGACAATACATGTAGGCAACATTGCAGCCGGTTTAGTTTGTGTCGACACTTATACTATATCGTGTTTCTCAACATCATTGCACGTGGATGCGGATCCAGATAGACCTGCCTGTCCACAAACGGGTGTGGATTACAACGAAAATGATGCTTCAATAACGTAATCGGTACAATCAATGGATACTCACCCCTGGCGTAGGCGTTGATCGTATCGAGCATCTCGACACGATCATAATTATTTAGTTTGGGGCGTAAAAAACCGACCAGATGCTGCAACACATTGACGTGGGTCTTGCGACTGGCACGCTTTTTCAGTATCGCCATGACGCGCTCGATATATTGCTGCGCGAGCGTACTAAGATCATAATCTTTCATGGAAGCCAGGATGCGTCCTAATTGCCGATATGCCTGCTGGTTATGCGCCAGTAACAGGTACTTATGACGCGTATGAAAATCGATCAATGCGGCTTTAGTGATCCCGACATGCTGTAATTCTTTCCAGCGTGAAAACACAAATACGCGATTGATGAAATTTTCACGCAACACCGGATCATTCAAACGCCCCTCCTCCTCGACCGGTAATAACGGATGACGCTGCATGATTTGCGCAGCAAACAGACCTCGACCTTTTCTTTCTGGCATACGATTATCAACATACACCTTGACCCGTTCCATACCACAACTGGGTGAGTCTTTCTTGAACACGAAGCCGCACAAGGTATCTATGGAATCCGCAACCTTGGCACCGTAGCCTGTCAATTGCACGGTAAAATCCTGACTGGCATCGCGTGTGCCAACAGCGCGGATATTACCCTGTTCATCGACCAGACGTATAGGTTCCCGAGGCGTAGGCATGCCAATGGCCACTTCCGGACAGAAGGGTACAAAACGAAAATGCTGGCTGAGCAGATCATTGATGTACCTGTCGCGTTTATGGCCACCATCAAAACGGACCTTTGCTCCGAGCAGACAGGCGCTGATACCGATAGAAATTTCTTTGTTGCCCTGCGTTATATTCCTGTTATTCATGTCATCACCTCATGATTGTAATCACAGCAGTTTCTCGATGGCCTGGATCAAGGCCGGGCTGTCCGGTTCCACATGGCTGGCAAAGCTGGCCACGACCTCGCCCTGACGATTGATCAGATATTTGTGGAAGTTCCAGCGTGGTGCATCTGCCGTGACCGTGCGCAAATACTTGTATAACGGGTCGGCACCTGCACCCCTGACTCTCGTCTTTTCAAACATTGGAAACTGCACCCCATAGGTCAGACGACAGAACTGCTGGATCTGCTTTTCTCTACCCGGCTCCTGCCCGGCAAAATCATTCGACGGAAAACCGGCAACGACAAGGCCCCTGTCCTTATACTTGGCGTAAATTGCCTCGAGGCCAGCATACTGATAGGTGTATGCACATTTGCTCGCCGTGTTAACAATCAGCACGACCTTGTCTTTAAACAGCTCGCATAAATGCAGCGGATCTTTACCAGCCAGGGATCGCTTGTAGAAATCCAGTGCCGGGCTGCATTGGTTGGCTGCGTTCACAGAGAATGTACAAGTACTGAATATCAGCAAAACCATTAGTAATTTCATGCCATATTCCTTCTCTGTTATATAAATGACTGTTTTAAAAAGTCTTTATTAGACGATCATAAATATTATCTTGTACAGGTACATTTTGACAAAACCCACTCCCTATGCAATACTTATACAACATATATACAGACTTTTCAAGTTTTACTGGCACACAATCATATTGTGAGGAACTGACCTTGAACATGACAAGACTCGCGAGCGCAGCCGCTTATCTGGCCTGGGACTCCAGCGACGCCTCACACAGGGACTGGCACTATTTCCCGACAATCGATTTCTGGCGTGATGACATGCCGACCGAGCTTGATCAACAGTTAGCCGACATTCATGAAGGAGACAGCGCCACTGCCCGTTTAAAGCCAGGCGAATGGTTGCCACGCAAACAAACCCGGGCAGTCAAGCAATTACAACAGGGTGATGTCAGCCATATTTTTTCACGACGCCATGTACCCGGTCCCTTTATCGGGCGCTATTATCCGAAAGGCTTGCTCGCTGACTGCAATGGGATTGGCACCATTTTTCCGCAAGATATGACCCCGGTGCGCATCAATGATATGAACGATAGCGAGATAGAAGTCGACTTCAACCATCCACTAGCTGATTACACTGTCAGTATCGGCCTGCATGTCAGGCAAATGTTGCCGAGCAAGGAAGAACTTGGCGGTCAATGCAATGAGATTATTGCCGACATTGCTGCGCATGGTTGTGGCCTGCAGAGCCATCCGGCTGAATTGCACCCGGACTTCTTTACCGCCGACAGCTTCAAACGCATACACGAACAGGAAGACAGCAGCTTTTATGTACTTCCCAGATTAGTTCAGCATATCGATAGCCAGGCACGCTCACTGATCAACAAATACTACCGTCGATACATAAAACCTGGTATGCAGGTCCTCGACCTGATGGGTAGCTGGGAATCACATGTACAAGGAATCGATGCGACGGTCCGAGTCACCGGTCTGGGCATCAACGATGAAGAATTGCGCGCCAACCCTGCCCTGCACGCCCATGATATCTGTGATTTAAACAAGCTACCCGCACTGCCATATCAAGACCAGTCTTTTGATATCGTCATCTGCACCGTCTCTGTCGAATATCTGACCTGCCCTGTGTCCGTATTTCGCGAGGTGGCGCGGGTCCTGAAGCCGGCAGGACGCTTCATCATTACGTTCTCGGACAGATGGTTTCCGGAAAAGGTAATTAGAGTCTGGACCGAGTTACACCCGTATGAACGTATGGGCCTGGTGCAGGAATATTTTCACCGCGCCGGCAATTTTGATCAGATAGCGACTGAATCCTGGCAGGGCTGGCTCAGGCCGGAGGATGACAAGTATTTTCCCAATAGAATCTTCTCTGATCCTGTATTCGCCGTACAGGGTATACGCATATAACAAAACATGAATCTGGAGTATGAATTAGATGAAAAGCCTCTTAATCATTGCCCATGGCAGCCGACGGCAGACCTCGAATGACGAAGTGCGTGCATTAACACAACGTATTGCTACTGAGACCGGTGACGGTTTCGACATCGTCGACTGTGCTTTTCTGGAACTGGCTGAACCTTCCATCCCTGATGGTATCCAGCAATGCATACAACAGGGTGCCAACGAGGTCATCGTCCTGCCCTATTTCCTGTCCGCCGGCAGGCATGTAGTTGAAGACATCCCCAACGAAGTCGCGCAAGCACAACAGCAAAATCCCGATGTATGCATCCATATTGCCCCATACCTGGGCTCCATCGATGCCATGGCCAGGATCATGGCCACGATCGCCTATGCAGAAGTAACACCCGATAAACAACAGATCACGGAGTTCAGACATGCTGGTAACAACAACCGATCCAACAAGCGCTAATGATGTCAACAATATTGACGAAGCGCCCTATGTCGTTGAAGGTGAAGGTACAAGTGCATTGAAAATATATTTCGAATCCGAACAGAACAGGCAGAGCTATCTGGAAATCTCACTGAAATCACCGGGTAGTAGCTCCGTCGAGCTATATAATGACATCAAAGATAAGAAAAACATTGGGCACGATCAACTAGATGACAATACTGTCCCGGTAAATGATCAACTTAAAACACTAGTCAATTACATATCCGTATGAGGTATGTAGTAGCCAATGCCTATGCACTTCATTTTCATTTTTCTACTGTCACTTATGTTAGTTGCCTGTACCGGTATACCGGCCGGGGTTAAACCGGTTGAGGCATTCGACATCAACAGATATCTGGGTACATGGTATGAAATCGCCCGTCTTGACCACTCCTTTGAGCGTGGACTGGACAATGTCACTGCTACATACGACTTGCAAAATGATGGTAGCATCAGGGTTATCAATAAAGGCCTGTCCATCAGCGATAACGGGCCAAGATCTGCCACAGGCAAGGCGTATTTTGTCGATGACAATCAGCAAGGCCATTTGAAAGTTTCATTTTTCGGTCCTTTTTACAGCTCATACATCATCTTTGGCCTGGACAGGGATCATTATCAATATGCCTTTGTATCCGGCTATAATACATCTTATCTATGGTTGCTTTCGCGTAAACCCACAATCGACCCTATCGTATTGCAACAATTCAAGGACTCAGCCAGACAACTGGGTTTTGCGCTTGATAAGTTGATCATGGTCAGACACGATTAACAGCACATGAGCTGAGCACAAACCTATGTATATTATTTATGAATAGCAATCGAAGCGGTTTTGGTGTCCTGATTATCGGTGACGAAATACTGTCCGGCCGCCGGCACGACAAACACCTCGACCAGGCCATCCAGATACTGACGCAGCATGGTCAGCACTTGTGCTGGGCGCGTTATGCCGGTGACGATGAAACCCGGCTGGTACAGCAATTTCGTGAAATCAGGCAACTCGGTGATCCGTGCTTCTCATTCGGCGGCATCGGTGCCACTGTCGACGACCGTACCCGTCAGGCTATAGCTAAGGCCTTCGATCGCAAACTGCAACGCCACCCGGACGCCGTACAGGAAATCGAGGCCCGCTTTGGCGCACAGGCCTACCCGCATCGTATCCTGATGGCGGACCTGCCCAATGGCGCCGAGATCATCCCCAACCCCTACAATCGCGTACCGGGCTTTTCGCTGGGCGCAATCCATTGCCTGCCGGGCTTCCCGCAAATGGCCTGGCCGATGATGGAATGGGTCCTGCAAACGAATTACCATGATCTCCCAAAAAGCAAATCGATCCAGTACAGTTTCATCGTCAATGATGTCCATGAGAGTGATGTGGTCGATATCCTCGAGCAATTCCAGCAGGCTCACCCCGGGGTCAAGGTGTCGAGCCTGCCCAGCCTGGCCGTCAATGGTCATCGTCAGATTGAGCTTGGAGTCTACGGGCCACAGAAACAGGCCACTGACGGACTCAATGCATTAAAGGATAAATTGATCGCTCATGGATTAATATCGTCGGGCTGAATGACACAAACCCGAACGGATGCTGTCACAGCCTGACAGCGCCGAATGCACCGATAATTAACGACATAACAACAATGGCTGTCAAGGGCACGCGCAGACTCGGATACCACCAGGGCAATAATCCTGAACGGCTGGCTACTCCATCGAATATGCATAGCAGTATAAAATTTATAGTCAGTATAGCGTAGGCCCATGGCAGCGGTAGGTTCAGCGCCAACCATGCAAACAATGATGGCAGTACACTCAGACCCAGCTGCCATGAATCGGCATTGGATCGCATTGCATAGCCCCAGTGTATCGCACCCATAAATGCAAGAATACAGGCTGCATAGCTCAGCAGGGCCTGGTTCAGGACCACAGCCATGCCTGTGGATGCCAACCAGATACCGCACGCGCTCACGATAAACGGAATCAGGCCAGCGTAGCCCAGTAGCAATGGCAAGATTGGTATCTTGGCGCCCGAACTTGTCAAAACTTCCCCTGACATTCTATACATCGATGGCTTCACGCCGGCATTTCGGTTTTACCAGCAACATCTGTACATCACCGATAGCGCGTTCGAGAAAACCACCTTCACAGTAACACAGATAAAACTCCCACATACGGACAAAGGCCTCTGGATAGCCGAGAGCGTGCACCTCATCGAGACGCTTAAAAAAGCGTTGACGCCAGTCGCGTAACGTAGTCGCATAATGAGGACCGATATCGTGCAGATGAAACAGGCGCATATCGGTATGACACGCAATTGCATCGGTCATTGCCGCAACCGACGGGATGAAACTACCCGGAAATATATAGCGTTGAATAAAATCGACCGATCGTAACGCTGCTTGATAGCGCTGATCGGCAATGGTGATCGCCTGCAGTAACATCATACCGTGTGGTTTTAACAAATGGCTACATTGTTTAAAATATACAGGCAGGTACTGATGACCGATGGCCTCGATCATTTCAATCGACACCAGTTTGTCGTATTGACCCTCCAGGTCCCGGTAATCCTTGCACAGCACAGTGATGCGGTCCTGTAGACCCGCTGACTCGACCTGCTGCCTTGCCAACTCGTATTGCTGTTGCGAAATCGTTGTTGTCGTGACCCGGCAACCGTAATGCCTTGCGGCATGGATAGCAAATCCTCCCCAGCCGGACCCGATTTCGAGCACATGGTCAGATGCGTGCAGTTCCAGCTTACGACAGATCAGATCAAGCTTGGCCACTGCTGCCTGTTCCAGTGACGCGTCGGGCGTCTCGTAGTATGCACATGAATACATCATATTATTATCGAGAAACAGGCGAAACAGATCATTACCCAGATCATAATGGGCGCCGATATTACGTTGACTGCCGCGCCGGCTGTTACGGTTGAATCTATGGAAGAACCTGAACAACGGCTCCTTCAACCGCGCTGTGCGGCTGTCGATGTTGTCCAGGATATCGCGATTCTGTAACAATATACGTACCAGTGAGGTCAAATCAGTACATTGCCATCTTTGTAAAAAATAACCCTCGCCCGCGCCGATACTGCCGCCGAAAGCGATATCACTGTAAAACTGCGCATCGCTGACGGTAATTTGCGCGGACAATGGGCATTGTTCGGTCTTCTGCCCAAAACGATGACTTGTATCCCCTTCTTTCAGAATGATCTCTCCATGCACCAGCCTGCGCATACGCGCCAGAAAGGCACGGCGCGCGATACGGTCTATGAGATTGGCCGAAGATGTTGCGCGCGCTGTCTCAGGCATCGGGATTAAACGTGTATTCATAGATCTTTCGCCGCTGATGGCGCCTCCTTGTTGTCGGAATGGGTATAAAAGGGTGTTTTCTTGAGCCACAGACGTAGCGCCTGGTAATAGATCGCGGCAATGACCTTGATTGTCATCATCGGATATTTAACCAGTGCACCTGCTAACGAAACAGAATCGATGGCACGATACTGCAGCTTCATCGTCGCATCGAAAATGCGTGCATTATTTTTCATATTGATCATATGCACGGCAAGATGCCCGGCAGGTGTCGAGAAGCGCCAGTCGTATTGCAAATCCATCTGCATAAAGGGTGACACATGAAAACGCTTGTCGAAGCGATAGCGCTTGTTTGTTTTGTTACCTTCGTTGTTGATATCTTCGAGCACATAACAGTGTTGTTCACCCCAGGGCGTGTTATTGACCTCGGCGACGATATGTTCGACATGGTCATCCTGCTCATCGAAACAATAGTAAAAACTGACCGGATTGAAGCCATACCCGAAATAGCGCATATGCGTCAGTAAACGTATCGGCCCTACCGGTCTGTGTCCGCATTGCTGCTCGACAAGATCCTGGATACATTGTTTTAATGGCATATCTGGGTCTCCGTAATGCCGGCGGCGATCGAAGAACGCCAGATTGACTCTATCGACCGACCATAACCAGTAGCGATCAAACAGCGTTGGCAGCTCATCCAGGTCGAGATACATCATATACAGACGATACTGGAACGTATGCACTGATGGCTGGAAACGGCGGTGTCTAACTTGCCCGCGGTAGATACAACTGTGCATGCAGATGCTCCTTGAAGTGATCCAATGCATTTAAAGCACTGACAACACCGTCTTCATGAAAACCATTGCGCCAGTAGGCGCCGCAAAAATAAGTACGGTTTGCGCCGTTGATCTCATGTTGGCGCTGTTGCGCTTTTATACCTTCCGATGTAAATACAGGATGGTCATAATGCATGCGCCTTATAATCCGCGATTCGTCGATCGCAGCGGTATTGTTCAATGTGACGCAGAATGGTTGTGCTGATTCCAGGCCCTGGAGGATATTCATGTTATAGGTTAACGCTGCACGCTCATGCTGCTGCGTCATTAAGTGATAGTTCCATGCCGCCCAGGCCAGTCGTCTTTTGGGTAACAGGCTGGCATCGGTATGCAATACGGCTTCATTGCGTTGATAAGGGATCGCACTGAGGACTTCCTGTTCCTCGGCACTGGCATCAGCAAGCATGTTCAACGCCTGATCGCTATGGCCGGCAATAAATACAGCATCATAACGACTGGTATCATGGCCTGTAGTAGTGACCTCGACATGGTCCTTGAACCGTCTGACGGAGACGACGCGACTGTTCAGCCTGATACGATCACGATAGGACCCAATCAGTTTACGTACATACTCACGCGAGCCACCCTTGATGACATGCCAGATAGGACGCTCATCGACACTGAGCATACCGTGGTTATGGAAAAAGCGAATAAAAAACCTGGCCGGAAAGCGGTACATTTGCTGTGAGTCGGCCGACCAGATAGCCGAACCCATCGGAATGATATAGTGTTGTATAAACGCAGGTCGATATCGATTTTGCTCGAGGTAGTCACCGAGACTGATTTCATCTGTGTCAGTTTTCAACAGTTCAGGTGCCTCGCGATTAAAACGCAGGATATCTGATATCATGCCGTAGAATGACGGTCGCAGGAAATTACGTCGTTGTGCAAACAGCGAATTGATGCTAGAGCCATTATATTCCAGTCCGGTCTTCTCGCATTTCACGCTGAAACTCATATCCGATGGCTGCGCTTCGACTCCAAGCTGCTCCAGGAGACGATTAAAGTTCGGATAAGTCCAGTGATTAAAAACAATAAAACCGGTATCGATTTTATACTGTTTGTCCTGCCATTCGATATCATGCGTATGGGTATGCCCGCCGACATAGTCATTGGCTTCGTATACAGTAATTTCATGATCCTTGGCTAAGTGGTAGGCAGCGACATTACCTGCGATGCCTGTGCCGATGACTGCTATGTTCATGTACGCTCTCCACCGTGCTGCAGGATCTTGTCGGGTACCGGGCGTAATTCTCTGATCAGCCCAAGCTTTTCAAATAACACCAACAGATAGTAAGTAATATCTACTTCCCACCAGAAAAATCCTTGCCTGGCCGAACCGGGATAATGATGATGGTTATTGTGCCAGCCTTCACCAAAGGTCAACAATGCAAGCAATGCATTGTTGCGACTGCTATCGCGAGTCGGGTAACGACGGCTGCCCCAGGTATGTGAAAGGGAATTAACTGTGAACGTTACATGGTACAAAACCACTGTCGATATGACGAAACCCCAGAGTAGCATTTGCAGGCCACTGGTACCTGCACCAGGGTAGGTAAACGCAAGCCATTCACCAAATGCATATAATGACAGCGCCAGAAGGAGTGGCATCAGGATATCGAAACGATCGAGCAGACGCAGTTCCGGGAAACGGCCAAAGTCCTTGACACGCTCATGACGGGTCATGAAATTGTCCTTGGTCAGGAACCAGGCCATGTGACTCCACAGGAAACCATGCCGCGCCGGTGAATGTGGGTCATTACCCTTGTCTGCACAGGCATGATGATGGCGATGATGGGACGCCCACCACAGAGGTCCACGCTGTACGGCAGTTGCGGCGATTGTCGCAAAAATGAATTGCAGCAGACGTGATGTCTTAAAGGCCTTGTGAGAAAAGTAGCGATGATAAAACCCGGTGATTGCAAACATGCGTATGGCATACAAAACAATGGCAGTTACTACTGCAATCGGACTCCAACCAATCCAGATTACACTGAAACAGGCTATATGCATCATAATAAACGGCAAGGTACGCAGCCAGTCGATTTGCCTTGAATCTGAACTTTCATCAGACAGGCTAACTGCATTGTTATCGAACCATGTTACGATGCTTTTTAACGCGGGCATCATATTTTTTGAAGTTGTACGATCAGTCATGTTTGTATCCTGCCATTACCATTTCTGCGGTACCCTGTTTAACTGACTGATGTCATATCCTTGCTCCTTGATGAGTTTAACCAAACTGTTGTAATCATCTTCCGGAATCGTTGAAGTACGCGCCATTATCCAGACATAATCACGGGCATTACGACCAATGATGGTTTGTGTATATTGTGGATCGACATAGACAATGCGGTAGTCTGCCTTTATCGGCCAGATAAAACGCATTCCCCATTCGGCATTGGTATTCTTGTTTTTGACGAAACCTGTGGGATTGTAGACCTTGCGTTCCCCCTCATAGCTGTCCTGATGGAAACTGAATGTCGTTGCGATGGTACCATCATCATTCATCCGGTAGGACTCTATGGCATTATGCGCACCCTTTTCAATAAATGTCGGTATATTGGCAATGACATACCAGTCTCCCATAAATCGATCGAGATCGACATAATCCATGGTCTTGATAGGCGTTGTTGTTTGACTACAAGCTATCATCATCACACTCAATGACGTCACGAATACAAGACGATACAGGTACTTTAAAATATCAATATCTTTCATAACGCAACGTCGAACCGCTTTCAGTAGTCGTGCTCAATGCGAGCCACTCCTTGTTCCCGGAATACCACAGATCAATCGTAAACTCATCGCTGCTAATGCGATAATGACTCGCACTGACACGGTTCTGACCCAACTGGATCTCCCCACTTCCAACCTTGACAATATCAACCGCTGTATACTTACCGTTCTGGGAATTGAGTAAATGCGTTGCGTTTATCATGTCTAAATCCCAGTAGGCGAAGCTCTTGACACAGCCACTGACTGATTCAGAACCATTACCAGTTTCTACGATAAATGTTTGCTGCCTGTCCTGGCCGTGCAGGAATAATTTATTTCCATTATCATCTGTCTGACTCTGTATACTGACCAGGCAACCATCCTCCCAGATCTCTTTTGCGGCATGCATATAGTCGTAGGCATTGATAAACAGAAATTTCACATTGAACCTTGCTTCCGTGCGCACAATCTTTACCGAAGCTTGCTGTTCGATACTGACCCGGTGATAGCCAATCCTGCTGCCATCGAGAAATACATTATAACTAAGGTCCTGAGTAACAGCTGCTTCGACACGCATAACAGGAAAGGCCAGCATAAGAACCAGCATGCTCAAATAACTTCTGCAAAACACCATCATCTTGTCACCCCGCTTCTGACAGAGGATTGTCGTGTTGTTTTCGGACGCCATGGGATAAAGGCACTGGTGTTATTGATGTATTCAAGGTAGGTCGGTCTGCGCTGGACAATATTCTTTTCCAACAGCACGACACCGGAAAACTTCAACAATAACCAGGTCATCAATATCGGTGCAAATATTGTCCACCAGCCACCTGCACTGACAGCGATCAGGTAATAACCCCACCATATACACGCTTCGCCGAAATAATTGGGGTGCCTGCTATAACGCCAGAGTCCATGATCGAGTACGCCACCATGACGTGCGGCTTGTGTTTTCTTGAATCTGGCCAACTGTATATCAGCCACTGTCTCGAAATACATACCAATCAACCACAAACACACGCCAACGACATCGACAAGTCCGAAACCCGCAGAATGCGTAAACACGTACCATAGCGGCAGTGATATCAGTCCGGCGATAAGCGCCTGGAAAATGAATATGATAAAGAGGCTTTTTATAGCAAAATAGGGTGAATAACGTACGCGTATATCTCGATAGCGTACATCCTCCGGCTTTCCGTGATTACGCCAGGTAATATGTGCAGACAAGCGCAACGCCCACACTGTAACCAGCACCAGTAGAACGTTCTGCTGCAGTGTATAAATACCCGTAGAGAGATAGTAGACCACACTACCCAGTAGAAAAAATACAGACCAGATGCTGTCTACAATACTGACATCATGTTTGCGCACACTAACTATCCATGTCATTATGGCAAGCGACAGCATGGCAAGCAGCCCGTACAGATATACCTGCATCATGTTCCTGCTCCACGATGATTGGGAAGATGGGTATATCCATCAAGCCGTTGCGCAAACCAAAGTAACATGGGTACGAACACCGCCCAACCAATTGCCAACAACATCAACGCCACCTCCGCGTCCGAGAATATTACTGCACCCAGACGATGACCGGCATAATATGCCAATGGCCCAGCAATGGCACCGCTGATTGTCGCTATCAACCAGCGGCCTTTGAGCCAGTGCAATGATACATTCAGTGTTGTGGCAAACAGCGCCCATAATGCAATGATCCAGTGCGGGGCCAGATTCTGCGACCACATCCCAGAGGTATAAGAAAGTAACTGCAACCACACCAGTAGGCTGTCCCAGCTTGCACCGATTAGCACTGCCATTAGAATCAGTAGCAACTCCCGATCCGCTTTACCGGAAAGGGAAATATGAAAAATCACAATCAATCCGACAGTCACTGTGCCGACCCATGGCAATGAATAAGCAGCACCCAGCACACAGGCAAACCAACCGACCTGAAACAATATAAAATTTATGATCAGCATCGACATTTAGCAATCATCCATTAATTTGATCGACGCTGAAAAAGATAATGACTGACCCACCATTCCTGTCCATCATTAAATCCAAACAATTCCTCGCAGGCCATGAAGAACAAGCGCCAACGCATCCACCATTGCTGCGCTTTATCTTTGCCGTAGGTCTGTACTATCACAGGCCACAGCTGTTCCTTGCTCGCATCCATATTTTGCAACCAGGCGTGGGCTGTTTTCTGATAGTGAGTCCCATCCCATCGCCAACGCTGAACGATTTTTAGCTGATCCTGAAAGAAAAGCGGCAAGTCATCACTGGGCATGATACCCCCGGAGAAGAAGTAGCGGCTCATCCAATCGGACTCGTCCCTGTCTTCGAAAGCATACGGCACAGACCTGTGCACAAAAATATGCATAAAGAACTTTCCTTCAGACCTTAACCAGTCATGTATTTTGCTGAACAAGACAGGGTAATTACGCATATGTTCAAACATCTCGACCGAAACCACGCGATCAAACGACCTTGAAGTCGTAAATTCATTCATATCACAGGTAATCACATCGATGTTTGATAAACCACGTGTCTGTGCCTGCTTCAATATGTAATCACGCTGAGAAGCGGAGTTAGAAACAGCAGTAATGTGACTGGCTGGATAGCGACTGGCTATCCACAGCGTCAGGGATCCCCAGCCGCAACCCAGCTCCAGGATGTCCATTCCATCACTAAGCTCGGCGTGTAAACAGGTTTCACGCAGGGCATCCTCTTCGGCCTCGACCAGCTCAAATGTATTTTCACGCCACAGCGCACAGCTATATTTCAAATGGCTACCGAGCGCATGTTGGAAAAATTCGGCCGGCACCTCGTAATGCTGCTCATTGGCCTTTTCAGGTACGGGCGCAACGGCTGCACTGTACATCGACTGTATGAACTGCTGCTGGATTTGGCCCATTTTTTCGCTACTATCAACATTGATGTCAGTCAGGCGCTGCCTGATCAACCTGCGAATACCCATACGTATGACGCTATCCGGTACGAAACCCTGCTCGGTAATATTCATGGCGAGATGGATTTGCTGCATTGTGAACCCCCCGTATGACTTATGTACATTAGTTATACGATATTTGTACAATTAGTCAAGCAATCAGGTGTTCTGAAAATGTAAACAATTGTATCTTGCTAATTATTAAGGGTTTATAAACTATGCGATATGTATAACTTTTGCGCAGTATCATAAAAAAGCAGATTATATTCGATCGGATATTTCAACCACACAAACATCCGGACTGCAATCCGCTCAGGTCTGTGCGGACAAATTGATGACAGCCATCGCTGGCCCAGCAATGCTGAGGTCATGAGATTGACTGGATGACTGGCGCTCTGCAAATGCAATCATGGCTATACTGGCCCATGCGGAGAGATTGCATGCATAAGAAAGGTTCAGGAGCCTGGCGGTTTATAATTCCTGGCCATTCAGGTTCTGCGTAGATCAAGACAATAATCACTGATAGCTTCGTCAGGAACTGCGATCGGGTTGCTGACTTCGGCCACATCGATCTCTTCGACGACAAATCGTTCATCTATACGCCGGCGTGCCTCATTGATTGATTCAGGCAGACCATCGTAAGGCTGGCCCTCGGGTTGCCAATCGTGCAGGGTGATACGCACAGCTTTCTCCATCGTCGGTACGATCAGATTGAAAACAATCGGCCCCTGCGCGCCAAGTCCCGGATGCAGACCCGCCCAGGGCACAAAAGCACGATAGCGCAGGCCCATGATGAATACCGGCCCGTCCTCGTCCTGTTCCAGGCGCAGCGGCATGCGATAACCGTTGGCCAGCAGTTGCCAGTCCTGACTATCCAGGTTTTGATCGCTACCAGGGCGCAGCATAACCTGTAGACGGGTCGTACTGGCATCCACCAGGCGTGAACCACCCTCCTGCTCGGCGGCATCACCCAGCAATGGCCAGAATTCAATAGCCTGGTCGACATCCAGGCGCATACCGGCAAACTCGGCATTACCGATATGGCGCCAGTCATCGGCATATAGTCGATCGGTAATCGGCCTGCCCAGACCCAGGCCGGCGACCTGCAGATCATTGAACACGGTTTTCAGGTCCTGACGCAGGTAATACGGCAGTGCATAACGATCATGCAGAAGACTGCCCCACTCGATCAGTTCATGACTGATATCTTGCTTGCTTAACATGGCTATCAGGGCGCGCAACATCGCGGCAATGGCTGTAGCGGTTTCCACATCCGCCGCCATGCGAAAGGCTCGGAACTCGACCAGCCCAAGACAACCTCGACCGGGCAGGTAGGGATTCCACAGCTTCTCGATATTCATCTCACTACGATGGGCATTGCCGGAGGTATCAACCAGGAACGGACTCAGGCTACGCCAGATAAACTCCGCTTCAGGGTTCGTCGTTGCAGACAGGTGTTGCAATGCTACCTGCAATTCACTGAAAGATTCCTGTACATTTTCATCGGGCCGTGGTGATTGACTGTAACTGCCTACATACAGGGGCGCGAACCAGTAGGAAAGCGCTGGATGGTGATTGAGATAACTCACCAGACGGGCCATCAATTGCGGTTCAATAAAAAAAGGGCTACGCTCTGGACTAGGCCCACCGAGCGTATACTGCCCGCCTCCGCCACTATCCGATATCACACCATTATACTGCAATCGATACGGCGCCAGGCCTTCGGCCTTCGCTATCGCATACAGGCGTCTGCTCATTTGCAAAAATTCGGTAATATTACTGGCAGGCGCCCCATTGACTTCAACAACAGCCGGATCGGGCGTCAACGTGGTCCAGGCGACACTGTCATCCACCGGTGGTGAAAAGCCGCGCCAGACCAGCGCATCAAGGCCTGCTACAGTGGCCGCTTGCTCAACGCGTTGTATAAATGCGATAAATATAGCCACATCTGTAAAGGCAGGTATTTCTATGCAGGGTTGCATGCTGTTATCCGCCCCCGTTGGCGCACAGCCAACGGCAACCAGATACAGACCCTCTGCGGCAAGATCGTCGACCGCACCGCCTGGCGGGATGGCCTGCGCATGCAACGAGGGCCTGGCAAGGCGAGTATCCTTGTGCGCATCGGCCAATGGTTGCCGGGCATCACAACGCAACAACACACGCAGTCCCAAAGCATCATCTACCTGGAATCCCGCTGCATTCCAACCATCCCGATCAAGCACAGCGATCAGTTGCCGCCAAAACTGATCCATGCGTTCCGCATCACAGTGACCCGCTGTAGCCAGCGGATCCGCTGGCAGGCCAACTGCCAGCGCTTGACCGTCGCGGTATTGATACAATCCCAGGTTCCAGCGGGGATGTTGTTCTCCAGGATATTGACGCCCTATGGAACGCAAAATCATCGAGCCAGGATAGCTAGCACGCAGGCGATCAATAAAATGGCATGCATAGTTCAGCTTGGTCTCACCCAGGGCATCGGTAAGCCATTCGGGTGACTCGGACAAGCGATTCGTGAAGGTTGGTTCGGCACCTATCCAGATAGCGAGACCGCATGATGCCACGGCCTCATCGTGGTCATGGATTGCCGCATCAAAACTGTCGTTGTCAGTATTCACAGTAGGCAGTGTTTCTCAGTTGTGCTTCATTGTAAAAAGCCAGTTCATTTATCATGAAATCCAATGTTACCAGTCTTGTCAATGTGGGTGATATCTTTTACCGGTCGAGTGTTCTAGAATCATGGATATGCGTCGAATTCAAATACAGCACCGGACACATTACCATTATGCCGAACCGGTCACACTGTACCCACATACCATGCACCTGAGGCCACGTGATGGTCATGACATACGTGTGCACTCTTCTAGATTACATATTACACCAGACTATCAGATCCGTTGGAAGCGTGATATTTATGACAATTCTGTAGCCGTCGTCGACTTCCTGATACCTGCCGATGATCTGATCATCATCAGCGATGTTGTAGTTGAGCATTATGAAGAACAAGCATTGGACTTTGTGCTCGATGACGGTGCGCGGCACTATCCATTCCAGTATGACGCTTCTGATCAGATCGACCTGATGCCCTATCAGAGTGCAATATTTCCACATGAGCAGACACAAATGAAGGAGTGGGTAGCAGACATCATTGTTCCCGGACAAGTTATCGACACCATCATAATGCTGAATGCGATAAACCAGAAGATTGCCAATACATTGCAATATCAGCTGCGTGAGGAGCCCGGTGTGCAGTCTCCGGCCTGCACCTTGTCAACGGGCAAGGGATCCTGCCGCGACTTTGCTACACTGTTCATCGAAATCTGTCGTTGTTTCGGCCTTGCCGGCCGTTTTATCAGTGGCTATGCACTCAATGAGCCCATGGCACAGGGCAAGACATCTACACACGCATGGTCAGAGGTGTTCCTGCCGGGATCAGGATGGCGCGGTTTTGATTCGACAAGTGGTCAGGTAGTCAGCGGAGGTCATATTGCAGTCGCGGTACACCGGCACCCCGAAGCTATTCCTCCGGTTGCAGGTACTTATGTTGGATCAATAGATAAAAAAGCGCAACTTGCAGTTGAGGTACAGGTAAAGCAAATTCCAGATTAGCATAAAACAGACTTGAACAGCATAACACTGGCGTGAAGTAGAAGTATCGTAACCCTGGCCCAGGATAATTTATCAATACCTGCTGTTTTATACTAACCAATCCGAGCAGTCCCGACTCAAGCAAGCAAATTCGATCCACAGACATATGAATTACTTTATGAAATCGTTATCTAATGACCCAGAAAATTGAACTTGTCTTTCTCGTTCGGGATTTCATCGGCCAACATATCACGTAATTGGGGCAGGGTCTGTGCTTTTTTTGAAGCTTCTTTCACAAGGATGCTTGCCAGCGGACCAACATAAACCGCAAGATCTTTCTCAATACTCAGTAAAGCGCTCTCATCAAAAGCATTGCTTTTATTGTCAATCGTTGCCTTGGTGTTTTCATCATCCTCAATTCCTGCCACAGTGATGTTTACATCTGCTCTTTCTTGCAGTACCGGAATAGAATCAATATTTTTACTATCACCGTCAAATTCACTGTCGCCTTTGGATAGAACTTCATATACCGCATGCTTTCTTACATGCTTATCAGCATGCAAACCTAAATAGTTAAACATATCCCGGTAATCGTCGGACATACAACTGACAACATCATAAAAAGACCTTGAAACAAGCAATTGATTATCCTGAGCAAAATCCATGATACGCTGTGCAACATTGATACCATCACCAATCGTATTCCTGTGACCATTAATATCCTCAACAATTTTTACCGGACCAAGATTTACTCCCAGTCTTACCTTATATACTATATCGCAGGTATCTCTAAGGTCGGCAAATGCATCTCTTAGGCCAATTCCTATGAACAGGAGGTCTTCCGGATCAGCCAAATAGCATATCGCCATGCCATCGCCTGTATCCAGATTTATACAATCATTCGGGGGTATATCTTGTAAGGCCTCTGCAATCAACGAAATAAAATGTTGCTTCACCTCCATTTGTCTGGATACAGTAAGTTTCGAGTAACCTACAATATCGAGAAACAAGACGCTGCAAATCCAGGTTCGGTTATTACGTTCCATAATCTCTGCAATCCTGTTTATTTGGAACCCAGCATCTTCATGGCCTTTTCAAGGCTGATACGCATACGGTTGAATGATTCGCTTAACTCAGAAATCTCGTCATTCCCCTTATGCCTAAATTCATCTACCGATGAATTACCTTTACTTATCTCATCAGCAATATTGGTAATTGTCTGTACCGGGCGAATTATGATTCTGTTCAGCATAATATTTAAAAGAATGAATATTATCAGGAAAATAATTATAAGCGAGCCCATAAATATCGCAAACGCATAGTTTGCTTTTTCTATAGGTACAGAAAGAGGAACTGAAACGATTTGACTACCCACAACTTCATTCAATTTCCAGCCGAAACCATTTGCATCCCCATAAAGCGCGATCATAGTTTTAGGTGCAGCACTCGCAGTACTATGGCAGGTTAGGCAGTCCTTGTTTTTGATTTGTATCGGCCTGGCAAAGAACAGGGTTTTTCCAGTTGGCGTATCCCTTTCGCCGATTATCTCCGTCCTTTCATGATTATCCCTGAACTCCCTGATAATATCGGTCTCCCAATCCGTGGCCTGGTCCCTTGGATTCGTCGGATTAAGGGTAGCTTCTTTGTAATGGTATTCAGGATTGTTTTTTCTCAGACTATTAAAATTTTGCGTGGCTGCATATGAGGGTACTGATTGAGGAAGAAACTCCTTTCGCAGATGCCATTTCAAAAGCGGCCTGATTTCCCTTACGGTATATCCACGAATAGCGAGCGCTGCTTCCATCATCATACCGGCATGTTTGATAACTTCATTTCTTGCATTATTATGCAAAACGACATATGAAATGAAACCGGCAACAATCAGGCCCGAGATAAACACTGAAGATAATACAAGATTAAATTTTGTAGCTAGTTTCATACCACCCCCTATGGTCAGTAAAACAATCTACAGCAATTTCGAATCAATAATAACTAATACACAACTGAATTATTTTTCAATTTATATACAGTCACTGAATCTTATTACGTTTCTCCTGCTCTGTTTAGATTGATAAAACATCTTAAGCAGAAAATTACACGTGAAAATAGCAATTATGATACGCGCATAATAGAATGTCATAATTCCCTGTGCTAGTTATTGACTTCCAGATTATTATCTATCTTCTACATAGCCGTATAATCCTAAAACATTATACCCGCCTGTATACAGATGTAATTGTTTATCGATGCATTCAATTCAATCCATACCGAACTTGTAGAATCCGACATGCAGTAATATTGCTGACCGATATCATCGGGTGTCTGTTCTTGGTGTTAAGGCTGATTAAATATAAGGAGCAGTCCTTGCAATGAACATTACCGTTGATAAGTAACGATATCAGCATACTTTACTATATACAAGAGGTATTTGATAGTTCTGACAAGATTCGCAGGCTTTCAATAATCACGGACATAACAAGGTGTTACTTAACACCCTTGGACTTCAATAAGATCGATATATTCCAGTATAAAACTCGATTTCGATTGTAATTCAAGCTAGTCAATCAACTGGACAGTCATTTATGTTTATAGATATAAAAACAAATCTGGGTATTAAAAACCCGCTACAATATTTCCTTAAGAACCTCCACCATGAACTCCTCGAAATAAAAGATGACGTGGTTGCCAGTCATATTCCTGAGCTTTCCAACGCCAATCCGTAAGCGGCTTAGTATTGCTATTGCGATACTAGATGGGCACATTCACCAGTTCAGTGATGCCCGACAATCCTTTACAATTCAGTCTATCTCCAAGATACTAACCTCTGGCCTGCCCCTGGACAAAACGGTATTGATGCTGTCCACTCAAAGTTCGATGTAGAACCCTCAGCAGAATCCTTTTATCAATAAGCCTTGATGCTGGTCTTCACAAATAGTGCTGGTCCTCTTCCATCATAGCTGCTGCTTGTAAAAATCAGTAGACTACGGGCCATTGATAATAATCTGGTATTTGTAATGTTATTTTTGTTACGGACAGTTGATGTCCATAAAGTCGTCACGGCTTGACAATACACCTTACCAGACACTGCAACACGCGATGTGCCTGACTCCTGATATTATAAAATCCCGACACGAGGGCTATTATATTAGTGATAAAAACTGACAATAATGCTCAACATTGAATCAATCTAGTAAAGAACTACAGATGTTGGAGATAAGATAGGGGTTTCCGGTTGCTAGGACAGGAATTCCCGCTATTTCAGCCATTGCTCAACTATCAAGAAAATAGCATTTAAACTTCCTATACCTATATCTATATCGTATTATAATACTGAAGATATTTTATTCAGCGGGGCATAGTGATGGAAAAGATCCTCAAACGCCTGCTCGATGCAGAACAACGTGCCGAGAAAATCATAGCGTCCGCCAACGCACAACATGATGAAATTATCAAACAGGCAAGAAACGAAGCAGGCGCAATCGAATCCAGTTTTGCAGATCAAGCCGCGGAAATTCGTAAGACACATATTGACCAGGCTGAAGCACGTGCTGAACAGGCGATCATCGAGTTGGAACGCCGCTACCAGGAATACCAGATAAGCTTACGATTCTGTGCCGAAGAGCAGGAAACACAGGCATTGGAAGCCGCGTTCGCAGAATTCATAACTTACCAGGAGAGCTAACCAGTCAATGTTGGCCAATCATCCCTATCTATATACACGTGTATCAATACTGGCTGAACGCCTTCTCAGTGATACTGATATTGAGAGTTTGATTGAGAAACGTGTTTCATTGACAGAGCTATTGGCAAGGATTTCTCCTGACACTTCTTACTCGGCTGATGAAATGGGTAGAAATGATGATCTGGATCAGATATTGATAACATTATTGCTCGATGAACTGATCATACTATTACGACCACTCACAAACAGTGATCGCGATTTATTATTATACTGGGCAGAGCGCTTTGAAATCAGCAATCTCAAAGCTATTTTACGTGGAAAAATGAATCGCCAGTCGAACAGCACGATTCGTACTCATCTCGTCAATATGGGATCATTGACCACATTACCAGTAGAACGTTTACTACAATCTGATAATACTGCCGAGCTGTTGCGGATCCTTGAAACAACACCTTTTACAGCCATAGCCAGGGATGCGCGCCGAGTCTTCGAACAGGGACAGGATCTGTTTGATCTTGATGCAACCATTGACCGCCATTACTTTACCGGCCTTGCCCGTCGTACATTGGCTGCGCCCCATACTTCTGAACTTCCGCAGCGGCAATTGGGCGGTTCAATCATTGATCGTGTGAACCTGGTCTGGCTATTACGATACCGATTTGCGTATAATTTGCCTCCGGCACAGACATATTATCTGTTGATTCCACATGGTCTGCATCTCAGCAGCCAGAAATTATTGTCGCTTTGTCAGCGTGAAAGCCTTACCGATGTCATTGAACATTTGCCTGAGGGCTTGTCCAGTGTACTGGGTGGAGCGCGTTGCACCTCTGAGGTTATTCGCAGGCTTGAACACCATACATGGGTAACTGCCCAAAAAATCCTGAACTACAGCCTTTTCAATCCGATCAGCGCACTTGCATACCTGATATTACGCGAACGGGATTTACGCCGTTTACGCGCTGTAATCCGTGGTAAGCGACTACAGCTGGATCCTGAACTGATTCGTATCGCAACTGGATTGATTAGTACAGACCTGCTCTGCCCAGAGGTAAAAACACAACAGAGGGTACAATAGTGTTTTTACCTTTAAGCATGCAAAAGGTATACATACAAATGATGGCTGAAGATGTACCCGATGCAGCCCTGGTGCTGGCTCAACTTGGTGTTTTTCAACCGGAGATCTCTGACGAATATAGTGAACAACTACCGGAATCACCGGCAACGCTCTATCGCGAGCACTTACAAAGCAGCCTGGCGCAGTTACAAAAGATCCTCAAGCATCTGGATATCAACATTACAGAAACTAGCGCTGTCGATAGCTCACCAATCACTCTTCCGGAATTAGTGGGAATCGACCAATGGCTGGGCCATTTGTGGCATGAATGCTCACAACATGACGAGAGTATCAGACGCAATAGCGAACAGCGGAAGAGACTGCAGCAATTACGTACAACCCTGGATGAATTTTCCAACCTCGACATCGACCTGGATTTGCTACACAGTCAGCATCAGTTTCTGGACCTGCGCGTTGGCACACTGCCTGAAACCGAGCTCGATCGCATTAAAGAAGCGGTCGGTATTGCTGACTACACGGCGACACATTTCTTCAGCATAGATGGCACGGCACATGTATTACTGGCCGGTCCTGTAGTCAACCGGGCCGATATAGACAAGACCCTGGAAGTAGCTGGCTGGCATGCTATGGCAGTGCCCCCGGAATTTCATGGTCATCCTGATCAGGTCAGATCACTCCTGGAATCACGTTCCAACGAAATTGACACCCGCTTACAAGATGTGACAGAACAGATTTCATATGTTCGACAGGTTCATGAAGCAAGATTGCTTGACATTGCACAGGTACTGACACTGGCATCTCCCTATGCTGAATTGGCGCAGTCCTTGCGGGTACGAGGAGAACTTGCCTTGATCAGCGGCTGGGTACCGAAGCGATCAGTCGCTGATTTACGTAATCTTCTGACATCTCATTTTTCAGACTGCGTCGTACTGACATCACGAGACCCACTCCCAGAGGAGCTTACCCTGGTCCCTACTGCACTGCATCATCGGCACTGGCTGAAACCGTTTACAACCCTTGTTAAGGGATATGGTATACCGAGTTACGACGAATTTGATCCGACCTTGTTATTCACCCTGACTTTTGTTTTGATGTTCGGGATGATGTTCGGGGATGTCGGTCATGGCGCTGTCATTGCCACCGGTGCTCTGCTTATGCGGCGTGTACTTGGCCAGTTTACCATACTCATGATAATCGCCGGCCTAATGTCTGTTGTTTTCGGATTTATATACGGGAGTATATTCGGAAATGAACATGTCATCGCGCCACTATGGATATCGCCGTTATCTGACCCCGTCCGTATGCTAAGCCTGGCTGTCTACTGGGGGATTGGATTTATTCTGGTTGCCACCATATTGACAATCTCGAACCGTTTTCGTCAGCGCCGATTTCATTTAGCATTATTCAATAGCGATGGTATGGCCGGTCTGGCGCTGTACCTGGGATTGATGTTCGCCGCATATCAATGGATAATTAATGGTCAATTGGGTACGCTTGAACTGTTATTTGTACTTCTGCCTATGACATTGATTTCAATAGTCAATTGGCGAAAATATCGCCAGGCTTCAACTGGCGAACGTGTACTGGTCGTCATTATCGAGGGATTTGAAGCCGTTATGAGCTATGTCTCGAACACACTTTCTTTTTTGCGCGTTGCGGCTTTCAGCCTGAATCATGTTGCCCTGGCTATTGCGGTGTTCACATTGGCTGGTATGCTCGATCAATTCGGATACTGGGTGACCGTGGTGCTGGGTAATGTATTCATTATCGTGCTTGAAGGTGCAATCGTAATGATTCAGATCTTGCGCCTGGAATATTATGAAGGTTTCTCGCGCTTCTTTAGTGGTAATGGACGTGAGTTCCGTCCGTTAGTATTACCCTCAAATGGTATACAACTCATCAATAGCTAAGGGGATAGTGATTATGTACTGGTTGGTCGCATTGGTAAGTCTGGGTGTTATAGGTATCATCTGTTTAGGCGTTTATTATGAAATTCACCCTGTCAGAGGAGGCACCAGGGCCAAAATCCGGTTAAAAAGTATTATCACCAGTAATCTGGCAGTATATATTACTGCCACTCTCGGTGTCTTGATATTCGGCATACAAAATGTGATGGCCGCTACCGAAACTGCAAGCGGTGGACTCGATGTTTCAGTTGGACTGGGACTTACACTCATCGGCATAGGCCTTCCTACCGCTCTTGCCGCTATCGGCAGTGGTATTGCGGTCAGTTCTGTTGGCGCTGCGTCATTGGCATTAATTTCTGAAAAACCTGAAATGTTTGGCCGCACCCTGATCTATCTGGGCCTGGCCGAGGGTATTGCCATATATGGCCTGGTTGTTACGATATTGCTTTTAGGTAAAATATAAATGGAACCGGCGAATCCACACTCTGATCATGTGCCACAACAAGATTCACTGCAATCAGGCACGAGTCCATCACGCCTGATTGCGATGGGTAGTGCCGCCCTTGTTCAGGGTTTTGCATTGATTGGATTTGAGGCGTATCCCGATCCTACCCCAGAACAAATGGAAACCATACTGGCTGACCTGGTGCGGCAGCGTATAAAAGCATTCGTCATTCTGGAACACCAACTGGCAGCAAGTGGTGGACCATGGTTAAATCGGGTGTTATCCGAAGGTGGTAGGATCGTGGTGACTGAAATACCCCAATTACACAGCCCTGAAGGTTACAAGCCGGCCGTTGAAGCACAGGTTGAAGCGATACTGGGACCACGTGCTTTGGAGCAATGATCTTGAGTGAACAGACCCAGGAATCAAAACTCGAAAGCGCCCTGCTGGCACGCGCCGAGCAACTGGCCAAAGAACACATCGCCCTTGCCGAAGGTGAACGCGAGCGCATCATTCATGAGGCCAGGGAACATACTAAACTACACCAGGAACGCGAAGAGCAAATCGCCAGTGCCCTGGCAGAGCGCCACTACCGACGCCGTATACAGGCCGCCGAGATCCAACTGCGGACAAAACTGGATCAAACCCGATGGGCACTTATCCAGACAGTGATGAGTGAACTGGAAAACCGTCTGCAGGAACTGACGAAAAATGAAAATGAATACAAAGCAATTTTGAAACAGTCAATTTGTGCCGGCGCTGCAGTTATCGAGAGTGACACACTGACAGCATATCTGAATGCCCGTGATCTGATCATGTTTGATGAGCGTTGGCAAGCGTTCGTACAGGACTGTGGAATTGACAAGACCATTACCTTATCGGATGACCCGATTGAATGCAGTGGAGGTATATTATTATCGACACATGACAACCGTATCCGTTTGGACAACACATTTGAACAACGCCTGCAGCGTTTACGCCCTGCTCTGGAAAAAACGGTAATGGAAAAATTATTCACTGGCGTAACAGATCCGGGGATCATTGGCCGTGGGTGAAGTACTGGAAGTCAATGGACCCATTGTCACTGTTTTGCTGCCGGGAGTGGTAAATGGTGAGGAAGTCAAGCTGGGCGAGCTTGGTCTGATCGGAGAGGTTATCGCACGTGAACATGACAATGCTATCGTCCAGGCTTACGAGTCGACCGAAGGTTTGAGGCCAGGTGAAGCAGCCGCTGCTCTTGGACACCCGTTATCAGTCGAGTTAGGCCCTGGCCTGTTGGGCCAGATATTCGATGGTATACAGCGCCCATTACATTCCATTCAACAACAAAGTGGTGACTATATACCGCGTGGACTATACCTGCCATCACTCGATCGTGAACGAAAATGGGCATTTACTCCCGCCACTACAATAAAAATAGGCCAGCGCTTGGAGGGTGGTGAAATACTGGGATTGGTAATGGAAACCGACAGTATCGAACATCGTATACTGGTACCAGCGGATACCAGCGGTGAATTACTCGAACTTGCGCCGGCTGGTGACTATGTTGTTGAAGATGTGATTGCACGGGTTCGCGATACCAGTGGAAAAATCCATAAATTAAAACTCTATCACCGCTGGCCGGTCCGAACTGCACGTCCATATCAGTATCGCGATCATGCCGTAATACCCCTGCTGACCGGACAGCGTATTCTTGATACGTTTTTTCCGTTACTCAAGGGTGGCAAAGGTGCCGTACCGGGCCCGTTTGGAGCTGGAAAGACAGTTGTGCAACAGCAAATCGCGAGATGGGCAGACGCCGACATTGTCATTTATATCGGTTGCGGTGAACGCGGTAACGAACTGGTCGACATTCTGGAGAGCTTTCCAGAACTATCCGATCCTCGTAGCGGACGCTCACTGATGGAACGCACGCTGCTGGTTGCCAACACCTCTAACATGCCTGTAGTAGCACGCGAAGCGTCAATATATGTGGGTATCACGATGGCTGAATATTATCGTGACCAGGGCTATGATGTGGTCGTCGTTGCTGATTCCACCAGCCGTTGGGCAGAAGCCCTGCGCGAAGTTTCCGGTCGCCTGAACGAAATGCCGGTCGAGGAAGGTTACCCTGCCTACCTGGCTTCACGTCTTGCATCGTATTACGAGCGTGCCGGGCGTGTGAAAACGAATGCAGGAATATCCGGCTCTGTGACCCTGATCGGGGCAGTATCTCCGCCAGGTGGGGATTTCTCCGAACCGGTAACCAGTCATACAAAAAATATCGTAGAAACATTCTGGGCCCTGTCCAAACCCCTGGCCGATGCTCGACACTATCCCGCCGTGGACTGGACGGACAGTTTTTCCGGTTATGCCGGCATCGCACAACAATGGTGGGCAGAACATGTTGACCCGCTATGGGAAGATTACCGGCGTAAAGCTCTGGCCTTGCTGGCACAGGCAGACGAACTTTCACGAATTGTCAATCTGGTAGGCCCCGAGGCTTTATCACAGAATCAGCGCTGGGCTCTGGAAGCTGCCAATTTCCTCAAGGAAGGCGTGCTACAACAAAGTGCGCTGGATCCTGTAGACAGCTATTGTTCGCCTGATAAACAATTCGCATTGCTCAAATTGATGATAGACCTATATACATCTGGTATTGAGTTACTGGATATTGGTGTACCGGTACAGGAGTTGTTGAGACAACCGATACTCGCACGTGCCCGACGACTAAAAGGTATCGATCTGGAAAAGGAACCAGAGGCTTATGCAATATTCTCTGATGAATTACAGGCCCTGAAACTCAGCATGAAATCCGAGTATGCCATTAATCAGGAAATTAGCGAATGAGTGACAAGGAATACCGACAAAACACAAGTGCACGCGGCGGATTGCTGTTTATGCGCTCCGCGCCAGATATTGCCCTGGGAGAACGTGTGCAAGTACGTGACCACCAAGGTCGTCAGCGCAACGGCCAGGTCATTCGTACAGCCAAAGATACGGTGTTGGTGCAAGTATTTGAAGGTACGGATGGCCTAGACCTTGAACGAACATGGGTACGCTTTCTCGGCGAGCCATTTGAGATTACCTTAAGCCCTGCCATACTTGGCCGAGTATTCAACGGTATCGGTGAACCACGCGATGATCGTCCACCGCTCGTATCGCGTATTATGCGCAATGTGAACGGATCAAGCGTAAATCCGGCTGCACGTGCGTACCCGCGTGAATTCATCCAGACCGGGATTTCGGCAATCGATGGACTCAATTCCCTAGTGCGTGGACAGAAGTTACCCATTTTCAGCGGTCCCGGCCTGCCCCATAACCGTCTCGCGGCACAAATTGTTCGTCAGGCCAAATTACCCGGTGAGGAGTCTCAGTTTGCCATCGTGTTTGCAGCCATGGGCGTTTCCTACAGCGATGCACGCTTCTTTCAGGAAAGCCTGGAATCTTCCGGAGTGTTATCCAATGTTACAATGTATATCAATCTGGCCGATGATCCCGCTATTGAACGCCTGATCCTGCCTCGTACAGCCTTGACCACGGCTGAATATCTCGCCTATGACCTTGATATGCATGTACTGGTTGTCATGACCGACATGACCCAATATGCAGGGGCGCTACGTGAAGTCGCTACAGCAAAGGGTGACGTCCCGTCACGCAAGGGATATCCCGGCTATCTGTATTCTGATCTGGCTGAAATCTATGAGCGCGCAGGCCGTATCAAGGCCCGCCATGGATCTATTACACTGGTTCCCGTGGTCAGTATGCCCAGCGATGATATTACCCATCCGATTCCAGATCTGACCGGCTATATAACCGAAGGGCAAATAGTGCTGGGACGTGAACTACATAACCTCGGCCTGTATCCGCCCATATTTATACCGCCATCATTATCACGCTTGATGAAAGACGGAATTGGCAAGGGTTATACCCGTGAAGACCATGCACGGGTAGCAAGCCAGATCTATGCCTCGTACGCGAGAGCCCTCGAAATACGTAATCTGGCCTCTATTATCGGCGCCGAAGAACTTGCTGAAAATGATCGGCAATATCTCGCCTTTGCTGAAGCCTTCGAACATAATTTTGTCAGTCAGGGTGAAGACGATGAGCGAACAATTGAAGATACACTCAACATCGCCTGGGATATCCTGTCATTATTGCCGGCGCATGAACTCAGTCGTGTAAGTGAAGAAGACCTTGCCCGTTACCATCATCACGAATTCCCACATGTGGAGGCATCGTGACAGAACGTCTCAAGGTCCCACCCACAAAAAGTGCGTTATTATCGCTCAAGAGACAGGTAATATTTCTTGAGCAGGGTCATGGAATGCTGGAGCGAAAACGCGAACTGATAACACGCTTGGTCTATCAACGATTGAAACAGTATCGGCAATTACGTAGTGAAACACGCAAGGCACTGCAAGATGCGTATCATTGGCTTGGTATCAGCAATATGCGTATGGGTAACTACATGCTCGGCCAGGCCGCCCTTGGATTACAGCCTGCGCTTGAAGTTAATATCCTTCCTCGCAGCAGTATCGGAGTGGAATATCCATCAGTCACAGTTGAACAATTACAGCTGCAGCCTGTAGGCCTTATGTGGACCGATGCCAGTTTCGATGAAGCACGTATACGCCTGGTTCGCCTGTCAAAGCTACTTGCACAACTCGGGGAATCAGAAACCGCATTGCGCCGTTTTCTGTCCGAGCAGCGCAAGACCCAGAAACGCGTCAACGCACTGAAATACAATGTAATCCCACGTTATCGTACGACGATTGAATATATTGAATCAACCCTGTCCGAGGAAGATCGTAATACCCAGTTTCAAATCCGCGTATTACGTCAGCAGCGGAGCAAATAATCTCCGCTCAGTCTTTAATTTCAATAAATCAGCATGTCTTGTCTGGCATACTGCCATATCATTGATGGATTAATGAAAGATCCTCAGCTTGTTGCGATAGTAGTTACGCAAGGAATCCGGCATCCAACCCCCTGCCCCCCATTGTTAACAGATCAGAGAATATGTAGTGAATTTGCAACATTGCGCACCAATATCTGTCACTAATTCGATATGATTCGCACTTGCTCTGTGCCACTGCCCTAAAATAGATCGCTCATTATCAACAGATCTCGTTCGTGACAAGAACCGTTTCCATCATGCACTGGTATGTACCTCATTGGTTCAACTAACGCACTGCCAGTGATTACTGGATACATTCCGCTATAGAACACCTTATCCCAGACACAATCCCTCCGATTACAAACTTCTATTAGGAAACAGCAGACAAAATAACCCAATTATTTGTTCGGACCAAGCTCAGATATACGTTAGGACTACCTATACAAATGAAATTCGCCGTAGATTAAAGCAATATTTATGTATTGAACGAGATTCGCGATTTCATATACTTACAATCACGAAAAGTTTGTGCATAGCCCATGGACTTCAATTAGATGAATGTATATTCTATTACAAAACTCGATTTCGATTGAAGCACGGGCTATTCAACCAACTGGGCGGTCTTTCTGTTTATGGATATTAAAACCAATATGGCGATTAAAAACCCGCTACAATATTTCCTTGAAAAACTCCACCATGAACTCCTCCAAATAAAAGATGGCGTTGTTGCCAGTTATATTCCTGAACTTTCCCACGCCAACCCGGAGTGGTTTGGCATTGCTATTGCGACAGTGGATGGGCACGTTTACCAGGTCGGCGATACCCGCCAATCCTTTACAATTCAGTCTATTTCCAAGGTACTGACCTATGGCCTGTCCCTGGAACATAATGGTATTGATGCAGTCAGGTCCAAGATCGATGTTGAACCATCAGGAGAGACCTTTAATTCAATAAGCCTGGAACCAAATAGCGGTAGACCGCTTAATCCCATGATCAATGCCGGTGCAATTGCCACTACCGGAATGGTCCATGGTAATAGTCATAGCATGCGATTACAGGTGATATTGGATACTTTCGAGCGTTACACTGGTCATCCGGTAACAGTAGACGAAGCGGTCTACCTGTCCGAAAAAACAACCGGTCATCGCAATCGTGGCATTGCCTGTCTGTTACAGGACTTTGGTATACTCGAGGACAATGTAGATGATACGCTCGACCTGTATTTCAGACAATGCTCAATCTCTGTAAGCTGCCGTGACCTCGCTGTTACTGCAGCATGCCTGGCGAATAACGGTGTTAATCCTGTAACCGGCGTAGTTGCACTGGATAAACGTCATGTCGACAAGGTACTCAGCGTTATGGGTTCCTGCGGTATGTATGACTACTCCGGAAACTGGCTATATAACGTAGGCATGCCTGCCAAGAGTGGTGTCGGCGGTGGCATTATGGCTGTATTGCCAGGGCAACTGGGTATAGGCGTATTTTCCCCACCCCTGGACGAGCATGGTAACAGTTGCCGTGGCATCAAGGCCTGCGAACGTATCTCGAAGGAATTCGGATTACATCTGTATGACACTGTACGCTCGACATCGGCTTCGGTCTTAAGAGTCGAATATGACACGACGCAAATCCGTTCGCGCAAGCAACGTCCCGAACATGAAGAAGAAATTATTATAAATAACGGCTCTTGCATCGGCGTCTATGAACTACAGGGCGAACTGAAATTCTCCTCGACCGAGTCTGTCATCAGTGATTTACTGGAAAAAGTCTCTACGCGCAAGTATATCATCCTGGACTTCAGGCGCACTGTAGAAATAGATCGCTCTTCACAGCTGCTCCTTGTCGAGTTAATAAAGGCCGTCAAAGATTCGCACATGATATTTTTTACGGGCCTGAATGCCCACTATGCTTTCAAACGTTTTCTGACAAAAAACAAGGCATTGAAAGATATCGACACGATATTGAAGTTTCAAGATACAGATCATGCTATTGAGTGGTGTGAAGACAGACTACTGGAGGCTGAAGGTGTAGCAGTCAATGACGATAAGCTGATTGACCTGGACCAGCATGATCTGTGTGCCGGGCTTAGTAGCAGCGAATTATCCCTGCTTCAGGAACAGGTAACCGAGGTTCAGTTCAATAGCGGCGATATTGTTTTCCGATATGGTGATCCGGGGGATTCCATGTATTTCATTACAAAAGGGGCCTTCGAGGTAATCCTGCATCTCGACAGCAAGCATGAACGACGCCTCACTACATTATCGGCCGGAACCACGTTTGGGGAGCTGGCGCTACTTAATCAGAATCGGCGAGCGGCGGAAGTGCGTGCACAGAAAGACAGTCTCTGCCTACAGTTGAAATTCGACAAACTGGGGCCGATAATAACTACCCGTCTTGTTGCCAATCTTGCCAATAAACTGGCAAAAAAACTGGAATGGGATGCTGTGGAAATCATGAAACTGTCATGAAAAGGCTACGCTAATTTATGTTGAAAGTATTCCGGATATTCGACACATATAATATAAAGTTTTGCCCACACACCCTGCCCCCGCCTACTTCTCATTAATTAGTCGACTGCCCCTGTATCAAATCAATGTTTATGTTGGCGATGACCATCCAGTGCATGCCCTTGTGCATCATAAAAACCGGATGATCCATGTTCGACAAATCCCAGATTTATCATTTTCAACAGGAATGGATCCGATTCATTATCGCCTATATCGATATAATCTGTGGTCTGGTAGCTACTTCGACTTGTAAAAACCTGACTTACTGCAGCCTTGTCTGTAACAATGTCTTCGAGATTCCATTGAATTATTTCATCCGCCTTAGTAACCTGCAATTTTTTCAGCAACTGTAAACGCGGTAGCCATAACAGCTTAATCTGTGCGTCACTCTCATTCAAACTGTAATATTCGATAGTCCTGCAGTCTTTCCCAGTACTTTTTTCCAGCTGCATTTTTTTCATCAGCTTTGTCGAGACAAGCTGGTATTTCAGTTTCCAGTCCTTGTCACCCTTGCCGTTATTAATTTCTCCGGGATGATACTCAATCCCCCGCTTATAGGCATCGAAATTGCGTACCAAACGCAGCATACCGTTACCAGATAGCTCCCACAGTTCAGTGATTTGGGTATCAGGGTACTGATGCGCCACTGCTTTGCCATTACGCCATAAAACAAGGTCACGAATCGTTGTTTTATTACTCTCAGAATGGGTGGAGCTTATTTTATACTTCGCTCCGAGTGTATCTGCAGAGTCACAATCTGCAAAGGCAATGTTGTTAACACATGACAATATCAATAACAAACTTATTCTGTACATCATAATTATAGTATTCTTTTTCCGTTAAACTGACATGAAAAAAGACGAGGGGCACAAGGCCCCTCATCACAACAAAGCAGGATATTAATTACCCAGCGCCGCACCCGCCTTTTTGGCAAGCCTGGCAACACGGTCCATAATATGGAAAATCACACTTTGCTCATTGGTGCCACTGACATAATGCGCACCTGGGCCTTTACCATAGATAGCAATATCCTCACCTGCGTGGGTTTCAGAGCCCAATGGTATTAATGCCTCCTGATGAAAACCACTTGTCTCTGTATCGACAGATGTCAGATCCATGCGTCCGGCATCAATCGGCAGACCATATGATGCATCTGCATCGGTCTCATTTCCCAGATCTCTGAATCCACGACCATTAGTGTAGCCTAATGTAGTATAGGGCAAGCCGTCTGCCGCTGTTGCAGGCACATCGGAACCAACGCTGACTACTTTACCCAGGATCGGATTACCGCGTTTTGGATAGCCGGCAATCGTGAAAACATGACTATGATCGGCCGTCACCAGGATCAAGGTTTTACTCATATCGACAGATTCAACAGCCGCCTTTACTGCTTTGGCGAACTCGATAGTATCTGTCAGGGCATTATATGCGCTGCCCGCATGATGACCATGATCGATACGGCCTGATTCAACCATCAGGAAATAACCCCTCTTGTTATTGTCCAGGACATCGATTGCCTTTGACGTCATTTCACTCAAAGACGGCTCACCGGCGATGTCATTGTGACGATCAGCTTCATACTGCATATGGGATTCATTGAACAGACCGAAAACGCGCTTGGTTTTATTGGGATTGATTGCATCAAATCCTGCCTGATCATAGACATAAACGCCGTTCGGATTAACGCTCTCCCATTCTGCAGTTAAATCGCGACCGTCAGTACGGTCGCCCTCAATTTCGCTAACAGCGTCCGGGCTGTTAAATGCCACATCCTTGGGCAGGAAATGACGACGTCCTCCACCCATGACGACCTCGATACCATTTAATTTCTTCGCTCCAGGGTAACGGGACTTCATGTCGGCTTCGAATTCGATAAGTTGTAGTGCGATATCCTTGCATCCAGCATTGACTGCGTCTGTTGGCATGTCCGAGATATCTTCCCAGTTTCGATCTGCTGATTTGGCATATGTGGCCGCCGGCGTGGCATGCGTGATTCGCGCTGTTGATATTACGCCGGTTGACTTTCCGGCCAGTTCAGATAGTTCCAGTGCAGTAACCAGTTCGTTACCAGCAACCGTAGAACAGTCACCCCTGACAATATCCTCATCAACACCGATCACACCAACATCAGTCTTGACCCCGGTCATCATCGCCGTCATTGTTCCGGCTGAATCCGGCGTTTGAGCATCGACATTGTATGTTTTAGCCAGACCCGTAAACGGAAACAAGTCGAAGCTGAGGTTATTTTCTTCGCCTAGCATACCTTTCATCTGCCCTTCAAGAATTCGGGCCGCTGTAACGGTCGAGACACCCATACCATCACCGACAAAAAGTATGACATTCTTGGCTTTTGTTTTCCCACTAAAGTAATCTTTTGCAGATACATTAGCCTTACCCGCTGTAAACCAGGGGTTATCTAATTGATAATCGGGTATTGGTTTGGCAGCACCGACAGCAAAGGCGCTGGTTGATATCGCCAATGAAACTGCACTGGCAATAAGAATTTTTTTTGACATGACATTGCTCCGGATAATTTTAACTATACGTTGTTTATAAATGACAACGCGATTCTAAAATTAGAATATGACGTAAAGATGAAGCTTTAGTGACGATTACTATACGAAGAAATGCTGCCGGCTATAACAGTAGAACTGCTTACTGCCATATTAGAGAAATGAAATGTTAAGTGTTGTTTCTGACGTAATTGGGACGATCGTTCGTTACCTATGCATATATTAAATAAAGATTAATATGCGATAAGAAGTATATGAATATTGTAGCGCATCATAATATCGTCCATACCAGTTTAACCGACACCTTGACCGGCTCACTGGGTTCATTATCATAGACTGCAAATATGTCCATGCCTTCCCGCACCTGACGCCGATAGGCAAGCCTGAATGATGTGTCGCTGTCTGCATAGATTGCACGGGCAACAATACCCTGCTCATTGGTAATATCCCAGCCTGCAGACAATATTGTTTGCTCGAAGGTGCCGAAATTCTCCAGGCGCTCTGTAGATATATTAACAACGGTCCTTGGTGTGGGCCTGGCCCATGCATACAGGTAAGGATAGCTGTAGTCATCTCCGGCAAGCTCACCCCAGGAATAGCTCACACCGAGACCGTATATACTGCTACGCGTGTTGAAATCCAGGGTAGCAGTCCAGAAATAATCATTATTGACGGTATTAGAGAAAACCCCGGGCTGACTGCCAGCCAAAGGTCGATAGTCTCCTTCAAAGTAATAAAGGCCCGCCTTGATTTCCTGGCGTGTCTCGACAGAACCGCCCACATACCAGTTACGCCGCTGTGTCTGACCGTCTTTGGTATCGCGCGCTGTTCGCGTAATACTACCGGTCACTTCACGGAATAGACCGGACCCGCTTTCACGATAATAATTGATATATGCTGAGGCACCATCTGTGCCAATGACATCCTCGGCATAAAGACCATCTGCGGGTAGATATTCCCTGTCATAGCCGTCAAGGGAACCTCCTATTGACCAATAATCACCTTGCCATTTCAGCGTACCCTGGAGCGACGTACCCGTGCTTGTGCTCTGGTTTGTGGTCCTGGTATGTGCAACATCGGCACCATAACTGACCCCTGATGCCTCACGCCCTCTAATTCTGATTACACCCAGATCATTATCGAGATCAGTTCGCCGACTACTGACCAGCATGCCATCAATGCTATGGGTTGCATCGGCTTCATAACTCAGACGTATGACCGCATCCCAGCGTTCATTCGGCGCCTTGGTAAGCAGAGCGCCTGTTTGATAGGGTCCCGCACCGGTAAATAACTTTGCACCCACATCGAAATCGGGTATACGGTTTGAATAAAAGTACTGTCGCCCGCTATTGAAATAGGCCGATCCCTCCTGGAAGAACGGCCTTGGATCTTCACGAAATTTCTCAGTATAGCTGAAATCAATGTCTGTCACCTGTCTTTCGAGCTGGGTAAAATCCGGGTTCAATGACAGTACCCCGGTGACATTGGGTCGGGGTTCATAACGGATATCGAGACCTGCCGTGGCCAGCGTAGTATGTGGATCACCATCCCTGTCCGGGACATTGTGACCTGCGAGTACAAACGGCATGAACGAAAAAGGACGCTTCTTCGCCTGCTCTGGTAACGCCAGCCCGATCAGCTCCCCCATATTCTCATTCTTCCCCTGCGGAGTAGTATCGGCCCAGTAACTGTACTCACGCGTACGATGTTGATAGCGCACAAAATTAACACCAAATACAGAATCACCCGCACGATAATTCAGAATACTGTACGGGATTGCTATCTCGGCAGACCAACCATAATCGGTACGCTGAACCGCTGCATCCCAATCGCCTTTCCATTCAATCTTGCGTGCACGTCCGCCAGCAATGGCATCACTCTGTGTACCTATCGCATTGATCGTGTATTCCGATATCGTGCGGTGGTTATGAAAGGTGTCCAGTTGCACGGTCACATGATCGTCGAATCCTAGCGAACCATCACGCGTCGTCTGCAAGGCAATGATCTCTTCAGGCTGTGCGTCATAACATCGGAAACCGAAATATAGCTTGTCGTTATCAGCAAACACCAGGACTTCTGTGTTCTCGCTTGGCTTTCGCTGCTGACTGGAAATCCAGAAGCTATCGCTTACAGTAGCAATGTTCCATGCCGCTTCATCCAGATTCCCGTCGATCACCGGACTACTGGCCGCCTGTATAACGCTTAATGAACGTTTGTAGGCTGGCTGTGGCCCATAGACCTGCAACTGATTTTCTGTTTCGGCCGATACCGGACCGATGAAATTCAGATGCGTTACAAATAGTAGTCCTGCGACAAGTGATTTATACAGCCTTCCGCCTTTTGATCCTTTTTTCCTGGAACAACTTGCGTTTTCTATAGCTGACTGCTGTACATTGCGCTCAATAAAATACCTACATAATCTAGACATCTGCATCATTATCTAACCACTATCATGGAAATTTCATTCGGCAACCTGAAACACTCTGATCCGCCGGTTGCTGTATATCTGACGGTAATGCTGCTGCAGATACCTTGTCAGGCCAGATAATAATCAAACCACCAGAAACAGGGCCATGCAATAACAAAAACCTTAACCCCTTTATCGAGTTGACGTTCAAGTTCTGTAATAGCTTCATTATCGTCTTTAGGATTTCCCCAGTATTTTCCGTCTCGGCCAATAAATGGTATGGCTTTAGATACCAGCTCAGCATTAGCAAAACAACCCTGATCAGCAAGAATATAAGGAGCGTTGACAGGGACAAATGTGCTTATATCTTTCACGGTATCACGTCTTTTTCTGTCCCACTTCCGCCGCCCATACCATGTAAATAATCGTTTACCTGTCGGACCAATTAACGGGATCATCGTTGCCATGGATACAAAATCCATTGCAAGTTGCTTTTTATTGGAAATCATCCATGCTGGCATTTCCCCATAACAACGTAAGCGATCCTTCCATTCAAGTGGTATAGTATTGATTGCCGACATGTAAGCACTAAAGAGCTTCCATTGATACATGGAAAATTTTATCTTTTGATTCGGATCCCATACTTTTGTCGCATACTCGAGGTCTATGGCAATAGCAGGACCTAATCGACCTTCATGATTCCTCTGTATGAATAATGGCTCATGTATTTCGTGAAATTTTCCACTTAGAGCCAACTCAGCTAACAATACCAGATCACATGACGGGTGGCCTCCCATCAAGCGTGTTTGTCGTAAAATATCCGACCGCATAATACCAAATAATGGCAGAGGTAAAGGATCTTCAAGCGGCTCCAGACATGCACGCAATCTTAAATACCGCAGTTCTGATAATAGCATGGACGATGCGCCCCATTCTCTAATGCGCTCTTCAGATGAATTGATTGTAATTGCCCGTGTATATGCGAGTATTACATCAGGATTTGATTCCAGAACGTTGACACATTGCGACAGGAAAGCCCCCTCGTGCAGGTCATCATGGGCCGCCCATTTAAAGTATTCTCCCTTTGCATGCTTGAAGGTCAGGTTGAAATTTGGCCCTACACCTATATTCTCGGGATTACGATAATAACGTATGCGATCATCACGCGATGCATAGTCACGACAAATATCTTGCGTTTTATCAGATGAGGCGTTATCACATATGATTAATTCAAAATCTTTGTAATCCTGCCCAAGTATCGAGTCAATTGTGGGCCCCAGAAGTTTTTCACCATTATAGACTGGAAGACCTATACTCACTTTGGGCTTTCTAATCTGTGCACTCAAGATATATCCCCGCTACATATATAATTATATCAGCAGTATCAACAATACCTGCTTTCATTATCACAGATGTATACAATGCAATTATCTGCGCCTATTAATATGCTCTACTTGTCAATACGCTAATATCTTCAGTCACTACGACAGCTTTATACCTCATCAGGGTATTTTCCTGCTTCTGTTTAACAAACACTCTATGACGACCTCGAGCGTTCCAGTAAATCAGCAAGTATTTTGCTTGCGTCGAAATATTCTTTTGCAATCTCTCTGGCTGCTTCGCAATGAAACTCATATCGACTATTTATCTCTTCTATCCCGGCAACAGCCTCATCTGGCGTGCTAAATACGATCAACCCTGCATCTGCTTCAAGCCAGTCTGTAAATCCCGTATCTTGAACCAACACTGGCCTCCCACTGGCAAGATAGGCACCACTGCGGTCGCTAAGCCAGCCACTCTGGCTCACCACATAACCATGCTTTGCTATACTGAATTCTGCCTTGGAATCCTGCAGATAACGCTGATAAGTCCATAAATCCTTGGTTATCTTGAGAGGGTTGCTAATCGTCCAACCGGCTTGTTTAAGCTCATTGGCCGGCATATTACCGCCACTCGCTGTCAGCTCTAGCCCTGCCTATACTCTCCCGTGCAGATCCATGTAGGGTGCAAATGACTCTGCCTTCATCCCGTATTGAACTCCTTCATATTCTCCGGCAGGATAACTTTCCCATTTCATAATCGTTGTAAACTTGTTAGTAACCTTACCAGGTAAAAACGGCCATGCATCAAGTACAATCGGCGGTCGGGTAGCAAGCCATGGCAGACCATCATCTGGAACACTAGACGATCCACGACTGATATTTTCCCCGAAAGAATAAAAGTTATTATATCGCAAGCTATTGGTTCTTCTTTCGTTATTGGTCAAATGAATTATCGGGGTAAAAACCGGATCTGTATCGATAAGAACTCGTACAGGTATACTCTCGAACCATGGGCGCATCAAGTCTACGCCAGACACATTTATATACATATCCGCATTGTTGCAGATTTCTTCTATCCTATCAGCACACGGACCAAACCAATTCGAATTGTGCGCATCAAAATAGGCATATCTATCTTGCAGCCCGAAGTGAGCGAAGCATTGTTGCGCAAAGTTGAGACCATAGCCTGGATCAGCATCACTATTATTTGTAACAGGATTGTAACACCCATACAGCGATTCACCGCTATCCTCTACATAGTATACGTCATGCCCGAGCTGGGACAGACCCAGCACATATTGAAGATATACCCAGGCATTACCCCCGAGAGGGAATCGCATCAAATAGCCACTTACTATAATGCGTAGCTGATTATCCATTAATTTTAATCCAGTCACTACAGTAGCATGTATTTATGCACTTACCAGGCATGAGACAGGAAGAATTGATGTAAATATCTATAAGTACGCGAGTATATTTACAATAAAATACACGCATTAGAACTGCTTTACGCAGACCGGTTAGTACTGCATAAAGTCTTAATAATCCAATAATATCATAAATAGCATATACACAATGATTACGGTCGATCAACCTGATCATAACGTAGTACCTGCCAGGAATTTAGCATTTTTACTAAATGCCCTCTCCAACAAGGAATTGAGAACCTTGTTTGAGTCAAAATACGTCATAGCAATATCGCGGGCAGCCTCACAGTGACGATTATAATAAGTTTTAACTGCTTCCAACCCTGTCTGAGCATTCTGTAGGGAAGTAAACGGGATTAGGCCTGCATCTGCTGATATGATTGATGAAAAACCTGTTTCCTGGGTAATAACAGGCCGGCCGCTAGCCAAATAACAGGCGCTGCGTTCACTAAACCAACCACTATGAGACGCTACGTATCCATGCTTTGCAACACTGAACTCACCACCTGAACTGTAAATGTAATCCTGATAGCTCCACGGATCACGCGTCACTTCGAGCGGATTACGCAAATGCCAGCCCAGCTCCTTAAGTTGCTGACGTGGCGCTTCGACACTGCCCATCGCTATCTCGAGTTCAACGTCGGTATGTTGCGGGAGATCCATATAGGGACCGAATGACTCTGCTTTCATACCATATTCCCGTCCTTCATGACTCTGCTTACTGTAGCTATCCCATTGCATGACCGTAGTGAAGGCTGCGTGTGCAGGTGCAGATGAAAATTGCCAGGCATACAGATCGATGGGTTGGCGCGTCGGTTGCCATGGAAATCCGTCGTCAGGGATACCGCAATCTTCATCTCCGAACTTCTCGCCAAAGGAAAAGAACATATTATGAGCAGCGGCAAGACGTTGTCGCTCAGGATCCTGTAGAATCCGCACCTGGGTAAAGAGCGGATCCGTATCCAGATAGACCCTAATCGGAACTCCAAGCATTTGCTCCCGTATTGGATTGGCACCGGACAGGTTCAGTAACATATCGGCATTGTTACAGAATTCCGTCACCAGTTGCGCACCCGGGCCGTGCCAACTGTCAGTAAATGCATCATGGTAGGCCCAGTGCCTGTCAAGACCGACCCGTTCAAATACTCTCCGGGTAAATTCCAGACCATAGGCCGGATCTGTTCCGCACTCCCCGCTGCCCGGGTCATAACAGGCCCATGGCTCGTCACCGCTGTCTTCGACGAACAGAACCTCATGACCCAGGCGTGCCAGGCCGGTAACATACTGCAAGTGGTGCCACGCCATCCCGCCAATAGGACATCGCACGATATATCCCAGCACCAGGATGCGCAGGGCGCTGCTATTATCCGAGCATGCCCTGTCAAAGCCCGACATGATTCGCAACCCCTTGCATAAGCATGCGTGCATCAAGATAGGACTCCGCAATTTCGCGCGCACGACGTGCGTGGCGCGAGTAGTCGCCGACAATTTCCTCCAGCGCCTGAGCCGCTTCATCGACATTAGCTACCGCAAAAAGGCCTTCACCACAAGGCAAGTGATCGCTAAAACCGGTATCTTGAAGTACAACTGGGCGACCACTAGCAAGATAAGCGGCACTGCGATCGGAGAACCAGCCATTACGGGTAGCGACGAAGACATTCTTGGATACGCTGAATTCCCCCATGGATGCATTGATATAACGACGATATTCATCAAAGGAGTGGGTAACCTGATGGGCCTGACGCAGGCGCCAGCCACTACTTTGCAGCTCCTGCTTCGGGACCTTGCCGGCTGCGGCTACTTCCAGTGATACCGTGACATGTTTTGGTAGATCCATAAAATGTGCAAACTCCACATCCTTCTGCCCATAACATTGACCCTTATAGCAAATCGGTTTATGCGATTGCCAGTTCATGACCGTGGTGAAATGGGCGTCTGCTGGTGGAACACTCATCTGAAATAATTCAGTATCTACAGGATTGAAGACATGATGCCAATCACGCCCGGCATTGGGTGCAGTGGTATTTTGCGTGCCGATATTTGCTCCATTCGAGTAATAGTAATCGAATTCATTAGACACCTGTCCGTTCTCTGCCTCTTGCTCCATTCTTATCTGTGTAAATCCAGGCTCTCCCTCGATAAGAACACTGGGTATTCCTGCCTCTTTGGCCTGTTCCAGCCAGGCACCGTGATTACCCGTATCGACCAATAGATCAGCACTGCGAAACAGTTCAGACAGTTCGGTCTTGTTCATACCAAACACATCACCATTGATGTCTTCGAATACAAGCCTCTGCTCCAGCCCAAAACGCTCGAGCAGATCATGCACAATCGCATAGCCTGTACGGCAGTCATCGGTCATCTGCTGTCGTTGCGGATCAAAGCAGGCATCGGTATAACTCGCTCGTTCAAGCAAAAAGACCTCGTGGCCCAGGCGGTGAAAACCCAGCGCATATTGCAATGCCCACGACAACATTCCGCCAAGTGGATAGCGAACCATGTAGGTTGAGACAAGGATACGAGCCAAGGTTTATGCCTCCAGTCGAATCAGTTCACGCAGTCCAGTAAGGAACTGGTCGCGGACACCACGAAGTTTTTCCCGCGCCATTTCACGCGTTTGTAATGCACGTGTTTTTCCTGCAGATGACAAGCAGAATCCCAGTGCTTCCCTGAGCCCTTCTTCACTGAGCGTATCGGCGCTAAAGGCCATCGGCCAATCGATGGCCCTGGCCTGACGCATTATCTTTGCGCCCCCGGCAATCGGATCCACGACCAGCGCAGGCACGCCGTTCTTGAGTGCCATGACCATGCCATGCAGGCGGGTGGTTATGACGACATCCATACGCGCGATCAATGATTCAACCTCTGCCGGAGTACGTAAGCCTGTCTCATTTTGATCCAGGCGGGTATCGATAGGAACAACTGCCAATTCATGCACATCGATAAGTCTCTGTAGCGCTTCGCCAGCAATTTGATGCATGGCCCTGTCACCATACTCCTTTTGTGCATGAACAAGGATCAATCCGGCCACTGGAACCCGCTTCTGCTCGGTCAAAAATACCAGGTCCGGTCTTGCTGTTACACTACTGTCCCTCTCAAATAACATTTCGAAAGGATTCCATTCAGATAGATCCTGCAACATGGTCAGATTGACGCCGATCAGCGGAACCCTTTCAAAATGTTTAAAAAATTCTGTCAATGGCGGCCCGTTCCCGAAAGGACCGCAAACGAATATCAATGCAGCATATTCATCCGGACTGGTATCGCTCCAGGTGATACCGTCTGTAAATGGCGCCATCACTGCAATGTCATAACTGTGCCCTGCATCCTTCAGCCACTGACAGACCAGGTCACGGGCAAGCAGATCCCCTGCACTCGCACCCATTTGTTCAAAACTGAACCAGCCAGCCACCAGAATTTTCATACACCGACACCCTGAGACCTTAGCGAATTGTTTTCTGCCATTGCATCTTCGAGCAATCGTGTCAGAACACGATCGGAATCGAAATAGTCTTCGGCCAGGGCACGTGCAGCCTCGGCGTGTTTTGTATAATTATCCTCGACTTCGTTCAACGCCTCCACTGCTTCATTCCTGTTTCTGTAAGTCAACAGCCCGGAACCAACCGGTAATACTTGCGAGAACCCAGTATCTTGTACAATAACCGGACGGCCGGCTGCCAGGTAACAAGCCGACCGACAGCTGAACCAGCCGGCCTGCCCGACGACATAGCCGTGTTTGGCTACACTCAATTCAGCCCTGGACGATTCTATGTATTGCCGATAGGAATCAAGATCGGCGCAATGCTGATAGGGATCGGTCACATGCCAGCCGGTATATTGCAGTAACTCAACAGGTGAATATTCCGGGTGCTCCCTGATCCATTGCTCGACATCCGCAGACAAGGATGAGCCTTCCGAGCGCCAACTCGTATGCTGGGTCCGGCTCAGGGCAACCTCTAGCTTGCCATTCATAAAATGCCTGGGCAAATCAAGAATATGCAAAAACTCCAGATCCTTCTGCCCATATGTTCTGCCATTGAATAACAAGGGGGGATAACTGGTCCAGCTCATTACTGTGGTATATTTTTCTCCTCTCGGAGCAGATGGCCGCCATTGCGAGAGTAGTATCGGCTGGCGCGTGGGCTTCCATTTATATGCGGTCTCTGGAACCGCCCCTGACAAGGACTCGCCAAAACTGAAATGCACATCGTGTGTTTCAACACGCTGACAAAAATCAGTCTGATTACTGGCGAGCTTAATCTGAGTGAAGACAGGATCCGAGTCTATATACAGCAAACGTTTTACATTACGATACAATTCTGGTCTTTCGAGGGTTCCGGAAACATTTATCAACAGATCTGCACTACGTATGATCTGTTCACGTTTGCTGTCATTCATGCCGTACCATTGTGAATCGACAGCATTTCGATAGGCCCAGCGCTCACCAAGGCCGAAACGTGACAGCACTTCATGGATATGACGAACATTATGGGAACAATCTTCAGCCACCCAATTGTCACCCGAAGCACTGCCATCCAGATTGTAGGGCCACTCACCGGTGTCCTCGAGGTAATATACATCGTGACCAAGCTGGGCCAGCCCGACAAGGTACTGAACATAATCCCATGCAACCCCGCCCAGCCAGGGGTGCTGTCCTATTAATCCGGTCACTATGATGCGAAGCGATGAACTCATACGAGATGACCCTGATATTCAGCAATTCCGTAGTTAAGCAACATGATTCATTATGCGATATAGACAACTGAGTCATCCCGTATCGCTGCGGGTGGTTGATCAGAACAACTTACCAAACGCCCTTTTTCGATGTGTAACCAAAGGTCGCAATTTTTCAATGTTTCCAGTCGATGTGCAATCATGAAGGTAGTGCGTCCGTGCATTAGCTTGTCCATCGCCTCCATAATCATGCCCTCTGTATTGGTGTCAACAGAGCTGGTCGGTTCATCAAAAATCAGTATTGGCGCATCCTTCAAAAAGGCACGTGAAAGTGATATACGCTGGCGCTCGCCCCCGGACAGGCGCATACCCCTTTCACCCACAACCGTATCGTAACCATCGGGCAGTTGCATGATAAAATCATGTGCGTCGGCCGCCTTTGCCGCTGCAATAATCGCATTCTCATCTGCATCAGGACGTGCATAAGCGATATTTTCTGCAATACTCGATGAAAACAACACTGGCTCCTGTAACACGATTGCAAACTGGTTGCGCAGATCAGCGAGTTTGCAGTCACGCATATCGACACCATCCAGCAAGATTTGGCCCTTGACCGGATCATAGAATCGCAGCAACAGGCTCATCAGAGTACTCTTGCCTGCACCCGTTGTCCCGAGAATGCCGACCTTAGTACCTTCAGGCACGTGAAAACTGATGTCATGTAATACTTTTTGATTGTGACTATAGGCAAAAGACACGTTCTTGAATTGGATATTGCCTTTTGCATGCTGCAATGGCATTGCATCAGACCGCTCGTTGACATCGGTTTGCTCATCGAGCAGGGAATATACCCGCTCTGCACTTGCTATTGCCGATTGCAGCGTCGCAATCTGCTTGCTGATCGTCTCCAACGGGGTGAACAACATGGTAAGATAGGCCATGATCACGAGCAGGTCACCGAGTGTTATGACATCCGTCTGTACGTGACGCACACCAATATACAGAACAGTGGCTGTCCCCGCAGCTATGGTGAGTCCGACAAAAAGATCAAAACTGCCATTGAGAGCGGCTAGCTTCACCTGGCCACGAACAGCTCGACTAGTGTGTTCACCAAAGCGGTCACTCTCTCGTTCTTCGTTGCCAAATGCCTTGACTACCCTGAGCGCACCCAGAACTTCCGAAAGTACGGCCATAGCTGAACTTTCGATTTTCTTTACATGCGCCCAATTGTCGCGTAAATGATGCCTTGAGAAATTAATCAGAAAATAAAGAATCGGACAAACAATGAGCGTAACGAGAGCTAGTTGCCAGTCTATCAGCGCTATAACCGCAAGCATTATGAATATCTTTACAGCAGCGGAAAACAACGGAATAACTCCATTGACAGCAACGTTCTGTATCGCTGTAGCATCGTACTGAATGCGATAGAGCGAGTCTGCGGAACCCTTTTCATCATGATAGGACAAGGACAAGCGTTGAATATGGCGGAACAGCTTCATGCGGAACTCGCGTGATAACATCTCACCAGTGTATGTGTTCAGTATCCATACCACGAGCGCATGCGCATAGGTTAGTATCCCCACCGCCACAAAGATGACAGCAACAATCACCAACATTGCATCAGCAGAAGCGCCGATATTGGCAGGCAGTATAATGTCAAGCAGCACAGGAAGTGGCTCCGATCCAATGACGTTATCAATTGCAATCTTTAAGGGTATCGGGGTCAGCAGGGCAATAGGCGTTGCCAACAAGCCCAGAAAAAAAAGCCCGGCAATATGAGGCCAGTACGTGCGCGAATCCAGTAACAGGCGCCGATATAGTTCCATATCGCCATATTTCCTTTCCTCAGTCATGTCAGTCCCCGCTCAACGTGCTCTTTAGTTCGGATACTGACTGTTGCAATGCAGCCATTGTAAATGCACTTTCCTGTATCGCACGCATACCAACAATAGCAGTCAGAATAAACAGAACAGCACCGCCAAACCATGCGCCGTTCACAACAGCTGCGACAAACAGCATCAGGAAAATCAGCAGCGAGGCCAGCGCTCCGAATGACCACAATGGCCGTGCTCGAACACGAATGTATTGCGCTCCACCGCCATGATCTTCCACAGCAGTCAATACACGCACCCCGCCAAGCACCCCGCCAGCAATATCAAAATCCCAGCCATCGTACGGACCCGCATATACAACACGTAATCCTTCATTACCGAGTGTCGATGCCAGCCATTGCCCGCGGGATTCCGGTTCTGCCCACTGTTCTGTCCATATCGCCTCGCTCCACGGCCACGGCTTGACACTGGTCTTATCGAAACCGAAACGCCACGGGGTAAGACCATGAATAATGCGACCGCGCAGGCGCGCAATGGGCTGCATGATATACATGGCCACTGTCGTCAGATACGGGCCGGTGAGCTCGCGCCATGTGCGATTCGAATACATAAACGTCGCGCCGGATGCACTCTTGAACGCCTGCGCCAGTGGCAGGGCCACGGCGACGAGCAATACGGGTACAGCATACAGCAACGGCGACCATGACAGACCGACAAACGAGAGCGTCAGCAGCAGCGCGACAATAAAGTACCATTCGGGCATCATTGGCAAGGCTGCCAATAATCCGGGGCTGGCGGGATGCAAGGACTGAAACGGGGTACTGCCGAAAACACCATGATAAACACGATCACGGCCCCACAACGGCAACATCACACCATTGCCATACAAGCGCCCTGCCCAACTGGTATGACCCATAGCATTGTACTTCTCTGGCCATTTCTCCTCGAGTAGCGCCTCTGCCTTGCCATAACCGTTTTGCTGTTTCCAGTAGGTAAGGACAGAATTGCGGCGATGATGCCAGACCATGGCGGCGGCATTGAATCCGATCTTGCCGACATTGTCCTGTAAACGCCAGCACAGGTCGACGTCGTCTCCGGCGGCGCGATAGCGCGGATCGAAACCATCGATGGCAGCCAATGCATCACGGCGGAAGGACATATTACAGCCCGGAATGTGCTCCGCCTCGGTATCGGTTATCAGGACATGGATCGGCCCGCCCGGCGCATTCGCAATACATTCGGCAATCGGTCCGTCTCCCGGCGGTGCCAGATTGGGCCCGCCAACCCCGATGTAATCCGTATGCATAAAGGTCCAGGCAAGATAATGAAGCCAATGAGGGTCCGGATAGGCATCATCGTCTATATAGGCGACATATTCACCTGTCGCTTCCTGCCAGCCGGTATTGCGCGCATTGCTGAGTCCTCGGTTTTCAGTACTGATAAGCCTGACATCATACCTCGCGGCTATGTCGGCAGTACTGTCTGTCGACCCATCATTGACGACGATGACCTCGTAATTCGGATATTCAAGATCCTTGAGACCTTCCAGGGTATCGACAATGGTACGTTCGCCATTATAACTGCACACTACGACCGTAAATCTTGGCCATTCGATATCGGCGGGAAACGGAACGTTATCGAATATACGCGTAACAACTTCAAGAGCCGGCTTTGCTTCGCGTGATGCTGTGGTTAGTCCAAATGCCCAGTCATCGACAGCCGTTTCGCCCCGGTACCACTCGTCTGTCCACGCGAATACAAACACGCCTGCACAACCTGCTGAAAAAGCGGTGCGAATCTGCCACTCCAAAGACCCGGCCTGACCATCTTCACCGTTTCTGATACTGTCCAGACCGATCTCACTCATGAGCAGCGGACGTTCTCCGGCAATGTTCTGCAAGCGCGCAAGATAGGCGCTGAGCCTGTCCTCGGCCTCCAGATAAACATTGAATGCGACCAGGTCGAGGAACGGCAGCTGCAGATACTCGGTTGTAGGATAGTTGACATAGGTTACCAGGCCATCTGGGTCTTCCTTTTTAATGGCACGGTATATACGCTCGATATAGCGCTCGACCCGGCGCCGACCAATCCAGCGCACCATAGGTGCGGATATTTCATTACCTACGGCATAACATAACAATGCCGGATGCCCCGCCACCGATCTGACTTTTTCCCTGATGATGGCCTCCACGTCCGGGGCATTTTCCTTGTCGATAAGATAACCAGCATACTGCTCGGCAGACAGGCCAACCATGACCCGCAGGCCATAACGCTGGGCGATATCGAGCAATGAACGCGGTGGCATTGTATGCGGAATGCGTACTGTATTGATACCACTGGCCGCCATGTGCGCAAAATCCTGTTCGATAATACTGTCATCCTGGTACTCGAGATCCTTGTCATCGGGACGAAAGGCCCCGTAGGTAACACCCTTGGCCCAGAATTTCTTGTTACCGACGTAGATGAACTTTCCGTGCGCAATGGGGCGCGCGGTATAGTCATATTCCGCACGGGAAGTGACTTCATGTAGTGGCGCAGCACTAATTGAATCAGCCACGACTGCGGGTTCTGTATTTGTTACCGTCATTTTCAATTATCCGCTGATCTGTTGTTGCGAACCTGCATAGCCGGGGTCGCCTGCAAGCTGTCGTTCATGCCAGCGCAACGCCGTTGCTACTATTGAGTCCAGATCGGAGAGCGCGGGAACCCAACCGAGCACTTCGGCCGCCAGTCCCGGCTGCGCTACAAGCAGTGGCGGATCACCTGCGCGGCGCGGCGCTTCCTGGGTATTGACCTTGCGTCCGCTGACACGCTCAACAGCATTAATTACATCCTTGACAGAATACCCTGTGCCGGTACCCAGATTGAGAAACAAACTGTCGTTACATGCAGGTAGTATCTCGATGGCCTTGACATGTGCGGCGGCAAGATCTGCTACGTGGATATAGTCACGCACTGCGCTACCGTCAGGAGTATCATAATCAGTGCCGAATATACTGACTTGCTCGCGCTGACCTAAGGCAGTCTGGATGACCAGAGGTATCAGATGGGTTTCGGGATCATGGTCTTCACCGGTTTCCCCGTCAGGGTCGGCACCGGCGGCATTGAAGTAGCGCAAGGACACAGAGCGTATTGAATGCGCTGTATCATACCACCGCAAGGCACGTTCAATGAACAGCTTAGATTCACCATATGGATTGACCGGCCGTTGCGGATGACTCTCATCGATAGGCACGTGCTCCGGCATCCCATAGGTAGCACATGTCGACGAGAATACAATGTGTTTTACTCCACAATCGACCATGGCATCGAGCAGATTGATGGTATTGCTTACATTATTACGGAAGTACTTGCCCGGATCCTCCATTGATTCACCGACATAGGCGTATGCCGCAAAGTGCATGACTGCTTCTATCTGGTGATCACGCATGACCTGGCGCAGCAGCTCCCCGTTTGCAAGATCTCCTTCGATGAACGGACCCCACTTCACCATCTCGCGATGACCGTAGACAAGGTTATCAATAGTAACAGGCACATAGCCTGCCTGCGCAAGCGCCTTACAGGCATGACTGCCAATATATCCGGCACCACCCGTGACAAGTATATTCGTTGACATCTTTTTCCTTATACTGCTTGGGTTTGCACAGATGCTTGATCTGGATACACTTTCAAAGCGGGTTTTTGCTTCTGCATCAGCAGTTCATCGAAATGACCAATCGTGCGCGCCAGCCCGTCTGCCAGTGGTACCTTCGGAGCCCAGTCCAGTAGCTTCTTCGCCAACGTGATATCCGGTTGCCGCTGTTTCGGATCATCAGCGGGCAACAGCTCCTGCACCAGAGTAGACTTGGAACCAGTGATTTTTAATACCTGCTGCGCCAGTTCCTTGATTGTAAACTCATCGGGATTACCCAGGTTTACCGGACCGATGATTTCATCGGGTGTCGCCATCATCCGCACAAAACCCTCTATCAGGTCATCGACATAACAGAAGGAGCGCGTCTGCAAGCCATCTCCATATAAGGTAATCGGTTCATTCTGCAGCGCCTGAACAATGAAATTGGATACGACACGGCCGTCATCCGGATGCATACGCGGACCATAGGTATTGAAAATACGCACTACCTTGACCTTGGCTCCATGACGACGATTGTAATCAAAACACAGGGTTTCGGCGCAACGTTTACCTTCGTCATAACAGGAACGTATTCCAGTCGGATTGACATGCCCCCAGTAACTTTCCCTCTGCGGGTGCACTTCCGGGTCTCCATAAACCTCACTGGTCGACGCATGCATGATCTTTGCATCACAGCGCTTTGCCAGGCCGAGCATGTTAATCATGCCCATGACACTCGTCTTGGTTGTGTGCACAGGGTCATATTGATAATGCTTCGGTGAAGCAGGACAGGCCAGATTATAGATCTGATCGACCTGAATAAAGAGCGGATTGGTAATATCGTGCTCCAGTAATGTAAACATTGGATTATCCATCATGTGGATAATATTTTTCTTGCTGCCGGTAAAGAAATTATCCAGACAGATGACCTCTTTACCCTCGTTGAGCAGCCTTTCACACAAGTGAGAGCCTAGAAAGCCTGCTCCACCGGTAACCAATATACGTGTCGTATCCATTTCATACCCCCCGTCTTTCGTTTTTGTCCATATAAATTAATTTGAATCAGTCCTCACGCACATGCACTTTCGCTAAGCATCTTCGCCAGATTTGTATTTGAAGTATCACGTCCGATGCCGCGATATTCGAAGCCAGATGCTGCCAGCATATCCGGATCATAAATATTACGTCCGTCGAATATGACTGCCTGCTTCATGATTTTCTGCATCAGGTGAAAGTCTGGATTGCGGAACGGATTCCATTCCGTCACCAGTGCCAGTGCGTCGGCACCGTTCAGGGCATCATACTGATGCGCTGCCAGCTCCAATGCGCCGCTGTCAAACCAGGACGCAGGTAACTGATCACGTGCCACATCGACAGCGATTGGATCATAGGCCCTGACACGTGCACCGACACCGATCAACGCTTCTATGAGTTCAATAGAACTTGCTTCGCGCATGTCATCCGTTTCCGGCTTGAAGGCCAGGCCCCAAACGCCTATGGTTATGCCGCCCAGATTTTCCCCGAAACGCCCGATAATTTTTTCAAACAGCACCTGTTTCTGTTCGGCATTACGCGACTCGACCGCATTGAGCACTTTAGGTTCGAATTCATAATTATTAGCCATATGAACGAGGGCCTTCACATCCTTGGGAAAACACGAACCGCCATAGCCACAGCCTGGATAAATAAACGAATAGCCAATGCGCGAATCGGAACCAATACCCTGCCTGACATTTTCAACATCGACACCCATACGGTCACACAGGCCGGCAATCTCGTTCATGAAGGAGATCTTGGTCGCGAGCATGGCATTGGCGGCGTATTTGGACATTTCCGCATCGCGTGTGCCCATCACAACAATGGCGTCTCCACGCTTGTTGAAGGGCGCATAAATTTGCCCCATGATTTCCGCGGCCTTCTCGCTCTCGGTACCGATGATGATGCGATCAGGCTGCATGAAATCCTCGATTGCAGCGCCTTCCTTCAGAAACTCGGGATTACTGACGACATCAAACGGTACATTGCAATCACGTGCAGACAACTCTCGTGAGATCGTCTTGCGTACCTGGTCCGCGGTGCCGACAGGTACGGTCGACTTATCAACAATGACGCTGTATTGCGTCATATTGCGGCCTATTTCACTAGCAACATCCAGTACATAATCCAGATTGGCGGAACCATCGGAGCGCGGTGGAGTGCCGACAGCAATAAAATAGACATTGCTATCCTGCATGACTTCATCGAGGCTGGTGCTAAACTGCAGCCTGCCTTCCGCGGCGTTTGATTTTACCATTGCCTCGAGTCCGGGCTCATAGATAGGAATAATGCCCTGCTTGAGTGCATCGATCTTGTCCTGATCGATATCCACACAGGTGACATGATTTCCCATCTCTGCCAGGCAAGTACCAGTTACCAAACCGACATACCCTGTGCCAACAATTACCAAGTTCATACCGTTACCCTCCCGTCACAGATAAATTGCACTGACCTGTATCTATCGATTACTCGGATTTTTTTACGCACATCCCCCCCCTATATTCCGTTCTGACGCTTGCGCGATAAAGATATTAATGAATCATGACAATCGTGTTAATCCGCTACTTATAAGTCGTGTAAAGACAATCTAATTATTGTCATGTGGCCCGTTGCCAAACGCATTTGCGAATTCATAAAAAAACGTCTGCATGTATGCCACTCCGGAATACATGAGCAGACGTCTATTATGGTGACAGCAATCGCGTTCATTGTTCATTGTCCATTGTCCATTTGCATACCGCTAGTTAACAATTACATTATCCAATTAACATAGCATTTGCAACAACAGGTTTAGTGTTTGTAAGGCAGCATGCGTGCCATATTTGCTATTTGATTATTAAGTAATTGTTATAATGGTATTTTTTTTATCATAGCATTACAACATGACAGGATTTTCATGCAACAGTATGTAAATATATGGTGCAGTTATAGTGCTTAATAGTGCATAAATAGTTTACTTAAATTAGTAAGGTATACATACAACTGAATTGACAGAATACGAAAGCCACCCCTTTCGGGGTGGCCAGGTGCATGGAACTCATCAGCGTTGGATAAGAATATCTGTCTCCCATCCCATCGACTTTAATCCATCATTGCGATAATAACGCGTATTTCCCGCATTATCGTACAGTAGGATATAGTAAACGGACCATACCCCATTCTCGAGGAACTCGCTGACAGCTGGAGTTACGATCTCACCGTCGTAATTCAGCGAATCAGCCGTGTTATAGGTATATGCGTACAGAAATTGCCCTGAAGGACCGCGGAATACAGTGTAGATCCTGCTCGTACCGGACACGGCATCCGTCGCATTGACCTTGATACGAAACGTTTGCTGCCCACCGCTTGGATCAACGACTGGCGTCAGTATATCGAATTGTTCCAGTTCAGGAGCGACAATGTCACTGAGGGGATTGACAATCGTAATGGTATTATCAAATCCCATCTCGGCAAGCATATCACCGCTATAGTAACGACGATTACCTGCCCAGTCTTCCAGATACACCCGGTAGACAGACCATTCACCGGCCTCACTGTATTTATCCAGCGTAGTACTGTAATAAACTTGTTCGGCACTCAGGGGCTGGTCTGCATGGTAGCCATAGGCATATGCGCGATGCACACCGGAAGGACTGATCAAGTAGGAGACAATTGATTTGATACCCGAGACATTATCGGTTGAGGATATCTCAACAGGTATACGGGCGATGTCCGAGCTTACGTCCAGCGCCTGCTCACTGAAACCCAGCCGGGTAACTTCAGGGGCACTGATATCAGCCTGCGGATTAACAACCTTGATGGTCGTTGGAAATCCTGCAGCCTCCAGCGCGGCGGTCGAGATCGATGAGATGTTTTTTGCTTCATCGTATATCAGTACCTTCACGACCATCCAGTCGCCTGATTCCAGGTATTGATTCAACGGCACTGATTCGATATGGACGGGTGCTACACGTGCACGGTCCAGGGTTTTGATATAGCGATAGGAATAATGATACGTTCCCAGCGGACTGCGCATCATTACAATAATGTTATTGATACCTGCGGCATTATCAAGCACGGTCATATCAAATTTAAAACGTGCAGTCCCTGTACTCGCATCGATAACGGCTTCCGGAATATTGAAGGCCGGTAATATGGCCTTGGTACCATCCGAGACAGGCTCGAAACAATTGGGTATCCCATCTATATCCGAATCGGTTGGTTTTGAAGCGCTATCGTTCGGATCTGCACCCAACCATGTCTCGATATAACCCAGGTAACCGTCATTATCGGCATCCAGGTTGAATGGCACATCGGCATTATAAGCGAGTATGCGCGAATCATAATTCAATGGATTGGTACCGTAGGCAACCTCGGCAATATCCAGGAATCCATCCTTGTCACTGTCCGGATAAGGACCCATACCATCACAAGCGGTTTGCGTACTGACGATGGTTACGGAAACAGTACGCTCAACAGCAGTGCTGATGCCATCCGACACAATAAAACTGAAGGAGTCCACTCCAGATATACCAGGTTTGGGCGTATAGGTATAGTTACCTGTCCCCGAATCCATGACGACTGCGCCCAATGCAGGCTGATTGTCCACTGAATAGACCAAGGGGTCGCCATCCGGATCGGATGCAACAACAGAACTCGCATAGGCGATATCCTGATAGACACGGATACTGTCATTTTCAACAACCGGCTGACGGTTCGTGGTCGGCGGCTCATTGACAGTGACCATAAGGCAATCGATATGCGTTTTGTCACTCTTGCCTAGTTCACCCTGAATACAGATCTCATGATTACCGGCTGTTTCCGGCGTAATACTGACTGTATTTTTCCTGTCAGCAATTGATGTTGCCACTATTTCCTTTCCGTCAATACTCCAACTTAGCCCTGAGTGCTTATATGCAGCAGCGTTCGATGAGTAATGAATGATATAAGGTGTATCAAGATCCTGGGTCAGATTACTCGTACTGAGGCGAATAAATGTCTGCTCCGGTTTAAATGCCGGCTTGGCTACAACCGTTGCCAGCTTTGCAGGCTTGGCCTTTGGCCCCGCAAGTGTTTGCATGGAAAATGCTGTCAGGATACAACAGCAGGTTAATAATGTTTTATTCATACAGATCTCCAGTCATGAAATTGAACGAAGTTCTGTAAAGGAACAGAATTGGTATCGATAATCCTGGTAACCCCGCTGGCATAGATAATAATTACCCGTAACCCGGTGGCTTTGCGTCTCTGACTTTCAGCAGATTTGCCCTTTACAGTACATAAACAACATGTGTTAATTTGTATTTAACATCATCTATTTAATAACAACTGAGAGCTGGTTCACAAAAATAAAAGGGATAGTTTGAGATTTTCTCTATCTTGATGTTTTTATTGCTTATTTTTATTCTATAAAGCAAGAATGAACAGTAACTCTGCTCATTTGCTAGCCAGAAAAAACATGAAGTCATGCAAAATAAGCAATTGAAGGATGGCCGAACCGTCGTATTCAATCTTAGCCGGCAATTACGGCATGTCTGCTTTATCAGCATGCTGGAATGTTTTATACGCGGACGCTGCCCAGCGAGGTCTTGTTCCTGACCGGCCCCAAACACTGTTCGATATCTTCCCGGTTCAGTGTTTCCTTTGCTTCCAGCTGATCGATCAGTTGGTCGAGTTGCTGACGATATTGGCTGATGATCTCTACAGCCCGTTGTTCCGCCTCGACTATCAACTTACGTACAGCCTCATCGACAGTTTGCGCCGAGTGCTCGCTATAACGTCTTGGTTGTGCAATCTCACGTCCAAGGAACGGGTGCTCCTCACTCTCGCGCAAGTCGACCGGACCCACATCTGTGGACATGCCCCAGCGCGCCACCATAGCACGTGCCAGGGTGCTGGCCTGATGAATGTCGTCATCGGCGCCGGAGCTCAGTGAACCGAGCAATTCTTTTTCTGCACTGCGCCCGCCCAGTATTACCGCCAGTCTATCTTGCAGATATTCCTCGGGCAGGGTATGACGTTCTTCCTCGGGTAGTTGCTGGGTACCACCCAAAGCCCGCCCACGTGGAATGATCGTGACTTTATATAACGGGTCGGCATGCGGTAGAAAATAGGCGACCAGCGTATGGCCCCCCTCGTGCACTGCCAGGCGGTGGCGTTCTTCCGGTTTTATGGCCAGGGTGCGTACCGTTCCGAGCAGCAGTTTGTCACGCGCCTCATCAAAATCCTGCATCATTACCTGGTCACGTTTGTTGCGCCCGGCGAGCATGGCAGCTTCATTGACCAGGTTCTTGATATCCGCACCGGAGAAACCGGGTGTACCGGCAGCAATACTGCCCAGATCGACGTCCTTTGCCAGCGGCACCTTGCGTGTATGGACCTTGATGATGGCCATACGATCATTACGATCCGGGAGGTCAAGCGTTACATGGCGATCAAAACGGCCAGGGCGCAATAATGCCGGATCCAGCACATCCGGTCGGTTTGTCGCCGCCAACACGATGACATTTTCCCTGCCGGTAAAACCATCCAGCTCCGCCAGGATCTGGTTCAGTGTCTGCTCACGCTCATCATGACCACCACCCAGGCCGGTACCGCGTGTCCGGCCGATGCTATCCAGTTCATCGATGAAAACAATACTTGGTGCATTTTTCTTCGCGGTTTCAAACAGATTACGTACACGCCCCGCACCGACACCTACGAATACTTCAATGAATTCGGAACCGGAAATGGAATAAAAAGGGACCCCGGCCTCACCGGCCAATGCCTTGGCCATCAGCGTTTTACCGGTACCGGGTGCACCCATCAGTAATACACCACGAGGGACTTCCGCACCCAGCTTGCTGAACATTTCCGGATTCTTTAAAAACTCGACCAGCTCGGTCACCTCACGCTTGGCTGTATCCTGTCCGGCAACATCATCAAAGGTAACCTTGGGAACTTCCGCTTTTTTTGCCGGCGCCTCTAATAAGTTTTTCAGTTCAGCCGCGCCACCCAGGCGTCCGCCCAGGGTCTTGGAAGTCCGCTGAAAAATAAAATAAAAAAACAACAACAGCAATGCCAGAGGTAAAAACGACAGCAACAGGGTCGCCAGGATCCCTTTTTCTTTCTCTTCTGCAATATGTATGCGTACCTCTCTGTCCTCCAGCACCGGCAGCAAGGTATCGTCACCAAAGCTCGGGATACGGGTCCTGAAGCGCGCAGACGGCTCACCGCGCGGGCCCATCGGCCTGGTCGAGGCCAGCGTGCCCTGGACTACCTCCCCTCTCAGCACAACATCCTTGACAACACCTTCCTTGACCAGGCTCTTGAACTGGTTATAAGGGATCTCGTAGCTGGGCTCCATTGTTGGCGCATACATCAGAAAATAATAGGCCAGGGCCACAAACAACGCGACGGCCACATACGAAGGCCAGTTAGGATTTTGATTGCGTTGTTCTGTTTCCTGATTCATTCTTCAATCACAGTTTTTGAGGTCGATAACATTGCTGTAAAATAACATACAGATCATTATATTCTCTTATTTTAGAAAGAATTATGCCCGGACTCCAGTCATTTTGCCTTTTATTACTGTCTATGTCTGTAATCCTTATATTTCCGGCCCACTATGATACATGGTCATGTCCCATTTATCTGTCTTGACATCGTGGCGCAAGATATAGGTTCCACCATCATCACCTTTTACCTTGAAATAACGGCGCTCCGGATCAAGCCAGCGGTCCAGTATATCCTCGATCTCGACAAGGCGCTCTCCAAGATAAAACCTTGTCGGCGACTCCTCGCCGCGATAGCCTGCGTAACAAATTACCCTGATCCCGGATGTATCTGACTGATTCATTTTACGTATCTCATGTACTTATCAATCTGCAACGCCAGTATTGATATTTCTGCAATTATAAAGACGAACAAAGCTACGTATCCATACTCACGAAACATAACGATTTACGTACCATATTAATTTTCCCTAATGCAGCCTCCCTATGTCAGTGTGATTCGAGCCAATCCCGCAGAACTTCCTCCTTTCATTGATTTTATCATTAATTTTCAATTCCTTGTATTTTTCCGGCCAGTATCTGGCAATTGCTTGACATGAAATAATTAAGCTAATATCGTGCATGCATGAAGACGCATGTGCTGAAAACATTACCACGTGCGATGAGCAACGCAGATACTTGTTCTTCATATGAGCTTAATGGCAAGGTATAGCGTGGTATCATTGTGGAACATGTGATAATGGAATAGGCCATGTTCAAGCTTCTCAGTAATGAAGGTGCAGCGGACAGCCTGTTTCAAGTACCCGAAAACATTCACTTCCTTGATTGATAACCATGTGCGGCAGATTCGTACAATCATCGTCACCACTGCAATATGCTGACCAGTTCGGTATAAGCACCGATATGTCGACAAAACCTCGCTATAATGTCGCACCGACGGATAACATTCTGGCCTGTCGCCTGTCCAGTGACGGTGAAAGAGAACTGACATCGCTACATTGGGGGCTGATACCTTCATGGTCAAAGGGCCTGGATAAACGCTTCAGCATGATTAATGCAAGGGCAGAAACAGTCGCCAGCAAACCGGCATACCGCACGCCCTTTCGCAAACGACGCTGCCTGATACCCGCCGATGGCTTTTATGAATGGAAAGCAGAAGACGGTAAACAACCCTACTACATACACAGCAAGGATAATAAACCGCTTGTATTCGCCGGGATATGGGATCATTGGCAGGATGAGGATGGCGACAGGATCGATTCGTGTTCCATTATTGTTTGCGATGCGAATCAACAAATGCAAGGCATACACGACAGAATGCCGGTAATATTGCCTGACGACACCTGGGATAGCTGGCTAGAGGGAAAGGACAAGGGTGCATTACAGGCAATGTTGGTACCATACAGTGGCAACCTGGATATCTACAAGGTGTCACGGACTGTGAATAGCCCCAGAAATGATGGTCCGGATTTAATAAAACGTATATAAAGCAATACAGGAAATCACCGTAGAAGCAGTAAAGTTCGCGTTTCCAGTTTTATGATTTGTATTCCTGAATAATTTTAAAACCGGGTTACAAACCCTGTTAAACCAACAGAATGGTATCTTCTCGGGCAATCAGTTACCTGGGCAGACAGCGGATTTAGGATACTGCTTGCACCATGTGCTGTTATCGCCGGAAACGGAACTCTTGGTTGATTCAGTAGCGCAACCTGCCAATAAAACAGTAGCAACCAGAACAAGCCCGGAAAGTAATTTAAATTTCATACTTATCTCCTGATGAATCACGTTAATAACATAAACAATGCATCCTAGCTGTTGTTTATTACAGACAGTTTACTGAGTTTGTCGTACACCAGACATGTTCAATCAACTGCACATGTTATATGTCAATATGCATGGCGATTGTGCCGATTCATCAATAATCGCCATTAGCTTGATTGAAATCTTGTATGGAATAGTTCATGCGTTAAGACAATAAATCATCATGATTATCGCCCGGTTTCGAGTAAATCAATCCGGATTAATGACAGTTTGGCAATTTTCACCTTGACAAGGACGAAATATATTGTATATCTTATGTATATACATTGTATATTCTTTGTATTTACTCCATGCTTTCAATAGTTTTTTTGACGAAAAATGCATCAGTTTTTTCTCATATGAACGCTATTAAGGCTAACGAGGCAGTGAATAGAGGCGATGAATAAATCTGGTATACAGATATTGATAATTGTCTTCGCGACCATGGCTATCAAGCCATGCGCCTATGCTGCTGTGGCGGATCATAGCACTCTATCCAAGCGCATCGACACACTGCTGGCCAGCTTCACTATACAGCCCGCTTCGGCACTGCAAGGTAAGCCGGCACATAGTATGGTAACCGGGCCGGGTATACGTATAGAGAATTGTAAAAACTACCCCTATCACAAGCAACGCTCGCCAATAGAAGGTTACATGACCCTGGCCAATGATATCCGCGAAGGACTACGGATCGGCCTGCAAGCCATGACTGGAAACGGTCCGATGGGCAAGTTGCATCCATATCACAGGAAGCAGGCCATTCTGTTGCTGGATTTACTGGAAAGCAGTCAACAGAAGATATTTCGTTGCGTTGAAGACAAGACTTTTGCCTATGCCGTCGCCAAGCCGCCGCCCGAGTTATTCGCACAGTATCAAAATGACAAGGTCATTCGTGATATCCCCTTTCCCGGAGTTGTCATTGACACCTATCGACTGAGCGGCTTCCTGACACGTAAACATGAACCGAGTACCTACCGGGATTTCTTCAAACTGGATGACCATCAGATAGCTGAACACCTTGCCGGTAATCCGCAGCGGATGGAGCGACTGCATCGCTATAATAACCTCAAGGCACTGGTTTTCCATGAGATAGTCCATTGGTTGGGCCATGCCCATACCAACATGCGCCCCGATGTCGTTGACCTGTACGAAACCTGTTTCTTCGGCGGCAGTGATTTTATTTCCGATGCGGGCAGTAATATGGAATTTCAACAACGTGCATGCAGTATCCTGAAAGACAGCAAGTTATGGGATGCCAACGAAAAACAGCAGGCCCGCCTTTGGCGTAAACAAGGATATGACCAGCTAAAACAGGACATGCGTAAAATGTATGACTAGAAAATCATGATCGCAACCCTGTCAACAGAAATCGTCAACGTAATTGCGCTTCAGTACGAAGACTACTAATATACACGTCTTTGTCCGTATTAGAACAAAACAGAATCTACAAGCCCAAGCGACATAACCATGGCAGAAAAACGTAAAAAGGCCAATAAAAAAGATAGTCAACTGGTAATCCGTATTAACCGGAAAAATCGCGATACGTTTATTGAACTGTGCGACGAAATGGATACCAGTGCCGCCAGAGAAATCCGCCGCTTTATCCAGGAATTTATCAAACAGCACAATAAATAAAAACTGGCAGGAAATTATATTTTCAACCCAAGCAATATGACATGATGACCGATATATCCCTCGCCTGCTTGCGATGCCATCTCGCAGATAAAACAACACGACTGGATTGTAAACTGAAATATAATATAGCTTGATTATTGAAACAAAAGAGCTGGAGTTATACTACTTTACGCCTGCATAGAAAATATTTTTCTCTGCCAGCCACTGCGCAAAGCGTTCATTTTTTGACTGTAATGAACATGTTGGTGGCAGCGTATCCAGATAGTAACCATATTCGACCAGAAGCGTGGTCTTCTGTTCCTTGTCCAGATCGTCCCAGTGAATAAGCTGCTTTGCGGAGTCAGATTTATTATCAGCTTCTGATCGCATCATTGGACCTACTAAAACGCCTCATTCCTATCATCGAAATCATTCGTGTCATCAGGTCCAGTTTCAGGTTGCAGTTGTCTCAATTGATGACGAATATCATCACCACTCATTAGATAGACAACATATTCCGCCAGATTGCGAGAATGATCGCCAATGCGTTCGAGGGCCTTGATAATCAGGGTAATATAGATTGCATGCCCAACGTTGCGTGCATCCTCGAGTACAAACGTGGTCAATCGGCGTAAACTGGAACGAAACTCTGCATCCAGCTCTACCTGCCCCTTTGCAATTTCTTCGGCATCATCGGCATTTAGCCCATCGATAATACCGAGAGCCTTCTCTAACATATGTGTAACCAACGCACCCATCAGATGTACATCACGCATCAGCTGCCCGCTTGGATGACTGCGGTCTGTCTCATACATTTCCTCGATGATACTGGCAATACGGGCCGCCTCATCGCCTACCCGTTCGAGGTCGGTAATGGTCTTGGAAAATGCCATGACAATACGGAGATCCCGTGCAACCGGTCCACGACGGGCAATGACCGATACAATCTCATCATCCGCCTTGATCTCCAGATCATCTACCTTGTGTTCACGTATCAGCACCTGGCGGGCAGCAACCAGATCCTCATTCTTCAGCGCTGTCAGGGAAGTGCGCACCTGATCGAGTACCAGGCTACCCATCTCGAGCATCAATAAATGCAGACCGTTTAATTCACCATCATATCGGACGACTGTATGTCCTTCCGTAGGTTGCTGCATATTTGGCTCCTTTCGGTATCAGGCATAGGTGGTGAACTTGAGGCCTATTACTACTGCTGATGCATAGCGGGTGACACCGAACTGCGGGTAATATCGACTAACCGAAACGACCAGTAATATAGTCCTCAGTCAGCTTATGTCTCGGGTTAGTGAATATTGTATTGGTATCACCTACCTCGATCAGATCACCCAGGTGGAAATAGGCCGTACGTTGCGAAACTCGGGCAGCTTGTTGCATGGAATGCGTGACAATACAAATCGTGTATTGCTGACGCAATTCATCGATGAGATCCTCTATTTTTGCAGTAGCGATAGGATCCAGTGCAGAACACGGTTCGTCCATCAGGATGACTTCCGGACCAACAGCAATCGTACGTGCTATACAGAGCCGCTGCTGTTGACCACCTGACAGACCGGTACCCGGCTGATCCATACGATCCTTGACCTCATCCCACAATCCCGCCTTCTTCAGACTGGTGACGACTATTTCATCAAGTTCCGTTTTGTTATTTGCGAGACCATGAATACGCGGACCAAAGGCGACATTTTCATAGATGGATTTTGGGAATGGATTGGGCTTCTGGAATACCATGCTGACCTGGGCACGTAGCGGTACGACATCGATTTTCTTACTGTTAATATCCTCGTCGTCCAGGGTAATTGTTCCGGTGACTTTACAAATATCGATGGTGTCATTCATGCGATTGAGGCAGCGCAGGAAAGTGGATTTGCCACAACCTGACGGTCCGATCATGGCGATGACTTCATTACGGCCAATATCCAGACTGACATCATGAATGGCATGATTGTCACCGTAGTAGACATTGACATCGCGACAACTCATACGTGGGTTATCAACCAGAATTTCGCCTATTGTAGTGCGATTATCCCGATCAACCATTGCCGTGTGTCCCACTTTAACAGGATCTGTCACTCCAGCATCGTTTATCTCACTAACTTCAGACTCGTCAATTGTTTCCATAGTAACACTCACTATCGTGTCAGACTTATAAAGCGTATTTACCAGCGCCGTTCGAATCGTTTACGCAACATGACTGCCAGGGCATTCATCGTAATCAGGAAGCCTAATAATACCATAATTGCCGCGGATGTACGTTCCACAAATGCCCGTTCGGGGCTATCAGCCCACAGGTAAATCTGTACAGGCAGCACCGTGGATGGATCAAAGGCACCCTGGGGGATATCAACTATAAATGCAACCATACCGATCATCAACAGCGGGGCGCTTTCGCCCAGGGCCTGTGCCATACCTATGATGGTACCGGTCAGCATACCGGGCATGGCCAGCGGTAATACGTGATAGATCACAGTCTGCATCGGTGATGCGCCAATGCCCAGCGCAGCCTCACGAATTGATGGCGGAACCGATTTCAGCGCTGCGCGGCTGGCGATAATGATTGTAGGCAGTGTCATCAATGTCAGCACCAGGCCACCGACAATCGGTGCCGAACGCGGCATGCCAAAGAAGTTGATAAATACCGCAAGGCCCAGCAAACCAAATACAATGGAAGGCACGGCTGCGAGGTTATTGATGTTCACTTCTATAAGATCGGTAAACTTGTTGCGCGGTGCAAACTCTTCCAGATAAACCGCAGCCGCAACACCAATAGGAAATGAAAGTAACAGGGTCACAATCAATGTAAAGAACGAGCCGGATGCCGCTCCCCAGATACCGGCCAGTTCCGGATCGCGTGAATCACCGGCAGTGAAAAATATAGTATTAAAGCGTTTCTCGATACGTCCTTCACTAAGCAGTCTATCCACCCAGGCGATCTGATTATCCTTGACACGACGGTCTTCTTCCGCTGATTTGCGATCGATATGTCCCTTCATTAACATATCAATTTCATCATCCGCTGGCACCCACAATGAAATCTTCTGGCCTATGAGATCCGGATTTTGAAGGACCTGCTCCCGGATCTGATAACTGGCTCCGGTACTGACCAACCTGTACAGCTGCCTTTTCTCCCGGCGCGATTGTACTTCCGGGAACATGTCCCGTAATGTAGCCTTGACCAGACCCCCATAATCCGCGCGCGAGAGTTCCTTTACTTCTCTTTTGCCTTCAGGATCAATCCTGTCAGGATCGATATAAACCTCGATTTGCATATAGGTTTGCACAAACGCGGTATAGCCATTGGCCACGATACTTCCGAAAAGCAAGGACAGAAAGAGTAATCCAAGGCCTATAGCCAGTTTGCCATATAACTGGAAACGGCGTTCAGCAGCCTTACGTTTGCGCAAGCCGGCATAAACAATATCGATTGTTCTCGCCTTGTTCCCGGATTTTGAGGCTGTATTACTCATATTGTTCTCGATATTTACGCACCACGTGAAGCGCAATGACATTCAACACCAGTGTTGTAACAAACAACATCAGACCCAGTGCAAATGCGGCCAGCGTTTTGGCACTGTCGAACTCCTGGTCCCCTGTCAACAACGTAACAATCTGTACCGTCACCGTGGTAACCGCCTCAAGCGGATTAGCCGTAAGGTTTGCCGACAGGCCGGCAGCCATAACCACGATCATTGTTTCGCCTATCGCACGCGAAACCGCCAACAGAACACCACCCACAATACCCGGCAGGGCTGCAGGGAAAATGACCTTGCGAATGGTTTCAGCCTGGGTTGCACCCAGACCATAGGCGCCATCGCGCATCGACTGTGGTACAGCATTGATCACGTCATCGGACAGTGATGATACAAACGGGATGATCATGATCCCCATGACCAGGCCCGCTGCAAGGGCACTCTCCGAGGCCACATCCAGGCCAATGAAACCGCCCGCGTCACGAATGGCGGGGGCTACAATCAGCGCGGCAAAAAAGCCATACACAACGGTGGGTATACCGGCCAGAATCTCCAGCAGGGGCTTTGCTATGGCCCTGAACTTCGGCCCTGAATATTCCGAAAGGTATATTGCTGACAGTAATCCAATCGGTACGGCAACAAGCATGGCAATAAATGATATCAGCATCGTGCCGGCAAACAACGGTACAGCTCCGAAGGCCCCGGAAGAGCCCACCTGGTCTTCACGGATGGCCGTTTGCGGGCTCCATTCCAGGCCAAACAGAAAAGAGCTTATCGGTATCTCCTGGAAAAAGCGTATCGACTCGAATAATACCGAAAGCACAATACCGAGCGTTGTCAGTATTGCTACACTGGAGCAGAATATCAGTATCGCTGTCAGGATACTCTCAACAGTATTTCGCGCGCGTTGCTGGGCCCTGATCCGGGTCAGTGTAAAGGCACCGGCGCCTATGGCCAGTGACAAGACGACGATTGTTAACGCGGCATGGCTGGTGCTCACCAGATCGAGGTAGTGATCAGCAGCAGCCCGTAAATCGACAAGATGGGTAATAAGGGCAGGTTCGAAAGCGATCCAGACTCCGAAAATAATGAGCGCAGGTATCCCGCACCAGATCGCTGTATACAGCCCATAATAGGCCGGTAGTGAATGCAGGTTTCTGATTTTGCCCTGGGCTACCTGAAATGCACGCTTTTTCCCCATATAAAAAGCCATGGAAGACAAGGCCAGAAGCACTATTACCAGAATGGACAATTGCATACCCGCACCACATTAAAAACTCAAGATATTAAAGCACAGCGGCCGGATTCCCGACCGCTGATACTTTAATAGTATTTCACTAAATGCTCAATAGCATTTACTTCATCATCAACGACGTCAGATTCTTGGCGTCCTTGGCGAACTTGGCACGTTCAGCCGTCGGCATCGGAATCAAACCGCGTTCTGACAGATAACCTTCATCACCCCATGCCTTGTCACTGGTGAATTCGGCCAGGTATTCAGCCATGCCCGGAATCACACCAACGTGCGCCTTCTTGACATAGAAGAACAAAGGACGGGAGATCGGATAGGTATTATCTGCAATCGTGTCGAATGAAGGTGCAACACCGTCTACGATAGAACCCTGGACCTTATCGAGGTTCTGATCCAGGAAGCTGAATCCGAATACACCCAGTGCATTAGGGTTGGCTTCGAGTTTCTGTACGATCAGGTTGTCATTTTCGCCGGCTTCGATGAACGCACCGTCTTCACGGATCGCATAGGCAGCCTGCTTGAAGATGTCCTTACCCTTCGGAGCCTTGCCTTTTTTCTGCTCATAGGCGGTATAGACACTCATCGGGATACCCAGCTTCTCCATCAATGTCTTGATTTCTGGAGACCCTTGCGCTAAGCCACGGAGCTTCTTCAGGTCAGCGATTTTCTTGGCACCGCCACCCATGGCCAGCTCGTTGAATGCATCACGGGTACCGGAAGTCGGAGGAGGACCCAGCACTTCAATCTTGGTATTCGGCAGACTTGGATTGACGTCTTTCCAGGTCTTGTGAGGATTGTTAATCAGCTTGCCGTCCGGACCGGGGATCTTGAGGGCCAGGGCAAGGAAGATATCCTTACGAGAGAGCTTGAATTGAGTAGCCTTCTTTGAGTTTGCGATGGCAATACCATCGTAACCAATCTTGACTTCAATGATGCCCTTAACACCATTCTTCTCACACATCTTTACTTCTGAAGATTTGATGCGACGTGATGCATTGGTGATATCAGGGTGTTGAACACCAACACCGGCACAGAACAACTTCAAGCCACCACCTGAACCAGTAGATTCAACCTTGGGTGTTTTAAAGCTGGTAGTTTTACCGAACTGCTCAACCACAACAGTAGCAAATGGATAAACTGTAGAGGAACCCACAATGGAGATGTGATCACGTGCAGATGCTGCATGAGCCCCTGTAATCACAGCCGCCGAAAGTGCTCCCGCTAGTCCTACAGACGCAAGAATCTGGCGCGTTGACATATATGCCTCCAAAAATTTTATTTTTCAGTGAATTAATCGTCGTCTATAAACAAACATGATGCCTGTTTTTAGCCGAGCATTTTCCATGTTGACCAGCGACATTCAATCCCTAATCGAAAACACCCGCTACTGTCATCCGTATCGGAAAATGTGTCCCCGCCAGTCAGGGTCACTATAGTGGACATAAAATGTTACAGTTTCACTACAATGCTGGCTCAAACTTATTGATATTCATTGATTCACAGAAATTTTTTACTTTTTTATGAACAGTACTTTCAGAGCGAAATATTACCATTTTGTCATCTAATGACATAGCAAAATCAGTCGACGATATGCTAACTAATTGAATTTATAGATATGTGTTACAGCTGTATAGATCTAAGCAATAATTTCATAACCATAAACATAAAAAAACAAAGGATATTATCAAGGATTATTGGCATATTTGAGTATGGCTATATTTAATTGAAATATAAGAATTTATGAAAATTTAGATCCTTAGCTAAAATTATTAATCCTTTAAATACATGTAGTTATTATTTGCTCGCCGTAACAAACTGAAAGACACCCATAAGGATCGTAAAAATTTTAATCCAGGATTGAAAAATGCCCCCCCTTTTTTGGCTTCAATCAATAATTATTAACAATCAGATCCCCTATAAGCCAGAACGGCAGACAGTGATCTAATTGAGCACCACTAGCTATTGAGCGAATCTGGTTTTCGATTCCCTGCATATCTGATCAACTTTTTTTAACAGGTCAGGAATCCTGTAATCACCATGCATGGATTGAATAAATAGCTTTGCCTGATCAAGAGTTACGCCAACACTCGTTACATATAGCGGCCTGCTACTCGATCCCCGGTATACCTCACAAGTTGCTGGTATGCCTTTAAAGGGTCTTTTTGCAACACCGATAATAACTGGCTTTTGATTCAGTGCGTCATACAGGTATTTACCCAGGCCGGGCCTGCATTCAGCATCCAGGAACACGAATCCATCAATAACAATATATTCAGGATCCAGTTTGTGTTCTGCAATCAATGCCAGAAGAGCTGGCAATTCCCGCTGGTAAAACTGCCCGGGTACATATTCATTTACATAATCGAGACGGCTCACAAAGCTTGCTTTCTCGATACTGTCATTCCAGGCATCGAAGCTTAGGCCAGCGGCGTAAGCACAACTATCTCTATAATCAACATCTACTGCCAGTATCATATTTTAGTGTCACACTATTATTCACAACAGTTCCTTTTTTCGCTCAACGAGCTGTTTGCGTAAATATCGCCCCTTATTCAGTAGCCAGGCCAGAGTCCGGTTTTTATCAGTATGATGCAGCCTGTTCGCATCAATTTTGTGCTGACTGATCAACGATGTATGTCAATTCCACTCCGGTTATGGGCAAACCGAGGAGTTCACGCATCTCGCGGCTATCCTCCGCGGCACAAACCTGGCTCGCAATTGTCTGCGCCTGTGACAAGCTCGTCGCGGATGTTTTAGTGGCCAGATAGGGAATCATCATCGGCTCAACCGAGAGGTTTGTAAAACCCATGCCTAACAGCATAGGTAATACACCAGGTATCTGGGATAATAGACCGCAGAGCTGAACCTTATCCAGATTGTCACCTGCCCCCTCGGCCGCCTGGCGTAGAAAGCGGAACAGTACTGGGGCATAGGATCCAAAAATCCTCGCAGTACGGGCAGGTCACGGTCTGCAGCGAACAGGCACTGCATCAGATCATTGCAGCCGATTGAAACAAAATCGGCAACATCAAACCAGTCCGGCATTGCCATTATCGCCGCTGGCGTCTCGACCATAACATCGATCGAAATGTTTTGATCAATGCGCTGTTCGATTTCGTCGCGCCAATGACAGAACTCCTCTATGTGAACGATATAAGGTATCAACAGGCCAGTATCGTAATGTTCTGTGAGTGTTGCCACGGCATCCAGCTGCGCATGGAACACGCTTCGTATCGGTTCGCGGTCATATCGTCGTGGGCCCTGCAGGGCCCAATGTTCCCATCATACCGGCCACGGGCTCCAACCAGGGTGGCGGCTTGTCCACGGCAAGGTCCAACAAACGTACTGTCACCGGCAGAGACCAGGCAATGTTGCAAAGCCTACCCAGTACATTTTTATAGAAAGCAGTATCGGGCAGCCGGCCGTCTTCCGGAATCAGGAATTCGGAACCCACAAGACCAATAGCCGAGGCGCCTTTCTCCACTGCGTGAACCACAGTCTCATCACCGGAGGCGCTGGCACGCAGCGCAATCTGAACACTATCTGCTGTCGCTGGTGCTTCGCTGACCACTGGCACTTCGGTCGTATCCTCAGGAAACGTATAAGATGCCGCTGGCCAGATAATACTGCCTCGAGCACCATCTACAATAACTTCCCTGCCTTCTTCCAGTTTCATTGCAGCAGCAGCTGAAACCATTACGGTGGGGATACCAAGACCGAACAGACGGATCATCGGATGAGAGAACGGCGCGCCATCTACCACTACGAATCCTGCGGGTCGGGATTCAAAGATTTTCAGTTCCCCATGCGTCACGATCAGAATACTATCGCGCGACTCAATGATCCCGCGACACAGGATGCCACGAGCGATGCCGGGAACAAAAGGCGTAACCTGCAATTCAAACATAGACAGCTCGCTATTAGTGCAGAGACAAGCCTGTACACAACCCAGGTATAAAAGCCGGTACCAGCAACAATAATTAAAATACTCAGAACAATTGTTCAGTATATTTGCTTTACGTCAAGGTTTAATTAGTATGCGTACTATATAATGAGTAGCATTGCCATTAATAAACGAGGTGGACAGAATGGATGAAGAAACCAAAGCCCTGCTACGTAGCATAGCTCATCATCTGAAGTGGGTGATTGTATTGCTGTTGTTGATAGCTACTTTATTGATTACACAGTCACTGGAATAGAATCAGCCTATTTGTCCGCAATAATTGGGAATTGGATCAACATGGCCAATTATGATCCTTGCTGGTAATTTATCATTGCCCGATGGCAAACATTAGCACTATGTAATATTCCCCCATACCCACATAGTGACCACTACAATCATTGTTAATGTTTTAAAAATCGTATTGAATACATAAATCGCCATTATCTCTTTGTCTTATTAAAAACTGCACATATTATAGCTATGGATATATTGCCGATAATACCAAAATCGCACTCTGCCCCGGATTTCTTCAAACTTAGTGGGAATCGATGATTACAGATAAAACAAAGGGCCTGCCGTATGGCAGGCCCTTTGTTAAATAACGTCTTTACTCAAACGAGTATTCAATAGAATCCAATTAGTATACTTTATCTCCGGCATTCCACTGACCCTCATGTATCGAGGTCAACATATCGAGTAACATTACCTGAATATGATTGATCATCAACATCTCTGTATGGGACAGGGCCGCGCCTTTCTTCGGATCCAGTTTATCAAAGCGTTCATTCATGGATTGCAGTAATTCACGCGCCACCTTGAAATACTCCCGCTTTGCCTGTAATACCTTGCCCTGGGACAGGTTCTTGTCAATAGCCTGCAGATATAATTTATCCAGCTTCTTCATCTTGGCATCAAGCTTGTTCGTATAAGCATCCTCATCATACATAGGTACATGACCTGGCGCATGTATCGCGAATGCATTAGTACCAATGAGCACATTTAATACAAATGCGAATAAAACTGTTGATAATGTAGTTATTTTTGTCGGCATAATCAAACCCTCCAGTCTAAATTAAATATAAATGCGCCAGTGTCAATTAAATAATAGGCAACATGATATCATCTGTCTGCATATCTAATTTGACATAGATCAATATTTATAAACATAGTATCGCAGCCGTCCCTACAGAACGTGAATTGGGCTTGCATATACTGCTGGCACTTGTATAAATTAATTATTAGGTAATTAATATAATACAGTGTGTAGTAATATCCTCATTATTAACGAATCTATACATTACACAGGCATTTAAATGTTCTACACATATACAGGAAACCGCAACAGATTACAGAATCTCAGTATTGCTGGCATTTTAGTATTGCTGTTAATGTCTCCCTCTATATTATATTCAGATGCTACTGAATCGGGCATTACCAAACATTACGAGCACAGCCTGTTTGCGACTACAGCCACAGGAATTTATGGTGTTGAATTACTGATTGTAGGCCATACCCTCTCGACCGGTAATAATGTCATTGAGTTTATAATTCATGACCGCGATGACCGGGATGTCAGTGATGCCGAAATTGGCGTCACGGCAGAAATGGTCGATGACAACCATCACCTGGTCAATAAGCCGATCATATTGGAATGGGGCGAAGGGCTGTATCGTGTAGAGGATATTCTGCTCGACAAGCCCGGTCACTGGAAACTCAACATCAGCATACGTAAGGGCGAGAATAAAGATATCGCAACATTCGATTTTCCTGATATTAAAGAACGTGACATCAACGCCGGAAAAAATACATCTACCGCTACTATCGATACATCCACTACTCAGATTTCCAAGAAAAATCTCTTCATCGTCTCTTATGCGTACGAAACAGATCCTGTACTTGTAGGAAATTATGTGAAGTTGAAACTGAGAGTCATGTCGACAACCGAACGCCCGATAGATGACGCCTGGATCAAGATAAGTGGCGACATGCCAGCGCACGGGCATGGTATGCCGACACAGCCTGAAGTGACCGAGGAACTCGGCAATGGCTACTATATAATCGATGGCATAAAATACTCAATGCCGGGTCACTGGACGATCAGCATGCAAATCACCAGTCAGGGTCAAAAGGACAACGTAACCTTTAACCTGTTCGTTAAATGATACTGCGCTCGATGATGAAAAAAACAGTACTGATATGCTTGTATACTCTATGCCTTTATCCCGCACTGGCACACAGCCAGGATATTCATATATGGAATAATCAGGAACTGAGTGTGTTGCGCTCCTTATGGATCGAATCGCTACCACCATTGCCCGCAGACCCTTCCAATAAATATGCAGATAATACGGATGCAGCAATACTCGGTAAAAAGCTTTTCTTTGATACACGCATCAGTAAAAACAAGAAGGTTTCATGCGCAAGCTGCCATGTTGTGAATAAGAATTTTGCTGACAACCTGCCATTGGCAAAAGGCATAGGTACAACAACAAGAAGAACGATGCCACTTATTGGCGTCGCTTATAATACGTGGTTTTTCTGGGACGGCAGTAAAGACAATCTGTGGTCACAGGCATTAGGTCCAATCGAAAGCAGTGTTGAACATGGGTTTACCCGCACCCAGGCCGTAATGATTATAGCGCAACACTACAAAAACGAATATGAAAAAATATTCGGACAATTCCCTGACCTTGCAGTAAAGGAAATACCCAAGCGCGCAAAGCCTGAACCACATGAGCCAATCGCATTAAAGAAATGGATGTTTATGTCTCGAGAAAACAGGATAATAGTAAACCACATCTATGCCAGACTGGGCAAGGCGATTGCCGCGTATGTCAGGACCCTGCTACCCACAGCCTCAAGATTCGATCAATATGTTGAAGCGGCTATCAAAAAAGACAAAGAGGCCATGCAAAACATATTGACAGCCAAAGAAGCCAACGGACTCAGATTGTTTATCGGTCGCGCCAAATGCATTAATTGCCATACCGGACCATTGTTTACCAATGGCGATTTCCATCATGTCGGCGCACCGCGGCCTTCTAATTTACCCATCGACAGAGGACGCGCAGATGCCATTTCAAAAGTACTTGCAGATGAATTCAATTGCCTGAGTGTTTATAGCGATGCAAAACCGGATCAATGTTATCAACTGCGCTTTATAGATACGAATACCAGAAAATATATAGGTGCCTTCAAGACACCATCCTTAAGAAACGTGGCAGAACGAGCCCCATACATGCATGCCGGACAATTTTCGACATTACGCGATGTACTCGAGTTTTATCGGTTATCCAGTCAAAAGCGTCGCAGCCCGGATCTCGAACATGGCAGCCTCAGTGATAAAGAATTAGACCAGCTTAATGCGTTCCTCCAAACCCTGACTGGTAAATAAGGATATTTAGGGTCAGAGTAAAAATACTGAGAATTACATTTAGTTTTGACTCTGACGCCAAATAATTTGCGCGCTATTTTCACCTCCACCATGGATCAATTGAACGCTAATATAATATTTTATAGGAGTAGTAAATATATATTGGCAATAACTGTGATCTGACCTCACCTAATTTAAAGGGCTCTTACTCCTTTAGCTCTTTGCTCGCTGCAAAGTAAAGTAAAATGTTGCACCCTTGCCTTCTTGCGCTTGCACCCAGACACGCCCACCATGCCGATGTATTATGCGCTGTACTGTTGCCAGACCGATGCCAGCGCCGGGGTATTCATCCACATCATGCAACCGATGAAAGGCTTTGAACAACTTGTTGGAATATTGCATATCGAAGCCAGCACCATTGTCCTTAATATAATAGACTGTCTCATTGTTTTGTTCGTTACACCCAAACTCGATTTTTGCGTTGGTGCATTTACCGGTATATTTCCATGCATTTCCCAGCAGATTTTCCAGTAACAAACGCAGCAGACTCTCGTCCCCCTGCGTATGCATATCAGATGCTATCTTCCATGTTACATTGCGATCCGGATCCGTGATCTGCAAATCTTTAACAATCTCTTGTGCAATATTGTTCAGATTGACCCTCGTATAGGTCAATTCACTTCGCGTAACCCTTGTTAACTGTAATACATCATCAATTAGTTTACCCATGCGTTGTGCTGCCAGGCGAATGCGCATCAGATAATTCTTGGCATTGTCATCTAGCTTGTCTCTATATTCGTCACTAACGAGATGACTATAACCATCAATAGCGCGCAATGGTGTACGTAAATCATGCGTGATCGAATAACTGAATGACTCCAATTCATCCATGTAGGTTTGCAATTCTCTTGTGCGTTCATCTACCAGCTCACCGAGGTGATGTTGATATTGTTGCAGCTCCTCCTCGGTTTCTATACGCTCAGAAATATCACGTATCAATGCTATATAACCCAGAATACGTCCATCAGGGCCATTTATCATAGAAGCCAGGGTCTCACCAATGAAGGTATCACCGCTTTTGCGTCTGTAGCGCATTTCATACAACGGATTCTGCTCAGTCACACCCTCTTTATAGCGGATCTTCCCCTGCTTGTTATAGTCCTCCGGATCTGCATATAGCATTTTTGTTTTCATACCATTTAATTCATCAATGGAATAACCAAAAATGGACTGTAAAGCCGGGTTGGTCATCCGTATTCGCCTGTCTGTATCGGCGTATATAACCACATCCGGAATTGCATGAAATATTGCCTCAAATTCAGATGTCTTTTGTAACAGTAGCTGGTTGGTCTGTTTCTGCGTCGCTATATTCTGACGAATGAGCTTACGAATATGCATATATATTATGACGGCCAGAGTGATAAGTATCAAAGAAATAACGAACACAATGAGATAATTCTTGTTGTATACAGCTCTCATTTCGCCTGACAGCATACCGGATTCTCGTGCATGCAATCGTTTGGCCTGATCAATTACCTGTCCCAGCCTGGCTGCTGCATGGTGTACTTTTAGCCCGGCATCATGGGCGCTATTTTTATTTATTTCCTGTATGATGTTGTTGAATTCAGCATAGGCCAGACTAAGACGCTTAGTAATATCAATAAAGCTTGCATGTTGGTATTCGCGCTGTAAATCAGAGATAATCTGCAAATCTCTCCCTATCAGGTATAGATGATCTCTAAGTATCATAATACCCTCAGTACCTGTATCGTGCTCGGTATGCCTATGCTGGCCACCTGGTGACTGCCCCGGCGAGTTGAGGTGTTGGTTTATCAGACTCCACTGCGCATAAGCGGAATACAGGCTAGCAGAACTAGTAAGGTGATATTCACGCAGTATCTGCTCTTTATGCAATATTTGGGAAAACTGCCAATAATAGTAAACCCCGAGAATAATAAAAAGCCCGAATATAATTACCGCCAAAAAATCTATAAAGTGAAGCGCGCGATTAAGACCGATCTTTAGTGCCATCCTAGCCACCTCCAAGCAGGCCCAGCTCCTGACTGATCACTCGAAGTGCGTTAAAATCGTCCACACTGGCAGGTAGATATGAATCTGCAGCCACATGATCCAGAATGTTTATATGTTGTTCGTTATCACGTGACAACTTCAGAAATGCATCAGTTATTTGTGTATTAAGCTGCTTTGACAGACCTTTCTGGATCGCCCATACATAATCAGAATATGGCGGTGTCTTCCACAACACCCGAATCTCGCTTTCACTGACCTTGCCGCTAGCATAAAAACGGTTCACCACGATTGAGTTCACTGCTCCAAGATCAAACTTGCCATCACGCACCAGAGAAATTGTTGCATCGTGTGCACCAGAGTAATGGGTCTCTGCAAAAAATTTCTCCGGAATAACACCCTCTTGCCGCATAAAATAGCGCGGCATCAAATGGCCGGAAGTGGACAGGCTTGAGCCAAATGTAAATCGCTTGCCTTTCAAGTCCAGCAAAGATTTCGCCGGATCATTGGCCCGCACAATAAAGTAACTGATAAATTTTGCATCGATATCGCGCATTGCTACAGGGACAGCAGCACTGTCTTGATTGGCCTTTATGAACGTAAATCCACCGAAACGTGCCAAATGTATTTTTTTGTCATGAAACAATTGTAACAGTTCCTGGTAATCTTTAGCGATAACCAGCTCAAACTGTTTACCTGTTTCCTTACCAAGGTAATCCAGCAGGTCCTGAAATCTTTCCTGTGATGCTGCGGGGGATTGATCCGGAAGCACAGAAACCCTGATAATATCGGGATTACTTGCCGTGCCCTGCTCATTCGTACAACTTGACAGAAACAAGGCCAGTCCTAAAAACATCAATGTCATTATGGGTAAGTTCATAGTTATATTGTCATAATTCATCTGTCAGATATAACTTGATTGCAAAATGGTTTGCGTATTACAACACCTGCATCCACTTCGGGAAATAAGCTGATCGTCCATATATCAATCAGTTTAGTACAGGCATTATTATATTGCATTGATATATAACTTAATTTTACATTGTCTCACATCTTGCAGCAGCTAATAGACTTGTGCATGGGGGGGGTCACATGGGGAAGCACACATGGGGGTCAGGTCTTGCAATCAAGCATCTATGCACATGGGGGTCAGGTCTTTCAGGTCTTGCAATCAAGCATCTACGCTTCTGCTTTCTTAATCGCCCTACTGACGGTTGAATAGTGTACCTTGAAATAATCAGCTATCACCTTCATTGTATAATCACCAGTGGAATACGCCTCCACTATTCCACGCTTCTTGTCTTTGTAACGCGATTCATAATACTGTAGTGGCTTCGCCACGGGTCTCCGCTGAGCACGAGGTATCTCACTTAAATCTTCTGTATGATCGAGTTTCTTTTGCATCCGCTTTACAAACTTCTCATCACCCAAGTAGATTTGCTGTGAAAGCTCAGACCATAGGCTAGGCAAGCCGATACCTTCTCGAACAAAGTCTTTGTACTTGCTAATGGCTCGTTTACGTTGAACACTAAACTGACTTAATAACCAGTCTACCTCAAGCCAAATGGGGACGCTGCTTTCCCCTATCATTGCCTTATAACTACTCCAGGGCCAATCACCTACGTCTTTCAACATACAGGCTCTGACAGGATTTAATACAACATAGCGAGACAACTCTAATAAATAACTGTCTTTTTCAACCAAAATCCCCTTATATCTTCCCTGATAAACGTGCCCTACTCGCTGATGGGTGTGGTTGAAATATTGTGTGTAGACACCGTTCAACTGACGCATCCCTTTGGATAAGTTACCTTCGACCGTTTCAATGATCAGATGGTAATGGTTACTCATTAAGCAATAGGCATGACATCTCCAATTAAAGCGCTTACATACTAGGCCTAATAATTCCAACCATTTTTGGCGGTCATCATCCGACAGATAGATATCTTCCCGCCGATCTCCACGAGAGGTAATATGGTAAAGACCACCAGCCAATTCAAGTCGTAAAGGTCTGCTCATTAAACAACCCTAGTTCAAATATGCTTGATTGCAAGACCTGACCCCATTCCTCCATATGGCTTCTAGCTTAAACTCTTTTGTATAAGTATTATAGGGCTTACGTTTTACTGTCATGGGACACTCCTTTGAGAGACCTTAGTCTCTGTTTAAAAGTATCCGTTAAACTGGGGGAGGTTCAACCTGACCCCATTCCCTTCCTCGTCCTCGTGACCCCATTCCTCGGTAATGACAGTAGCTTAGATGAAGAATAATCTCAATCTATATAGCTGAGTAAAAATTATCCTGATACGAATTTTCAGGATAATCTGCAGATATTAAGATGGGTGTCTAGTTTGCAGTTTATTCAGTATCAGATGAAAATAAGTCAATCAAATCTTCAAGATGTTTCTCAAACGGTTTTAAGTGCATTGGTAAATGCTCAAAAAGTTCAATCTGAATTTGCATGAGAATATCCAGAACAGCATCGTGATCCTGTAGGTCTACCGAATTGAGCTGATCAATTGCAGACAAATATGTAGTAGCAATCTCCGAGATATCGGCAAGGTCAACGAAAACTGAGCTTCCATTTAAATATTCTGGAAGCTTCTTTTCAAGTTTCTTTCTAAGCTTATCTGAAAGCACAATAGATGTATTTTGATCAACAGGCATTACATTGTCCATTATTTGGCAATCTCTTTTTAAGACGTTTTATACGCTCTTCCCATGCTTTAATTTCGCCCTCCCAATGAGGGACATCGCGACTATCAGGATTAATTCTAATCTTTTCTTTGTGCTTATCAAGCTGACCTTGCAAACCCTTGATCTTCTTTCTTGTCTTCTTGTTCTCATTGTAATAAGGGCACTGAGCTGGATTTTCATCACAAGCTGTAACACTGGGATCAATAGGAGACGTATACGTTAACGCAAACACACAAAATCCCGCTGGATTTCTAGCCCACGGAGGTATTGAGTCCCACCATGGGCGTACTGCTATTCCTGGATTGGGCAGTGTTGATATAGTCTGATCCAAGCCAAAAGGGTCAATCCAATATAAAGGATTCCCACCAACATACCCATACGTATTCAACCCACCCTGAAGCCCTATCGGGTCACTCGTGATATATCTACCGGTCTGAGGATCATAATACCGGAAGTAGTTA
>CAMYJD010000001.1 GCA_947258655.1 uncultured Gammaproteobacteria bacterium | reverse complement strand
GCGTGACCTGCAGATCCTGCAAGGCTGGCGCCGCAAGTTGATTGGCGAGGAACTGCAGGCTGTGCTCGCGGGTGAGTGCGTGCTTGGTGTCAGCGAAGGACAGTTGCTTGTTACGACCAGCGCAGCCATGGTCTGACAAGTAGTGGATCTTCGAGCATTCCTGCATGCCTGCTGTTTATTGATTTAAGCTAAATTTAATTCAATTACACTGTCCAGATCTGAAGCGGACATAGAGATAGAGAGAATCCATGTGTCAGCGATTTCACAGGATATAAAGGTAAAACCGGCAAGCGTTTCATTTTGGCAAGCTTTTGCTTACTGGATTAAACTGGGCTTTATCAGCTTTGGTGGCCCTGCGGGTCAGATCAGTATGATGCATACCGAACTGGTAGAAAAAAGACGCTGGATTTCTGAACATCGATTTTTACATGCCTTGAATTACACGATGGTACTACCGGGGCCAGAGGCTCAGCAACTGGCGACCTATATAGGCTGGTTGATGCATGGCGTTTGGGGTGGTATTGCTGCCGGTGTGTTATTCGTATTGCCATCACTGTTCATATTGATCGCTTTAACCTGGGTATACCTGAGCTTTGGCGATATGCCTGCAGTGTCCGGCATTTTATATGGGATTAAACCTGCAGTAACCGCTATTGTAGTATTTGCCGCATATCGTATCGGTTCACGTGCTTTGAAAAACAACGTGTTACGCATGATGGCAGTACTTGCGTTTATTGCTATCTTCTACTTTGAAGTGCCATTCCCGTATATTGTGCTGGGAGCCGGAATCATTGCTTATCTGGGTTCGCGTGTTTCGCCGGAAAAATTCAGGACCGGTGGTCATCATGGAGATGGAACACAATCTTACGGTCCTGCACTGATCGATGATGAAACTCCTGTTCCTGCACATGCGTCATTCAGGTGGAGTCGGGTGATCATGTTTTCATTCATTGGCTTGAGCATCGGTGGCCTGGTGATGGTGCTGCTGAGCATGACCTATGGATGGCAAGGTACACTGACTCAAATGAGCTGGTTCTTTACCAAGGCCGCACTGGTGACCTTTGGTGGGGCCTATGCAGTATTGCCCTATGTTTACCAGGGCGGTGTCGATCAATATGCATGGTTAAGCGGAACACAAATGATCGATGGCCTCGCCTTGGGTGAAACCACACCGGGCCCGCTGATTATGGTCGTTGCATTTGTTGGCTTTGTTGGCGGCTGGACGAAAGAACTGTTTGGCCCTGATTTTCCCGCACTCGCCGGTGCGGCTGGTGCCAGTGTCGCGACATTGTATACTTTTTTACCTTCATTTCTGTTTATTCTTGTGGGTGCTCCGATGGTTGAAGCCACGCGTCATGATATGAAGTTCACTGCGCCATTAACCGGTATTACCGCCGCTGTAGTGGGCGTTGTGCTGAACCTTGCCGTCTTTTTTGCTTACCACGTACTCTGGCCACAGGGCTTTGATGGCACTTTTGAATGGTTCTCGGCATTGATCGGACTCGCAGCATTAATTGCATTGTTCAAATACAAGGCGGGGATCGTCCAGGTCATTGCTGTGTGCGCCCTTATTGGACTGATTTATTCATTATTATAAATAATTGCATGGGACAGATCTCAATTGGTGCTAATATCAGAAAAAAATAGTTGTCTGGTCCCGCTTGTGCAGCAGTGCTACAAAAAGTAGTTTTGAAAAAGATAGCAAGGCCAGGTCTTCGATTTTCGTCAGCCTGTGATTTATAAGAACTGACTCTCTGTTAATATTTAAAAGGATATTGCAATGGAACTGAGACGCGTACGCTGCTTAACATCAATTATTTTCCTACTATGTATTTTTGCTACCTCTATCTCTATTTATGCCAGCACTACTGAAGAAGCGAGAGAACTTGATCGTCAATGTAAAGAAGCCAGAGCGAAGAAATTAAAGCCGATTCAAGAAAGCAAAATAAAGCATTGTGTGAATGTTCAGGGAAAATCACTTGATTACTGTCAACGCTATTATGCTACTTATGGTTGGGGCGGAAAAAGTGGCTACGCGCATAGAAAAGGGCTTTTCGAAGATTTGCCTGTATGTATAGCGGCGTTCGAGGCCTGGAAGAATAGGGAAAGATAACGCTGTAATTTAATAATTATTGGGGTTAGATCAGAATGGCACTTAGTTTGGCCAATAAATCCTGTCATTGCGAGCTCGGCGCGGCAATCTGCTTCACAGCCATTCTCTGTCAGACAATTCGATTTACCAATATGGGATGAGATTGCTTCGCTGCGACCACGAATTTATCATAGTAAGGTATGGCCCATTGGCTCGCAATCACGACAAGCTGTTACTCTGAAAGACATTGTCATCTTAAGTTAGTGCCTCTTCGGGTCAGATCACAGTAGTTACTAAATTAGAGTGACCTCTGATCTACTCCGCTAATTTTTAGATGACCATTAGTACTGTCAGAGAGACGGTTTTGTTGTCGAGAATAATATATAGCGAACGGTTTGTGATTATTATGCCTTGAACTGGCTCTGCTTGTTAAACGCAGTCAGAATCGGTTGCAACAGTACCTTACAGTCTTCATTCACTTCGGAGATATCCAGTACGGCCTGTCTGATCCCGTATGCCACGGACAGGACAGGATCATTGAGCGTATAGGTGTTATATAACTCGCGTGCTCTACCATTATGGAATTCGTGTATGACATCGTTCAGGTCCCGGGCAGAAATAATGCCTTGCTCCCATTCTTTAAAACTGTTGCTTACGGTTTGCAGGCTGCGTTCCAGGTCGCGTTCATAGGCCAGGCTCGCCAGCTCCCGAAGGTGTTTCATTTGTGTCTTGCCTAAACCCATAACGATTGTGTTTAAGTTACGCCAGCTAATAATGAAGGAGCATACATGGCGAGTGCATGTTATATCCGCATCAGATGCGATGATTTCACTGATCGAGCCCTATAATGAGCCAAACACCTTCTTCAGAAGATTGGTCGTCTGTGCGACCGGGTCCTTGCGTATTAGCTTTTCCTGTTCGGCGACCATCAGGAACAGTCCATCCACGGCCTTGCCGGTGACATACTGATCGAGGTCGACGTTTTGTTCGCCGACCAGACTGCGTGCAAAGCCGAGCTTATCCATCATTGCTTTGTAGGAAGCAGTGACACCCGATTTATTGGTCATTTCCTGGGTGATCGGCAGCATCTGCTGGCTCAGATCGGATTCGGTCTTGCTGCGGAAATATTCGGTTGCAGCATTATCGCCGCCTTTAAGTATTTTCATGCCATCCTCGATTGTCATTTCTGTGACGGCCTTCGTGAACAGGGGTTTGGCCTTGACGACGGCCTTTTCGGCGGCATGGTTCATCGTTTCGACAAACTCGTCGGCATAACGGGATGCGCCCAATGTCCTCAGTGTGCTTTCGACTTTCTGCAATGCCCCTGGCATCGGTATCTTGACGCGTTGATTATGCAGAAAACCGTTTTCCGCACCGAGATTACTGACGGCATAATCAGTGGCTTTTTGTAGCGCTTGCTTGAGGCCGCCGATAACATCACTATTTGACAGCGTTGTCGATGAGCTGTCCTGGGTCGTCTCTGTTGTTGTACTTTCCTTGTCGCTACCCAGGTTGAGCCAGTCACGCCAGTCTGCCTGTGCAACAGAGTAGTGTAGTCCCAAGCTGCAACACAGAGTAATTATCAATAACTGCCTTGTATTCATGCGGTGTCTCCTGCGCGTTTTATGTGAATGATTGTATTCATGATCGGTATGGCACGGTTAGTGAAATAACACACCTATGCCGAAGTGTACTTTAGGTGAACCGCTGTCGAGTGAATCCTGTGTCCATAGATGAATCTGATCGATATTGACAACCGGGAATGTATAGTCGGCGCTGCCGACCTTACCACCTTCGAGGCCCATATAGGTGCCGGTCAGGCTGACCCAACGGTTCTTGCCGTACTCGGCCGTCTCCAGGTAACCGGAATGCAATGCATAAAAACGCCCCAGTGGCTCAGCATCTGAATCGATACGACCTTCCTTGTCAACCGGATAGGCAAGCACTTCGAGGCGGGAGTGATCCGTGAAATTCTTGCTGGACAGGATCGTGCCGGCCCACAGAACCTGATGACCTCGTGCCTGTTCGTTGGCCTGCAACGCGTTTTTCGGTGTCAGCTTGTAATCTATTTGCTCCAGTCTGAAACCCGGACTGGTGGCGCATGCGGATAACATTAGAAGCAGTAAAATAGTCGCATTTCTTATCATGATATCGGGTTCTCGTGTAATAATGACAGATGCTAGTAAGGGAAATGGTGGCGGGGATACCATGGCCCCCACGGATACCAGGGATCATACCAGGGGTCATACCAGTAGTCTGGCCCGGGATCTACAGGGACAGGCCACAGATGCAGGTGTTCAACCATGACGAGCGGATAGCGGTATGGATATTCACCGATCATTCTGTCGACGGTTTGCGTGTATGTGCCGACGACGGTGATTTCTCTGCCCGCTGCATACAGAGACGGTTCCACAAAACCTTGTACCTGTGCGATAAAGCGCCCGTGGTGTTTCTGTGTGCCTTGTGGTTCTCCATCCTTGTCCAGTGGTCTCGACAAAACAACTATTTGTGTATGGTCTGGCTTGTTTTCGATGGTGATTATCTCGCCACCCCAACGGACGTTCTGACCTGTAAAGGTTTGAGCCTGCTGGCGGGCCTCCAATGGCGTGACATTGCTTGTCGTTGCCTGTTTGATCTGTTCGGGTATATTGCTGGCGCAGCCATACAGTAGCAGTGCACAGGCAAGTGTGTATGCAAGATTCGGGATTGTATTGATACTACGCAATGTTGAGGTCCTGTTACCGATACGCTGCTAAACCTGCTACGGCCTGTTCCGTTTCGATGTGTCGTTTCCTAATATTAGTAGATATGGATAAAGCCGGCAATAAGCTCTCGAAGTGTGGATATTTCATGATATGCCGGTCTACTGATCATCGTCAATTTTTCTCGCAAGATTTGATCGTAATCAGTACTTTTTCTACAGAATAGTTCTATATTAAAAAAGTCATCGGAATGAAGATAGGAAGGCAATACGATGCAGATTATGACACGCTCCTGTGTTTTTTGTCTGGTTTTGATTGTTATGCTGTTATCCCTGCCTGCAGTTGCACGGGACAAGTATGCTGCTGCGCGCCAGGGTATGCTTGAATCGATCGAAGCGCATGTTAAGGAAACCAGCCTTTATCTCGATAAGGAAGCGCTAAACCCCAGTGTAATGAAGGTAATGGGGCGTGTACCCAGGCATGAATTTGTCCCGTCCGCGCAAAAGCGCTTTGCCTATGAAAACAGACCATTACCGATCGGCCATGGTCAAACCATTTCGCAACCCTATATCGTGGCGCTGATGACTGACTTATTGAAGGTTACAGCAGACAGCAGGGTGCTGGAAGTCGGTACCGGCTCAGGTTATCAGGCGGCGATATTGGCGGAGCTGGTCGATAGTGTTTATACGATCGAAATCATCAAGCCACTGGCTGAGCAGGCCCGCGAACGTCTGCAACGACTCGCCTATAACAATGTCCATGTCAGGACGGGTGATGGTTATTATGGCTGGACAGAGCATATGCCCTTTGATGTCATTATCGTGACTGCAGCGGCCAGTCATGTTCCTCCACCATTGATCGAACAGCTCAAACCCGGTGGACGCATGGTGATACCGGTCGGTAGTCGATTCATGACGCAGGAATTGTTATTGATAAGCAAACAACAGGATGGGAAGCTGGTTACCCGACAAATATTACCGGTGATGTTTGTACCGCTGACGGGAGGCCACTAGACGGCGATATCTATAGTGCAAGCGCGTCCACCTTACCTGTCAATTCTGTTGCTGTCCGCAAGCGCGCTTGCCTATGAAGTGCTGTTGATGCGCCTGTTTTCAATTATACAGTGGCATCACTTTGCCTATATGATAATTGGCCTGGCACTGCTGGGTTACGGCATCAGTGGTAGTGTTGTTGCCATATTGCAACAATCATTACTGTCTCATTTTACACGCGCCTATATTGCCAGTCTGTTGCTATTTTCTGTATCTGCGGTCGTATGTTTCAGTGTTGCACAATTTATTCCGTTCAATGCCGAAGAGATACTGTGGGACTGGCAGCAGTCCATTTTTCTAATAATGATATTTTTACTACTGACAGTACCGTTTTTCTTTGCCGCCAGTGCGATCTGTCTAGCTTTTGTCAAGTTCAGCACACGGATCTCGCGTATCTATGCAGCAGATCTGATTGGTGCCGGTATCGGCAGCCTCGGTGTGATATATCTGCTGTTTATGGTGTTTCCACACACGGCACTGATGGTAATCGGCGTCAGCGCGTTAATCGCCGTACTTGTGGCAATGGCGGAGCTACAGATACACAGACGCATAGAGGCAGGTATAGCAGTGGTTGTCGTCATAATTGTCTATATTGTGGCGGCACAGTATTTTCAGTTGCAAATATCACCTTATAAAGGATTGGCACAGAGCCTGCGAATCGCCGGGACACAACTGGTAGAGCAGCGTTCGAGTCCGCTGGGCCTGTTAAGTGTTATCGAGAGTAGCCAAATACCCCTTCGGCATGCCCCTGGGCTAAGTTTGCAGGCAAAACAGGAGCCTGCGCAACAGCTGGGTGTGTTCACTGACGCCGATAATCTGACAGTAATCACCCGTGCCACTGGCGACAGTGAGTCATTGTCGTATTTTGATCAAATGTCTTCTGCATTGCCCTATCATCTGCAGGATATACAACGAGTATTGATTGTTGGAGCAGGGGGGGGTGCCGATATTCTGCAGGCTGGGTTGCATCGGGTGCCGACGATTGATGCAATTGAACTGAATCCACAAATGATTGATCTGGTCAGCGAGCGCTTCAACGAATTTACCGGGCATCTGTATGATAGGGAAAACGTGAACATCCATATCGGTGACGCACGCGACTTCATGCGCGTGAACAGGCAACGCTATGACCTGATTCAATTGGCCTTGATGGATGCATTTAGTGCGTCCGCATCAGGCCTGTATGCGTTGAATGAAAACTACCTCTACACCATTGAAGCCCTGCAAGCTTATCTTCAGCACCTGAATACGGATGGCTATGTGGCGATCACCCGCTGGATCAAAATACCACCCCGGGATACATTAAAGCTATTTGCCACTGCAATAGAGGCGTTGAAAAATTCAGGTGTGCAATCACCCGCGAAACGCCTGGTACTGATTCGCAGTTGGCAAACCAGTACGCTACTGATCAAGAACGGAGACCTGAATGCGGCGGAAATTCAGGCCATTGAAACATTCTGTCATGAGCGATTATTTGATATTGCTTATGCCCCCGGAATATCGGCACGCCAGGTCAATCGTTATAATGTCCTCAGGCAACCCTATTTCCATGCGGCAGCAAATTCCCTGCTCGGAGACGAGCGCCAGCAGTTTCTACAGCAGTATAAATTTAACCTGGAACCGGCAACGGATGATAGGCCGTATTTCAATCATTTTTTCAAATGGACTACGCTGGCTGAGATATTTCAGTTGCGCGGAAAAGGAGGTATGCCATTGATAGAATGGGGTTATATGATCCTTGTTGTTACATTGATCATCGCAGTCCTGTTGAGTATCGTGCTAATAGTTCTGCCTTTATTATTCCTTCCACGTGAAAACAATCACTCATCCACGACAGTCAAGCGTAGTCATGTCATGCTGTATTTTTTTCTGCTTGGACTGGCATTTCTGTTTATTGAGATCGCATTCATGCAGAAGTTTATCTTGTTTCTACATCACCCTGTATACGCGATTTCCGCGTCACTGGCCGCATTTCTGGTGTTCGCGGGTGTTGGTAGTATCGCCTCAAGAAGGCTGGCACTGCGGTTTAGCTATCATCAGGTTACCATTATTTCAGTAATAGCTATCACGTTATTGAGCCTGCTGTACCTGCTGCTACTGGGTGAGGTATTCAGGAGTCTTGCGTCGGCATCGGCCAATATGCGGATTATGTTTACCGTCTTGCTGATCGCGCCGCTGGCCTTTTTTATGGGTATGCCGTTTCCGAGTGCACTGTCCAGTCTGGATACATGTGACAGGCGGCTTATTCCATGGGCCTGGGGTGTGAATGGTTGTGCCTCGGTGATCAGTGCAGTGCTTGCCAGTTTAATTGCTCTGCATTTTGGCTTCACCACAGTTATTGTGCTGGCGGTAATGTTATATATCGCGATATTGTTTATATTTCCGCTACCGCAGAGAACGTCTCCATGATAATTGCAATAATGTAAAACCGCCACAATGTATGCGATATTGGCAGACTTGACCGCGACGCTACATGTGTCCTACATCCTGTTTGTAGTGATCGGGCAGGGGATGATAGTACTTGGCTGGACAATGGGGTGGGTGTGGACACGTCACTGTATCTTCCGTCTGCTACATATAGCAGCCATTGGCCTTGTTGTGATAGAGGCATGGAGCGGGGTTTTTTGCCCTTTGACCCTGGTGGAGAATTATTTCCGTACCCTGGCAGGGCAAACAGCGTATGCAAGCAGCTTTATCGGCCACTGGGTGGGCTGGTTGATCTATTATGATGCACCTGCGTGGGTGTTTACGCTGTTATATACGTTATTCTTTGCTATTGTTTTAATTGCTTTTATAGCGTATCCACCGCGCTGCGTAAAAAGTAACGATCAAGCAGAATCTGGCGACTGAGGAAACGATTGGCCATGATTTTCCTGGCAAGTGCACGCCTAAGCCCGGAAGGCAGCCAGTTTTTTTGCTGCTGCTGCCGTTTGCCAAAACGCTCGTTGATCATGGCAGTGTAAGGTAACAGGTTATGCATGCAGTAATTATTGTTGGCATCGAGGATAGCATTTGCCGCCAGCAGACCTGATTCTATCGCCGGTCTTATTCCTTCACCACTTTGTGTATATGCCAGTCCGGCCGCATCACCGATCAATATCACGCTGTCATCCAGTATGTTGCGTCCGCCATGGTCATATAACAGGTAGGCATGGCCTTTAAATTCGGCATGGACATCGGGCGGAATTTTACCCTGTTGTTGCAGTTGTTGCAGGAAGCCTGTTGCCGCACTGGAGATTTTGCCAGTATCTTCACGACCAACACCAATATTGATGTATTCACCTTTGCGAAATATCCAGCCATAACCGGACAGGTCAGGGTAAAAAAACAATTCGGGTACTTGTGCATCTACTGTACACATGGATAATTGTTGTGCTGTCATTCTGAACTCGGCTTCCTGTGCGCGGACTGAACGCTCAGATTTACCTACCTTTGCGCCGAGATGATGGGCGACCGGACAAAAATGTCCGCCGGCACCAATGAGCATGGGCGCACTGATGTTGCCATTGATGAGCCATTGATCATCTTGTCTTTCAATTGTTTTGACGGGTGTGTTTAATAGCAGGCGGGCATCTGCACGGGCTAACAGGTAATGATCGAATTCAAAACGCCGGATTCCGTAACTGACTACCTTGCCGAAGTCTGTATAGACATCCGGCCCCTGCATTGAGCCGGTACGAAAGCCCTGGATTTCCTGACATATTCGCCCCTGGCGGTAATGCGCAAGATCAAGATCCAGTTCCTCAACCACGGCGGGGGTGATCCATCCTGCACAGACCTTGTCGCGCGGGAATGTGCATTTGTCGAGGACAATTACATCCAGTCCGGCATCACGTAGCCGGCGTGCACAGGTCGAGCCAGCCGGGCCGCCTCCGACAATCAGGACGTCGCACGTTTCCATGCCTTGCTATCCTTGTTGGGATTTTCGTTATCGCAATATAAATGCGCACGGTTCATGGGCATATGCTTTTTATGGGCTGCGCGCGTAAACAGTATCTGGAACAGGTTCAGGTCACCACTAGTGAAATTGGCAATCGAGCCGGCCAGATACAGGCGCCAGGCGCGCACAAATTCCGCATCAAACATATCATGGATCGCGGCTTCATGCTGATCGAAGCGTGCGAGCCAGTCCCGCAGCGTTCGCGCATAATGCATGCCCAGGTTTTCTACATCAAGGACACTGAATCCCCTGGGTTCGAGAACCTCCATCATTTCGGACAGTGTCGGTGTATAGCCGCCAGGGAAGATATGTTTAACCAGCCATGGATTCATCGGCATGGATTGATTTTGCCCGATGCTGTGTATCAGACCGCAGCCCTGTTCTGTCAAGCAGTTATCGATAATGTCTCCTAGGGTCTGATAGTTTGCTGTACCAACATGCTCAAGCATGCCAACGGAAACAAATACATCACAGGTGCCAGATATATTTCGATAGTCATCCTCGATAAATTCAACCAGATCATCCAGTCGCTGTTGTTTACAGCGTAGTCTGGCTTCGCTCACTTGCGCGTGCGATACATTATAGGCCTTGACCTTGACGCCGTAGTGTTTTGCCATATGTCTGGCCAGGCCACCCCAGCCACAGCCGGCCTCAATCACGGTTTGACCGGGTTGTAATTCGAGTTTACGGCAAACATAATCGAGCTTGGCAAATTGAGCTTGTTCCAGTGTTGCAGCTGCATCGGGGTAATAGGCGCAGGTATAGACGAGTTCCTCGTCCAGCCACAGTTTGTAGAATTCATTACCAACATCATAATGGTGGTAGATGTTATCCTGGGCACGAGCCACTGTATTCCTGTTGCGACGTCGAGCCCCCTGTAGCAGGTAACGTCCAAGACGATTATTTTCATGCAGCCTGGGTCGATTTTCAAATATTGCCAGCAGGAATTCGAGCAGGTTGCCCTCGACCTGAATGCGGCCGGCGCTGTACTCTTCACCAAAATACAGGCCCGGATTTCTGATGAAACGCCATAAGGTCCGGCGATCGCTGATGTGCATCCCAGTCGTCGGTAGTTCATCACAGATATGTATTTTTGTATTATCGGAGAGGGCGATGTAGATATCCGGTTTTCCCAGCACAGACAGGATGCGCCGGACAAACCATTTTTCCAGCGGCGACATATGTGCTGATCGCACATTATTGTGGCTATCATCGCCCCTGGGCGTCGTGCCTTTCGACGAACGTGGCTGGGTGACAAGATCCGCATCGTCCAGTTTCATGATGTATGAATCCTCCCTCTGTGTAATATGGCAACATTACACGGTCATTGCAGATATCTTACTAACCTGTATCAACGATGGTCGGAACAATCAGAACCATAAGGCCATGTTAAAATAAATAGTTATAAAATACCAGATACACGTTTTAGCGGGTTATTGCTGGGATTCAGGGCTTATGGCCTGCCATTTTGTGACTATCATCGACATGATGTAATAATTCCAGCAGTTGCAAGGCATTACGGGGTGCACAGGCATTGGCATCATTATCAAAATATACGTGCACATCACGTCCCTGGCTCAGCCACAGTTGTAATTTTTCCGACCATTTTGTTAAAGATGCGTGATTGTAGCAGGACCGATATGTCCTTGTATGTCCATGCAGACGTACATAAACAAGATCCGTTGTTACGATGTCCCATAATTTCCAGTCTGCGGCATCAGACTGACAGACAGCAATACGGTTTTTTTGCAGGCAAGTAGCAACATCATCTGTAAACCAGCTTGGATGGCGAAACTCGATACTATGCCGGGTTTCCTGCCACTGTTGCAGTGCTGCGACAAATGATTCCAGCCTGTCGAGATTTATTTTAAAATGGCCAGGAAGTTGCCAGAGTACGACGGCCAACTTTTCCCCGAGCCCCTGTGCACGCTCTCGCTCCAGTGCAATCGGTTTATCCGCATCAAGCAGTTTTTTTACATGGGTAATATAACGATTGGCTTTAAGCGCGAAACGGAATGTTGCCGGCGTCTGTTGTTTCCAGTTGGCATATACTTCCTGTTGTTGTAAATGATAAAAACTACTATTGATTTCAATGGCGGTGAAGCGCTCGGCGCAGTAATGCAGCCATTCCTTTTGCGCTTTACCCTGATAAAACGACTGTTTCCAGTGCGGATAGCACCAGCCACTGGTACCAATATAACCATGAGTTGGAGTCAGCCCTTTATGCATATCAGCGGTTCGAGGCGCACAACCTTGCGAGCGAGACCGGCTTGATCGGCACTGTCAACAACAGCCGAAACCTCCTTGTAGGCGCCGGGTGCCTCTTCGGCGACACCGCGCAGACTGGGGCTGCGGATTAGTATGCCACGTCTGCCCAGATCGTCGATGATATGCCTTCCTGACCAGCGTTTTTTCGCCTTGTTGCGACTCATCGCGCGTCCGGCACCATGACAGGCCGAACTGAATGCCAGCTCCTCGCCGCTGCTGGTGCCACAAAGAATATACGAAGCCGTACCCATCGAGCCGCCGATAATGACGGGTTGACCGACACCACGCAGGTCCCCGGGTATATCCTGATGTCCAGGACCGAATGCGCGTGTAGCCCCTTTGCGATGAACGAACAGACGACGCGACTGGCCATTGACTGTATGGGTCTCCTCCTTGCAGGTGTTATGCGAGACATCGTACAGCAGCTCCAGTCCGGAGTGGGGTAATACGCGCGCAAAGGCCTCACGTGTCAGGTGGGTTATAATCTGTCGATTGGCCAAGGCGCAATTGATGCCGGCACGCATTGCGCCGAGATAGTTCTGTCCGATTGTGGATTTGATCGGGGCGCAGGCAAGTTCGCGGTCAGCCAGGTGGATGCCATGCTGGGAGGCGCTGATCGCCATCGATTTGAGGTATTCGGTACCGATCTGATGTCCGAGGCCGCGTGAGCCGCAATGGATGCTGATGACAACATCTCCAACATTGAGTCTGAATGCCCGGGCAGCGTCATTGTCATATATGGCAGTGACCTGCTGCACTTCCAGATAATGATTACCGGATCCGAGTGTACCCATCTCGTCCTGCTGCCGCTGTTTGGCGTGCTCGGAGACCTGCGTGGTATCCGCTCCGGGCATACAGCCCTGTTCCTCTATGTGCTGTAAATCCCCGCTGCTGCCAAAACCCTGGTCGACGGCCCAGCGCGCACCACCTGTCAGCATGGCGTCCATTTGTTTTTGTCCCAGATGAATCCTGCCGGTACTGCCGAGCCCGGCAGGGATATCACGGTATAGCTGGTCTGCGAGTTGTTTCTTGACAGGTTCTATGTCTTCAACGCTCATGCCGGTATGCAGGGTGCGAACACCACATGAAATATCGAAGCCGACACCACCGGCTGAAACCACACCTTCCTCGTCAGCGTCAAAGGCGGCAACACCACCGATTGGAAAACCGTAACCCCAATGTGCATCGGGCATCGCATATGCAGCGGTAACAATTCCGGGAAGCCTGGCGACGTTGGTAATCTGTTCGTAGACCTTGTGATCCATGTCGCGCAGTAGCACTTCATCGGCATAGATGATGGCCGGTACGTGCATGCCGGTATGAGGCTCTACGCGCCAGGTGTATGCATTTTCACGACTGAATAATTGTAAATCCATGCTGCGCTACTCCGTCCGCGTGCACTGAACACCTCTACATCCCGTTGATATTCTATCTAGACATCGACTACCGTCTGTGCCCGCCAGTTGCCCTGATCATCCTGGTGAACACTCAATGTTGTATAGGTGGCCCCCTTGATCTCAACGACAGGCCGATGTTTGTGCTGATCTACTATCTCGCCCCATGCACAGGCATGCAGGTGTCCGGATTCGATGTCAACATCGAAGCGGCTGAACAGTATCTTGCGCACCGACATCTGAAATATCAATGCATTGAGCCAGTCGACAAATAGCAACTCGTCATCCGGTGCCTCGCAGTCGATATCTAGCTTGATATCGGCGCTGACCTTATCGGGCTCGGTAATAATCGCAGTCATCGCCAGCGCCGCCTGCGCAAAGGCCTCAGCCTTTGTCCTGCCAATTCCCAATACACCAATATCTGCTTCATGCTCATAGTGTTGCCAGTGTGATGAAGACATTGTGCCGCAATGACCAGTCGCTACAAGTATATTACCCGTCTATCAACTCCTGCCCGGTAAAGTCTTGGGCAGATGCTCGCGGATGTCTTCAACGCTGTGTTGGGTCAGGTTTTTGTCTACTTCCAGTGTGACCAGCTTTGCCACTTCGGGCGTCAGTTGATCGCGCAGGTGTCCAAGGAACGCTGGGGCTGCGACCATGACCAGTTGGGTATAGATATGTTTATTGCGCGCATCTTCCAGGTGATTTGAAATTGACTTGGCAAACTGGACAGCTTCAAATTTCTTCGGATCGGTTTCACTGCTAACGCCATGATGCCTGCCGTCGGAGCCAGACTGACTGCCCGGCAGGTCGGATGTCATTTTTTGTTCGTGCTGCTTACTTTCGCCATGCGTCAGGCCTTCAAATTCCGTCAATGGTGAAGTATGCGATGCCGCAACAAAGATACGTGCCCGACTGCTATCAGCTACCAGAACCCATGTGTTTTCCATTATCGTTCTCCAAATTTAGTATTTTTCTATCAACTTCTATCTATTAATATAGCGAAGGAGAATAATACTGTATTGATACAAGTCAATGATTTTTAGTTCAGGCATGTCATTGTTGCATAACAGGGGTCTTTGCCGGGTCGATCACAGGCAAAAATTAATGGCGGCATTGGTGTTAAAAACTATTAAACATACTATCATGGCTTGTTATCGATTATTGAGATTAGCCGTCATGCTGCAAGTAATATACGTTAAAAAGGCTATGCTAGAAGTTGGGGGACCGTAAGAGTCTGAAAAATGGAACAGTCCAGCGCACAACCGGCATTGATAGATGCCTTGATGAAAGCTGCAACGTATGATCATGACGTCATACAATGCCAGCTGATAGAAACCCATATTTCCTGGATTATCCTGACCGGGGAATATGCCTACAAGATAAAAAAGCCGCTGAATCTTGGTTTCCTTGATTTTTCCACACTCGAAAAAAGACATTTTTATTGTGACGAAGAATTACGTTTGAACAAGCGTCTGGCACCGGGCATTTATCTGGCTGTGGTGCCGATATATGGCACGCCTGAGCACCCGTGTCTACGCGCTGATGGTGATGTCATCGAGTATGCAGTCAAGATGCACCAGTTTCCGCAGGAGGCACAACTGGATCGGGTGTTGGCACGCGGTGATCTACAGTTTGGCAAGATTGATGCAATAGCACAAATGATCGCCACTTTTCATGAACAGGTTGCGGTAGCAGGCAAGGATACAGTCTATGGTGATCCGGAGCATGTTTACCAGCCGATGCAGGAAAACTTCACGCAGATTCGGGAGCGCATTGGCGCGGGCGCCGACCTGGAAATCCTGTCCGGACTGGAAGGGTGGAGTGAATCGACCTATAAAGCATTAGTCCCTGTACTGCTACAACGCAAGGCCGCTGGTTTTATCCGTGAATGTCATGGCGATATGCATTTACGTAACCTGGCCTGGTATTATGGTGCGCCACTGGCGTTTGATTGTCTTGAATTTAATCCGAACCTGCGCTGGATCGATGTCATCAGCGAAGTGGCCTTTCTGGTCATGGATCTGCAGGACCATGAACAGGCGCAACTGGCGCAACGATTCCTGAATGCCTATCTGCAGCACACCGGTGATTATGCCGGCATCCGTTTATTGCGTTTTTACCTGGTCTACCGCGCGATGGTGCGGGCCAAGGTCGATGCCATCAGGGCTGATCAGGAAGGTATCAGTAAGCAGCAGCGACAGGAGGCAGAACAGGATTTTGGCAGTTACCTGCAGTTGGCAAAAAGTTATATCCGCCCGACGATGCCACAGTTGATCATAACGCGGGGATTATCAGCATCGGGTAAGACGACCGAGACACAACCGCTACTGGAATTACTGGGCGCAATCCGGATCCGTTCCGATGTGGAACGTAAGCGCCTGTTTGGTATGCGCGCAGACCAGAGCGCCGTGGCCAAGACCGGTGAGGGGATTTATAGCGCGAATGCAAGCCAACAGACCTATGCACGCCTGCTGGAGCTGGCAGATATTATTCTGGATTCGGGTTACACCGTCATTGTCGATGCGGCCAACCTGAAACTGGAACAACGTATGTTATTTCAGCGCCTGGCTGCACAAAAGCAGGTCTCCTATATTATTCTGGAATTTACCGCGAGACCCGATACCCTGCGCAGACGCATTATGGAGCGTAAGCATGATGCCTCTGATGCCAATCTGGAAATCCTTGAACAGCAACTGTTGCACTGGCAAGCGCTAGCGGATACAGAGCATGGTCATGCCATTAGTATCGATACCGAAGTCCCTTATGATGTTAGCGCACTGCTTGACAGAATAAGGTCGATCGCACACACGCAAACGGCCACGTGCCCGTTGTGTTCAGATTAGATGTGGCATACGTTCTGTGCTAAGGAAAATGTCTACATTTATATCAACTGTACTCATTGCCCTGCTGGTGTTGAATGGCATGATGTTTATACAACAATCATCCATGATCTTTTATCCCTACACCCGCCTGCAGCAGACACCGATGGATTGGGGCTTGCAGTATGAGGATGTCAATCTGACCACGTCCGATGGCATACAATTACATGGCTGGTTTATCCCACATAGCGGTTCAAGCAAGGTGTTGCTGTTTTTCCATGGTAACGCCGGCAATATCTCTCATCGCGGTGCATCCATTGCGATCTTCCATCGTCTGGGCCTGAATGTGTTTATTATCGATTACCGCGGTTATGGCCGCAGTCAGGGCGAGCCCGGTGAAGCCGGACTGTACAGCGATGCCGACGCCGCATGGCAATACCTGACGCGTATAAGAGGCGTCGATAAGGACAATATCATTATCTTCGGTCGCTCCCTGGGCGGTGCGGTTGCAACCCACCTCGCCTCTGACGTACAACCAGCGGCGCTGATTCTGGAATCGACATTCAGTTCTGCCCGCGATATGGCCAGTACGCTGTTTCCACTTATTTACAGGCTGCTTGTCCTGCGTTACCGCTTCGATTCTATTGCCAGGATCAAAAAAATTAGCAGTCCGTTATTGCTCGTACATAGTCCCGATGACGAGATCATACCGTTCAAGGTAGGGGAAAAGCTGTACCAGGCCGCCAATGAACCCAAGCGCATGTTCAGACTAACAGGCGACCATAACGGTGGCTTCTTGCGCAGCCAACCGGCCTATGAGCAGGCCTTGCAGGCATTTATCAATGCCCATGTGCGCTGATCAGGCGCTGTCATGAACAGCGATCAATGATTAGTTGCTTCAAATCAATATCTGTTTTTTGATGGGTCAACTATAATGTGTGCAGAAACCATTGTTTTGTCAACAAAAGGCGTATCAATGTCGGATATCAGTGATCAGTCACTCGCGCAACAGGGCCAGGCACGTATTGACTGGGCACTAGATGAGATGCCTGTGATCAGGGGGCTGATGCAACAGCTGTCCGAATCACGTCCATTGGCAGGGGTGCGTATCGGTGCCTGCCTGCATATCACCACGGAAACGGCCAATCTGGCGCGGACACTGCAGGCCGCCGGTGCCGACCTGGTCTTATGTGCCAGTAATCCATTGAGTACCCAGGATGATGTGGCCGCAGCCCTGGTCGCCAATTACCATATCCCTGTCTATGCCATTCGTGGCGAGTCCAGTGATGTGTATTACCGGCACATCCAGGCCACGCTCGATCATCTGCCGCTGATCACGATGGATGACGGTGCCGACCTGGTCAGTGAAATGCACAAGACCCGCACCGACCTGCTTCAGGGCATGATCGGCGGCACGGAAGAAACCACCACCGGCGTCATTCGCCTGCATGCGATGGCAGCTGACAAGGCACTCAAGTTCCCGATCATTGCCGTCAATGATGCGATGACCAAGCATTTTTTTGATAACCGTTATGGCACCGGACAGAGCGCGTTGGATGGTATTATCCGTGCGACCAATATCCTCCTTGCCGGCAAGACCTTTACCGTCGTCGGTTATGGCTGGTGCGGGCGTGGTGTGGCCATGCGTGCACAAGGTCATGGTGCCCATGTCATTGTTGCCGAAGTCGATCCGTTAAGGGCACTGGAGGCCAGCATGGATGGCTACCGCGTCATGCCCTTAATGGATGCGGCCAGACAGTCGGACTTCATGATCACCGTGACCGGCGACAAGCATGCCATCGACAGGCAGCATATGGAGGTCATGAAAGACGGTTGTGTACTGGCCAATGCGGGCCATTTTAATGTCGAGATCAATATTCCCGCGCTGGAATCGCTGAGCACCGCAAAGACACGGCCACGTGAATCGGTGGACGAATACAAATTGGTAGACGGGCGAAAATTACGCCTGCTGGCAGAAGGCCGGCTGGTCAATCTGGCCGCCGCAGAGGGCCACCCGTCGGCCGTTATGGATATGAGTTTTGCCAACCAGGTGCTTGCGGCTATCTATTTGCTCGAGCAGCAGGGCAAGTTGAGCAATGAAGTGCATTCCGTGCCGCTGCGAATTGACCAGGAAATAGCCCGGTTGAAACTCGATGCCATGCAGATCAACATTGATGAACTGAGTGCAGAACAACAACAATATCTGTCGTCATGGCAGGAAGGTACGACCTAGGAAAAAAGCATGGCCAGAAAGACAAATATCAAGCGTATGTTAAAGGACATCGAGAACGAAGCGAAGTTCACCGCTTCGTATACGGGCAGGGAACGTTTTTCCGATCGCGTCATGCAGGCCATGGGTGATGTGGTCAGGGACAAATTTGTCGACAGCGTGGCCGAGGATTATGCCTATGACAATGGCCCGTTGCCTATTGGTTACGGGCAAACGATCTCGCAACCCTATATCGTCGCATTAATGACTGACCTGCTGGATCTGACTGAAGACAGTGTCGTACTCGAGATTGGCACGGGCTCGGGCTATCAGGCGGCGATATTGTCAAAGCTGGCGAAAACGGTCTACAGCATAGAAAGGATTCCGGAACTGTGTGAGTCGGCACGGGCGCGGCTGAAGATGCTGGGTTATGACAATGTCGAAACCCTGTGTGCGAATGGCTACTATGGCTGGGAAGAAAAGGCCCCCTTTGACGCGATTACCGTCACCGCGGCGGCTGCGCATATTCCACAAGCACTGATCAAGCAGCTCAAGCCGGGCGGGCGTATGGTGATCCCGGTCGGCCTGCCGTATATGCATCAGGAATTGATGTTGGTGACAAAAGATCAGCAGGGCAATATAACAACCGATGCCATCCTTGGTGTGGCCTTTGTGCCGCTGGTGACAGAGAAAGAATAATTGCATCAGAGACAACAACTAAATGGCTGTTATTCTGATAAAACTGTAACTTGGTTGTTTTATATTGAATTGATCAGATGCGCGGATTATGATCTTTCTATTACCCATAATAAATTGAATAATTCGGGAGCTTGGATATGGCAATAATCGGTATCGATCTGGGAACATCCAATTCAGCTGCGGCGGTATTGCGTGGTGGCCGACCGGTTATCATTCCCAGTGCTGAAGGTATCAGCCTCGGTGGCAAGGCCTTTCCAAGTTATGTAGCGATCACTGCCGATGGCCAGACCCTGGTCGGCGAGCCGGCACGACGCCAGGCTGCAGCGAATCCGGAAGGTACGGCGACGGCCTTTAAACGACGTATGGGGCAACGCGAACAGATCCAGTTGCGCGATAAACTGTTTTCACCCGAACAGCTTTCCGCATTTCTGTTGCAAAAAATCAAACGTGATGCGGAAGCCTTTCTTGGTGAGCCGGTTGAAAAGGCCGTAGTCACGGTGCCGGCCTATTTCGATGACAATCAGCGCAGTGCCACCAAGGATGCCTGTCGCATTGCCGGACTCGAAGTGGAACGTCTGGTCAACGAGCCGACCGCAGCATCGCTGGCATACGGGCTGGACCGGGCCGGGGAAGAATTACGTATTGCCGTAATCGATTTTGGTGGCGGCACACTGGATGTCACGATCATGGAGTTCGGTAAGGGTGTATTCGAGGTCAAGGCGACCAGTGGTGATACGCAGCTGGGAGGCACGGATATGGACCAGAAGCTGCTGGATTATATCGCCGATAAGTTCAAGAGCGAGATCGGTTTCGATGTACGTACCGATAGCAAGGCGGTCTCACGCCTGAAAGAGGCGGCCGAGCTGGCCAAGATCGAGCTGTCGACAAGTACCACTACCCATATCAGTTTGCCATACTTGACCGCCGTAGCAGGTGAGCCCAAACATATGGACATGGATCTTACCCGTACCGAGCTCGAACGACAGGTGCGTGAAGTGGTTGATCGTTGTCGCGGCCCGATCGAACAGGCATTGCATGATGCCGGGGTCCAGACCAGTGATATCGACAGGATCGTGTTTGTCGGTGGCCCCACCAGGATGCCGGTAGTACGCCAGTATTTTGAAGACCTGTTCGGGCGCAAGGCCGAAATGGGTGTCGACCCAATGGAATGTGTTGCCAGTGGTGCGGCGATTCAGGCCGGAGTACTGAGCGGCGAGGTTGGCGATATCGTCCTGGTCGATGTAACACCGTTGACACTTGGCGTCGAAACCCTGGGTGGCGTGGCTACCTCATTGATTGCGCGGAACAGTCCGATACCAGTCAAGCATACCGAAACGTTTACGACTGCTGCAGACATGCAAACGGCGGTGACGATACATGTATACCAGGGTGAAAGACCGATGGCCCGCGACAATACCAGTCTGGGCGAATTCAATCTGGAAGGCCTACCACCGGCGCCGCGTGGTATCCCCAAGGTCGATGTCACGTTTGATATCGATGCCAACGGCATCCTCAGTGTGACTGCCAAGGACCAAGCCTCTGGTAAATCCCAGTCGATCAGTATCACCGGCTCTACACGACTGTCCGAGAACGAGAAACAACGTCTGATCGATGAAGCGGATAAATATGCAGAAGAAGACAATAAGCGTCGCGAAGCGGCCGATAAACTGAACAATGCCGATAATATGTGTTACCAGGCAGAAAAATTACTGGCCGACTTCAGCGACAAGCTGACCGATGATTTACGTAAACGTTTAAATACGGCATTGCAATCCACTCGTGAAGCCATCGGCAAGCAGGATGCAGCACTGGCAAGCCAACGTGCCGACGAGCTGGAAAAGGTCATCCGCGAGGCAGGTGCGACGGTTTATTCACAAACACCAGGAGCACCAACATCGGGTCCCTATGCCCCACATCCAACTCCGGATGTCAGTACTGCGGGCGGTGAGGCCAAGCCATCCGGTTCGGGTGAGCGGGGCAAGGTTGTCGATGCGGATTTCGAAGAAACCGATTGAGTGCATTGACGCATGGCCAGCGAACAACGCGATTATTATGAAGTACTGGGTGTTGCACGTGATGCCGATGCGAAGGCAATAAAGGACGCCTTTCGTGACCTGGCGATGAAGTACCATCCGGACAGAAACAAAGCGCCTGATGCCGAGGCGCGTTTCAAGGAAATCGCCGAGGCCTACGCAATATTATCCGATCCGAAGAAACGTGCCGATTATGATGCGGGTGGTTTTGCCGGCGTGGCCGGCTTTTCAGCCGAAGACCTGTTCTCCGGGATTGACTTCGGTGACCTCTTTGCTGATATGGGTTTCGGTGTTGACCTTGGTGGCGGTGGCCTGTTTGCCAACCTGTTTCGCCAACATCGCAGACCGACAGGGCCCGCCAAGGGCGGTGATCTTGAAGTACGGCTGGTGATTCCGTTGGAAAAAGTCAACACGGGTGGAGAGGAAACCGTGCGTTTTTCACGGCCGATCAGCTGCCCTGATTGTCATGGCAGCGGAGCCCAGGAGGGCACACAGCCGCGCCAGTGCGAGGTCTGTCAGGGCACAGGGCGCAAGGTCGTGACTCATCAGGAAAAAAAGGAGCAGGGCTCGGTCAGCTTTCAACAAATCACGGTGTGTCCGGTCTGTCACGGCCAGGGCACGTTTATCGATCATCCCTGTAAAACGTGCAACGGTGTCGGGCAGATAGAGCAGGAAGACAACCTGAAGGTGACGATACCGGTCGGGGTCGAGGAGGGGACGGCCTTGCGTATTCCGGGCCATGGCCTGCCCAGCCTGGAGGCAGGGCAGGCGGGTGACCTGTATGTAATCGTGCGCAGTCAATCCGATCCAAGATTTGAACGTCACGGGGCGGATCTGTGGCGTGCGGAAACCATCGGCGTGCCCGAAGCGGTGTTGGGTTGCAAGTTGAAGGTGCCGACACTGGGAGGCAGCGTCGAGGTCAAGGTGCCGCCGGGATCGCAGCCGGATGAGGTGCTGCGCCTGAAAAACAAGGGCCTGCCCGTGTTTGGTGCCGATATGCGCGGAGACCTGAACATACGCCTGCAGATACATATTCCCAAGCATCTTTCCGCTGAGGAAAAACAGCTTTATCAGCAGCTCGGTACAATGAAGACTGAAACCAAAAAACATTGGTGGAATTAAGCGCCTGGGCATGAGCATTGTTGTATATGATCAAAATCAAGAACAATGCTAAAAACGTCATTTGCGGTGTGATAGCGTGTCGAAAACTGTACTGCTGCTGTCTATAATTAACTAAGAACGGGAGTGAAACTATGACGAATCAGCAAGACCGGGCTAACAAGGTAGTTGAGGCATTCAGGCGTCTGCTGGATCAGGATGTCAGTCAGCAGATTAGTGAGTCTCAATTCGAGACCCTGGCATTGATGATCAACGAGGTGATCAGTGAAGAGCTGGGCGTTGCTGCGGATATGATGGAAGATGTCATCAAGCGGCTGCGTGTTGAATACAGTAAATCAGAGTTAGGTATGTAAACGAAGGTATCATTAATTTTTGTATGTTCCTGTCTTTTCAGGGCAGGGGCGTAGATCCACAAACAACATTAATAACTTTAATAAAGGAGAGCCTGTCATGGCAACTGCAAAGAAAAAGGAAAGCAAACAGGAAGTCCAGAAGGTGCAACCAGCGCATCCGTTAAGCCCCTTCGATGAGATGGAGCGCTTCTTCGAAAGCCGCTTTCCACGCGGATGGCTGCGTCCCTTTGATGTTGAATGGCCAAGCTGGACCGGAAAAGCGGCGCCGTTTGAAGGTAAAACACCGTCAGTGGACGTCATCGACCGTGATAACGAAATCGTGGTCAAGGCTGAATTGCCCGGCGTTGACAAGAAAGACCTGGATATCTCGGTAACCAGAAACACGGTTACTATCAAGGGCAGTACCAGCCACGAAGAGAAGGAAGAGAAGGGCGACTACTATCGCTGTGAAATTTCGCGCGGATCATACTCCAGGACCCTGGCCTTGCCTTCTGACGTTGATGAGAATAAGGCAAAGGCGCAGTTCAAGGACGGCATCCTGAATCTTACCCTGCCAAAGGTCGAGAAGGCCAAGCGCCGCAATGTAAAAGTCGAATAAGGCGGGCAGGTTTGTGATATTGAACCTGAATCGGAAATGCCGTATTTGGATGTAATATGTCTGCCACGGTTCAGTGTCAGAGTCGCTACAGTCTATAGATGGACGACAACGCAATAATAGATTACATAATTGCAGAAAAATCAATGTGACCAGGGGAGGTCAAAATGAGTACTGCTCGTGCAATTGGCAGTCCGTTACCACGCACGGGATTCTCTCGTACTGTATGGTACTGCCTGATCGTTGTCCTATCTGCACTGGTTATCGTCCCTCAGGTCTGGGCGACTGAAACTGGTACCAAGGATAACAACAAGTACACAGGCAATCCCGATGGCTATGTAGGTGTTGGCGCTTGTCGCGACTGTCATAGTGATATCGTCAAGCGCTATAGCAAGACCGGTCATCCCTACAAGATCCAGAAAGTTGATAGCGGACCTCCGTCGTATCCCGCCAACACCTCACCCGGTGTGCCTGAACCGCCAGCGGACAAGAGCTGGAAGGATATTAGCCACGTTATAGGCGGCTACGCCTGGAAGGCGCGCTTCATGGACAAGCAGGGCTATATTCTGACCGGTGACAAGAACCGCCAGTATAATCTGCCCAATGCAGATCTAAAGACCGAGGCAGGTTGGAGTGGATACAGTGCCAGTGCAGGCGTGCGTAAACCCTATACCTGTGGTAGCTGTCATACCACAGGCTGGAAGGCGAGCGGTAAGGACGGCCCCCATCAGGACGGCTTGCCGGGCATTCATGGAACCTGGTTCGAACCCGGTGTTACATGTGAGGGCTGTCATGGTCCCGGCCTCGCGCATAGCAACGACCCGGAAAAAATAGCCCAGCCATTCGAGGAAAATTGCGGCGATTGCCATCGCCGCGGTCGTGTGACCCGGATCGATTCGAACAAGGGATTGATCCGCCACCACGAGCAATACGAGGACCTTCTGGCCTCGCCACACCGCAACCTGAAGTGTAGCGCCTGCCACGATCCACACAGGAGTGTGAAATATAAAGACGGTGGCTTCAAGGGCACAAAGAAAACCTGTCTGGTCTGTCATGAAAAACAGGTTGTCAAGATCCATGCCAAGGATAAGTTCGAGTGCATCACCTGTCATATGCCGAGGGCGGCCAAGTCGGCCGTGTCGGTGAAGCAAAAGTTTATCGGTGGCGAGGTACCCGAGGGTGATGTACGTGCGCATATATTCCGCATCAAGCCGCATCCGTTATGGAATATGTTTAGCGACGATGGCAAGTTCGTGCGCATTAACGATGACGGCCATGCCTTTCTGAGCGTGGAGTACGCCTGTCTCGCATGTCATACCGACAAGGACAGGAGCTGGGCGATCGAGGAGGCTGGCAACGTTCACCCGGAATAAACCGGGGTGGACTCGGCATCATTACAAGGGCAGTCATGGTAATCCCGATGAGAAAAACAACATTGACCTTTATAGTTCTCGGTATTGTTATTGGTGTAGCAGCTAGCCTGATTGCCGATGAGGTTGATCATTACACATCAAGCGATGCCTTCTGTGGCGGCTCATGCCATTCCATGCAGGCCTACGTCGTCAATGACGCGGTCTACCAGCACTCTGCGCATCGTACATCGGGTACCGGTATCATTGCCGGTTGCGCTGACTGTCATATGCCCGCGCGTGGTTTGCTGGCCAAAAGCTGGGCCCATGTGAAGGGCGGTGTCAAGGACGTGTGGGCGGAGCTGGTCAATGATTTCCAGGATCCCAAGGTATGGGAAGCCCGGCGTACACAACTCGCCTACGGCGTGCGTGATGCGATGCTGGCCGATGACAGCGCCAACTGCCGGAGTTGCCATGATATGCGCAAGATCGCCGTTGCCGGTGAACAGGGACAGCGTGAACATGCGCGTTCGTTTGCCGACAAGACCACCTGCATACAATGCCACTACAACCTCGTGCATGCGCCGGTACCAGCGCGGGACGGATTTGCGGCCATGATGCGCTAGCGCATGGGCCGAACTCAGTACAGGTTTGACGCTCAATCTTTACATTCATGATCTGTGAACTATGCTGTAAGTAGTCTGGTTAAATTCGCCAGCTCGTATCATGTTCGAAATGGAGGTCATATAATATGATTAGATTCAGGCCCTTCCATATCATTCTTCTGTTTGTATTGCTCCTCTCCGGCTGGGTACATGCCGCCGACCAGTTCAGCCGTGTGTACGTGTTTGGTGACAGCCTGTCAGATACGGGTAATCTGGCTACCTTGACCGGTCCCTTTCCGGATCCCTATTTCATGAACCGCGTCAGTAACGGCCCGGTGGCCGTTGAGGTTATGGCCGCGAAGCTGGGTCTGGATGCAAAAGCATCTCTACACCTGATCTTTCAGGACGAGGGCAGCAACTATGCCGTAGCAGGGGCCAATGCCCTGGGTACTGAAATCATTGATCTCGGTTTCCAGTTGCTCGCGTTCCAGGCCAATCACAGCTATGTGGCCCCCGCAGATGCGTTATATGTGATTAAAATCGGTGGCAATGATGTGCGTGCTGCGCGTGACGATCCGCAGCTGAGCTCGGCGATAGCTACGGTTATTGCCGCGGTGGCACAGGTTAAACTATCGATCGAGATTCTGGCCCACTCCGGTGCACGCTCGTTCCTGGTCATAAACTCACCCAATATCGGTAAAATCCCCGAGACAGGCCTGCTGGCAGCATCGCTTAACAAGCCCAAACTAAACAAACGTGCGCGCATGTTAAGTCAGGTGTATAGGGTGGCGCTGCACAAGACCTTGCGCAAGCTGGCGCATAATAAGGAGCTGCACATTACCGAATTTGATCTGTTCAAGTTTTTCAATAAACTGGGTAAACGTGCCAATCGATTCGGAATCAGCAATACCACCGATGCCTGTTTCAGTCCGTCGACATTGACCTTTCATCCGGATTGTAATTTTGGGCTCAACTTCGACCAGTTTTTTTTCTTCGATGAAATTCACCCGACGGCACGGGTCCATGCGATACTGGGCGAGGCGCTATACAAGGCGCTGGTAAAAAAATAACACTGGTTTATTTCATCTTGTAACCGTGTTTACGTACAGACTTGGTAATCGCATCCACATGATTCCAGCCCCTGGCTTCCAGTAACAGTTCGACCTCGCTTTCGCCCAGTTCAACCTCGCTGACAGAACGGTTCTGTGTAATCGCGAGGATATTGGCGCGGTGTTCTGCGACCAATGCAGACAGTTCGGCGATATTACCGGGCCTGTCGGGCACGATCACCCGGATCCGGGCCAGGCGGCCATCGCTTTGCAGGCCGCGCTCGAGGATGCGCGCGAGCATGGTCATGTCGATGTTGCCGCCGCTGATGACGACGACGACTTTCTTACCTTTAAACTGCTCGATCTGGCGGTAGTGCAGCGCGGCAAAGCCAACCGCCCCGGCACCTTCGGCCAGGGTCTTTTCATGCTCCAGCAGGGTCATGATGGCCAGCGCGATCTGCTCTTCTGTGACGGTGACAATACCGGAAACACAATCACTGACGATAGGCAGGGTGTGCTGACCCACTCTGGCGACCGAAATACCGTCGGCGATGGTATTGGCAAAGCGCAGGGGTTCGGCTTTACCGCTGCTCAGACTGGCCTGCATCGCCGGCATGCGCTCGGCCTCGACACCGATAATCTGCACCTCAGGTTGTGTCTGTTTGATAGCTACGGCGATGCCTGCAATCAGGCCACCGCCACCGACGGGTACCACGACCATGTCCATGTCCGGGACCTGTTGTAACAGTTCCAGTCCAATTGTTCCCTGTCCGGCAATGACATCACGATCGTCAAAGGCATGAATCAGCGTCGAGCCCTGTTGATGCTGCAGTTCAACGGCCTTGTCATAGGCCTCATCATAGCTGCTGCCATGCAGGATAATGCTTGCGCCCAAGGCCCGGGTACCGTGGATTTTTGCCAAGGGTGTGGTTTCCGGCATTACAATCGTCGCCGGGATGGCATACTTGCGTGCCACATGCGCAACCCCCTGGGCATGATTGCCGGCGGATGCGGCGATGACACCGGCCGCTTTTTGTTGCGCATCGAGTTGCAGGATCTTGTTCAGTGCACCTCGTTCCTTGAATGACCCCGTGATCTGTAAATTCTCAAGCTTCAGGTAGAGATCACAGCCAAGCATCTGGCTCAGTGTTTCCGAGCGTGCACACGGGGTCATGTAGATCACATCACTGATCCTGTCACGTGCGGCGTGAACATCTGCCAAAGTCGGTGCTGTCGTCATATTGTTATTGTGTGTGCATGCCTACGTCTGCTTATGCAGTTAACTTTAGCATAAAACGTACGCACTGAAACTCGGTAATGGTTGAAATACCCGGTTGCAGTGTTCCTGTAGCGCTCGTATGATAAATAGTAACGTAGATGCAGGACCATGAGCGATGCCGATACATAACGAAGATATCGCAGTGATATTCGATGAAATGGCAGATCTGCTGGATATTGAAAATGCCAATCCATTTCGCGTGCGTGCCTATCGAAATGCGGCGCGAACAATCCGTGGTCTGGGACATGAACTGGAACAGATGCTGGCCAACGGTACTGACCTGACCACGTTGCAGGGTATCGGCACAAGTCTGGCTGCCAAGATAGAAGAGATTATCGCCAGCGGTCATGCCGAAGCACTCGATAAATTGCATAAGGAAGTGCCCGCCAGTCTTGAGGACCTGCTGCATATACCGGGTCTCGGTCCGAAGCGGGTGCGCGTGTTGTATCAGGACCTAAATATCAAGACCCTCAAACAACTACAGCATGCTGCAAGCTCGGGCCAGCTACGCAAGCTGCCGGGATTTGGCGCAAAGACAGAACAACGTATCCTCGAATCGATCAAATCACAGCGTAGCCAGGACAAGCGTTTTTTGCATCATACCGCGCACCTGTATGCGGATCCATTGGTTACCTATCTTGAAGCTGTGCCTGGAGTAAAGCAGGTGGTCGTGGCCGGCAGTTATCGGCGCGGGCAGGAGACGGTCGGTGATCTGGATATCCTCGTCAGTGCCAAAGATGATAGCCCCGTCATGCAACAATTCGTCGACTACGATGAAGTTACCGAAGTGATATCAAAGGGAAGCACGCGTGCGACTGTTTTTCTGCGTAATGGCCTGCAGGTGGATCTGCGTGTTGTCGAGCTACAGAGTTTTGGTGCGGCATTACATTATTTTACCGGTAACAAGGCACATAACATCAAGATACGTAAACTGGCGCAACAGCGTGGCCTGAAGATCAACGAGTATGGCGTGTTCAGGGGTGACAAACGCATATCTGGCAAAACCGAGGAATCCATATTCAAGGCCGTGGGCCTACCCTATATACAAGCCGAATTGCGCAACGGTGACCAGGAAATCAAGGCCGCACAGCAACATAAACTACCTGAGTTGATTACCTATGGAGACCTGAAGGGTGATCTGCATGTACATAGCAAGGCATCAGACGGCCATGCCAGCATAGAAGAAATGGCCCGGAGCGCACGCAAACTGGGATTGAAATATATCGCGATTACCGATCACTCACAGTCGTTGAAGGTGGCCCATGGCCTGGATGAAGCCCGCTTGCACAAACAACTGGAAGCGATTGACAGGTTGAATGCCAAATTCAGTGATTTTAAAATACTGAAGGGCAGTGAGGTCGATATACTCGAAGATGGCCGCCTGGATTATCACGACAGTATATTGTCGCAGCTGGATATTGTCATCGTCGCCGTACACAGTAAATTCCATCTTTCACGCGCCAGGCAGACGACTCGCATCCTGCGCGCGATCGAATCGAAATATATTACTATGCTTGCCCATCCCAGCGGACGCCTGTTGGGGGAGCGCAGTGCCTATGATGTTGATATGTCACGTGTCATCACAGCGGCGTCCGAACGTGGCTGTTATCTGGAACTGAATAGTCAGCCGCAGCGCCTGGATCTGAATGACACCTATTGTCAGCAGGCAAAGCAACAGGGTGTACTGGTAAGCATCAACAGCGATGCCCACGGGCCGGCCGACTTCGATAATCTGGCGGGAGGTATACATCAGGCGCGTCGTGGCTGGCTGGAAAAAAGGGATGTCCTTAACAGTCGTCCATTAGGCCAGCTGATCAAATTGCTGAACGCGACACGATGTTGATATACGCAATAGTAGGCCAGGCAGGATTATCTACGCCTATGTTGACAACACAGCATTATTCTCCCGCTTGGCTTGATTCTTGTTCCTTTTGCATGCGCTTGAAAAACTCGCTGGCAGCCTTGGCCGCATCTTCCGGTGTCATATTTTCTGGATCGCCGTATTTCTGTTCCATTTCCCTGGACCAGCCTTCCATTTCAGTCGCCATCTGCCTGCCGGTGCTCTCGGCGCCCCATCCCATCAACAAGAAGACAAGTCCGAGAATGCCAAACACGGCCCACGACGCTTTCTCGCTACGTTGATGCACATGAATACTGGCGATGGCCAGCAGTGCCATTGGCCATAGCGACGAGATTACTGTGCCCAGATAAGGAATCCCCGCAACGAGCGCAGCCACCGGCGCATAGGCATAGGAATAGGCGACACAACGATAGGCGGTTTCAAAATCCTGTTCAGAGCCCATGATTTTCCAGATGATAAAGGCTATGGCCGCACCAATAAAGCCAAAGATCGTGACAATGACTGGAATCACAATAATGCCGGTAAATCCCATTGCCATCATGCCCACTGGGCCAAATCCAATTAATCCGATCACGGCCATAATCACGGCTGTAATCAGGGCCATCGCTATCATGAATATCAGTGGTTCGATAAAGCCACCGGACTTTTTCATGGTCGATGAATAGAATTGTACCGGATTGAGGATGACTTGCTTCATGTACGCCGGTATCGATTCGAGCATGCTGGGGTCCACTTTTGTGTTTTCATCGGTGGCTGGTTGTTCAGGTTGATTATTGTTTTCCATGACTCGACTCCCTTTTCTACAGTTTGTTGTTGTGGTGACTGAACTTGTTATTCAGCATTCAGGGCCGCTATTTATATTATAATCCATGTGTTGAATAATGGGTATCCTTCGTACCCTTAAACAACAGATTGGTGACAAATGGTACTTATTTAAGGAGAAAATACCCGTCAGGATAATAATTTCTCGTCATTGCGAGCCAACGGGTCATACCTTAAAAAGATTTCTGGTGGTTGTAGCGATGCAATCTTTTAAACTTCATATCGAATTATCGCATTACATGACACAGGATGGCGCCTGAAACGGAATACCGCACTACGATCGCAATGACAGCTTTTTCGTTTTAGTAAGCGCCATTCGGGTTGGTGGCTAATAGTAATGCGAATGATTATCAATTGTCACCGACCCCATTCTTGATTCTTGAATTGTCGGTTTTACGTCTGTGCTGATCTGGCTAATTGTTCGTCGATAACAGCATACAGCCGTTCAATATTAATTGGTTTTGTTATGTATTCATCAAAACCTGCTTCCAGGCCTTCCTTGATATCACTCCCCATGGCATTGGCTGTAACTGCGATGACTGGAATGGTGCTGGTATCTTGAAGACTTCTGAGAATCTTCAAAGCAGCTTTTCCATCAATTCCGGGCAGATTGATATCCATCAGAATAATGTCTGGAAGTTCCTCCTCGGCAATTGTCAGACCTTGCTCTGCAGACATGCTCGTCAATATTTCATATCGTTCCCTGCGTTTCAATGCATCTACCATCAAACGGGAACTGGCTGGATCATCCTCGATACACAGGATCTTGCAATGTGAATAATCAAAGTGCTTGTTTTCGGCAGCAGAACAATTACAGCTTTTCATGGATTTATAGCTTGTCGCGACCAGCGGCAGTTCGATACAGAAAGTAGAGCCCTGGTTTACAGTACTCTGTACCTCGATAGTGCCGTCCATCGCTTCGACCAGTTGCCTGGTAACGGTCAAGCCGATGCCGGTACCTTCGATATTACTGTTTTTGTAAGAAAGACGTTCAAAAGGCTGGAATAATCTGTCCAGGTCATCTTGTGCAATACCCTTGCCTGTATCGGAAATCAGTATTCTTATTCTGCCATCAGCGCCCGGCTCGGTTTTGAGTGTGATCAGACCGCCATGGCGGTTATATTTGACCGCATTGCTGAGTAGATTAATGAGTATCTGTCTGAATCGCAGAGGATCGGCGAGCACGGCGATATCAGGATTATCAACCTGGTTCATTATAGTAATATTGTGTTGTTTTGCTATTCCAGTAACGATCTGTGTTATACATTCTTCGGTTCTTCGAGAGAGAGGTACAGCTTCCGGCTGCAAATTCAGATGCCCGGCTTCGATGCGGGACAGATCGAGGACCTCATTGATCAGGTCCAACAAGTGGTAACTTGACTTCAGGATATATTTTATATATTCCTGCAATTCCTCTTTAGGCATCTCGCCATATTGAGATTCCAGCAATTGTCCAAAACCAAGAATTGCATTGAGCGGTGTGCGTAGTTCATGGCTCATGCTGGACAGGAAGCCGGACTTGGCCTGGTTGGCGTTCTCGGCATCTGTTTTGGCGGCCTTCAGTTCTTGTTCGGAATTAATGCGTTCTGTAATATCACGTAAGACACCGACAAAACCATTTTTCGCGCCCTGTATTGGTGCTACATTGATTTCCAACGGGAATGTAGCCCCGTCCTTGCGACGGCCATACAGGTTGCGTGTTTTATGTAATATGCGTTGTTGGTAGATCGTGGAATTATCTATGTAGTCTTGATGCTCTGCACGTTCATGTTCGGGCAATAATACAGATACATTTTGCCCGATGATTTCATCGGCAACATAGCCGAAAATCTTTTCAGATGCCTGATTGAATGTTTCAATGATACCCTTATTATTAATGATGACCAGGCCATCCCCGAGATTATCCAGAATGGTCTTGTTACGCGTATCACTCGTCTTGACGCTAGCTAAAGCATCGATAAGCTCATTTTGTGTTATTTTAAGTTTTTCCCGCATATTGCCAAAAGCGGCACTGAGATTACCGAGTTCATCTCTTCCGGATTTGGGCAGCAATGCATCGTAATCACCTTTTGCCAGTCTTGAGGCTGCTATGATCAGTTTTTCCAGAGGATTGCGAATTGTATAGTGCTGCCATAGGCCGGCTGCACATACGATCACACCGAAAATCAGTATCATCCATAATTCCATTTTTATGACCCGTTGATAATGGGTAGTGAATTCCTGTTCCCAATCAAATGTCAGCTCTACGTTGGCAATCTTTTTTCCCAGACGTTGGATATCCTGTTCAATGTTTAATAAATACTCGCCACTGATTTTCTCCGGTTTTGTCAATGGATAAATTCTTTTGCCATCCACTTTTGTGACAATTATTTGTTTCCATTTTAAAGTTTTATCAAGCATACCTTCATTGATCGATTCATACAGGTCCGCATAATTGCCCAGCAATATAGCCCGGGAGAATCCGGGTGCCATGCTTCTTAATACAGCATGTTCCTGTTGACTAATCTTGTCTTGTTCGTAGGCAAGCATCTCGGGTAACCAGATGAAATGCATTATCGCTACAATGATGGTAAAGGCGACTGCAATAGGCAGGAACAGTTTATAACGTATGCGCATATTGATCAGAATTTCTGGTAAAATCGTTCGAGTTTCATATCATCGATTGATTTGTAATCTGTCAATGAAGCAGTGTCAATCTGTTTCATTGGAATCCTGGCCAGAAGCGCTTTGCCGGCCTCTGTCTTTCCTATTGCCAGGAGGGCATCAATAACATCTTGTCTGACGGATTCGGGTACGCGGGGGTGAGAAGCAATCGGATGCGCTGCGACTCCCCGGGTCTTATAAAGCACTTTCACGGCCTCGCGTATAGCGGGTGACTGACGGTCGAGTGTTTTTTGAACGCCGCCTCCGGCCACGACTTCACCCAATGCGACATTGAGATAGACCGAACTGTGTGTCAGAACATAGCGTTGCGATGTGCTGATGCCGTATTTATCCTGTAATTCAGCCTTTACCAGCAGAGTTGCGCCGAGGGCGTTCGGTGCCGGATATGCAATGGTTTTGCCGGCCAGTTCTGTAACCGATTCGATTGGACTGTCTTTGGCGACCACTATAATGCCATGTAATTGACGACCGACATCCTTGAGCAAAGGTATGTAACCTACAGAGCGATTGGCGATAAGTGCATGAAAGGGATTAATATAGGCAAAGTCGAAGGTACCCGAAATCAGTTCCTGTTCGAACGTGGGAATGGTGGCGGAACCGCGAATCATAAAGCGATACCCTGTACGCGCTTGCAGTTCATTCAGAATAGGGGTCCATATATCATGCAGCCGTCTTATATCGAACTGCGGAACGATACCTATAGTATAGACACGTTCAACATCGGCCTTTTCAATATCACTGGCGAAACAATTCCATGATAAAAGTAATATTAAAAATGTGCTCATTTTGCCTGGCATGACCGACCCATATTAAAAGTTTAATAAAAATTAACAATATTTATATCGGCTTTCTATACTGGGACTTTAACTGTATAAAATAAATCTATAAAAATTCAGTATAAACAATAGAATGGGATTAATTTTATATTCAGCTGTGGAGGGATAATCACGCCTCACGGATGCTGGCAGAGTGGATACGAATATCCGTGCAGCCGCTGGGGCCTGGCCTTAACCAACACGCTGGCAAAGCTGTTTGTACCCATAATGGCATAGACGCTAACCGCTTATTTGCGAAGGGAGACCGTCTCCAGAATGTTGTACGTTGATGGCGTCTTATTGCGATTGAATCTTCAGCTTGTCCATGGCCATTTCCCGCATGCGGAACTTCTGCAATTTGCCAGTGACCGTCATCGGGAACTCTTTCACAAACCATATAAATTTAGGTACCTTGAAATGTGCCATCTGTTGTTTACAAAATTCACGGATTTCTTCTTCACTGGCCTGTTGTCCGGCATGCAATTGTATCCATGCCATGACTTCCTCACCGTAGTATTCATCCGGGATGCCAAACACGGCCACCTGGGCAATCTTCGCGTGCGTAAACAGCGTCTCCTCGATCTCTTTTGGATAGATGTTTTCGCCGCCGCGGATAATCATTTCCTTGCGCCTGCCGGTGATGCGTACATAGCCCTCGGCATCCATCGTGCCCAGGTCGCCGGAATATAACCAGCCGCTTTCGTTGATGGTTTCTACTGTTTTGTCTGGTTGACCATAATATCCGCGCATGATGTGATAGCCGCGAAAACAGATTTCGCCGATCTGACCCAGTGGTACGGTCGCGCCCGTCTCGATATCGATTATCTTGACCTCCTGGTGCGGCAGGTTTTTGCCAACTGTTTGAGTGCGCCGCTCCATATTGTCGTCGCGCGTGGTCAGGTGCGTTAACGGCGAGGCCTCGGTTTCACCATAGCCAATCAGGATCTCGCCGCAATGCATGTCTTCGATGACGCGTTTCATCAGTGCCGCAGGGCAGGGTGCGCCGGCCATGATGCCGGTGCGCAGGCTGGACAGGTCATAGTTGGCAAAATCCGGATGTTCCAGTTCGGCGATGAACATGGTCGGAACGCCGTGTACGGCGGTACAGCGCTCGGCCTCTATCGCATGCAAGACGGCCGGGGCATCAAAATGCTCGGCCGGTATCACCATACAGGCGCCGACCGACAGGCACAGCAGATTGGCCAGCACCATGCCAAAACAGTGATAAAAGGGTACCGGGATGCACAGCCGGTCATGCTCGCTAAAGTGCATGGCCCTGGCCGAGAACCAGGCATTGTTAAGGATATTGTGATGCGTTAACACGACGGCCTTGGGGAAGCCGGTGGTGCCCGATGTGTACTGGATATTGATCGGGTCGTCCCGGTCCAGTGATGCGGTGATGGCGTCTACTGTGTCGATCGATACGTTTGTACCCGCAGCCAGTACTTCGGACCAGATGACAAAACCGGGATGCGGGCGTGTGGTCTGGTCGGCGTGCGCGGGATCATAGAGGACGACCTTGCGTAAGCTAGGGAACACCTTGCTATGCAGTTGCCCGTTGTTGTCCTGCTGCAGTTCCGGGATCAGTTCCAGCAGCATCGCGACATAATCACTGCTGCGGAAAGACGGGATCGTGAAAATGCCATGTATCTCGGAACGTTGCAGTGCGTAGGTGAGTTCCTTGGGGCGGTAGGCAGGATTGATATTGACCAGTACCGCACCGATGCGCGCCGTGGCCATCTGTAACAATAACCATTCGACGTTATCCGTGGACCATACGCCGATGCGATCGCCTTTGTTGAAGCCCGAGCCGACCAGAGCGCGGGCCAGTTCATCGATGGCGTTCGCTAATTCCCGATAGCTCAGGCGTTGCTGTTGTGGTAGAGACACAAGCGCTTCATGAGCAGGAAAGCGCTGCACAATGTCGGTGAAGTGTTCCGGGATTGTCGCGCCCAGTAAGGCTTGTGTGCCACCGCGATGAAAATAGCTTTTTTGCATGGCGTTCATATCGCTTCCTTTATCATCTGCTCTGACTGCGATTACTCGGTGATGTCTCGCCAATAACTGTCGACTTTGGCCTGTAGCGCATCGATCAGTTCATCATTACGTTGCGGTTCGAACAGGTGGCGGAAGCGTCCCTGACATTGCAGATATTCTTCAACCGGCTTGCGTTGCTTCGGTATCTTCGTGTGCACGACCTTGCCGTTCTCGTATTCCTTCAATGGCCAGATACCGGTCCTGACGGCCAGCTTTCCGATGTCGACGGATTGCTTCGGATCATAGTCCCAGCCGGTCGGGCACGGTGCCAGGGCGATAATCATGCGCGGGCCTGTCATGTTGCGGGCCTTGTCGATCTTACGAGCGAGATCCAGCGGCTCGGTACCGATGACGGTGGCGACATAGGCCGGTTCATGCGCGGCCCATATCGAGAACAGATCTTTCTTGAAACCGCTGAAACCACGCGGTCCCTTGCTGGTAGAGGTCAATGCCGCATGTGGTGTGGCGCCGGAATATTGCTGACCGGTATTGCCATAACCTTCATTGTCATAACAGATATACAGGAAATCCAGATCACGTTCCATTGCTCCCGATGTGGACGACAGACCCATGCCATAGGCGGCGCCGTCACCGGTCAGTACGACCACTTCCATGTCCTCTTCCGCCGCTATGCGTTGCTGTTGCAGCAGTATATCCAGGGCATCGCGTACACCCTGGGCGCCGGCCGGTGCCGAGGCCATTGCGGTATACAACCATGAGCCCCGAAACGGTGTGAACGGGAATACCGACAACAGGGTCATGCAACCGGCGGCATTGATAAACACCGATTTCTCGCCGATGATGTCATAGATCTGATGCAGGGCCTGGAGTCCGCCACAGCCGGCACACATCGGTGTGCCGGTGCCGAGTAAATGTGTCGATGGCAGGTCGCGGAGACGTTTGAATATGGTTTCGGCTGTGTCAGTCATTGCTGCTCTCCGCTGGGCTTGTCAGCACTGTTGTGCAGTTCTTCACGCTCGCTCTGGGCAACGGCCTGTAGTTTCCTGATCTCGCGTAATTCGGTTTCGTTATACAGTAAACGCGGTGCAGGTGTGACACCCTCGTCTACGGCACGGCGGGTAACCGCCGCCATCTCAAAAAATTCCTCGCTACTGATATCGCGACCGCCCAGACCACCGATAAAACTGACCAGGGTAGCAGGCGCATTGGCGTGGCCATACAGTGCCGAACTCAGTTCGGCGTGCAATACGCCGCCCATGCCCATCGACAGGTTCTGGTCGATGACGGCGATACCTTTTTTTCCGCCGAGCAGGTGTTGAAACGATTGCGTCGGGAACGGCCTGATCAGGCGCGGGCGTAACAAACCGACTGCCTGGCCAGAATCACGTAACAGGTCGACCGCTTCTTTTGCCTTGGTCGCGAATGAACCCATCATGACAAATAAAATGTCGGCATCGTCGCTGCGATATTCCTCGATCGCATTGTGTTGTCTGCCAAAGCGTTGGTTAAATTCCGCTGCCACCTCGTCGTACACGAGCAGTGCATTTTGTGCGGCCAGATGGGTCTCATAGCGAAAGTAGGAATAGGGTGAACCACCGAGCACGGCAACGGCCTGACTGACCGGTGCGCTGGCGCGAAAACGTATATTTTCTGCGTCGTATCGACCGACAAACTCCTTTGCAATCTGCTGATCCGGGAGTTGTACCGGCTCACGTGTGAAGGACAAATAAAAACCGTCCAGATTGACAATCACGGGCAGGCGCACGCGTGCATCTTCTGCCAGACGATAGGCGATCAGGGTACTGTCCAGTACCTCCTGGCAGGTCGCGCAATGAATTTGCAGGAAGCCACTATCACGAGCGGCCATGACATCGGTGTGGTCTGATTCCAGCGTGATCGGTGCAGCCAGGCCGCGCGACACATTGGTCAGTACGAACGGGGCACGCCATCCCGATACCGTGTACAGCATCTCCATGGCATACAGCAGTCCCTGGCTCGAGGTCGCACTGAATACACGGACGCCAGTCGCGGCGGCCGCTCCCGCTGCGGTGATCATCGAATGTTCGGATTCCAGTGTAACCAGACGTGCATTCATTGCGCCATTATCGATCCAGTTGGCCAAAGCTTCGATAATTTCGGTTTGCGGTGTGATCGGAAACGCAGGGATATAGTCTGTTGCTGCCAGACGTGCGCCCCAGGCTGCCGCACCATTACCGGTTAACAGCATGCGTTTCATGTCACTTCTCCCGCTGCATCTTGTGCCTGGGCTTCCTGTTCCGGCACCGAAGCAATGGCATGTGGTGGACATTGCGCAACACAGACCATACAGCCCTTGCAATGGTCGTAGTCGATATGCGGGACACCCTTATCATCGACATCAATGGCGCCATCGGGACAAAAACTGCTGCATATCCACCAGCATTTATTGCACAGTTCGTAATCGATAACGGGGCGTAATGTACGCCATAAGCCGGTATTGACCTGCACGCTGGTAGCGGCGGCATGGATCGCCGGCGCAGCAATACGGGCGTCATCAAAAGGCAGATTGACCCATGCCGGGTTTTGGTAGTCGGTAGCAGAAACCTTGCTGCTGGTACCGACACAGCCGCGATGTGCTTCCATCAGGTCATAGGCCGTTAGCGCCTTGGCCAGATTCTTGTCGACGACGGCATCACCCAAGGCCTGTAATTCCTCTGTGATTGCCTGGCTCAATGAAGCGCGTGTGATAACGCCGAGCAGGCGTGCCGCGGCACCTGAACAGGTTGCGCCGATGAAGCGTAACTCGGCACGATCTTCCGTTTCGACAGGTAGCGTAAATACCTGGCCGGCGAAATTCAGACGCTGTTTCCACAGTTCGGGGGGCTCGTCACTATTGATCAGTAACACTGTATGTGCATCGATGCCGGTAACCACGCCAGCGCCGGCTACCGGTACGAGGCTATCATCCGCAACAATCACGAGGTCGGGATGCTGGATAATACCGCGTTCATTGATCGCGGCATGGTCGGCGCGTACATAGGCGAATATCGGCGCGCCACGGCGTTCGGCACCATAACGCGGCGCATCCTGGACCTCATAGCCTTCGAGGAAGAAGGCCGTACCGAGGATGCGACTAGCGGTCTTCATGCCTTGTCCACCCCGTCCATGAAAACGTATACGGTACATAACGGTTCCTATTTGCTAAATTATTACTGTATCAGTATCAGGTAAATCCCGGTGCTGATGAGAACAGTGAATAGCGGCGGAAGCCCATGGCCTTTTTAACGCGCTCAACAGCGAGTTCCATCGAGGCCTCGCGCGGCAAGACCTGTTTTTGCTTGACGGCATCCAGTACCAGGCTGGTATTACGTTTAAGTTTTTCCTCGATGGTTGCCAATGCGGCGGCCTCGCTGGAGCCGTGGTATTCCATCGCCGCGCAGATGACGCCACCGGCATTGGCAATAAAGTCGGGGACACACAGAATACCTTTTTCATGCAGGTATTTTTCGGCATCATGCGTAAATGGAATATTGGCGCCTTCAACCACGAGCCTGGTATTCAGACGATGTACATTTTCCTTGTTGACCACATCGGGTCTGGCCGCCGGTATCCAGATATCACATTCCACACCAATGACATCATCACGCTCCATTGTTACAGCATCGGCATATTCGCTGACACATTTGCCGTCCTTTTTGATCTCGCATAATATATCGACATCGATGCCATTTGCATTATGAATGGCGCCACGCGAGTCGGCTACGCCGACGAGAATGGCGCCTTTGGCGGTAAGAAAGCGTGCTACGTGCATGCCGACGGCACCAAAACCCTGTACGACCAGGCGCGCGCCCTGCAGTTCAAAATCACAATGCTGCAAGGCTACGTCGACTACATGGCTCAATCCCCAGCCGGTTGCACCGATTTCATCAAGCGGTATGCCGCCTATTTCACGCGGTAATGCGACCACGCGCCCGATTTCATCCCTGACCCAGGCCATGCATTCCTCATCGGTTCCCATATCCGGTGCAAAGATATAGGTTTCCTCATTGCGCAGTGCATTGGCGAGGGCCCTGATCAGGCGCTCCTTCTCTTCCCTGGGCATTTTTGGATCGCCATAGAGTACGGCTTTACCACCGCCATGGGGGAGCCCGGCGGCGGCATTCTTGAAGGTCATGGCCCTGGCCAGGCGTATACATTCCTCAGTGCTGACATCGGCTGCCATACGTACGCCACCGATGGAAGGACCCTTGGCGATATTGTCGATAACCAGGACAGCCTTCAGGTTAACGGAAGGTTCATGAACATGAATGACCTTTAGCGGACCCAATTCATCGCTATAACTGAACATGTCTTCCATTGATGCTCTCCGTATCTGAAATAGCACGTCTGCTAATAATATTAAAACATGACATAACTGCAGCATGTATGAATATTTGCCACATAAATGCAACTATATTACAAATATTAGTACAAAGAATAATAAAGAGTATTGATTTATATCATCAATTTTAAAGTCATTATCCAGTATAAGGAAAACATGGAATTATAAACGGTGACATGTCTCGCAACTATACGGTACATTGTCTATGCTTACATTGTTATTCAGGGAATCATTTTTTATGGTAACGACAAGGCTATTCGCGATTATTTCAATGCTGCTTGTATCTTGCCTGTTGTCGCCTGTATTGACAGCAGAAAGCGGAGAGCGGATTGCCATACGCCTGCTTGTGAATGATGCCATTGGTCCTGCAACCGAGGATTATATTGTGCGCTCTCTGGAAAAGGCGGATCAGCAACAGGCAGAACTCGTCATAATTCGTATGGATACGCCCGGGGGGCTTGATTCTGCCATGCGCGGGATTATCAAGAATATTATCAATTCATCTGTACCTGTCGTGACCTATGTTGCCCCGAGCGGATCACGTGCCGCGAGCGCAGGGACCTATATCCTTTATGCCAGCCATGTTGCGGCGATGGCCCCGGGCACCAACCTCGGTGCTGCCACACCGGTCAAGGTCGGTGGGATATCGCCACCCGACATCAGTGGCAAGGATGAAAAAGACAAGGTAGCGAATAAGGATCCTATGCAAAAAAAGATCATCAATGATGCAGTGGCCTATATTCGTGGCCTCGCTGAATTACGGGGACGTAACCAGGAATGGGCCGAAAAAGCCGTGCGCGAGGCCGCCAGTCTACAGGCTAATGAAGCCCTTAAGCTCAATGTCATCGATATTGTTGCCAGCGGTATGGCTGACCTGCTGACACAGATCAATGGCCGTAAGGTCATGGTTCAGGGTCGTGAACGAACCTTGAATACCACAGGACTGGCCATCCGCGAGATTGACCCGGACTGGCGCAGCCGATTGCTTAGTGTCATCACCAATCCGAATGTAGCCTATATCCTGATGTTGATGGGTATTTATGGACTGATCCTTGAATTCTCCAATCCGGGTGCTATTGTGCCGGGGACGATCGGGGCCATCGCCTTGTTATTGGCAATGTATTCGTTCCAGTTGTTACCGATAAACTATGCCGGTATGGGCCTGATCCTGTTGGGTGTCGCACTGATGATCGGAGAGGCCTTTCAGCCGAGCTTTGGTATTTTAGGCATCGGCGGGACCGTTGCATTTGTCATCGGATCCATTATCTTGATGGATACCGATGTGCCCGGTTTTGGTGTTGATCTGTCGGTCATTATTACATTTACCATCAGTAGTGCGTTATTGTTTATTTTCGTAGTTGGGATGGCGATCAAGGCCAGGCGCAGACCGGTTGTCAGCGGCCACGAAGAACTGGTGGGTAGCGAGGCCGTGGTATTGCAGGACTTCGAACATGAAGGACGTGTAGCTGTGCATGGAGAAACCTGGCGCGCAGCCAGCGATAGTCCCTTGCAGAAAGACCAGGCAGTAGAGGTTGTCGGTATCAAGGGATTGATCCTGCACGTCAAGCCGTTCAGTAAATACACACAGGAGCAAGAACAATGACACTATATACGCTTTATATAGTAGTAACATTTGTTGCACTTTTTCTTTTCAGTGCCATCAAGATACTGAGGGAATACGAGCGCGGCGTCGTTTTCCTGCTCGGCCGTTTCTGGAAAGTGAAGGGCCCCGGTTTCATAATCATTATCCCGTTCATCCAGCAGATGGTCAGGGTGGATTTGCGAACTGTCGTTATGGATGTTCCGAGTCAGGATGTCATCTCTCGTGATAACGTATCTGTCAAGGTCAATGCGGTGGTGTATTTCCGTGTCATAGATCCGGAGAAATCCATTATCCAGGTAGAAAACTATTACATGGCGACCAGTCAGCTCGCACAGACAACGTTGCGCTCGGTACTGGGTCAGCATGAACTGGATGAGATGTTGTCCGAACGGGAACGTCTGAATATTGATGTGCAGAATATACTCGACAAACAGACCGATGCCTGGGGTATCAAGGTCAGTAATGTCGAAATCAAACACGTTGACCTGGATGAAAGTATGGTTCGGGCGATTGCCAAGCAGGCAGAGGCTGAACGTGCGCGGCGCGCCAAGGTTATTCATGCTGAAGGTGAAATGCAGGCCTCGGTCAAGTTACTTGAAGCAGCCAAAACCCTTTCCCAACAATCGCAGGCATTACAGTTGCGTTATCTGCAAACGCTGACAGAAATCGCAGGCGAGCGTAGCAATACGATCGTTTTCCCGCTACCCATGGATCTGGTCGACACCCTGATCGAAAAGAGCAAGCGGCCCTGACCATCATGATACTTTCACATAGTTGTTGACGAGTGTCAGATAAAATAGTGGAATACTGCATGTTTAGACGTAATTCGATAAACAAAAAGATGAGATATGGATACTGTAAACAAGAATAATTATACATTGACACCGGAACAACTCTACCATGCCTGTGATGTATCCACTTTTGGGTTTAAAACGACTGAAGATTTGGGTGTCATGGTTGAGAGCATCGGCCAACCACGTGCTTTGGAGGCACTGAAATTTGGTATCGGCATACAACATGATGGCTATAATCTGTATGTAGCGGGCTCGACAGGTCTTGGTAAACATACCATGGTCAAACGCCTGCTTGACTCCAAGGTGAAAGATTCTCCAGTCCCCAGCGACTGGTGTTATGTCAATAATTTCGAGCATTACCATAAGCCCATAGCGATGAAGCTGCCGGCCGGATTCGCCAACAAACTGCGTGATGACATGGAGCAGCTGATTGACGACCTGTTGGTGGCGATACCGGCTGCATTCGAAGGTGATGAATACAGGGCACGTGTGCAGGAGATCAATGATGAGCTTAACGCGAAGGAGGAAAATGTTTTTGCGAAAATAAGCGAAAAGGCAGCTGAAAAAGATATCGTACTGATGCGTACACCCGGCGGCTATACCATTGGTCCAAGGCGCAAAGATAAAATATTATCACCAGAAGAGTTTGAGAAACTACCCGAAGCAGAGCAGGAAGAAATCAGAAAACAAACAACTGAAATAGAAGAGGAAATAAGGAAGGCCATCCGCCAGATACCTGTCTGGGCCAAGGAAAGCAGGGCCAGGGTTAAGGAGCTCAATCGGGAAATTTCTCAGATGACAGTGGATCAGTTTATCGCCGATCTGCAAAACAGGTATCATGATTTCCCGCAAGTGCTGAAATTCATTGATGCAGTTAATGATAACATTATTGATAATGTCGATGAATTCAGAAAACATGGTAGTGCTGAGCAACCGCTCGAAGAGAACAAGCAATTGTCGGGTCTTATCATGCAGTATCAGGTCAATGTGCTTGTCGATAACAGCAATGTCACCGGTGCACCCGTCATCTACGAGGATAATCCCAGCTACCATAATCTGATGGGTCGTATAGAGCATATGGCGCAATTGGGTACATTACTTACCAATTTCACCCTGATCAAGGCCGGGGCATTGCATCGTGCGAATGGCGGTTACCTGGTCATGGATGTAAGAAAGATCCTGTTGTCACCTTTTGCATGGGAAGGGCTGAAAAGGGCCTTACGTGCACATGAAGTACGGATCGAGTCCATGGAGCAGATGTTGAGTATTGTCAGTACGATATCTCTGGAACCGGAGCCGATACCGATAGATGTCAAGGTTGTGCTAACTGGAGATCGCCTGCTTTATTATCTACTCAAGGAATATGATCCGGAATTTAACCAGTTGTTCAAGGTTGCCGCAGATTTTGCCGAAGATTTCGATCGTAGTCCTGAGAGTACAACACTTTATGCAAAATGGATTGCGAGTTTACAACACGAGAACGAGCTGAAACCGATCGATGGCGCTGGTGTAGCACGTATTATCGAGGAGTGTGCAAGGAAAGCCGAAGATAGTGAAAAACTTTCCCTGCATATGGGAAACCTGCTCGATCTGATGCGCGAAGCAGACTACTGGGCTTCCGAGCAGGATCATGATGTGATCTGCAGTGATGATGTTCAGAAGGCGATCGATACACGTATACAACGTCTCGATCAGCTTCGCGAACGCATGCATGAGCAGGTACTGCGGGATATATACCTGCTGGAAACAGATGGTAGCAAGGTTGCTCAGATCAATGCGTTGACAGTCATTCAGCTGGGTGACTATGCATTCGGGCGCCCTTCACGCGTGACAGCAACCGCGAGACTGGGTTCGGGCAAGGTTATCGATATTGAGCGAGAAGTTAAACTGGGAGGTGCGATTCATTCCAAGGGTGTGCTTATATTGTCATCCTACCTCGCAGGTCGCTATGCCAGAGAACAGCCACTTTCATTGTCGGCAAGTCTCGTATTCGAACAATCCTATGCGCAGGTCGAAGGTGACAGTGCCTCTGCGGCAGAGTTGTGTGCATTATTATCGGCGCTTGCAGAGATCCCACTGGCACAATCACTGGCAATCACAGGCTCTGTCAACCAGTTAGGGCAGATTCAGGCGATTGGTGGCGTCAATGAGAAGGTGGAAGGCTTTTTTGATATCTGTTCGGCGCGTGGCCTGAATGGAGAGCAGGGTGTGATTATACCACGTTCAAATATCACGCATCTTATGTTGCGTAATGATGTAGTCGATGCAGTACGCCAGCAGCAGTTTTCTATTTACGCCATAGATACGATTGACGATGCGATGGAGATACTGACAGGTTTGAGCGCGGGAGCTGCGGATGAACAAGGCAAATATCCAGCCGTGACTATCAATGGCAGGGTGCAGAATCGTCTTGAGGAATTGACAAGAAAACGCAGGGAATACTCAAGTACGATGAAATCCGACGAACGTGAAGTTGAAAATGAATGATACAAATCATAATATCGAGCGCATAATCATCAGCGTGGATTGCGGGGGATTCAATATATCCATCATGGAGACCGCTGTTATACTCGCTTCACGGTTGCAGGCGAATTTGTGTGGTCTGTTTATCGAGGATACAGAATTACTGCAGCTGGCGAATTTACCGTTTACGCGGGAAATTACCTTAAACACGGCGCTGTCACGCGATTTGAGTAGCCGTTCAATAGAACGCAATCTGAATGCTGTTGCAGCACAGATGCGTCAGGTGCTGGAGGAAATGTCAGAATTATCCCATGTAGGCTGTTCATTCCGTACGGTCAGGGGACCACGCCTGGAATCCGTCATCAGGGAGTCTGAAGATTATCAATTGATCCTGATGACACCTAAAAAACGCCTGACAGAAGACAGGGATCGTACCGTATCAACAGACAGAAGCCGTCCTGTTGTATTGTTTTATGATGGATCATTGCAGGCACACAGGGCCGTCAGGGTTATCAAGTCGATGAATGCCGAGGCTGCGATGAGGCCGTTACTGGTGTTGACCACCAGTCAATCTAAAGAGGACGAAGTGCTGGAGCAGTTACCACCAGGCAAATACCAGGTCAAATGCCTGCATGTAGACGAATATAATATCATAAATATTATAAACGTGGTCAAGGCCCATTCACCCGGTCTGGTTATATTGCCGCTTGAAAATATATTACTGAAACAGGGAGGTGAAGTACGCAGATTGTTGGATGTGCTCTCCTGTTTGTTGATCCTGGTGCGCTAGATTGTTGCGCGGGTTTGTATTGAAGCAGGTTATCTACTCGGATTGAGGTAATGGTAATGTGTTGTGCCACTGATTTCGATTATCGAAAACGGTTTTTCAGTATACGCAGTCAGATCAATTATATTTATAGCGGGATTATTGCCCAAACTGGTGTCAGGGATGCATCGGTTTGAGTAGATATCAACGTCTGTTTTTGTGGATTATTATCAGTAGTGCGTTAATCGCTGGCCTTTATTTCAGCTTGCCAGCCATCGTTACGGCGCTTGTTAAATATCAGCTGCAACAAGCGGGTGCGCGTGATCCTGTTGTTAATATTGATACATTGGATCTGCAGCATGCCAGGATTAGCAAGCTCGGTTTTAACTATATCGGCTCACAGCAGCATATTGAGCTACATTCGCGGGATATACAACTCAGTTACAGTATTTCCGGCTTGCTATCCGGTCGCCTTGATCGGATTACAGTGTCGACAGCAGATATAACAGTTGCGCAGCGCCAGCTTAAGGCCAAGCCGGCAAGCACTGAAATGAAAGCAATTTCACTTCCATCGCTCAAGGACATTCCCTTCCGTTTGCTCGCTATAAAGCATACCAGGCTCATTTACAGCAACACCGAGCACAAGGGTGTCGCTGTTGATATCGGTGCCGATATCAGTGTGAACGATAAACAGCTAAAGGCACAAATGAATATATCCCGCCAGGGACATGACCGGATACAGACCAATCTGCTAGTGCTTCAATCGGGTGATATGCGTTTGCTTGTACACGAACCGCTAAAAGATTTCAGTCTGCTTGATCTGAGTACGAGCGGGTTAAAATTAGAGGACAACCATCTACAAAGCACGTGGATGGCCAGTGCCGATCTCGAAAAGATCTCATCTCTACTAACTGCATGGGGCATTAAACAGGTCATTGAAGGTTTGACAGGTAAGGTAGTTGCGCAGGGAGAGCTAAGTTTGCCGGTCGCCGAATCACTCAGTCTAAGTCAGTGGCTCCAGACATCACAGATGCAGGCCGATATTGATATCGAGTTGGCTGCACAGCATTGGACAGATCATGCACGGGATATTGTGGCGAATATTCCTTTGCGGCTTCGGCTTGATGCTGGTTTGCTTAAATGGAATTTCGACAAGAGCGCGTATTTGTCATTGATACCATTAATCCCGCACGCTACGCTAGAAAGTAAACAGTCACGTAAACTGGCTGCCAAGCTCGAAAACCAGAAATTGAATATCAGTACCCCGGATGGTCTTAAGGGCGAAACGGCAGTGGGTATGAATGTGGGTCAGAGCAGATTGAGCGCTGAGCAGGCAGTACATCTGCACTATGGTGACGACAGCAGCGCAGTCCGACTCAGGACAAGGGTTCTGGCGCCGAGTATCAGTTTGTATCCGTCGTTACGACTACATAGCCGGCTTATTTTTAATGTAGACAGTACCAAGCCTACTATTATAACCGCCGATACAGTACGTGCGCAGGGTGAAATGGATCTTGCCTATGGTGATGCAGGACTGGTCGTTAACATACAGCCTGAGTCAAGCGTGTCTGCCAGTGGCTACCAGTCCGACAAGTTGCGTATCAAGTCCCTTGGCCTCAGCCTGGAGTCGAAGGCAGAATGCGGCTATAAAAACCGTAGTAGAGAATGGTATTGCAGTGAATTTGATATGGGTTTTAAAGTACCGGAAATCGGCATTGCGCAGCATATGCTGCATTCCGGATCGGTTAATGCCCATATCAAGTTCATCAGTTTAAAGGGGCGCGACTGGCGGCTCCAGGCGAATTCGGATATGCGTGGAGTTACCCTGCTGTCGGGCAAGCAAACAGTAAAGCTGGACAAAATCAATGCTGATATCACATTAAGTGACAAAGCTTTCACTGCACAAGCGAGGCTGTATGCCGCCAAGGGAGCAATCGAGGCTAAACTGGATATGCACCATCGCCCTGTGTCCAATAAGGGCAGGATGGATTTTAGCCTGATGCCAGTCAGTTTCACGGCGTCAAAATCGATTACAGATCCACTGTTTGATCGGCGTCCATATCCGTTGCAACTTGATGGTGGTAGTTTGGTGGTCACGGGACGGCTAAGCTGGAAACCGTCCATAGGAAATAACAAGACCTCACAGGCCGGGATTGATATCGTACAGGATACTCAGATCCAGATTAATCAGCTTGCTGGCCGCTATGAAAAGATTGATTTTAAGGGACTGAATGCAGCGTTACAGTTGCAGGGATGGGAACGTATTACTCTGAAACAACCTGTTGCAATCCGTATTGCTGAAGTGAATCCAGGTGTACCTGTTAGTGCTATCACATTAATGGCCAATATGGATTATTCAACATCGGGTAAAAAGCAATTTACAATTAACAGTTTGAGTGCGCGGACCTTAGGTGGGGAAATACAGAGTGCGCACATTCATGTTGATCTGGACAGAAAAAGCAATCCCTTTACTGTGACGATTCGTCATGTCGACGTCGCCAAGCTACTGGAACTGGAGCAAAACCAGGGAATATATGGAACCGGAGTCATTGATGGGGAATTACCTTTTGATTTCAGCCGAGATGGAGTATTGGTCAGGAACGGTAATATCAGGGCGCGTCCTCCTGGGGGGAAGCTACGTTATACACCGAATGAGCGGGTAAATAATCTGGCTGAATCAAATGCAAATATTGCCATGTTGCTGCAAGCCTTGACGGATTTCAATTACAACAAGCTGCTTGCCGATGTTGACTATAGCCCTGATGGCAGTCTGGTCATGCAAATCCGTCTGCAGGGCTCTAATCCTGAATTCCAGAATGGCCGGCCTGTACATCTGAATGTGAAACTGGAAGAGAATGTGTTGCAGCTTGTTCGTAGTATTCAGTTGGGAGACCGGATTAGTGAGAAAATAGGCGAGCGTGTCCTCAAGGGCAAGTAAAAAGATTGATAACCAGGCTGGATGAAGTGCCGATGAGGTGCTATTCTGTAATCAGATTTAAATATTGATCAGAGAGAAGGGATGAATAAATCTTGTATCTTATTATGTAACTTATTGGTCGTAACGGGCATTCTATATGGCTGCACACCACGTGTACAGCTCGAGGCGCCCGAAAAGCCGATCACTATCAATCTAAATGTTAAAATTGAGCATGAAATCAAGGTTAAGGTAGATAAGGACCTTGATGAGATGTTCAGTAAGGAAACCGGTTTATTCTAGTTAAATGGTTATTGATATGGCAGCGTGTATACAAAAGTATTTCCTGGCAATGGTCCTGGCAACAACTGCTGTGCTTATTGCATGGCCGATGTCATCGATGGCGATCGAGTTACCGGATGCAAAATCCCAGTTACTGGTGGGTGAGAAGGTCGATGGATACCTCGGCATAATCAAGTCTTCGCCCGATGTGATAGCGCTGGTCAACCGGATCAACAAGGCTCGCAGGCAGTATTACGAGGATATAGCCAAGCGAAACGGTACTTCAGTTGATGTAGTGGAAAAACTGGCAGGGAAAAAAGCTATCGATAAAACACCCTCAGGACAATATATACAATTATCTCCAGGGAACTGGATTAAAAAATAGTGTTGCCTATTGTGAACATCTGGCTGTGGACGACATAAGGGAGAGCAGCTGTAGCAATTCAGATAGATTGTATTTACTGCAATCTTGATAGGTGGCAGAGATACCAGGAATGTATCATGGTAACGCTTGAATGATGAAAAAAATTACTTTTTTATTATTGCTGTCTATAAGTCTTTCGCTTTCAGCAGAGTCATTACCCAGTGAGCCACATATCGTAGTTACGGGTAACTACAAAATGAAGGTTGTGCCTGATACCCTGTATATGTCGCTGAGTATCATTGAGACGGGAAAGGATGTAGCGTCTGTTAGTGAACAGGTAGAAATGCGCTCGGCAAAATTGATAACGAGCCTGAAGGCACTTGGAATCAACAAGCAGGATATCACTTCTACGCAGCTCAGGATTACGCCGCATTACAACTGGCGTAACAAGGAGCAGGTCTATGTCGGCACGGAAGTGTCACGAAATGTCGAGATAACATTGCGGGAGCTTGCTTTATACGATCGCTTTATCAGGACCTTGCTGGATATTAGTGTTGGTCGCATCAACACCAGTTATCTCAAGTTCTCGAAAGAGCGCGAAGTCAGGAAAAAGGCTTTGCAGCGCGCGGTCGACGATGCGCGCCTGAAGGCAGAATTGCTGGTGTCCAATGTTGCCGAGAAGCTGGGAGGCGTCTATTCGATCAGCCACCTGTCCGCAGGCCAGGTGCTATCATCTTCTCGCCTGTCATATAAAGCCAGTGACGCCAGAGCTGAGTCGGCCTTTGAGCCTGGTGTGATCGAGTTTAACGAGTCGGTGAAGGTAATTTATTTCCTGACCAGGTGATGCTTAATTATTTCACCTGGCCCGATTTTCGTATCATGCTACTGATGTTATATCGATATCGGTTTTGACAACCCTGATCAGTTGTTCCCCCAGCATCACTGTATCACCATCATGTAGGGTATGCTTGTGGATCCTTTTACCATTGACATAGGTGCCATTGGTACTGTCGAGATCCTCTATATAAGAGGCATTGAATAATGTAGTGATCCGGGCGTGGTGTGTGCTAACCGAATCGCATGCAAACGTACAACTATTGTGTTCTCCACGACCCAGTGTGAGCGCCCCATGTGTAATCTCCAGTTCGAGAACATCGTCTCCCTGAATTTTGTCAGTAATACCAGTCATTCCCCTTTCCTCTGCGTGTTAAATAACATTTAAACATTACCACATATATTATGTCATAAATAACGATATATCAATAATTAATCATATATTTTTATTAAATGCTTGCGATGCTCAGGACATGGTCATAAACATTGAATCCAGTCCAGTAGCTGATAAATCAAGACAATTAATAAATAACAATATCAATGTGTTAACATATAATTTTGAGTTTTCGCTTCAGGATTAACAGCTGCCGTATTCACAAACCATCGTGCGTAGAGCATCGCTGTAGGTAAACAATCAGGCAGATTTCGCGTGTTATATAAAATTAAACATTATAGGGTGATTTGTGTCAATCTGTGATGATCTTAATAATTTATAAATTGTGGGAATGTTGTGTATCGAGGTGTTCATAACTGGCAATGACCTGGGCCCCGAACAGCAGGATCAATGCAGCGGCTTCGCAGCTTAGCAGGATAATGATCGTGGATGTGAAGGAGCCATAAATAACATTGACCAGGGATAATGTTGAAAAATACCAGACCAGAAAATGGCGGGTCAACTCCCATAACAGTGTTGCAGTCAAGCCACCGATCAATGCATGGCGGAATACCAGGTGTCCGACTGGCATGACCATGTACAGTGATGTCAACAACAGGATTTCACCTGTCAGGCCAAGTATATATATAACTACTGCCGTAGTTCCATGTAGTGTGATGGTATGACCGAACAGTATGATCGCCTGATCCCCGGCGGCATATAGTGCTGCGCTAATGGCACTGACAGTTAACAGACCCAGCGCCAATAACAGTATATATAAATAAGGCATAATGGCCGAGATCAGGAAATGACGGCGATGGATGGCCACGCGATGATGGAATATGACTGACATGGCATTTTCGAGTGATGTGAATGCAAGCGAACTGAAAAAAAGCAATATCAGAAAACCTATAATTCCGACCACCCTCCAGTTTTGCAGAAAAGCTGATATTTGTTCAATGATAGCGCTGGATTGTCCCGGGGCTATCAGTTCCAGGTAATTGGCCGCTGTATCGAGTAACTGTTGCGTATCCATGACCTGGGACAGTACCACCAGAAACAGTGCGAACATCGGCACGACCGAGAGCAGGGTATAGTAGGCTATTGCACCGGATAACAGAAAGCCCTGGTTTTTCCTGAAGTCAGATATGACTTGTAACATGAACCCGGCGGGATTTGCGATAAGCTCTGACAGTCTTGTTATGTGTTTTTGCATTGAATCAAGTGGCTTGTCTGAACAGAATATAGAAGTAAAGTAATAACAGAAAATACAGGCAATTGATTACAGTCACAAGTATTATAAAGTATCATCTCTGACTGCGATTATATAGACTCATGTGTAACAGGCTCGCGTCATACGTGAATTCCATATGTCATGCTGGCAAGACATAGCATTCAGATGCAAGCCAGTTCCCTGTTATCAATTTTGTCGCCATGCTGGCGTCTGTAGTTAACCTTGTGTTCCAGGGCAAGAATGATTTCGCGGTTGAAATTGCAACCTTCCAGTTCGCTGGCGTTGTCTATACCACCCGGGCTGAACATGTTTATTTCCATGATCTTGTCACCGACAATATCCAGACCGGCCAGGAATATACCATCGTGGATCAGTTTAGGACTGACTTTATTGGCCAAATCAAGCATGGTTTCGTTGATATGTGCGGCTTCGGCAGTAGCCCCCGCGGTTATATTACTGCGCATATCCGCATCACCCGGTTTACGTACACGCTGAATCGCGGCATATTTGCCATTGCAACGCAGAGGTTTGCCATTCATCATAAACAGACGGGTATCTCCGTGGATTGCTTCAGGCAGGTATTCCTGGGCAATAACATAACCTTCACGTCTAATGGCCTCTATCATTTGATTGATGTTGGCTTTATCTGCGGGTTGTACCAGGAATACATTATGACCACCCGATCCGGCAATGGGCTTGAGGACAGCATAGCCACCCTGTGCCTCAATGAATGCCTTGATCTCGTCCTTGTTTCTGCTGATTAATGTGCGCGGCCGTATTTTTTTAGGAAAATATTGCAGATACATCTTATTGATGGCCTGGGTCAGGCCGACAGGATCGTTTAGTACGATTAGCCCGTGGCGGACCGCCAGACGACCGAAATTGATACTTGCCAGTCGTGCCCAGGGGCGATCAATGACATCTTCAGCCGGATCATTGCGTAGCAACAATATATCGAGATCTTCTACTGTAATCCGTTCCCTAATGGCAGACTCGCTGCGCAGGGTATCCAGATAGACCCGATATGAACGAAATTTCCGCATCGGCACCCTGCATGCATGCGCATGTACCTTTTCATCGGGATCATAGATAAAGTCGGACAAGTCTATATACCAGACCTCATGCCCTCTATTGGTTGCCTCCATCGCCAGATAGGTGGTGGTATAATCAGGTCGTTCTGTGTCGATGTTGTTTACAACCATGGCCAGGCGCATTATTGTATTTCCTGTACAAGCTCAAGCACTGTGATGCCCTGTTGCAGCTTTTGCAGCCGTCCTTTGCTATCCTCATCATCCAGGAACCTTGGTAATAACGACGCTTCAGTGATAACCCGGCGTAAATGTAATTCCTCGATAACGTGTCTGTATTCATAGGCAATTTTGCCGACATAAAGCCTGTGCAGGTCGCCGCCTTCGGCTATGTAGTCGAGAATATTCTGCAGACCCAGTAAATACACCATGTCCTTGGTGTAACCACCGCCACGAAACACACGCATCGCGATGGTAAAGGCTGTGTAGGGTGCAACATGGTATTCCTGGTGCAGTTGTCTGAAGGTGTCTATAAAACTGGCGCCGTCGGTTATCATCTGTACGGCAAGTACACGGCAGGCCAGCAAGCGCATGCGCATAAAATCCAGCCCGCCCACCAGGTATTCATTCAACACAGCCAGGCCTTCTTGCATGGATTCGTAACCGGCCATACCGGCGTGTAATTCCTTGAATGGCTGCTGGCTACCATTGTAATAGGTCAGTGCATGCGTGCTTATTTCATGTGCGAGCGTGGCCTTGAGTCTGGCAGGCACAACCCTGGCATCTGTGCCAATCAGGAAATTTCCTTTTGACACGAGCACGCCTGTGATGTCGTCGCGGACTTCTGCCTGTGCCGAAAATGTTGGATCTAGCTGTCTGTAATAACTGAGTTCATCTCTGGCGTGGCGGGCAATATCTGCAGCGCCCAGGTAGTTGTCAGGGTCGCGCACGTGCCCGGGTTTATTTTCGATATCGAGTATTTGCTGCGCAAGTGCAAGCAAGTCTGTTGTTATGTCACCAAACAGTTGGCGACTGCCCAGCAGAAAACGAGGTGTATTGCGGTCCGCTATCAATGTCAGTTGGCGATCCAGTTCCTGGCGTTTTTTGGAGAACATATAGGCCAGGGTCGGGTCCTCTATTTGTTCGATCTCGATGGCAAACAGCTCACGTTTGACAATGCCGGGATCTAGAGGGCGGGGTCTATAGAGAAATTCCGGTGTTTTTTGATAGGCGTGTTTCTCAAATTCATGCCACGCAGATAATGCATTGGTCGGGGTTACATGCAATAACAGGTCAAAGCGGGAGCTGATAGCTGCCAATCTTGAATCGGCTTCATAAACAGGGTCGGTCATGAAACGCCGTCCGAGTTCATGGAAATGAGTGGGGCGTAGCGGAGTGCACTCGTGTACAAAGGAGTACAGGCTGCGTTTGAGCGCACGTGCAAGTTTGTGGTGTAGCTTGTGCAGGCGAAATGGCAGTAGTGTGCCAGTGCTGAAATCACGATAGATAGGCGCGATTTCCAGGCCAATAGTCAGGCAGTTCAATTGCCGGATCTGTTCGTCCGTTAACAGCGTCACGAAAGAGGTTGGTGTTACCTGACTGCGATAGCTGATTGATACCGATGGATTCTGTTTATTAATACTGATACCTAGCAGAGCATTTTCCATGGATTCCAGAAACGAATTCGATGCGCCGTGCGTGGGAGCGTATATATGAAAACCCGGTTGCCGCGATTCATCGGTAATCTCAGGACCGGACCATATTTCGAGTAGCAGGCAGGCTCCGAAGACATTCTTCTGTACCGTAAGAATATCGCTTATAAGATGGGAGAGTTCTTCTGTATGTTCTGCAGTGTCGTCAGCAATAATATATGCAGCTTCACCAAGGACCAGGCGTTCGGTGCCCAGGTCAGTATGCGCGCAGGGGCGACGATATACAATCAGGAAAGGCAATTGCCGGTCGATATGAATGCGTCCGTCGTTTGGTAATTGTAGACGTAGCGGTATATTTCCCTGCAATGATTGTATGATGGTTTCCAGATTGTCACGACTGATATATGCCATTGGGATGTTATTCTAATTTTTTTAATTCCTGTAGAATACCCGGTATAGTGGACTGCAGTGCATCACGGATGGCCTGTATCTGCTCTATATCGCCAATGCCGCTCCATTCATCCATATAGAATTTCTTGAATTCGATTGACAGTACACAAATACTGTCATGGTAATTATTATGAATCCATTCGGCAAGTTGCCGGCCCTTGAATTTTACATTCTCACGAACATCCAGATGCCGGCCCATAAAATTGTAATTTCTCAGGTCAGACATAAAACGTTTGATAAATGGAAGGCAACGTTCCCTGTCCAGCATGGTGCCGGTGCCTACATTGACTTCGGGATTGGTAGCAGGGTCGGCAGGCTCGTGCTCAGGGCCCGAACGCCGATAATTATAGGCATGTAAATCCAGGATGACGATATGCCCGAAGTGGTCGACCATCTTATCGAGTAATTCACGCAGTTCGTCATAAAAATTGTCATATTCCTTCAGGGAATCAGCTATTTCATCCTTTTGCAGTGGTTCCTTCCACAGGTGCATCCCCCAGGCCATTTCAGGCTCTGTGTATACAGCTTCGTCGCGACTACGATTCAGGTCTACTTCAAAGCGTGAGCGGGTTGGGACAAGCCAGGTCGGTACTACCTTGGCCAGATAGTCTGTGTATGGGTCTTCTTCCCTGGCACGTTCCGCATCGTCCAGTGCCAGTAGCGGTAACAGTTCGTGTCGAACCTCATGCCCGGCATGGATAGCAGTCGCTATCAAGGGTTGATTGCCAATGTGTTCAATCCAGATTTGATTCTCTGACATAAATGAGTCAATAATTACCGTTGTTGGATATACTAGATAATAGATGAAAATCGCCTAAATATTAACAGGTGTGACAGCCTCTGCTAGAGGGATGTAATTTTATTGTGTCGATTACACCTTATAAGCCAGGTTGTCCTGCACGCGTTGGATGGTATGACAGTCAGCCGGACTCGATTCCGTATGGCCATCTGCATGAAAATCCGCTGCGCTTTCCAGCCGACAGTCAGTGATAAATCATGTATCCGAAAAATGGCCCAAGGCTGGAAAAATTCATCAGCACGGCAGCCAATATGGGCTGTTGTCGTGATCAGTCAGGCTTGATAATTCAATTGATAAAGTACATTATACCGCTACGCTGTATTTAAGGAAGCTCTGAATTTATTAGTCATTACGAGGACAAAGTACCATTCATTTGAAATATCTATGAGCGGCAGTGTAACGACGAAGCAATCTGCAAACACATGATTCTATTTAAAAGATTGCCGCGCTGCGCTCGCAATGACATAAAATTTCGAATTAGTCAGAGCTTCCTTAAACATACATTACAACTATATGATCGTGAACGATCAACTGGATCCAAAATCGCATGAACAGGCCTACACAGAGCGCTGATCGCTCGTTATTAGGTGATCTTCGCCTGAGAATGCAATTGCTACTGGTTGAGTTGTTATTGCAGGGTGTTGCCGCATCGGCATTGATCACTACCCTGGTATCTTCCGAGGCTGTCGCGATCCCGGCCCTGTTTATCGGTTTGCTGGTCGCCATCGCTATTGTACGTATCATTACCCAGAGCACCCTGAAAGCCACAGCAGGCTCCACTCAGGAACCCGGACCGCTACACATTCTCGCCTGTCTGTCCAATGGAGTACTGTGGGCAGGGATTGTCATTACCCCGCTTATACTATTGGGTGTGGCGCAGGTGCCGGACAAAATACTATTGATGATACTGATTGTCGTGGTTCTGGCCAGTTTTATCGGCGCCAGCCTGCGGCCGTGGCCGTTCGTGGCATTCTTCTTACCCGCAATGGCAGCACCCCTATATATAGCCATCAGAGACTTCAATATCGTCGATATGGCCATCTGGTTGCTGCTAATGCTGGTCGCGATGGTCATGGCTGCAGTGGCCAACAAACATGGCTTCTTACTATCACGCATTCGCTCGGTGACCCGTCAAAATACAGTATTGATGCAGAATTTGACGGACACCAGAGACCAGGCCTTGAAAAGCCAGCGCCTTGCGGAACAGTCTAACAAGGAATTATTGCACCAGGTCGAGGAACGCAAACGCGCGGAAGAACAGATACGTGCCTCCGAAAACGAATTGAGCGAGATCCTCAAGGATCTGCAGGACACCTATTTTCGTGTCGATAATAATGGCAGGATAATGCGTATTTCCCCCGCAGTTGAGTTCATGACGGGATATAAACCCGAACATTTAATAGACAATACATGGACAACATTGTTTGCCAACGCTGCTGATCAGGGTGATTTCAAACACGCACTGGATAGAAATCTGGGGCAGTTACATAACTATGAATTGCGCCTGTGCCATAAGGATGGTACAGAGGTATGGGTCTCTGTAAACACGCACTATTTCTACAAGAATGATGACATAGCAGGCTTTGAGGGAACCGCCAGGGATATTACTGACAAGCGTCAGGCAGAGGAGGCATTATTCAGACAGAAAGAACGTCTGCGTGTCACGCTGGCCTCAATTGGTGATGGGGTCGTGACGACGGGACTGGATGGGCTGGTGGATTATTTGAATCCGAAGGCGGAGGAGTTAACGGGTTGGGATCTTGCCAATGCCGAGGGTAATCCGTTGATGGCGATTATGAACCTGGTGGACGAAGACAAGGGTCAGCATATCGAACTGTCCGTGGTAGACTGGATGGAGGAAGGAAAAAAGGTCGACAATCTAGAGCCTGTTATGCTGGTCCATAAAGACAACAACAGGCAGGTTTCGATAGAACTGACCGCAACACTGATACACGACCTGATGGGCGCGGTCGTTGGGGCTGTGCTGGTATTCCGTGATGTAACCAAGATCCGCAGTCTAACCAAACAACTGGTCCATCAGGCCACGCATGATGCATTAACCAGCCTGCCCAACAGGGTGGAGTTCGAGAATCGGGTGGAACAGGCCTTGCGTACCGCCCAGAGCGGCAAGAAAAAACATGCTATTTTTTATATCGACCTGGATCAATTTAAAGCGGTCAATGATACCGCCGGACACCATGCCGGTGACAAGCTGTTGCAGCAACTGGCCAATCTGATGCAGGACCTGTTGCGTCGATCCGATACCCTGGCCCGGTTGGGGGGAGATGAATTTGGCGTGCTGTTACCTGGATGTCCATTGTTCATGGCCGAGGAAATTGCCGAGAAAATGCGCGCTGCAGTAGAGGAATTTCGCTTTACATGGGAGGGTGACGTTTTTCGGGTTGGTCTGAGTATAGGAGTGGTGCCGATGCTGGAACAGACCACGAGTCTGACAGAACTGCTACAGGCAGCAGACTCCGCCTGCTATGTCGCCAAGGAACGCGGGCGAAACTATGTGCATGTTTTCAAGCCGGAAGATGTTGAGGTCGCCGAACATCGGGACAAGATGCAATGGATGCAGCGTATCCAGCATGCTCTCGATAACGACTTGTTTGAACTACACTTCCAGCCGATCATTGAAACAGGCGGTAAGAAACCGGGTGCGGGATTGCATGGTGAAATCCTGGTGCGTATGCTCAGCGGTGAAGAAGAGGGCTCCAAACTGATCTTGCCGTCGGCATTTATTCCGACAGCCGAACGCTTTCACCTGATGCCACAAATAGACAAGTGGGTGATCAAGCATTCATTATTATCTATAAGCAATAACGAGACGGCAGGAATACAGCTGGATCTGTGCTCGATTAATCTGTCCGGGCAATCAATGAGCGATATGGAAATGGTCGACTTTATTATCGAGCAAATACAACAGACCGGCGTCGCACCGGAAAAGCTGTGTTTTGAAATAACCGAGAGTGCAGTGATATCCAACCTGGAATATGCGCGTCAATTTATCCTAAAACTCAAGGATATCGGCTGTAGTTTTGCCCTTGATGATTTTGGCTCGGGCCTGAGTTCCTTTGATTACCTGAAAAATCTGCCAGTGGATTTTGTCAAATTGGATGGTTCGCTGATCAGGGATGTTGCCACCAATAAGGTCAGTCAGGCCATGGTACATGCAATCAACTATGTCTCGCATGTTATGGATATGAAGTCGATCGCCGAGTATGTGGAGGATGAAGAAATACTGCATCAGCTAAATCGTATTTCAATCGATTATGTGCAGGGTTATGGTATTGGAATGCCTGGAGTGTTCGAATCCACAAGTCTCAAGGCGCTCGAATTGAAAAAGAAATAAGTTCGTCGGTAGTTTGCCGTAGTCGGCCAGGACCGGATCTCAACATCTGCTTATGGACATAATTGCCATGTTACAGACGTGGATGCAAATGATCTAGAAAATCACGGCATTATTCTCATCCCAAGGTGGATACTTTTCCATGATCATTTTAAATAATGAAGAATCTATGAACTTATGCAGCCATGATTGTAGTCTAGGCAAGTTTGTGGACTCGAACCATTCCTTGTCAACATAGGCAAATTGCCTGACGAACGGAAAGATCGATATATCTGCAATGGAAATATGATCAGTCAGCAGATGTCTGTTTTGTTGCAGATGGCTCTCAAGTAATTGCAGAAATTCCATACCCTGCTGGCGATAATGTATGGCAGGCCACTCAGGGTAGCGGTCCGAATATTTGTAATGGTCCAGGTGTGGTTTAAAAGTGTGATCATTTACCCACACAAGCTCCATCGCCCTGGACCTTAACGTATCTTCCTTACTCAATGACCAATCTTGCGGATCATATCCCGACAATGCCCAATGGATAATATCAATGCTTTCTTCCAGCACGGTACTATCTTCAAGCTGTAGTACAGGGACTGTACCCTTCGGTGAAATTTCCAGCAGGTTGTGTGGCTTGGCGGATAATTTGACCTCGCGCAGTTCAACAACTGCCTGGCTGTATTTTATCGCCATGCGTGCCCGCATCGCATAAGGGCAGCGGCGAAATGAATACAATATCGGTAATGGTTTTTCAATGCTGTTCATAGTACTTGAATCATCTACACTGCCTGCAGCAGAAAAATGTTGCCGTCCTCTATTGTGACATCCAGCCGTAATAATGATTGTCCGTTGCACGGGCCATATACACAATAACCATCCTGCATGCGAAACTGGGCGAAATGGCTTGAGCATTGCAGGTATTGGCCGCAGCCGCTGATGATCTGGTCGTCGACGGCATCAAGACCTATCCAGGTATGCGGACACCTGTTATGAAAGGCATAAACTTGATCGTCTCTGGCTAGCAGGATTATAGAGTAATTAGTATTATCGATATGGATATTGTGGGTTTGCACTGGTTTTACCAGTAAATCCTCGTATTTACAGATAAAAAACATGATTAAAGTTTCGAAATGGTTTTATTGTGTTAGTCTATGAATTAATGCAGTATTACTGATGAAGGCACCGGTGTCGACTACTTGCCTGAAAACATAATAATAATATAATGCAATGGATGTAGTTAGAATAACAATATCATCTGTATAATAAATATTTCCCATGTTAAATACAGAGAAGCAATAGCGGGCATGTCAGTAGTGTAATAACGGACGACAAAATTAAAGGAGGGAATCCTGTAAGAGTTTATATTGATCGCGTTATAGAGGGTTGCGGGGTATGAATAAAATTACAATAAACCATGGAACGTTCCAGGTTGACGAACGGGTCCTGGATCATGGAACAATTTCACTGGGGAGAGCGGCAGATAACGATGTCCAGATGGAGGATGAGACGGTCAGCGCCCATCATGCAAAGATTGTGACTGTTTTTAAGGCGAGTCATGTGGAAGACCTGGGGAGTACGAACGGAACCTTCGTCAATGGTAAAAGGGTGATCAGGCATACCCTGCATTCAGGTGATATTATTACAGCAGGTGGTTACCAGGTAGTATTCTATACTGACCAGGGCGCACCCAAGAAAGCTCCGGACACAACGGATATGCTGAGCAGTACCAGACTGGAAGCGATGATCGCAGCCGCGGACGAAGGTATTGGGCAGGAAGGCGAAGCGGGCAGTAACCAAGTGATAGCGCAACCATCTGCAGGGGATACTGTCATTGCCATGGATAATGACACGGCAATGCACGATGAAATGACTGGAGGAACGGCGGTGCGTAATGCCCAACACCCCAGCGGCAAGCATCGGCATGACCACCGCGCTGAATTGGCTGATATTGAACATGCGTTACATGACAGAACGCGAGACGACAACAGCAGACGTTCATTGTACCTTACCGTTGCAGTTACGATAGCGGTCGTCATAGCCATTGTTGTCCTCGTATTGCGGGTCTAGTATATGATCTATGCAGGTATGGGCCGATGTCCTCGATCGAGTCTGAACGATCTGATTGCATTGCGCATAATTACTGCATATTGTTAACAAGTCCTTATGTCAGGGACGCCCCGGTTTTTATGCCTCAATAGCAAGCCCTGTGGTATAACGATAGCTGTTACCATTATCTGGCAATACACGCATGACAGACTTCTCCGAGCCTGAATTTATAGAACATAAACAGATTGTCAGCAGGATTGATCCGGGCGTGACCCTGATAACAGGTAACCTGCGTCTTGCGCATTCACTGCAACAGGGCTTCGACCAGATGTGCATGGAGCGCGCTGAGCAGGTATGGGAAACCGCGGATATCTTACCATGGAATGCCTGGCTCAGGCGTAGTTTAAGCCATATCATCGATGCGCATGAAGCTGAAAAGGCGCCCTTGTTACTGTCAGATGTGCAGGAACGATTGTTGTGGGAGCAGGTCATCGACAAGGCGGTCACAGACAGGGCGATGTTGCAATTATCCGCGACCGCCCGTCAATGTGCCAGTGCCTGGGAGCTTATGCACGCATGGCAACTGGGCAAGGATGATTTCCACTATCTACATAATGAGGACAGCCGAGCCTTTCTTTTCTGGTGTGAAGCCTTTGATCAAAGATGTCAGCAGGAGTCCTGGATAACACTTGCACAGCTGCCTGCAGTGATGTGCAAACTGATATCCTCGGGCAGGCTGCAACTACCCGACAGAATCATCCTTACTGGATTTGATGAGCTGACTCCCCAGCAGCGACTTTTATTGCAGACGATGCAGCAGCACTCATGTGCGATTGAGTGGCTTGAGAAAAAACCGCTAACTACCGATGTGTCCACGGTCAGGTTCGAGCATGTTCGTGAGGAGATTGAACATGCTGCACGTTGGGCGCGACATATTGTGCAAAACGACTGTTCGGCAAAGGTTGCGATTGTCGTGCCTGAACTGGGTGAACTCAAGACCATGTTGCAAGGGATATTCGATCGGGTATTTGTACCCCCATCCCTGCATCCGGGGGTATATGACTTTCAGCGTCCCTATAATATTTCTCTGGGTAGAACATTAATTCAATATCCTCTTGTGCAGACAGCGCTGCTTATATTGCGATGGCAGAAAAAGCGCTTTGCCCTTGAGGAGGTATCGCTAATCCTGCAGTCACCCTATATTGGTGGATGGGAACAGGAACGTTTCTCGCGTGCGCAACTCGACAGACAACTGCGCGAATATGGTCAGGCCGATATTACCATGGGCATGTTGATGAGCTGTGCCGGCAATAACGCCGAGCCCTATCACTGTCCCTTGTTGCATGCCATGTTGTTGCGTTATCGCACACTAATCAATGAACTGCCGCAGCAGTGTAGTACTACAGAGTGGAGCCGACTTTTTACCGGCTTGCTGGCAGCATTTGAGTTCAGCAGGGGCAGGACGCTTTCGAGTGAGGAATATCAGACAGTCGAAGCCTGGAACAACATGTTATGTGATCTTGTAAAACTGGACCATATCGGCGGCAGCATGAATATTCACCAGACCAACAGGATACTGATGCAGGCCGCCAGTGAAAGGATATTTCAGCCACGTTCGGACGAGGTCGCCGTTCAGGTGCTGGGTGTAATGGAAGCCAGTGGTCTTGAGTTTGATTATCTATGGGCCATGGGAATGCACGACGGCATCTGGCCACCGATACCGAGGCCCAATCCGTTTATTCCCGCAGCCTTGCAAAGGCAAAGAATGATGCCGCACTCCAGTGCCAGGCGTGAGCTACAGGTCGCCGCGCAGATAACAGCCAGGCTCGCAGGCAATGCCAGAGAAGTGATCTTCAGCTATCCGGCCCGCAATCATGACGATGTGTTGAGGCCCAGTCCTTTGCTGCAGTCGTTTCAGAAACGCGACAGGGAACAGTTGCCACAATGGCAGCAGAACCTATGGCGCAGTGCTATTTTCAGTTCTGCGCAATTGGAGAAGTGGCATGACACAAAAGTCCCACTAGCAGATGTTCACAAAGTCAGAGGAGGGAGTCAGATTTTTAAGCTACAGGCTTCGTGTCCGTTCAGGGCATTTGCCGAATTACGCCTTGCTGCGAGACCGATGACAGAAGCAGGTATGGGGCTCGATCCGGCACAACGGGGCAGCCTGCTGCATCAGGTCATGGAATATATATGGCAACGGACCATGAATCAGCTTAATCTGTTGAAATTGTCGGCAAATGATCTGCATGACAGGATAACAGATAGTGTTGCCCGCGCCATTGATGGGCTTGAACAACAAACAGGGCAAACCTTCAACCAACGTTTCAGGTTGCTTGAACAGGAACGATTGCAACAACTGGTATATGCATGGCTTGAAGTGGAAAAACAACGTCAACCTTTTGCAGTCATCGCCACAGAGCAGACAATAGAACTCTGTATCAAGGATATGCGCATAAGACTGAAAATAGACCGTATCGATGAGCTTGAAAGTGGCGAGAGACTGCTTATTGATTATAAAACCGGCAGCGTCACGCCGGCGCAATGGTTTGGATCCCGGCCGGAAGAACCGCAACTACCATTATATAGCCTGGCATTGCCTGAGCAGCTGAGCGGTCTGCTGTTTGCGCAGTTAAAATCCGGCGAATCACAATTCAAGGGCATTACACGTGAGCAGGGTGTCATCGCCGGGGTAAAATCCTGTGAGCAATTGCCACAGGCGCGAGCGGCAGGTGACTGGGCGGGGTTGATGGAACAATGGAAGCAGGCGATGGAGTCACTGGCAGAGGAATATAAACAGGGACATGCGGCCGTTGCTCCGCTCAAATATCCGGGTAGTTGCCAGTACTGCAGTCTGACACAGTTGTGCCGTATTCATGAGCTATCCGGGCCGAATACCGCATATAGCGAAGAAGATTTATGAATCAGGCGCTTGTAGATCTGCATGAACGAGAACGGGCCATCGATCCCGGGGCTTCGTTTATTGTTCAGGCGCCTGCAGGCTCGGGCAAGACCGGGCTGCTGGTACAACGTATTCTCACCTTGCTGGCTCGCGTCGAAGAACCTGAGGAGATTCTTGCGATCACCTTCACCCGCAAGGCGGCAAGCGAGATGCGCGAAAGGATTATCACCGCCTTGCAAGGCGCACGTGAACCTGCACCTGTGGATGATTATCAGCGCCAAACCTGGCAACTGGCTTGCAAGGTGCTTGAGCAGGATAGTCAGCGTGACTGGCGACTGATGTCGAATTCGGCGCGCCTGCGCATACAGACCATAGATGCGCTGTGTACGAGCCTGGTGAGCCAGATGCCATTATTGTCGCATTTTGGCGCCACACCCGCGGTGAGCGAGGATGCGGATGAGCTATACCGGTTGGCCGCAAAAAATACCATTGATGAACTGGAATCTGAATCCGGCTGGTCAGAGTCCATAGGTTATCTGCTGGCGCATCTTGATAATCGCATGGAATACCTGCAGAAGTTGATATGCAACATGTTGGCCAAACGGGAGCAATGGTTACGCCATGTCGCCGATCCCGATCATCCCAGGATCGACCGCGACAGTCTGGAAGCGGCCCTGGGTCGTCTGATAGAAGGCATGTTGCTGGACCTGCAGTCAGTATGGCCGAGTGCAATCAATACAGACCTGGGTGAGATGTTAGGTTTTTCATTTGCGCACAGGCCTACACATGAAACATTGCCAGATATCGAGTCCGGTTTTCCAGGAAGTACTATCGCTGACTTGCCGGCATGGAGGACCATAGCCGATCTATTGCTGACTGACAAAGGCAGTGTACGCAAATCGATGACGAAAAAGCAGGGTTTTCCGCCCAAATCAGCAGCAACCAGCAATGCAGAGGAGTTGTTGTTTACGGACATGAAAGCGCGTATGCAGAAGCTACTGGAGCAAATACAGGAGTCGCCTGCTGCGTTACAAAAGCTGCACGCCATCCGCCATTTACCCGACCCACGCTACACGGAGGATGAATGGCAGACCCTGCAGGCCCTGTTCGAGTTATTGCGTCTGTCCGCGGCACAACTGGAACTGGTATTTTCCGAAACCGGCAGCGTGGATTTTACCGCGATGTCTCGTGCAGCGATTCAGGCCCTTGGCGATGATGACAATCCAACTGACCTCGCGCTTGCCCTCGATTACCGCATCAGTCATATTCTGGTCGACGAATTCCAGGATACATCACTGTCTCAGTTCGAGTTATTGAAAAGACTAACCGCGGGTTGGCAGCAGGATGATGGCAGGACGCTGTTTCTGGTGGGTGATCCGATGCAATCTATTTATCGTTTTCGCGAGGCCGAGGTAGGCCTGTTCCTGGAGGCATGGCAGAGTGGACTCGGTGAGATTGCTTTACAGACTGTTTCTTTGCAGGTTAATTTCCGCTCACAGGCAGGGATTATTGACTGGGTCAACAACAACTTCTGTAATATTCTACCTGCACATGATGATATGGAAACGGGTGCGGTCAGTTATGTCGAATCGATGGCCTTTCATGAATCCTTGCCAGGACCTGCCTGCCACATATCCCCGTTTTTTGGCAAACAGGACATCGCGGAAGCACAACAAATCACGCAAATCATCGACACAGCCAGGAAGGAAAATCCACAGGGCAGTATAGCGATTCTGGTGCGCGGACGCACACACCTGCTCGAGATCGTGCGTGCATTGCGTAGCGCTGCGATCAATTTCAGGGCCGTCGAAATTGAAGCGTTGTCGCAGCGTCCGGTTATTCAGGACCTGCTGGCCCTGGTCAAGGCATTGACTCACCCGGCGGACAGAATTGCATGGCTGGGCGCTTTACGTGCTCCCTGGTGCGGGCTGGATCTGGTTGACTTGCACAGTCTGTGTACGTCTTCCCCGACAAAAACGCTCGCAGAAGTTATAGCGGATACTGCAAGTATCGATGGCCTCAGTAGCAACGGTCGGGAGCGCCTCGAGCGGGTCGCTGACATATTCCGTCAGGCCATGGAGAATGCCCAGCGCCGCAGTATGCGCGACTGGATTGAAGGCAGTTGGTGCATGCTGGGCGGCCCGGCCAGCTTAAGCACTGCAACCGACCTTGAGGATGCAGAGGTCTTTTTCCAGTTGCTGGAAAAACTGGAGACGATACCACTTCCCGACAGAAACAGGGAGCTTTTCAGATCCGTGGAAAAACTGTTTTCGTTGCCGGATATCAAGGCCGATGAAACCCTGCAGATCATGACCATGCATAAATCCAAGGGCCTGGAATTTGACACGGTCATCCTGCCTGGACTCGGTTACAGGCCGGGGAGAAATGACAGTGATCTGATGAAATGGTTCGAGCGACCACGTAAACCCGCTGCTAATGACCTGTTGATGGCACCGATCCGGCAGACCGGTGGCGAGATCAATCGCAAGTACAAGCTGCTGGCCGATTTTGACAATCAGAAAGGTTTGTATGAAAACGGCCGTCTTTTATATGTGGCCGCGACAAGGGCGCGACAGCGACTGCATCTGCTGGGGCATGTTGATTATATGATCGATGAAGCCAAGGCCGAATTGCGCGGACCGGCCCCCGGTTCACTACTATCCACGCTGTGGCCGGGTGTTAGCGACTTATTCGAGGAGACATTCGGACGTTTCATCACGAGTGGATCAGGTAGCACTGAAGCAGACACGCCAGCAGACGCGGAGCCCTCGTTACAGTCTTTTAACCGGCTCCCGCTGCACTGGGTGTTACCTGAAGCGCCGATTGCCTGTCAGTCAGGAGCGCAATCGCCCAATCTGGATCAGGAGTTGTTGGAGTTTGACTGGGCAAGTGAGACAGCCAGACATATCGGAATGGCAGTGCACGAAGTATTACAGCATATCAGTGTCCTGAGGAAAGATGATCCGAGGCGAATGAATGCAGAGCAATACCGGGGACGATGCCGGAATTTGTTACGTCAACTGGGTGTAGGTCAAGCAGACCTCCCCACTGCGACCGACAGGGTTATTGCCTCTATACAAAACAGCCTCAGCGATCCCAGAGGGCAGTGGATACTGGCCCCCGACCACGTGCATGCACGTTCTGAATATGCCCTGACAGGACGGCTCGGGGACGAACCCAGGCATATTGTGATCGACCGCACCTTTATCGACAAGGAAGGCATACGCTGGATCATAGATTATAAAACCGGCAGTCACACCGGCGCCGGGATAGAAGAGTTTCTCGACAGAGAGCAGGCACGTTACTTTCATCAGCTGGAGGCCTATGCTCGCATAATCCGTCTCATCGACAACAGGCCCATTCGCCTGGGGCTGTATTTTCCAATGTTACAGGCGTGGCGGGAATGGCCTTATGAAGGGTAGTTACGGTAAAATATTACGGATCGATACACATTTGATGTCCATGACAGGGCTAGTAACGGGAAATATATAGATGTTGGATGCACTGGACTCGTATGAAACTATTACCTTGCTACTCGGCGGTTTTTTATTAGTACTTATTATTGTTTATTTTACCTATCGACTTTTAGGCAAAAACCGGCAACTGAGAAAAATCAGGCGGGTTGTCAAAAAAATTTCCGGCGATTTTCTTGCCAATACGTCACTGGATATGGGCGAAGATCAATATGCCTATTTTGACTATATACTGCTGCATAAGGACGGGATAATAGTGCTTGAACTGAAGGATTATGCCGGCCATATATTTGCTTCGGAACAAATCAATCAATGGACCCAAGTGCTTGCGGGTAAAAGCTACAAGTTTACCAACCCATTCTTCGAACTTGAGCGTAAAATTGAACTACTCAGGCAGGTTCTTCCCGGGCAAAAGATTCAGGCATTGATCTTGTTCACCGATAGTGCAGATTTTCCCAAGGGGCGGCCGCAGAACGTTTTGTTACTGAAAGAACTAGGTGCGCAATTCGTTAAAACGAATGCAAAGGATATTGCCGAGACTGAAAAATCAGCATGGCGGCAGTTAACCACTTATTTGTCCACAGATAACTGAACAGCTTCGCCGTATTCATGTCGTCCCGGGGCAAGTTTTTTATATTGCCGCATCATGACCATGGTTTTCAATATAGCGGCATTATCAATGCGCGGGATATTCAGGCAAATTTGCGCTTGATAATGGCCATCTTGCTCGCCTTTTCCTATATCGATAAACTGTCTGCAAACATCGTGCTGTGTTACTGAAGTTCGCATGTAGGAGCGGCAGGTCGTCAAATGCACGTGCCAGATGACTGATGTTTGTTGCAGGTGCCCTGTGAATGAAAAGTATGCGTCGTTATCAGTAGGTTTTTTTTCGAGAAAATATTCTGGCTCAGACATGGCATAATCCTACAGATGAACAGGCAATCAAGAACATTATATTTTAATCTGAATATCAGTCATGATGTATGCTTGCAATATTATCAGGGCCATATCCATCATGTCATGGTAACGACAGAAAATAATATGAAGGTGCAGTTTCCTGCGCAATTTATACATAAATTTGTCAGGCAGGATGGCGTCCATGGGCGTTTTCGGCTGGAGTTTGATCAAAACAATAAGCTGGTTTCCCTAGACAAGGTGGGTTAGTGTTTGCATCGGGGATAAAACATAAATAAAACAGTTATTTATGGCTTACGCAAAGCGTGGAGAAATATATAGCAGTTTGCCTGAAAATAGATTATTCTGCATATATGGCAGTTAACTGTTTGAATTGATTGTAAAAAGGTATATGAAGCAATATTTGTCAAATTTTCGTTTGCCATTTCGCAGGGATGATTCAGGTCAACCTGAAGATCTGCGCAGGGAAGATATGGATTTCAGAATACCGCACCTGGTACCCAGACCCAAGGGGCTGGATATAAATCCGGCAAGGATTCAGGAGCAGCTCAATAATCTAGCGGTAGAGAGTTGTCGGCAGGTACAGGAAGGCGATAAGTATCTTCAGCAGCTGAACCGGGTCGAGTTGAAACCGAATGTCCGCCTCAAGCTGAGCGATACCGTGTTGCATAGATGTGCTCGCGCATTGACCGATCTATACAGGAAGTATGTCTCCAAGGGCGCAAGCTTTCCTGAAAACAGCGAACGCATGACTGAGCTGACGTCCGCAATTTCACTATTACGTAATCTGATTCTTTCCTACAAGATCATTCTGGCATCCGATTATGGACTGTCTTTATGGAAATTTAATCAGAAACTGGACAGGGTGGACTACAGCTCAGTACGAATTATTGAGCTAATCATATGGCTACAGCGTTATCTGGGTATTCGCTTCCAGAAGTTATCACCCCAGGAATGGAAAGACCTGAACTCCATTTTTTTTATTTACACTGAAATCCTTGATCCATCGACTGATGCTGATATGACAGGGGATCTTGGATTATTGAAGGCTGCGGGGATCATCAGTGATGACAATTTAACAAGAAGCGTGGCCTCGATGTATGTATCCATACAACTGTTCGGGCTGCTGGATATCAGTAGTTGGCCGTCAAAATCCATCCAGACTATCGAGCAGTACCTGCACAAACATGAAGATCTGATCAATATGAGTCTTGGTGAACCGCAACAGCCGTATCGGGACTTTGTCGTAACCTATGCCGATATGGACAGGCCACCGGGATTTAACGAAATCGAAGCCACTACGGGTTGCTATATTAATCTCAGCAAACTGAAAGAACAGGTTAGCTGGGATTTGGATGAACTGCAGAAAAAGAAATTTATCGGCAACGAAGAAAAAAAACGATTGCAACCGCATGGTAAGGTCGCCGATTTGGCCAGCAACCAGGGATTGTTGAACCTGCTTGAAAGAAGTTTATCGCCGTCACAACGAACTGACGAGCGCAAAACGCTTTTCGGCGCCATGAGCGTAGATGTTTATACTGGTCTTTCTGAATGTTATCGCCTGCTCTATGAACAGACCCATGGGGCGCCTGAACAGGAAAACGAATCGGGGTTCCATAATGCAGCTGCCAAACATTCATCGTTGCTGGTTGACGAAGCAACCAGTGAGCTAGATTGCGAGTGGGTGATAATCAATGAGAGCGAAGGTGGACTGTTGATGCGGACAGTGGAAACGAGGTATATGCATGCTATGGAAGTGGGGCATATGATAGCTTTTCGCGTGAACGAGGATGGCGTGCAACGAGAACCGCAGCTGGGATATATCACCCGGCTTGATCGTCCGAGTAATGGTCAGGTTGATGTGGCCGTTGTCAAGATGTCGAGCCTGGCAGAAGCGGTTACGATTATGGAACCGGGGCAGAATCAGAATAGCCAGGACCTGTTACCAGGGATACTTATACGGGATCTGGACCAGGCATGGCAGTTGATATTGCCACGTTATGTAAGTTACGTGGAAGGGACACCTGCCTTTATCAAAAGGCAGGCGGATAATATTCCGGTAAGACTGGGTGAGGCAACCGAAACCAAAAATGGTTTTATTATGTTCGAGGCGCGTTCACCGGGATTGAAGTAGCAGATATATAGTTCCTGTTGCCTGACAGCCAGATAGGGAGCAGGGATATTGGTTTGAAAAGTATCTCAAGATTTTGAGCTAATGAATGAACAGGTTGTAATAGTGCTGTATTCCCAGAAAAACCTGCATGTATATATTAAACAGTGCATTTTGTTTATTGTGTTCGCCTTGTCCTTGTTTGAAACACTGCAGGCAGCAGAAATCACAATCGGTGAACCTGGTTTCGATGATACCGTGCTGGACGAACCGATTAAAAATCCGGACTGGTTCAAGTTAAGTTTTCTCGATATACAAGAGGACCTGGATGAAGCAAAAGAGGCCGGAAAAAAAGGCCTGATTATATATTTCGGCATGGAACGATGTCCTTATTGCAAGGTCCTGTTGGAAGTTAATTTTGCCAAAACCGATATTAAAAATTATACCCAGGAAAATTTCGATGTGGTTGCAATCGATGTCCGCGGCAGCCGGAGTGTGACGTTGATTTCCGGTGAAAATATGACGGAAAATGAATTCGCCGTGCAGCGCAAGGCGAATTTTACCCCGACGCTGATCTTCTATGATCTGGAAGGGAATGAGGTGCATCGCATGGTCGGTTATTATGCGCCCTATACCTTCAGCGCCGCTCTCGAATATGCAGCAGACAAACATTATCAAACGGAAACCTTCAGAGACTATCTCGCCAGGGCAAACAAGCTTGACAGGATTGACGATGACAGTCTGAACTACCTTCCATTTGCCATGAGCAGGCCATATATTCTGGGCAGAAACAGGATCAAGGCACAGAGACCCTTGCTGGTTATCTTTGAGCAGGCAAATTGTCATGCCTGCGATGTATTGCATGCTGATGCATTCTCGACGACCATTCTCGCCGGGCAGATGTATAAATTTGATGTCGTCCAGTTCGATATGTGGAGTGCAGAACCCATCGTCGACGTCGACGGTAATAAAACAACCGCCAGAGCCTGGGCGGAATCGCTCGGTATCTTTTATACGCCGACACTGGTTTTTTATGATGAGTCCGGCAAAGAAGTGCTGCGTGTGGCATCCGTGGCACATTTCAGTCGTCTGAAAAATGTAATCAAATATGTCAGCAGTGGTGGGTATAAAGAATACAAGAACCTTGCCGAATGGAATCTCAGAAAATAGGTAATATCGACAGATAAATTGCTTGCCTGTGTATTTGCATCTGATCATATCCAGGCGAATCTATGACGGCCGGATCATCGCGAACATCACTGCATACATCGCCAGCCTGCTGCTAATAAATACAACATTGACAGGGTGTATAGCAATACAGCAATATTAATACATCATATAACTACACGGTATGATGGGAAGGGCAGCGATTCCTTTACCGCGGAATTAAACATATGCCTGGCATTATTACAATATTCACAGTTTATATTCCGACTCTGGGCACATTGCCTGATGCAGATTCGCATTGCGGTTCTTTTTCGACACTGACAGGTAATTAAAATGGTCAGCACCAGTAAGCCGAACAGGCAACGGGTCAGAACTGAAAGCTTTTCCCTTGACCAGTGGATGAGCAGCCTCGGTTCGCTGTATCCGGATGACCAGCAGGAGCGGATCAGAGAAGCCGCTACCATGGCACTGGTTGCACATAAACACCAGAAACGTGCGTCCGGAGACCCGTATGCCATTCATGTATTTGAGGTGGCCGGTATCCTGATTGAACTGCATCTAGATTATGAATCCATTATCGCGGCGCTATTACACGATGTGGTCGAGGATACGTCGGTCACGCTTGCGCAGATCGAATCTATATTCGGCAGCTCTATCAGTAATCTTGTCGATGGCGTGACCAAGATGGAACTGGTCAGAGGGACATCAACCGGCAACGACAAGAGCAAAAACAAGTGGGACAATTCCGAGAGCCTCAGGAAAATGCTATTGGCCATGGTTGAGGATGTACGCGTTATCCTGATCAAACTCGCAGACCGCCTGCATAATATGCGCACGTTGTCGCACCTGAAAACGGAAAAGCGTAAACGGATTGCGGCCGAAACCATGGATATCTTTGCACCGCTGGCCAATCGCATGGGGATCTGGCAGATCAAGTGGGAACTGGAGGACCTGTCATTCCGCTATACGGAACCGGAGCAATACAGCAAAATAGCCAAACTGCTGGATGAGCGACGCCTTGACCGGGAAAAGTTTATCAACAAGGTCATCGCAATCCTGAAAAAGGAGTTTGTCAGCGCAAATATTACTGCGGAATTAACTGGACGTCCCAAACATATCTACAGTATCTGGAAAAAAATGGAGAGAAAGGGTGTCGACTTTCATGACATTTTTGATGTCAGCGCAGTCAGGGTGCTGGTCGATAGCGTGGCCGACTGTTATGCCGTGCTCGGCATCGTTCACGGCCTGTGGCCGCATATACCCAGGGAATTCGATGACTACATAGCCACTCCGAAGGGCAACAATTACCAGTCCCTGCATACGGCCGTTATCGGCCCCGGTGGCAAGACTCTGGAAGTGCAGATCAGGACCCATGAAATGCATGAGCGCTCCGAGCTTGGGGTTGCCTCGCACTGGCGTTACAAGGAAGGCTCGCGCTATGATCCCGGTTTTGAGCAGAAGATCATGTGGCTGCGCCAGTTACTCGAATGGAAGGACGAGGAGGCCGATGCCAACGGTTTCGTCGATCGCTTCAAGTCCGAGGTGTTTGAAGACCGGGTGTATGTATTGACACCCAAGGGCAATGTCGTCGATCTGCCGATGGGAGCGACGCCACTTGATTTTGCCTACCATATCCATACCGAAATCGGACATGGTTGCCGTGGCGCCAAGGTCAATGGCTCTATTGTACCATTGATCTATGCACTGAAGACGGGTGATCAGATCGAGATCCTCAGTACCAGGAACGGTACGCCGAGCAGGGACTGGCTCAATATCCATCTCGGCTATCTGAAGACATCACGGGCCAGGGCCAAGGTGCGTGCCTGGTTCACTCATCAGGACCTGGAAAAGAATATCCGTGCTGGCAGGAATATCCTTGAGAAGGAACTCGGACGCCTGGGCCTGTCCGGTCTCAATCATGATTCATTGGCCAATAAGCTGGGTTTTAAGAATATACAGGACCTGTCGGCCTCGATCGGCAAGGGCGATGTCAGCGTTGCACAAATAGCCGATGCGTCCCATGATCTGTCCACGCCACGTGATCCCGATGCCGAAGTATTACAGAAAACAAAAATCTCCGAAGCCAGGGAAGTGCAGGGAGATGTCAAGATCTATGGCGTCGGCAACCTGTTAACGACGATGGCAAAATGCTGCAAGCCGGCCCCGGGCGATCCAATAATCGGCTATATCACCAAGGGCAGGGGGATTACGATCCATCGCGCCGACTGTTCCAATATTCTCAGGCAGGGGCAGGAACGTCTGATCGAGGTCTCGTGGAGCAAGAAACAGGAAACTACCTATCCCGTCGATGTGTCCGTGCTCGCCTATGACCGTCAGGGACTGTTACGGGATATCACCGGCGTGCTGACCGATGAAAAAATCAATGTCCTGAGCATGAACACGATGACCGACATCAAGGACCACATGGCGAGGATGAAATTGACCGTTGAAGTCGGCAGTACCCAGCAGCTGAGCCGTTTGCTGGCAAAGATATCGCAGTTGTCGAATGTGTTGGATGTGAAGCGGAGTACCTGATTGTATCGTTGAGACAGACGATTTCATTGTTCGGTTTCGACCCTTGATTGCACATTCGGGGCCGGTGTCGCAAGCTCCACCGTTCAACACAGCTCCCGCTGTGTTGTCGAACACTGTTTTATGACGTCGGACGTTCGAATCCTGCTCGTCAGGTATAAATGGGTGGGATTCGATTTGCTGATATTCTTTGACATAACTGGCGCCCCGGAGACGATTATTCGCTCAAATATATTCCATTCTTACGACTGGCTGTTGCCAGATCGGGGGCCGGTGTCGCAAGCTCCACCGTTCAACACAGCTCCCGCTGTGTTGTCGAACACTGTTTTATGACGTCGGACGTTCGAATCCTGCTTGTCAGGTATAAATGGATGGGATTTGATTATTTGATATTCTTTTAATATAAATGGCGCCCCGGAGACGATTCGAACGTCCGACCTATCGCTTAGGAGGCGATTGCTCTATCCTGCTGAGCTACCGGGGCATTAAAGTGGGCTATTATATGCTAAATTCGCTCTGCTAGCATAGCCATTTTTCGGTATATTTGGATGATAAACCAATAACTTACGATGAAAATATCGATTATTGTCCCGGTTTATAATGAATCACACAGATTGCATGCATTGCTTGAAAAGCTAAAGCTTGCGCTGGCTCATGGTCATCAGATCATTGTTGCCGACGGCGGCAGCAGCGATGGGGGCTGTGCGGATCTACCTGCGGGCGTGGAGGTGATCCAGGCCGACAAGGGGCGTGCTGCACAGATGAATGGCGCTGCCGGACATGCACTTGGGGATGTGTTGTGGTTCGTGCATGCTGACAGTAGCTTTCCTGAACCGCTGGAGAATTATCTACAAACGTTAACGCAGGTGGGTGAGTCGCAATGGGGACGCTTTAATGTACGTCTGAGTGGAGCATCCGTTATTTATAGAATTATTGGCCTGATGATGAATCTGCGTTCACGTCTGACCGGGATCAGCACCGGTGATCAGGGCCTGTTTATCCATAAAAACCTGTTCGACACCATCGGCGGTTATAGCGATATTGCAATTATGGAAGACATCGAAATTTGCAAACGTCTGAAGAAACATTCGTCTCCAATCATTGCGACGACACACCTGCAGACTTCCAGTCGTCGCTGGCAGGAAAAGGGTATTGTGAGAACTATTCTGCTGATGTGGACGATGCGTTTTCTTTATTTTATCGGTGTCGATACCGCCACGCTGGCGAGGATGTATGAACGCTGAACAGCGAGCTAAGGGCGAATGCGTACTAATGATATTTGCCAAGGCTCCGATTGCAGGGCAGGTCAAGACCCGGCTTGGGTGCAGCCTCGGAATGCGCAAGGCGGCGAATATATACCAGCAGATGTTATATGCCTTGCTGGAAAAACTGTCGCAGCTCACTGACATAAAGATACAGCTGTGGTGCTCTCCCGATACCCGTCACCCGTTCTTTCGCAGGTGCGCGCGTGAATTTGATATTGAATTGAAGCGGCAACTGGGCTATGACCTGGGACAGCGGATGTCGCATGCGTTCAGAGTAAACAGGTCAAACCACTATGGCGTGTTGATTGGCGCGGATATTCCGGGAATCGATAATGCTGTGATCGTGGAGACACTAGGCATGATGCACCGCGGTGCAGATATTGTGCTGCTGCCGACGGAGGATGGCGGTTATGGTCTGATTGCGATGTCGCAGCCCCATCCGCATTTATTTACTCATATGTGTTGGAGTACCAGCATGGTCTTACAACAGACCCTGGCCAGGATAAAGCATAGGCGGCTGAAATATCGTTTGCTGGACAGATTGGCAGATATCGATACAAAGTCGGATTACATAAAGCATATACGCAGGTAGGGTCTGGTAGTCAGTTGTGGTCCAGAAACGGGATAAACTATTAATACAGGCTGCTTAACTACTCTCGCAAAAAATTATTTCTCCATTCGCAAATGACAAAGTGCTGTTAGTGTGAAAGATGAACAGCGTTCACGCGAGTAATTGCGTCGCTCTGTCAGGTTTTATCTCGAATCATAACAAATGTCTGACGGCTCCTTTTTACAGATTGCTTTACTAGCGTTCGCAATAACAAGGTAATATATGTAGTTGCGAGAGCAAAGGACCATTCATTAGAAGAATAAACAGGGATCGTTTTTTACAGCGGTGGTCTGTCAGGTTATATGTCGAGTCGTAACAATTGTCGGATGACTTCGTTTTACAGATTGCTTCACTAGCGTTCGCAATGACATAGTAATATATGTAGGCGCAGGAGCAAAGGACCATTCATTTTATTCTTTGTGCCTTTGTGATGAAAATATATAATCTTAAAATTAATTATTTTAAGATTATATATTGATACCCGAAACTATTCGGTTCAGGCTTCGTCCTTCGGCAGCCGTTTCATCAGGTCGCGTTGCAGTTCAACGACCAGTTTGGCCAGTTCCCGTTGTTGTGCGCCGCTGAGGCCAAGGAATTGCCCACCGATACGCTGGATGTGATTGCTGTTGTTCTCATTGATGTATCTGATTTCAAGCTGACATTTTATAATATTGTCTTCGGAGATCCTTAATTCGCAATGCGGCAGTATCTCGGCAATATGTACCGGGCAGGGCGTGTCGAGTTCAATGCCAGCGCCGGTTTCGGACAGGTTGATCATGTGTCCGTATACGGGAATGCCGTCTTCCCGCTTTAGTTTTATCGGTATGTTTATACCCAGGCCGATATTGATACGGAAATTTTGTCTTTTTTGCAGATATAGTACGCTTTCGGGATATTCGACTTTATAGATAGCCGTGCCGTCCTGATTACTTGTGTTAAGTAAATTAGCGGAAAAACGTATCTCGATACCATTAATTTTGGTGACCACGTTCATTTTTTTATGGATCAGTAACAGCTCATGACCACTTTTGGAATTTATTTCATCGAGCAGGATATATTCATGTTCCGGATTAATCGACAGGATGGCACTAAAGAATACCTCGGGTACTCCGGGCATGGATATCTGAATCAGAGAGTGCCGGGCCCGAATTTTATCCAGTAGCCGCGCAGATTCAACAGGATTTGTGATCGTCTCGCCGTTCAAAACAGTAATATTTTTATATCTGTGTGTATATTAGGCAGCTTGAATACAGCATCAGGCCTTGGCGATACTTCTACCCTTGTTCCCCGATTCAGCCTGCCCATTGGCATCGTAGGTGTTTTCATAGAGTTGCTGTCCATACAGGATTGACAGGGCCTGCTTGACGACACGTAGACTGGAATCCATAACGCTTCCATTTAATTGATTTTGTGTCCTGCATGTTTTTACCTGTTCCTTGAACTCATTCCATTTGCTCTGTAGTTTACCATCAAGGTCACACCATGCAATACATGCTTCCAATCCATGCTGATCAGGATTGTAACCGAAGGCCTGTAGCAGTGAATTTCGATTTATATGACATTGTTCCAGTTTTTTCAGCAGGCAATTCTTTTGTTCACTGATTTCCAGCAGGGCATCTGTGTCTCTGGGCAGAATCTTGCCTTCTTTTTTCAGTAGTGCAATCATTGCCTCGGTATGCGCCAGCTCGGCATCAAGCATAATACCGAGTTCGATATAGCTGTCTTTTTTGTTCATGTTATTTCTCCCTAACTGGCCTGTTGCAGGAAGGCTTCATAGCGGGTAAATTTTTCTGCAATTCGCTCTGAAGAAATCGTATAGTTGCCGCTGTTAAGGTTTTCCCTGACTTCGGCTACTTTTTCAGTATTAACTACCGGAATTGATCCCAGCTGTTTTTCCAGTTGCTGTATCTGCCGTGCTGAATCAGTCAATACTATAGTATCGTTCTGCTGGGTAGTGCCTTTTTCAGCAGTAGTGCGGTTGCTATCTTTATTGATAGGGCTGCTATGGCCGCTGCTGTTCACCTGAGGCTTATTTATGTCATTAATGTTAATCGTCATGCTGGATACTCCCGGATTAAAGGTGCACTACACCGTTATATTTAACGTCAATATACGCGCATCCTTTAGCCATATTGCCTACATATTAATCTTTACAATTCCACGGGTTATCGCAATACCCTCTACGATACGTCTGGAGTTGTTGTTCTTGACGCGTACCTGCTCGCCTGCAGAGGCGTCGTTCATTGCTTTGCCCATCATGCGTACCTTGATACCTGCCGTCTCTGCAATAATGGTGACTTGTTCGCCGCGTTTAATTAGCTTCGATTTGACCGCAACAGACGGTTTTATTATTTCGCCCGTACGGATGTGACGCCTGGCTACCTGGCCTTTGAGATTTTTCATCTCTGCCACATAATTTCCGTTCAAAGAAGTAATATTGTGTCTCTGCTTGATCAGATCACTGGCATTGAATGTGCTACCACGGGAAATGGGTGCACGGGCGACATAGATCATTGCATAGGCGTTCACTGTGGCCTGCATGTATATTTTCCAGGGCTTGTCTGAGTTGCAACGTACTGCGAGTGAAACATTACCGGGCAAGCGCTTGTTAGCAAAAACGACCTCAAGTCCGGATTCGCAGTTGCTCAGTTTCAGGCGCTTGTCGATGTGTCCAATCTCGATCGTGGCATCAGTCAGGCCCTGTTCAGCAGTCCTGTTTTGCAGGTATTGCCTGACGTGCCTTCTGATATCCTCATGATCCATCAAACCGGTGGCCGCCATGACTGAGAATGACGGCATAAAGAAGCCGCTCAGGATGCTGATTACGAGTATGCGAATACTGACTGTCATTATAAAATCCATAAAAAACAATAATATATGATTTATATCAGGCTCATGTGTCAAAATACTGTCGAATTGGTCGATAAATCTGTGTCTATCAGTGATTATGCAAGAGCTATGCCGCAAACGAATTACTCAAGTTTATTCATGCCAGCGCCGTTATAGGTGAGGTACACAATAATAGGAAATATACTTGTCAGGAGAAATGGTATGGCTGGACTTTTAGACAGTGTGGACATGCGTACCCAACTAGCCGGGCACAACCGCCTGGAACTGCTGTTGTTCCGGCTGGGTGGGCGTCAGCAGTTTGGTATCAATGTATTCAAGGTGCAAGAGGTCATACAATGTCCACCGCTGACCAAGATGCCGAATGCGGACAGTGTCATTCGCGGCGTGGCCAACATGCGCGGCAAGACCATCAGCGTCATGGATCTGGCACAGGCCATCGGTATGAAACCGGTCAAGGATGTCAAGGATGCCTTTATTGTTATTGCTGAATATAACCGTACCACGCAGGGCTTCCTGGTCAGTTCAGTTGATCGAATCATTAATATGAACTGGGATGATATCATGCCGCCGCCAAAGGCGACCGGACGTAGTAGTTATTTGACGGCCGTGACCAAGATCGATAACGACCTGGTGGAGATTATTGATGTCGAGCAGGTTATGTCCGAAGTTACAGGGGCCGAGGTAGAAGTATCTGATGATATTGTCGAAGGGGCACCCAAGATTGAAGAGGGTGTCAAGCGCATATTGGTTGCCGACGATTCCGTTGTTGCCCGTAACCAGGTTAAACGCACGTTGGAACAGATCGGGTATGAGGCAGTGCTGGCTAAAAGTGGTATGGATGCGCTGAATCAGTTACAGGAAATGGCAGCTCAGGGGCCAATCAAGGAGCAGATAGCCTTGGTAATCTCAGATATTGAAATGCCAGAAATGGATGGCTATACATTGACAACCGAACTACGTAAGGATCCTGCTCTTAAAGAACTATATATAATGTTACACACGTCGCTCAGTGGTGTATTTAACAATGCCATGGTGGAGAAGGTTGGCGCGGACAGGTTTATCGCAAAATTTGATGCCGACGAACTGGCGACCAGCGTTATGGAAGCCATCGATGATTTGCACAGAAAAGGCAATCCTGCATGAATGCTGGGTTGATAGCGGGACAAGGAGTATTTAGCATGCAGGTAAATGTCAGCCCTCTGCACACAACAACAGAATTTGAGTATTAACAATAGGACGGTATTGGGAATACGTTGAAACTACGGTCATGGACAAGTATGCAGCTTTTCCATTGAAATAAAAAATATCTACGAAGGGAACAGTCCCGGACTATATCGTTACAGGCTATAATCGATGATGCAAAAAGCAACGCAAAGCGCACTAAGCTCGAAAGACTATCAGGATTTTCAAAAATATCTCGAGAATATGTGTGGTATCGTTCTTGGTGACAACAAGCAATACCTGGTCAACAGCCGACTTAATAAAATGTTGCAGGAGCACAAGCTTGCATCATTGGGAGAGCTGCTGGGCAAGCTTACCAAGGATAAAAATCGTGAGCTGACCAATAAAGTAGTAGAAGCGATGACCACCAACGAAACCTCATGGTTTCGTGATATCCATCCTTTTAACACCCTGAAAGACAAAATTTTCCCTGAACTCTCAAAAAACAGACGTACACCTATTCGAATCTGGTCTTCTGCCTGTTCTTCAGGGCAGGAGCCCTATTCGATCAGTATGACGGTAAACGAGTTCCAGATCGGTAATCCAGGTATGCTCAAGTCTGATGTACAGATTGTAGCTACGGATATTTCGCCGGCAATACTTAGCGCCGCAGAGAAGGGGCACTATGACGATATGGCTATGGCCAGAGGGCTATCGCCGGAACGTAAAAAGAAATATTTTCGCGAAACACCGAATTACTGGCAGGTCAGCCCTATCATCAAATCAAGAATTCAGTTCAGGACGATGAATCTGCTGCAGAGTTATGCCCTGTTGGGACGTTTCGATATTATTTTCTGCAGAAATGTACTGATTTATTTCTCAACGGAATCGAAGCAAGAGATTCTTGAGAAAATGTGTCGTTGCCTGAATCCTGGTGGGTACATTTTTCTTGGCGGTTCGGAGTCGATCACCGGAATTACTGACAAGCTGGATATGGTCAGGACCCATGGTGGCGTAGTGTACCAGCTAAAATCCTGAACAGCCTGCAGGTACTTGCCTGCCGCGCTAACAAATATTGCCGCCTGACGGAAAACATTGCCGGCAGGCGGTTTGTTTTTCCCCCGAATAAAATCCTTTCTCTTTAAAATTCATACGTTTGATGATTCTGGCACGGCTGTTGCACTATGTATTGCACGAATACATTTAGTGGAAAAAGTAATGCCAATAAATTTTGACAAAGCCCTGGGAAGCCATGAGAAGGCATTGATGATTCAGTCGCGTCGTGCAGTTGCGTTGTCTTCAAATATTATCAATGCAGACACACCAGGTTACAAGGCACGTGATATAGACTTCAAGCAGGCGCTCAAGAGCAGTCAGGGCGATATGCTGCAACTACAGAAGAGTAATGCCTCGCACATACCTTCGTTTGGTATGGATTCAGCGGGCATGCAACTCAAATACAGGGTACCGTCTCAGGCATCTCTGGATGGAAATACAGTTGATCTGGACCATGAGAAATCCGCGTTTGCGGAAAATTCCGTGCGCTACCAGACCACACTGCGTTTCTTGACGGGCAAGTTCCAGGGCATGATGAAGGCTTTAAGGGAGGATTAAACGATGAGTCTGTTTAATTTATTCGAGATCGCAGGTTCCGGCATGAGTGCACAATCCATCAGGCTGAATACTGTTTCCAGTAATATGGCCAATGCCAATAATGTCAGTACAACAGAGGAAGGCGTTTACCGCGCGAAAAATCCAGTGTTCGCCGCAGTTATGCAGGAGACACAAAACAATCCGGCCGCGGCGTCGGTCAGAGTATTGAGGATAGAGGAGAATCGGGCAACGCCGGTGAGTGAGTATGATCCGGAAAACTCAATGGCAAATGCAGAAGGATATGTGTACAGGTCAAACGTCAACACTGTCGAGGAGATGGCCAATATGATTTCAGCATCACGTTCTTATCAGAACAATGTTGAAGTCATGAACACAGCAAAGCAGTTGATGCTGGCCACACTCAAGATTGGACAATGAGGTTAGTTTGTTATGACAACAGCAATAGATAGCAGTGTATTACAGAACATAGGCCTGGGCGGGAAACCCGCGGCCAAGCCCAAGGATGAGCTCGGACAGGAACAGTTCCTGAAACTGATGACAACGCAGTTACAAAACCAGGATCCCTTCAAGCCAATGGAGAATGGTGAATTCCTGAGTCAGATTGCACAGTTTGGTACGGTTTCCGGTATTCAGGATTTACAGAAATCATTTGAACAATTCTCGGCATCAATGGTGCCCAATCAGGGATTGCAGGCTGCCAGCCTGATCAATCGCAATGTTCTGGTTCCCGCAGACACCTTGCCATTGACTAAAATCGGTATGAACGGCGCAGTCGAATTACCATTCCAGGCGTCGCAGGTGAATGTATCTGTTTACGGGCCTGGCGGAGAGTTAGTCAACAATTTCGGTCTTGGAGCTCTCGGTGAGGGAATTACCAAGTATCAATGGGACGGTACATTGCCTGACGGAACACTCGCACCCGAAGGTCGCTACCGTGTCGCTATCGATGCTGTGGTCAATGGTGAAAGTATAGCCGTCAAGAGTTATGCCAATCTGCCTGTAGAGAGTATTACCTTCGGTGGTGCCGGTGAAGAGGTCAATGTCAGCATTCGCGGCCTCGGCGACAGAAAATTCTCAGAAATATTGCAAATAAGTTAGCTTCCATAGGAGTAACGTTATGCCATTCAGAATAGCTTTAAGTGGATTAAATGCAGCATCATCAGACCTGCGCGTCATCGGTAACAACGTGGCCAATGCCAGTACGACCGGATTCAAGAAGTCCAGAATAGAGTTTGCCGATATCTATGCGGCGACGACGCTGGGTGTCGCGTCTAATGCCGTCGGTGCCGGCGTCAAGATTTCCAATGTCAAACAGGAATTCGCCCAGGGTAATGTTGATTTCACCAACAATAATCTCGATCTGGCCATCAACGGTGAAGGTTTCTTCCGGCTCAATGAGAACGGTGTGACCAAATACAGCCGCGCCGGCGGCTTTGGCGTTGATCGTGCCGGCTATGTCGTCAACAGTGAAAATCAGCGCCTGACCGGCTACCTGGCGGATACTAGCGGTAATGTGACCGGTGCCCTGGGTGATATTCAGCTCAGTACCAATGACCTGCCACCGAATGCAACGACCCAGATCGATCTGACGGCCAATCTCGATTCCTCACAGTCAGTGCCAACTGCTGCATTTAATATTAATGATGCCACCAGTTATAACCATTCAACGTCGTTGACGACATACGACTCGCAAGGTGATGCAATGCTGCAAACATTGTATTTCCGCAAGACTGGTCTGGGTACCTGGAACATGTATACCTATCTGACCAACCCTGCCGGTGATCCGCCTATTGAGGCTGTACCGGCCGGTGGTGCATCGGGTGACCCGGTGGTACTGAGTTTTTCCAGCGATGGCAAACTGACCTCGGTTTCACCCAACAATGGCAGTATCAATACCTTTGCCGGTTATGAGCCGGTCAATCCGGGCACCGGTGCTTCGAACATGGATGTGGATATTTCATTGACAGGGGTAACCCAATATGGGACCGAGTTTGGTGTCAATGCCTTACTACAAGACGGTTATACAACCGGTCGACTGAGTGGTGTGGATGTGGGTGAAACAGGCGTTATCACTGCACGTTATACCAATGGACAGTCGCTGACTTTGGCACAGGTTGCTCTGGCCAACTTCAGTAATCTGAATGGGCTGTCACAGCAAGGTGATACCTCATGGGCAGAGACATTCGAATCAGGTGCCGCGCTGGTCGGTGCACCGGGTACCGGAACGCTAGGTTTCATGCAGTCGGGTGCACTAGAGGGTTCCAACGTCGATCTGACAGAGCAACTGGTGAACATGATAACCGCACAGAGAAACTTCCAGGCCAATGCCCAGGTTATCGAAACCGCCGATACGATTACCCAGACAATCATCAATATCCGTTAATGATGATGCGCAGCCAAATCGGGTAGGAATTGTTAAGGAGTGATTCATGGATAAAATGTTATACATTTCAATGACTGGTCTGAAGCAGATAATGAATACGCAGGCCAGCAATTCACATAACCTTGCCAATGTCTCTACCTCCGGCTTTCGTGCCGAACTGCGTGCCTTTCAGGACGTGCCGGTCTATGGCAGTGGTCATGACAGCAGGTCTTACGCAGTAGCTAAAGACAATGGCAATGACTTCTCACAGGGAAGTATAGTCACAACCGGCAACGATCTGGATATCGCAATTAAAGGTAATGGATTTATCGCCGTGCAATCTGCGAGTGGGCAGGAGGGTTATAGCCGTGCCGGCAGTCTGCAACTTTCCCCGAATGGTTTATTGACGACGGCTTCGGGACAGCCTGTACTGGGTAACGGTGGCCCGATTACACTGCCGCCTGCGAGCAAGGTTGCTATCGGTGAAGACGGCACGGTATCTGTAATTGCCCTAGGTCAGGACTCAACCAGCCTGGCTGTGGTAGACAGGATCAAGCTGGTCAAGCCGGATCATACTGGTATTTCAAAAGGTGTTGATGGTTTGTTTTACCTGAATGATGACGGTGTGGCAGATGCGGATGCCAGTGTCAAAGTGGTGTCCGGGGCGATTGAAATGAGTAACGTTAATGTCATTGATAGCATGGTCAAGATGATAGAACTGCAGAGGAATTATGAAATGCAGAGCAAGTTGATGAAAACTGCATCGGACAATGACAACGTTTCATCGAAACTGCTTTCGATGACTTAATGCATACAATTTTTATTGGAGAGAGATTATGAATCCCGCACTTTGGATATCAAAAACAGGTGTAGATGCACAGCAAAAACGTATGGCGGTTATTTCCAATAACCTGGCCAACGTAAATACAAACGGATTCAAGCGTGGCAGGGCAGTATTCGAGGAATTGCTATACCAGAATCTGCGTCAGGTTGGTGGACAGACGTCCGAGGCCACACAGTCACCTACGGGTCTGGCGCTGGGTACCGGTGTACGCACCGTTGCCACTGAAAAAATACATACCCAGGGCAATGTTATCAGTACCGAGAACAGACTCGATATGGCGATCCAGGGCAAGGGTTTCTTTCAGGTGTTAATGCCGGATGGTACCACGGCCTATACCCGAAACGGCACCTTCCAGCTGGACTCGCAGGGGCAGGTGGTAACCTCAAGCGGTTACAGCCTCGAACCCAGTCTGACAGTACCGTCCGATACGGTTAGTCTAACCATCAGCCCGGACGGTGTCGTCGAAGCTTTGGTATCCGGTTCCACATCACCGACAGCGATCGGCACCCTGCAACTGTCAGATTTTGTCAATCCTGCAGGACTGGAAGCTCTTGGTGAAAACCTCTACAGGGAGTCAGTCGCAAGTGGCACACCACAAACAGCGGCTCCGACCTCATCCGGAATGGGTGGTGTATTGCAGGGTTTCCTGGAAAGCTCCAATGTCAATGTTGTCGAGGAACTGGTCAATATGATCGAGGCCCAGCGCGCCTATGAGATGAATTCAAAGGCCATTTCCACTACCGACGACATGCTGCAGTATGCATCACAACAATTATAAGTTGGCATGATAATCGCATTGTTTTTGTCAGTACAGTAAACAACAAGGTAACAGGCATGAATACTATCAGGAGCAGACGCATATTCAGACTATTACTGGCAAGCCTGTTCGCAGGTCAGTTCAGCGGTTGCGCCGTTCAGCAACAAAAGCCGGATTATCAACGATATGCAGCCACCAAACCGGCGCAGAGCCCGGTCAGCCGGGTACAGATGGGTTCCATCTACCAGGCTCAGGCAAGCAGTTTCATATTTGAAGATATGAAGGCGCGTCAGGTCGGCGATATTTTGACGATCGTGCTGTCAGAAAAAACCAATGCAATAAAAAAAGCCACGACATCAACGAAAAAGGAAAATACAACGGACCTGGGCACACCATCTGTGTTTGGTGGTGGCGTGACGCTGAAAGGACGTAACGTACTCGGTGCGAATATCGAATCATCACAGGAATTCACTGGCGAAGGGGACAGCGCCCAGAGTAATGCCCTGAACGGTACGATCTCTGTGACCGTAGCCGAGGTTTACCCGAACGGAAATCTGTTCGTCAAGGGCCAGAAACGCATGTGGCTGAACCAGGGAGAGGAATTTATCCAGATTACCGGCATTGTCAGACCGCTTGATATTGACAGAAATAATTCCGTGCCCTCTACATTACTGGCCGATGCACGTATCAGCTATAGCGGTCAGGGCGCAGTGTCTGACGCCAACCGTATGGGCTGGCTGGCACGTTTCTTTAACAGTCAATACTGGCCATTCTAGGCATGACGGGCACAAATACCATGTTATTAAAACGATCTACAAAATATGTACTGGGCCTGCTACTGGCGATATTCGTCAGTAATAGCTATGCCGAGCGTATCAAGGACCTGGTCTCGATTGCCGGTGTGCGTTCCAATCAGTTACTGGGTTATGGTTTGGTTGTGGGACTGGATGGCACCGGTGGCAAGACCCGCTTTACCCGGCAAAGCCTGCGTAATATGCTCAACCGCTTTGGCATCACGGTGCCGGCAAATGTCAATCTGCAGTCGAAAAATGTTGCCGCGGTTGCCGTGCATGCATCGTTGCCGCCATTCACGAAACCGGGACAGACAATTGATGTCACGATTTCGTCTCTTGGCGACGCTAAAAGTCTGCGCGGTGGCAGTCTGTTGATGACGCCGTTAAAAGGCGCCGATGGTCAGGTGTATGCCGTTGCCCAGGGGAATCTTATTGTTGGTGGTCTTGGCGTCAGCGGCACCGATGGTTCGCGAGTGTCATTGAATGTCCCCAGTGTTGGCCGTATACCCAATGGCGCCAGTGTCGAGCGCGCAGTACCGAATGCGTTCACGCAGGGCGATTATGTCGTCCTTAATCTGAAGACGGCCGACTTCACTACGGCCAGCAGGGTATCCACATCCATTAACAAAACAGTTGGACCGGGTATAGCCAAACCGATCGATGCCGCTTCGATCAGGGTTAGCTCACCGAAAGACATGTCGCAACGTGTTGCCTTCATGTCGCTGCTGGAAAATATTAATGTGGTGCCAGCCGAGGCGCCTGCGCGTATTATTGTCAATTCGCGCACCGGCACGATTGTAATAGGCATGCATGTCAAGGTCATGCCCGCTGCGGTTACCCATGGCAGTCTGACGGTCACGATCACCGAAACAGCAGAAGTCAGCCAGCCTGAGCCCTTTTCCGAAGGTGAGACAGTAGTGGTACCGAAATCCGACATCCAGATCAGACAGGATAAAAACCGTATGTTTATGTTCAATCCGGGCGTTAAACTCGATGAAATCGTCAGGGCGGTCAATCAGGTAGGAGCGGCCCCCGGTGATCTTGTCGCGATACTCGAAGCGCTGAAACAGGCCGGTGCACTGCGTGCCGAGCTGATCGTGATCTAGCAAGGTATCAGGATAATTATTCATGAACGATCTGACCGCACATAATAGCAGTGTCTATACCGAAATTTCCTCGCTGCAATCATTGAAGGCGCAGGTCAAGTCCGGAGACAAGGACGCGATCGGTGAAGTGGCCAAACAGTTTGAAGCCATCTTCCTGCAGATGATGTTATCCGGTATGCGCAAAACCATTCAGGTCAATGACGAATACAGCAATGAAAAGTCCATGTACTATGACCTGTTCGACAAACAGGTTGCGATGGAAATGGCTAATAATCATGGTATTGGCCTGTCGCGATTTTTGATGGCACAGGTGAATCAGACACAGCATAAAGCGGATGGTCAGTCGTTGCAGGCCAAGGCGTCAACAGCACCGGTGTCTCCACAACAACGTGAATTCTCTGTCGAACGCATGCAAGGCCGTCATGTGCAAGACCCGCTTGCTACGCAAGCCAAGGCGGATGTAGAGGAAAGGGTGGAGACAAAACCACAGGTCCAGGCGCAACAGAAGGTGGAGCAGCAGACGTTGCGTTTTGACAGCCCTATGCAGTTTATCAAGCAGTTATGGAATGTGGCCAGCGATGTCATTGCAGAGAGCGGGCTCAATCCGAAGGCCGTGATCGCCCAGGCCGCGCTGGAAACAGGCTGGGGCAGGCATATTATCAAAAACAGTAATGGCCACAGCAGTTTTAATCTGTTTGGCATCAAGTCCGGGCGCTCCTGGAATGGCGAGCAGGTCAAGGCCAATACACTCGAGTTCAGGGATGGTGTCATGATGCAGTCGCAAGAGCAGTTCAGATCATATGCTTCATTGCAGGAAAGTGTGAAAGACTATGTCAGCTTTATCAAGAACAACCAGCGCTACAGTCACGCCGTCGAACAGCAGGGCAATCCGGAACGTTATGCGGCCGAGTTGCAGAGAGCGGGTTATGCAACCGACCCTGAATATGCCAGCAAAATCATCAAAATCATGAACGGCAAGGAATTTTCGCAATTCTTCAGCTCCCTGGATGTATAACGGGTAGCGGGTATAGAGAAATATTATGGCAAGTATACTCAACATCGGTACTTCAGGCCTATTGGCATACCAGCGTGCACTGTCGACAGTCAGTCACAATATCAGCAATGCGAATACCGATGGCTATTCAAGGCAAACGGTCGACCTGGCAACACAAAAGCCGCAATTTTCCGGAGCCGGGTATATTGGTGCCGGAGTTAAGGTAGCGGGGGTCAAGCGGAATTATGACCAGTTTCTGGTGAGCCAGATCAGCGATAATCTGTCCTTATTCAAGCAGCAGGATAAACTGGCATCACTGTCGGCCCAGCTGGATAATTTTCTTGCCGATCCCGATATCGGTATCTCTCCAACATTACAAAATTTCTTCAAGGCAGTGCAGGATGTTTCCACCGATCCAGCATCGGACACGACCCGCCAGGTATTGCTGAGTCAGGCGCAGACACTGGCATCGGTCTTTAACGACACCTATACACGACTGGATACAATAAAAAGTGGTTTGAACAGGGATATCAGTGTCAATGTCGATGAGATCAACAGCCTGGCGCAGGGCATCGCCAACTACAACAAGGATATAGTCAGGGCGCAGGGTAGTAGTCAGAGTTTTGCACCCAATGACCTGCTCGACCAGCGCCAGGTGCTGATAAACAGGCTTGCAGAACTGGTCAAGGTCACAACCATCGAGCAGGACAATGGTGCGTTGAATGTTTTTATCGGCAACGGTCAAAGCCTTGTTACCGATACCGAAGCACGCTCATTATCGGTAATCCAGAACGAATTTGACCCGGCGCGCGTGGATATCGGCATCAAAACAGGCAATGCCGTAACCAATATCACTGCGCAGTTAACGGGCGGTGAAATAGGGGGGGCGCTGGAATTTCGTAATAACCTGCTCAATCAGTCCTATACCACAATAGGGTTGTTGGCCACCGCGCTGTCCGAGGACATCAATGATCAACATCAGTTGGGTTATGACCTGAACGGTCAGTTGGGCGGCAATTTCTTCAAGGATATTACCACGGCAAGCAGTAGCCAAAGCGCATTTAATGCAGCAACAACCAACACGACATTTCAGAGTAGCGTGACTGACAGCAATTTACTGCAAGCGAGTGACTACCGTCTGGACTACAGTGGCGGTAACTATACACTGACGCGCCTGAATGACAACAGTGTTGTCGCAGGGCCGCTGGATCTGGCGGCATTGTCGACTGCAGTCAGTGCCAGTGAAGGTTTCACGATTGCCTTGTCAAGCGGAGCTACGATCAGTAATGGTGACAGTTTTTTAATCAGCCCGGTCAGGAATGCTGCGCGCGATATTGCCGTCGACATCAATGATCCCAAACTGATTGCGGCGGCTTCGCCGTTACGGTTCGCACAGAACAGTGCCAACAGCGGTAATGGTGCCATCAGTCAGGATCTGCTTGTGCAGCGAACAGGTAACACACTGCCTGCGGCGCCGATTACCCTGACTTTCGATAATACGGCCAATGTGTTCAATCTGTCATCGGGTGGCACGCTTGCCTATGATCCGGCTACGGACAGCGGCAACACCCTGCAGGTTAATGTCGCCGGTCTGGGTACCTATCAGTTTACATTCACCGGTACACCGGCGAATGGTGATGCATTCAGTCTGGGTACCAATACCAACGGCATCAGTGATAACAGGAATGCATTGGCAATGATTGGCCTGCAACAGTCAAAACAGCTCAATAATGGCAGCGCAGATTACCAGGAGGCCTATACCAGGCTGGTCACCGATGTTGGTGTCAAAACGCGCCAGGCCGAGTTTGGCAGAGACTCGAGTGCGGCACTGTATGAGCGTTCCTTTTCGGCACAGCAGGAAATATCGGGCGTGAATCTGGATGAGGAAGCGGCCAACCTGCTCAAATTCCAGCAGTCCTACCAGGCCATCGCGCGCGTGATTACTGCGGCAGACCAGATGTTCCAGTCCCTGCTGGGTGCAGTTTCGAGGTAAGCCATGAGAATATCCACAAGCCAGTTCCAGTTTGAAAGTGTCAATCGTATGCTCGAGCAGCAGGCCCGATTGTTACAGACCCAGCAACAGATCGCTTCCGGCAAGCGTATCGAAAATCCTTCCGATGATCCATCCGGTGCTGCACGCGTGATTGATGTCGGCCAGATTGTAGCGGTGAATGAGCAATACCGGAGGAATGCCGATTTTGTCAATACCAGATTATCACTGGAAGAATCGACGATAACAGGCTTTCTGAATGTATATCAACGAATCAGGGAGCTGACCGTGCAGGGGCTGAATGATAGCCTGAATCAGGAAGATCTTAATTCGATTGCCAAGGAGGTGCGCCAGGGGATAGGTCAATTGAAAAGCCTGGCCGAAACAAAGGATGCCACAGGTGAGTATATCTTTTCCGGCTTCAGTGGTAACGTGGTTCCTGTTGCTGATGATGGTAATGGTACCTATACCTATCAAGGTGACCAGGGACAACGCCAGGTCCAGGTCGGACCCAATAACAAGGTTGCCGATGGTGATAATGGTTTTGATGTGTTTTTTGACATTGCCAATACCTCCGAGAATGCCTTTAGTGCTGCATACAAGATAGCCACTGCGTTGGAAGCGGATACCCTGGCTTCGACAGTACTCGCCGATATCGATGCGGTCATGGATAATCTGAACCTGACCAGGAGTAAAACAGGTGCACGTCTGAACGCAATCGATATCCAGAATAAAATTAATGAGGATGTTGTTTTTCAGGGCGATAAACTGTTGTCCGAAATTCAGGACCTCGATTATGCCGAGGCCATTTCCAGGCTGAATCAACAGCAGGTTGGTCTTGAGGCCGCACAGCAATCTTATGTGCGTGTTCAGGGGCTATCATTATTTAATTTCCTCTGATTGAATACCTCGCTTGAATATATTAAGCCGATACTAATCTCCATGTTACCCTTATTTGTATGTGATATATTGATTGGTATTTAACTCCTGACCTGGGTTTGTAATGGAAAAAAACAACAGCAAAAATAAAATGCAGCATGGGTCGAATGAAATGGCAGTCATTACGAGTGATCTGTCTGATGATATTCAGAATGTATTCGCACATGCATTCCAGCTGCACCAACAAGGGAATCTACAGGAAGCAGCCGATCTTTATCAAGTGATTCTAGGGGTTGACCCTGATCATGCAGATTCTCTTCATTTGCTTGGTTTGATTGTTGAATTAAATAACGATTTGGAAACTGCTTGTGATTTAATCAAGCATGCAATCCAGGTGAATCCGCGTATTGCCCAGTTCCATTATAATCTGGCGAGAATATATCAGGCGATGAGTAAGCTTGATATGGCAATAAAGCAATATAAAAAGGCAGTCAGATTAAAACCGGATTATGGCGAGGCCTATGAGAACCTGGGCGTTGCCTCGCAGGATTTTGGTGATTATCAAGCAGCTGCTCAGGCTTATGTGAAGGCAATTAAGCTCAATCCCCAGTCACAAATTGCATTACTAAATATGGGTACACTGCAAAATCAATCAGGCAGGCCAGATGATGCAATCAGCTATCTTGATCGCGTGCTATCGTGTAATCCTGTGCATGCCGAGGCGCATAGTAAAAGGGCGCAAATCCAGTTAGCAAAAGGCAACTTTTTGCCAGGATGGAAAGAATCCCAATGGACCTATATAGCGCAAATATTTATTGATAATAACCCTGTTCGATTGATTCCATTCCCCAAGTGGGATGGTTCTTCATTGCTAGGTAAGCGATTATTGATTAATGCTGATCAGGGTATTGGAGACGAGCTTATGTACGCGTCCTGCTTGCAGGATGTAATAGAGCAGGCAGCCTATGTGGCTATCGAATGTGATCCACGTCTTGTAGCCATATATCAACGCTCATTCCCAGGTGTGATGATTATTCCAGGTGATAAAGCAGGCGATTTTTACTGGACGCGCGAGATGAAAGGCATCGATTTCAGAATTTCCATGTCTGAATTGCCGCGTTTTTACAGGCACAACGAAGATGATTTCCCTAAACGTAATTGCTATTTGAAAGTTGATCCCGTGTTGATGGAAAGTTGGCAAAACAAATTACAGCAATTAGAAGGGAATGTGAATATTGGTATTTCGTGGCATGGGGGCGTCGATAAAAGAGCTAGTGAGGCCAGATCTATTCCTCTAAAATTCTGGAAAAATATATTTCAGCTCGAAAATATAAATTTTATTAATCTGCAATATGGCGATCATGCAGATGAAATAGAAACTTTTCATCAGCAGGGTAACGGATTATTACATTGTTTCGAAGGGCTTGATCCCCTGACCGATATTGATGGTTTTTGTGCGTTGATAAAGGTGCTGGATCTGGTGATATCTATAGATAATTCCACGGTCCATCTAGGCGGCGCTGTGGGTACGCCGGTATGGGCGCTATTACCATTCTTTTCGGATTGGCGTTGGTTGCATGATCGTAAAGATAGTGTCTGGTATCCATCCGTGAAATTGTATCGATCCGGGAAAACAGGCCTTGATGCACGGCGAAAACTTTTGGCTGTAGTAGAAAAAGATCTAACAGAAAGCCTTCTTGCAGATGATATCGCTGATACTTCAGAAAATACTGAAGCGTGTGATAGTAATACTTTGAGTAATCAGTTAACAGGCCAGCTTATATCAAGAGTAAACAAAAAGGCATACGCTCTGTTATTAAATGATACAACAAGCTGGTATCACTGGGGATGTACTTGCACAAGCCTGGCGATTCATGATCGATTACGTGCACGGTGGGATTCGGTAGTTTCTGTTCCTATCTACAACACCAATCACCTTGATCTTGTGCCGACTACAATCGAACACTTTGATGATAATGAATTTTTTGAACAGTTTTGTAACGTTTATCCGTGGATAATAGAAAAAATACGTGATGCCGGGGAGGTATATATTAATGGTGAAGGTACCTTGCATGGTGTTAGTCAAACGACCCTGGGTTTGTTGTATCTTGCCTATATAGCAAAAACAAGAATGAACAGACGGATCAGTATTATTAATCACTCATGCTATCCTGACGACAATAACGTTGCTATCGATTCACAAGCGCAAACTATTTTTCGAAAAGTGTATGAACAATTGGACAATATTGCAGTTCGTGAGGTGGTCAGTGCTAAATTATTAACCAGCATGGGCCTGACGGTGACACAGAGTTTTGATTGTCTGCCACTATATATAGAACAATATTATCAGGCCGACACACGAACGGAAAAAGGAAGGATTGTGATTGCCGGGTCGGTTTCTTGGGGGGTTAAGACGATCAGACAAATAGGTGATCTAATTGAAATGCTCCATAAAAACGGTTTTTCTATAAGCCTTTTAATCGGCGCCAATGCCTATCCTGCAGGTGACGATATGCGATTGGTGCAAGCCTTGCATCGCCATGTAGGTACATTCTGTGAGCTGGTGTATGCGTGGAGCGAACAGGAATGGCTGTCTACAATAGATCATGCAGCGTTGGTTATATCGGGACGCTTTCATCATACGATTGCGGCAGCATTTCTCAATACGCCTTTTATTGTAATGGAAAGTAATACAAAGAAAATTGAAGGATTATTGACAATGCTGGATATTGATACATTCGTTGCAACGGATCAAGCCAGGCTGTCTGAAGTATTATACGATAATGCAATGCAATTATTGAAAGATCCGGCCAGAGGCCTGCTGGACAAAGACATAAGGGAAAGATTACTAGGCCTTGCGATTTCTAATTGTTAATAGGCTGTAATTCTGCTCGACATGTCATCCAGCAACTAGTTTGCTCAAAATTAACCTAGTTAAGCTGGCAATCAAATCGCATGGCATGCTTTACACAGTAATTACATGATCGCCAGTCACCTCATATCAATACTGACCAATACATGTGTAGCGGTGTATCGCTGATTTCATGGGTGATACGTGCAAATAAATACTATTAAATATGTATGGTGTATGTGCTGATCAGGCAATACCTGATGTTCGTTATTACTTGAAATTGAGTTAAATAAAAACTAAAGGTCGCTGTTTCGCTGCCGCTAAAGTGTCTGGAGACGGTAAATATTTCTCAATACTGATGAAGTATATCCGTTAAGATTAACCAGACCCTTGCTATCTATCCTATTGATTCAGCAAGGGAATTGGAGAGATTATCATGGCTCAAACTATTAATACCAATATAGCGTCATTGACCGCGCAACGTAACCTTAATCGTTCACAATCATCATTACAGACATCACTGCAACGCCTGTCTTCCGGTTTGCGTATCAACAGCGCCAAGGATGATGCAGCAGGTCTGGCTATCTCGGAGCGTTTTACCACACAGATTCGTGGTTTAAACCAGGCTTCAAGAAATGCCAGCGATGCCATTTCCCTGTCTCAGACTGCGGAAGGTGCACTGGGTGAGGTCACTAACAACTTGCAAAGAATCCGTGAACTGGCGGTGCAGTCTGCGAATGCCACCAACTCTGCCTCTGACCGAGCTGCCCTTGACAAGGAAGTACAGCAACGTCTCGCAGAAATCGAACGTATCGCGACCCAGACTTCGTTCAATAACCAGAAGGTGCTTGATGGTACATTTGGTGATGCTGCTTTCCAGATCGGCGCCAATGTTGGTGAGACGATTACTGTAGGTCTATCTACAAGTGTACGTACCATATCAATCGGTAAGACTGCCGATTACGTCAACGGAACATCACAATATTCCAGCACGCTTGCAGTTGGTCAGCAGGGTACTGGTGTCGATATAGCAAATGGACTCGCAACCGGTGATCTGTCGATTGCTGTTGGTAGTGGTTCCGCTATTGGTGTGGTTGCATCAGTGGATAACAGTACGGGTTCGGGCAATGCCGGTCGTACGGCCAGTAGCGCCTATTCCAAGGTAGAGGCGATCAATGCTTCAGGTATCAATGATCTGACAGCCGTTGCTGATACAACCGCGGTATTTGATTTTGCTGCTGTAACTGCTTCTACAACTGCGGATTATACTCTGTCAATTAACAGTCAGACAATTTACTCTGCATTTGATGGTGGCCTGACCGGTGATCAGGTGGCCACTGCAATCAATGCGAACTCTGCAGATTCTGGTGTAACGGCAACATTTGATAGTGCCAATAATCGTATGACTCTGAATGCTTCAGATGGTCGTAATATTACTGTCAGTCAGACAGGCGGTGCATCCGGTGTAGGTGATGGTTTGACAGCAACCAGTGCTGGCCTGAACAACACCTCAAATGATGCCAAGACCGCACTGACTACCGTAGCCGGCACTGCTGTCACTGAAACGTATGGCGGTACTATTCGTCTGACCTCTACGCAGGCGATCACCTTAAGCGGTGCTAATGAGGCCTATATCGGATATGCCGACAACTCGTCCATGGCATTGGGTTCATCTGCGCTTAACTCGGCTTCTGTCACTAGTGTTGACAACGCCAATACTGCGATCAACCGTGTCGATGCAGCCCTGAGAAGTATCAGTGACCTGCGTAGTAGCTTTGGTGCGATCCAGAGTCGTTTTGAATCCACTATCTCAAACCTGGAAACTACATCCGAGAATCTGAGTGCTTCACGTAGTCGTATACTGGATGCGGACTTCGCAGCTGAAACAGCGAATCTGACCCGTGCCCAGATCTTGCAACAGGCAGGTGTGTCCATACTGTCACAGGCCAATGCACTTCCACAGAGTGTACTGGCGCTGCTGCAGTAAGCACGAGGCTAGACTAGGGGGCGGCAGCACTTAGGTCGCTAAATATGTGAAGGGGAGGGGAGCCGTATTTATACGGTTCTCCTTCACATAAACCCAGAGGAGATATTGAGATGAATGACCTCAGTAACTTACAGGCAACGTCGAATGTAGACAGTGTACCGCAACAGGTGGCCAAGGCCAGTCAAGCCTCTCCTGCACGGCAAGTTCCGGCCGCCAACAGCGGCAAAGTCAGTAGCAACGGCAATGTTCAGGACCTTGAACGCAATCAACTGATTCCAAAGGAAAAACTCGATGAGGTCGTTGTGCAATTACAGGACTATGCACAGAGCATCAATCGCAGCCTGTCATTTTCAATTGATGATGACAGTGGTCGCGCAGTGGTCAAGGTGCTGGATTCAGACACCAAGGAAACCATTCGCCAGTTTCCATCGGAAGAAATCCTGCGTTTAATCAGCTACTTGAAAGAAGAGCAGACACAGGGCGAGGTTGAACCGGGTTTGTTGATCACGGACCAGGTGTAAACAGGCACGGTCATTGCATAATTACTTAATCATCGGCTTATGTGATCTAAACAGTCGGTGATAAATTGTTTCGACTTATTGTAGAGGAATTATGGCAACCATCACGTCACTCGGTACGGGCTCAGGACTGGATCTGGAAGGTCTGGTCACACAACTGGTAGCTTCGACACGCGCACCGGTCGAGAACCGTCTCAATTTTCGTGAGGCAGGCCTGCAATCCGAATTGTCGGCCTTTGGTGCACTGAAGGGGGCGTTGTCCACTTTTCAGGATGCGATCAAGGATCTGGCCAGCAATACAGGCTTCCAGGCAAGGTCATCTTCCTCCAGTAACAAGGATGCATTCACGGTTACAGCAACGGATACAGCATCGACAGGTAATTTTAATGTCAATGTCACCGGGCTGTCGGCCGCACACACATTGGCAACACCTGCCGATGATGCCAATTATTCCTTTAGCAGTCCAAACGCTGTAGTAGGCACAGGTACGCTTACCTTCAAGTTCGGCACGACGGCTTTTACAGAAAGTCCGTTTGCCTACACCTTTACACAAAATGCCGATAAAGCAACACAAAGCATTACCATCGATTCCACCAACAATACCCTCGAAGGTGTCAAGGATGCGATTAACGATGCCAATATCGGGGTCAGTGCATCTATTGTCAAGGATGGTGATGAATATCGCCTCGCATTCGTTTCTGCCGACACGGGTGCAGCCAATAGCTTGCAGATTACGGTGGACGATAGCGGCGATACGATTGATACAGACCAGTCCGGATTGTCACGACTGGCGTTCCATGGCAATGGTGCCAATGATTACACCCATCTGAAGCAGACAGCAGCGGCTGCCGATGCGGCACTGACCATTAATGGTATTGCCATCAGCAGTGCCTCCGATACCATTGCCGATGTCATTGACGGTGTGACGATCGATCTGGTTGCAGTCGGTACAGGTACATTATCTGTCAGCCAGGACCAAAGTGCGGCAACCAAGGCCGTTGATGGTTTCATTTCAGCATATAATGAATTGATTGATACGGTAAACTCGCTGTCCAGCTATGATGCCGAAAACCAGCAGGCCGGAATTTTACTTGGTGATACAACGCTGCGTAATATCACTGACCAGTTGCGCAATGTCCTGCGTGACCCGGTCGAAGGCCTGGGTGGTGCCTACGACTCACTGGCAAACGCAGGCATTACCACCGATGCAAATGGCAAGCTTGTCAAGGACAGTACCAAGTTCCAGAAAGTGCTGGACAACAATTTTGACAGCGTGGCCAAGCTATTTTCTGCTATCGGTACACCTACTGACAATCTGATAAAGTTTGACAGTTCCACTGATGCATCGAAGATAGGCACCCATGCGGTCAATATCACAACACTGGCAACGCAAGGCAAGTACACCGGGGGGGCGGCAGTTACTGGAGCGCCATCAAGCATCGTGATTACCGCGGGCAGCAATGATACTTTCTCTGTCAAGGTTGATGGCATTCAGAGTGCTACAATGACCCTGACGGCTGGTACCTACAGTGGCGCTGATCTGGCCAAGGAACTACAAAGCCGGATTAATGGTGATTCGGCAATGATCAATAATGATGTCAGCGTAAGTGTTGCATTTGATGCAGCCACCAATAAACTGGCGGTCACGTCGAATCGTTTTGGCAGCGCCTCCAAGATTGAGAATATTACCGGTACTTCAATTGCCACACTGGGTCTGGATAGCAGTGATGCGGGAAATAGTGGAGACGGTGTTGATGTCGCAGGAACGATAGGCGGCTTTGCTGCAACCGGTTCTGGACGTTTCCTGACCGGTATAGGTGATACCAGCGGTATCAAGATTGAAGTGACAGGAGGCAGTACCGGCGATCGTGGAGATCTGGTATTCTCGCGCGGTTATGCAGACCAGTTAAACAGTGCACTAACAGAGATTCTGCAAACAAATGATTTGATTAAGTTACGCACTGATGGCCTGGATGATCGCATTGAGGATATCAATGAACAACGCGAGGCACTCGAGCGACGATTAATTGCACAGGAACAGAGGCTGCGTTCACAGTTTACCGCACTGGACACGCTGGTCGGCCAGCTCAACAGTACCAGCAGTTTTCTGACCCAGCAACTGTCCAGCCTGCAAACATCGTTTAAACCGAATTCAAACTAGACTGATTGAAAACAGAATATTGTATTGAAAATTTTAATAGTTAAAGTTTGTAAATTGACTTCAGTGCAATAAAATAAGGCCGATATAGTAATTAACAACGCTGCTATATAATGCATATAAAGAGGTAAGTAATGAGCGTCCCTAATATTCAAAACGTGCTAAATGAATATCGTCAAGTTGGTGTCAATGGCGTTGTCGCAGACGCCAGTCCACATCGACTGATTCAGATGCTGATGGAAGGTGTGCTGGAACGAATCAGTATGGCGAAGGGATTTATGAATCTTAACAACATGTCCAAAAAGGGCGAGAGTATCAGTTCGGCCATATCCATTATCGATGGACTGGCCGTCAGTCTGGACATGGAAGCCGGGGGCGAACTGGCACAGAATCTGGCCGCTCTCTATGATTATATGACCCGGCGTCTGATCGAGGCCAATCTGAACAATGATGTAGCAATACTGGATGAAGTGACTTCATTGATGCTCGAGATCAAGATGGGCTGGGACGGCATTGCCGCTGAGGCCAACAAGCTGTAGATATCCAGGACCAGGATGAGCAGATAATGCACGCAAATATCAACAGACAGGATGCATGGCTGGAGATTGTCGAGCTGACAGATAACATGCTTTCATATGCACGATCGGGAGCATGGAATAACGTTATTGCACTGGAGTCCGATCGCCAGTCGTTGATGCAACAGTACTTCGCCCAAGCGCCGCAGCTTGAAGATGCCGCATGGATTGTCGATGGAATCAGAACAGTTATGCAAACGGACAGGGAAATCATGCAATTGGGCAAAAGCGGAATCGACAAACTGGGGGAAAAACTCGATTCCATCCAGCGCGGCAAGAAAGCGCAGTTTGCCTACAAGAAGCTCGCCTGATCCGTATAGACAAGCCGGGCCTTCGTTGAGTGCATACATAAGGACTGTAAGCCGGGATGGATGAAAGTAAGATTACATACGAAGGCCTCCTGCCCTTGCACTGGGAGCACATCGATACCCCGCCTGACGATGACATGCTGCGCTATATCCATGAACACAACATCGAAAGCCTGAAACAGGTGCTGCTACTGGATGAATTCTCCCATACTGGCCAGGATGACCTTGGCAGTGATTTGCGCGACAACAGCAGAATGGAAAGAAAAATTGACCTGTTATTGAGCCTGCTGGGATCAATGATCAACAAGCAACAGGCCACATCGGCATATCATGTAAAACTGACTACCGAGAGTCTGCAATGGACTGCAAGTGGGCTATCAGGGCTTGTCGCACAACAGCAACTCATGCTGCAGCTGTATCTGCATCCATATTCTGTATCGCCATTGAAAATGTTTGCAGAGATCCGTGAAGCAGGGCAGGACTACTGTAGAGTCAAGCTGCATGCACTGGATACAGCGGAGCAGGAACTGCTGCAACGCTACATATTTCTGAACCATCGCCGCCAGGTGGCAGCGAAGCGAAATGCCACATCAGGCATCTGAATCCACAACCGATTCCGCTATCACGTGGCGCGCCTGTCTGTACCCTTGTTCAATTCACGCTTAACACCCGGGTAGCATTAATAATCCATATTTCCATGCTCAAATATCAATTCTTTGAATTATTTACATAAAAACCTTACTACACTGCCTGTCATTCCGACAAAATTTTGACATATCTGCAAAGTAGTGTTTTACTTAGCAATATAGGCAAGGATGTATTCAGCAATAACAACACGTTTGCCAGCAGTCAGACATTTATATCAGCGGGTGCGAGAATTATTATGCAGAACAACAAGATCCTGATCATGGATGCCGATTCGTCCAGGGGGGAGCAACTCAGGGAGATACTGTCCTTCATAGAACATGATGTCATGTTGACAGACGGACAAGGTTTTTCTGCTGACCTGTTGAGCCAGTCCGGCCCCTTCCATGCCCTGATCATCGGCGAGCTGCCACCAGCACAATCACGTGCGGGCATTCTCGAAATCACCAACACTGTTGACGCCAATCTGCCGAAATTCATCATTTCCGACAAGGAAGACGAGAAGCACGAAGAGCCCGGGGTTATCGGCGTTATTACATTCCCGTTCAAGCAATCCAATATCAACAGTGCCCTGCATAATGCCCAGGTGTACCGTGAAAGCAAGGAACAAACAACGGCGCAGAGACCGGTGGAATTATTCCGTAGTCTGGTCGGCAGTAGCCGCAAGGTTCAGGAAATCAGACGTCTTGTCGAACAGGTCGCCGAAACAGATGCCACAGTGTTGATCCTGGGTGAGTCCGGCACCGGCAAGGAAGTGGTTGCCAGAAATATACATTATTATTCCAACAGGCGCGATAAGCCATTTGTGCCTATTAACTGTGGTGCGATCCCGGCCGAGTTGCTTGAAAGCGAACTGTTCGGGCATGAGAAGGGCGCCTTTACCGGCGCAATCAGTGCACGTCAGGGGCGCTTTGAAATGGCCGAAGGTGGTACGCTGTTTCTTGATGAAATCGGTGACATGCCCTTGCCCATGCAGGTCAAATTACTGCGTGTATTACAGGAGCGCGTAATTGAGCGAGTAGGTAGTACCAAGAGTATTGATATCGATGTCAGGGTCATCGCGGCTACGCACAGAAACCTCGAAGACCAGATCAACGACAATAAATTCCGTGAAGATCTGTACTATCGCCTCAATGTATTCCCGATTGAAATGCCGCCACTGCGCGAACGTATCGAAGATATACCACTGCTGATAACCGAGCTGATTTCCAGGATAGAACATGAAAAACGTGGTTCGGTCAGGCTGACGCCGGCCGCGGTCATGGCGTTGTGCCAGTTCAAGTGGGGCGGAAATGTCCGTGAACTCGCCAACCTGATCGAGCGCCTGGCCATCCTGTTCCCGTTCGGCCTTGTCGATGTCCATGAATTACCGGAAAAATACCGTCCCGAGAACGGTATTGCCGCGGCCCCGGTGTATGCCGATACGGCAGCGGCAGTCGCCGCGATTCCCGAAGGCCTGGTCACTGATGCGCGCCTGCCCCGTGATGGTATCGATCTGAAGGAACACCTCAACAATATGGAAGTAAGCCTGATACGACAGGCACTCAGTGAAGCCGATGGTGTTGTCGCCCATGCCGCCAAATTATTGAACATGCGCAGGACCACATTGGTGGAAAAACTGCGTAAATACGGGCTTAACCGTAATGTCGAAGCGTCGTAAATTTGACCCCTCCAGATACTAGCATCTCTATCTCATTGTTATTAATGTAATAATATTTTAGGCATGGATCTTGCTCCTTAGTTTGTAACGTTAAACTGATTACAAACGGGAGCGACCATGTCGCACAACAGTATCGAACAGGCACGCAATCTCGAGCAGGCATTCTCTGCCTTCAATCGTATGTCTGTACAACTGGAATCCTCCTACCGTGATCTCGAAAACCGCGTCAGTGCGTTGAATGAGGAGCTGGCAGCGGCACGCAGTGAGCGTCTGCAGCAGCTGGCCGAAAAAGAACGCCTGGCCGATCGACTGGAGCGGCTTCTGGAATTGTTGCCGGGTGGCGTACTGGTTCTGGATGATAATGGTTGTATTAGCCAGACCAACCCGATGGCCGAGGCATTACTCGAACAGGATTTGCCTGGCAAGGACTGGGTGGCCGTCATGGCCGAACATTTTGACCATCGTCTGACCGAGTATGGTGAGGTGATGTTGAAAAACGGCAAGCATGTCACGATTTCCATGCGCCCCCTGGATGCCGAGCCTGGTCAGATTGTATTGTTAATGGATGTCAGTGACCAGCATGACCTGAAGGCCATGCTTAATCGTCAGGACCGCCTTGCTGCGATGGGGGAAATGGCCGCCAGCCTGGCTCATCAGATCCGCACTCCCCTGACGACGGCCCTGTTATACGCCTCCAATTTTGAAAAAGACAATTTGAATACGGCAGATCGCCAGAGAATGTCGGTCAAGGTTGTTGAGCGACTCAGGCACCTTGAACACATGGTCAACGACATGCTGCGCTTTACCCGAGGCAGTTCCTTTGTCGCCGCCACGATTGACCTGCATGCCTTACTGAATGAATTCAGACAGATAATGGAACCACAGATTGAGCAGGCGGGCGCTGCATTGAACTTGCCTGATAGTCGCGAGCCAATTGCACTGCGCGGCGACCGCGAGGCCGTACTGGGCGTGTTTCTTAACCTTGCCAATAACGCATTACAGTCCTGTGCTGGCAACGCCGTGCTCAGTATTAGCGTGACGGGTACAGAGAACGGCAAGGTCTCGATTCAGTTTGCCGACAATGGACCGGGCATAGCAGCGGATATAGCAGAAAAAATATTTACCCCGTTTTATACCACCCGCTCAGAAGGTACTGGCCTCGGTCTGGCTGTTGCGCAGGCGACCCTGCGTGCCCATGATGGTGAAATTAAATACCTGTCGCAACAAGGCAAGGGCGCTACATTTGTGATCAGCCTGCCACTGGCGGACAGCAATGACATGTTGCCGAGTGGCAGCAGTCATATCAATGAAGAATATCAACGATCAAGATCCATGCGATCATAAAAGAGGTTACCAGAGTATGTCTTTAGGTTCTGTTTTAGTTGTTGAAGATGACCTGTCACTGCGCGAAGCCCTTTGCGATACCCTGCAGCTAGCCGGTTATCCCGTGCTTTCCGCCACCGACGGCAATGCGGCCCTGTCACTGATCGACCAGGAACAGGTCAGCGTGGTTGTAAGCGATGTACAAATGAAACCTATGGATGGATTCAGCTTGTTGAAAAAACTCAAAAGCAGCCGCCCCGATCTGCCAGTGGTGTTGATGACAGCCTATGGCACGATCCAGAAGGCGGTCGAGGCTATACGCGAAGGTGCCTCTGATTACCTTGTCAAGCCATTTGATTCGGATTCACTGCTCAACCTGGTCAAGCGTTACATGTTCGAGGAAGATGAAGCAGAATATTCATCGTTGGTGGCCGAAGATAATCAGACCAGACGCCTGGTTGATCTGGCCAAACGAGTTGCGGACAGTGAAGCGACTGTCATGATTACCGGCGAGAGTGGTAGTGGTAAAGAGGTCTTTGCCCGTTATATCCATCAATCTTCAGCGCGCAAGGATGGACCATTCATTGCGATTAATTGTGCTGCAATACCGGAAAATATGCTTGAAGCGATGATATTCGGGTATGAGAAAGGGGCCTTTACCGGTGCCTATGCCGCGACAGCTGGAAAATTCGAGCAAGCCAACTCGGGTACCCTGCTGCTTGATGAAATCTCAGAAATGAGCCTGCCGTTACAGGCCAAACTGTTACGTGTATTACAGGAGCGTGAAGTCGAACGCCTCGGTGGCAAGAAAATCATACCGCTGGATGTGCGCGTACTGGCAACCTCAAACCGCAACCTGGCGGAAGAGGTGGGCGCCGGGCGTTTCCGCGAAGACCTGTATTACCGCCTGAACGTCTTTCCGTTGCATCTGCATCCGCTGGCAAGCAGAAAGGATGACATCCTGCCAATCGCAGAAAAGCTGATTACGCGTTGGGCCAGAAACAGGCGTCCCCGACCGGTGTTGTCAGAACAGGCGCAGCAGAAGTTACTGGCCTATAGCTGGCCGGGCAATGTACGCGAACTGGATAATGTTATTCAACGGGCATTGATTCTGATGTCCGGCGACACCATCGAGGAGGCGGATATCTGTTTCGAGGCTACCGAGGCAAGCCTTACGCAAGGTTTTTCACAGGCCAGTAACGATGACAGTATTAGCGATGAAGACCTTAAATTGGGTGAGGATTTGAAAACCCGTGAGCAGCGTCTGATCGTCGATGTACTGAAGTCGGTCAAGGGCAGTCGCAAGGATGCTGCGGAAAAACTCGGTATCAGCCCGCGCACGCTGCGATACAAGCTGGCCAGGTTGCGTGATCTCGGCATCGAGATACCGGCCTAGTTGGTGCGAAAGATGCATACAAAATACAGTGATGAAAGTTTGACGCCGGTATTCGCGTCACACGGTCATAAACAGGAGGAAATATGAGTGACATAGACATCTCCCAGGTGCTGAACCAGATGCGAGTAATGGCCTCGCAGGCGAAGGCTGTACCTGCTGCCGAAACACAGGCAACACAGGGAGCGGACTTTTCCAGCATCCTGAAGAATTCCGTTAATGCCGTTAACTCGACACAAAAACATGCGGGCCAGCTGGCCGAGTCATTTCAGGCGGGTGACCCCAATACGGACCTCGCCGAGGTCATGGTTGCATTGCAAAAGGCCAGCGTGTCCTTTGAAGCGATGAAGCAGGTGCGCAGCAAGCTTGTGGATGCTTATAAGGAAATCATGCGTATGCAGGTGTAATCCTGATTAAGTAAACATTTTGTATCGTCAATAAAAAAACAGACTGGAAAGAAAATTATGGCAGTAATAAAAGCTGAAACTGCAGAGGGATTTACCGGTTTACCAGTAATCCGTCAGCTAGGCCTTATGGTTGGACTGGCAGCCAGTGTCGCCCTCGGTGTCGCAGTCGTGATGTGGTCGCAGGAACCCAGCTATAGTCTTCTGTATGGCAATCTGTCTGGTACGGACAGCAGTCAGGTACTCGAGGTATTACAGAAGTCGAATATCCCCTACCAGGTTGAAGAACAGAGTGGCGCCATTATGGTGGCCTCCGAGCAGATGCATAATGCGCGTTTGAAGCTCGCATCTGAAGGTCTACCAAAAGGCAATGGTGTTGGCTTCGAACTGTTTGACAAGGAGCAGGAACTGGGTACCAGCAAGTTTATTGAACGTGCCCGCTATCAGCACGCTATCGAAATAGAACTGGCAAGGTCCATCATGACTATGCGCAGTGTCAAGAGTGCGCGTATCCATCTGGCGATACCGAAACGTTCCGTATTTGTGCGCAAGAAGGACAAACCGACCGCGTCCGTTGTTCTTGACCTGTATGCCGGGCATGGCCTGACCGAAGGCCAGGTAGCCTCCATCGTACATATGGTTTCATCCAGTGTTCCGGGATTAATGCCCGAGAACGTGACCCTGGTTGACCAGAGCGGTAACCTGTTGTCCAGGGTCGCCAAGGACGATATGTTGGCGGTCTCGGCCAGTCAGTTCGAATTTACGCGTAAACTCGAGGACAGTTACAAGAAACGTATTGAAGACCTGATCTCGCCGATTGTCGGGCCGGGACGCGTGCGTGCGCAGGTCGTCGCCGATCTGGACTTTACGATGACGGAAAATACACGGGAAAGCTATAATCCCGAAAAGTCGGCATTGCGTAGTGAGCAGCTGATCAAGGAATCCAGTACTAATGGAAATGGTGCCGCTGCCGCTGGTATACCGGGCGCATTGTCCAATCAGCCTCCTGCCGGCGGCACTACTAATAAAACTGAAGCCAATGCGGTGGCGAATAATGCTGGTACGATAAACAGTAATAGCAGAAGCACACGCAACTATGAGTTGGACAAGACCATCAGTCATACTCGTTCATCGGTGGGTAATATCCGTAAATTATCAGTGGCCGTGCTCGTGGATGATCTGCAGAAACTCGATGCAGAAGGCAAGGTCACGCGCTCACCGTTAAACGACGCCGCGCTGGCACGCTTACAGACCCTGGTCAGGGAAGCCGTTGGTTTTGACAGTGACCGTGGTGACAGCGTCAATGTAGTCAATGCATCATTCTATGTGCCGGAAAAAGCGGAGGCACTACCGGAGCCGGGCCTGTTTGAAAAACCCTGGGTACATAATCTAATCAAGCAGGTATTGGGTGGTCTGGTGGTATTAATCCTGATATTCGGTGTATTGAAACCAGTATTGCGCAGTCTGGCAGAGAAGGGTACGTCTGAACAGAAACTGCGTCTGGCGGAAGCCACAGGCACGCCGGTGGATGAACTGGGTGAGGACAGTGTACAGCTAACTTCCACAGGCGAAGCAGGTGAGGGGGTGCCGAAACTGGCATCACCCAATCAGATTGATGAGAAATTGCAGGTAGCCAAGACAATGGTCGGTCAGGACCCCGGTCAGGTGGCGCAGGTAGTCAAGACATGGGTGGCTAGTGATGGCTGATAATTCTAATTCTCAAGGTACCGAGCGCGCAGCGATCCTGCTGATGAGTCTGGGTGAGCAGGACGCTGCCGAGGTTTTAAAATTAATGGGTCCGAAGGAAGTGCAGCGAATCGGGCAGGTTATGGCCACATTACAGAATGTCAGCAAGCAACAGGTTGGTGATGTACTTGATGATTTCATGTCTATTGTCGAGGAGCAGACTGCGCTGGGTATAGGTAGTGAGGAATATATCAAGAACATGCTGGTTCAGGCTTTGGGTGAAGACAAGGCATCCGGCATGATCGATCGGGTACTACTGGGGCAGAGCTCCAAGGGACTCGAGGCATTGAAGTGGATGGATCCCCGTGCCGTTGCTGAAATCATTCGTCTCGAACATCCGCAGATTATCGCTATTGTGCTGGCCTATCTCGATTCCGATCAGGCATCGGAAATCCTGTCCGTATTACCGGAAAAGACCCAGCCGGATATATTGATGCGTATCGCACAACTGGATGGTATCCAGCCGCAGGCCCTGCGTGAGCTGGATGAAATCATGGAAAGGCAATTCTCAGGAAACAGCAATCTGAAGTCGTCGTCCGTGGGCGGTATCAAGTCTGCGGCCAATATACTGAACTTCATGGACAGTAGTTCCGAATCAGTAATTATGGAGAATATCCGTGAAACAGACGGCGATCTGGGTGATCAGATCCAGGACCTGATGTTCGTATTCGAAAACCTCGCCGATGTGGATAATTCAGGTGTCCAGGCACTGTTGCGAGAGGTATCCACGGAGTCACTGGTATTTGCCTTGAAAGGTGCCGATGAGGGCGTCAAAGAAAAAATCTTCGCGAATATGTCCAAACGTGCAGCGGAAATGTTACGTGATGACCTCGAGTCAAGAGGCCCGGTCAAGCTCAGTGAAGTTGAAACGGCACAAAAAGAAATATTGACGGTAGCGAGAAGACTGGCCGATAGTGGTGAGATCGTCCTGGGTGGTAAGGGCACTGAACAATATGTCTGATCCCGGCGGTAACAATGAGGCACAAGAATGCGAATCCTGGATACTACCGTCCATCAATGATTCCGATGATAGTAATAACAATATACTGACCGCCAGCCAGATCGAGGCAGTGCAAAAACAGGCATACGAAGAAGCCTATGCCGAAGGCCATGCGCAAGGCTACAAGGCCGGACAGGAAGAAGGACTGAATGCTGCGCAACAGGCAGCCCAGGCGCGCATCGAAGTCATCGATCGTACATTGGCCAAACTGGTTGCACCCTTTGAGCAACTGGATGATCAGGTCGACGAGGAACTGGTGATCCTGGTGCAGGCACTGGTCAAACAAATGGTGCGTCGGGAAATCAAGAGCGATCCGGGGCAGATCATGGCGGTTATTCGCGACGCAATTGAATCCCTGCCGGTAGCAACGAGACAACTACAGTTACGATTGCATCCGGAAGATGCATTGCTGGTGCATGAATTTTACAAGATCGGTGAACAGGAGCTGGCCTGGGACGTCGTCGAAGATCCGCTTATCAGCAGGGGCGGATGCAAGGTGGTCACCGCCATAACCCAGGTTGATGCGACACTGGAAACACGCCTGAGCCAGTTATTTGCACAAGTATTTGGTGAGCGTCAGCAGGATGCAGAAGAATGAAAAACGGGGTACAGATCCTTGTCTGAAACAAAGTTGAATCTAGATCGCACCGAGCAGTGGCTCAGCAGGGTCAGGTCCTATAAAGGCAGGATTGATAATACACCCCTGCATGTCGTCCAGGGCAAGCTCACGCGCATGGTCGGGTTGACGCTGGAAGCGGTTGGCTGCCAGGCAGCCGTCGGTGCCCGGTGTATTGTAACCGGTCCGGACAATGAAAATATCGAGGCAGAGGTGGTCGGTTTTGCCGGTGAAAAGTTGTACCTGATGCCGACCGGAGACATCCAGGGGCTGACGCCGAATGCCAAGGTCGTGCCGGTGGATACAGTGTCGTATGCACCCGTCGGTAAACAGTTGCTGGGCAGGGTTATCGATGGCGCGGGCAAGCCGCTGGATGGCAAGGGACCCTTGAAGGCCGAACAGACCTCACCATTGACCGGTCGCCTGATAAATCCCCTGCAACGTAGTCCGATAAAGGAACCCCTCGATGTCGGCGTGCGCGCCATCAATGCATTACTGACGGTCGGTCGCGGGCAACGCATGGGCCTGTTTGCCGGTAGTGGCGTGGGCAAGAGTGTCCTGCTGGGTATGATGACACGTTATACAACCGCCGATGTCATTGTTGTCGGCATGATTGGAGAGCGTGGTCGTGAAGTCAAGGAGTTCGTCGAAAAGATCCTCGGTGAAGAGGGCATGGCACGCTCGGTAGTTGTCGCCACGCCGGCAGATAATCCGCCCCTGCTGAGGTTGCACGGCGCGATGATGGCCACCAGTATCGCCGAATATTTTCGTGATCAGGGTAAGCAGGTGTTGCTGTTGATGGATTCACTGACCCGTTATGCACAGGCGCAGCGTGAAATTGCGCTGGCTATCGGTGAACCACCGGCGACCAAGGGCTATCCGCCGTCGGTATTTGCCAAAATACCGCAACTGGTAGAACGTGCCGGCAATGGCGACAAGGGCGGTGGATCGATAACCGCATTCTATACGGTACTGGTGGAAGGGGATGATCAGAATGATCCGATTGCCGACTCTGCCAGAGCTATCCTCGATGGGCATATCGTTTTGTCGCGTGAGCTTGCCGAATCCGGGCAATATCCCGCTATCGACATCGAAGCATCAATTAGTCGTGCGATGACCGACATAACCGAAGTTGAACATCAGAATATCGCCAGGCGTTTCAAAAAGGTCTATTCGGTTTACCAGCAGAACAGTGATCTTGTCAGTGTCGGTGCTTACCAGCAGGGTAGTGACCCACGTATCGATGAAGCGATCCAGTATCATCCCCGTCTACTGGATTTTCTCCAGCAGGACATGTATCAACCGATTCATTTACAGGACAGCCTCGATGAGTTGGCAGCATTATTACCGCAGTAGTACAGACAGGAATGTCGATAATTGCCATCAGTGTAATTTGGAGTGAACAGTGAAGCGAAGTAAACGCATGCAGTCTGTCGCGGACATTGCCAGGAACAGGGAAAGGGATGCCGCGCGTGTTCTCGGCCAGAAGCGCCAGCAACTCGAGCAGCAGCGTCAGCGTCTGGATGAGCTGGTCGTCTACCGTGAGGAATATACGCGACGCTTCCAGTCACACGGCGGGCTTGGTCTGGATGCGCGCCGTATGAATGAATACCGTGTATTCCTCGACAAGCTTAACCTGGCCATCGTGCAACAGCGCGATCGTATCAGCCAGTTCACTGGTGAATGCACGATCTACCAGGAAAGCTGGCTAAATAGTCGCGTTCATAGTAAGGCAATGGACAAGGTCGTTGATCGCTGCAAACATGAGGAAATTAAAAAACGCGAGCAACAGGAGCAGCGGGAACTCGATGAAAGGGCCATGCAGCTTGGTCTGGTCCGAGGCGATGACTAGGGCATTGCCCGTCTGTATTTCAGCACCACAATAGATAATTGGCATAGTACTTGCTCCTGATATTGGCAAGACATATCAAGACGGGTGAGCCTTTATGACTATTGTACCTACAGCGCTAACAAATGCTTCAACAATGCCGGAATCGGCCTCGGGCAGTGACGTTCCGTCATCATCGGATGGGTCGCAATCATCTGATTTCACTGATATTTTATCGGATTCCGTGGCTCAACATAGCAGCCCGAATGCAGGAAAGCAGGACAACCCTGTACTGACAGACCAACAAAAGCGGCTGATCGGATTGCATGACTCGGGGCAAGAATTGCCGCTCACAGGAGATAATTTGCCGTTCGGCGACATGGTATCTATAGGTGCCGAACTACCTGATGGCCTGGCCATTGAGCCCGCTCCGGCAACAGTCCCGTCCGCAGAAGACGCTTCCGTGATCTTACAGCCACTGCCGATAAATCCGGCTACAGCATCTGATACCGTCGCAGATAGTCCGTTAATGGTTTCGGCAAACAGCAAAAGCGGAGGCATTGGTACGATAGCGTCACCGTTCCAGGGCACAGGTGAGGACAGGATTTCGCCAAGAACAATATCAGTAATCAATCACAAGGGTTTGCCCGGGGCGGAGAATGGCCAGGCATTGACGCCATTACAGCAGGCCAATATCTCGGCGCAAGGTAGCGCAGGTGAACAGTCCTTTAATAGTCAGGCAGAAACGGCCCAGTTAACGAAATTGGCTGAAGCCAGAATGGCGAGCGCGGGAGACAGCCCTGATTTTAGCCGTATCATCGAAAAGGGCCTGGCACAGTTGAACAGGGAGATGGTATCGTCCACGCATACACCTTTCTCCGAGCCCGCTTCCAGGACTACGCTGGATGGTGTCAGACAGTCATCCGAGAGTCTGTTATTACAGCAACCTATAGACAAACCCAAATGGGGTCAGGAATTCGGCAGCCGCCTGGTGTGGATGAGCAAGGAAGGGATACAAAACGCGCAGTTGCGCCTGACCCCGGCCCACCTCGGAACCATCGAGGTGAAGATTTCCATTCAAAATGACCAGGCCAATATCAGTTTCATGTCCCAGCATGGTGCCGTCCGTGATGTCATCGAGTCATCGTTACCGAGGTTGCGTGAGATGATGCAGGAGGCCGGGGTCAGGCTGGAGCAGGCCAATGTATCGAGTGGCGACAGCAATCCGAATACACAACAGCGCGAGGCCGATAAATCTCCTGCACAATTTGCTGTGGATGATCACAGCACAGGGGGCGACGACGAGGACATGGTTGCTGCCACTGAAATACCGCGCGAAAACGAAAGTGTGCTCTCCGCAGTTGATTACTATGCATAGCGCCTGACCTGAATGGTCGTGCGTATCGATCCTTGTCGATATTGAACGGCCTCGCTTTTTGTAATGATGTTATGCATTGAGCGGCACCGATGTAAGCGCTATAGAAATCCTGTACAGATTTTCTGCCTGAGCGCATATCTTCGTCGGCGCAGGACAGGTTGATAACTACTGCATTTATCGTCCAATTTGTTCATTCATCAGGCTATTCTGCCAATAAGCCGGCGAACAACACGATAACAGACGTCAAGTCACCGTCACCATGAAAAATCACCATTTTAACTCATTGAAAAGTAATATAAAAATATTTATACCGTCATGGCATAGCTCTTGCTAAACCTATTGCAGGAATAAGTTGATCCGAGGAAAGCAAGATGGCGAATGTCGATGAAGACCTGGACCTGGATGTCGGATCCGGGGGTAAAAAAAGTGGCGGGAAAATGAAATCGATTATCATTTTCTCAGTCATAGGTTTGTTACTGATCGGTTTAAGTGTGACCCTGACCCTGGTTCTGCTTGGTGGTGACAAGGAAGAAACTGCCGGAGCCGACAAGCAGGCGCAAGATGCGGCAACGACTGCAGAGGGTAAAGGCGAAGAAACCGCAGTTGCAAGCGGGGACAGCGTCGCCTATATGGACCTGAGTCCGGCCTTCGTCGTTAACCTGGATAGCAAGGAAAGTGACATTCGCTACCTGCAGATCAACATGAGTGTCATGGTGAATCAGGAAGCCGATCTGGAGACGGTTAAAACCCATATGCCGGTATTGCGTCATCACCTGAACATGTTATTCAGCAGTCTCGATTTTAACGACATCAGTGATCGTGAAGGAAAAAACAAGCTGACTGATGAAACACTCAAGGTAGTACGTGATGCGTTGCAGGAAGCCGCAGGAAAGCCAGTAGTCAAGGCCGTTTTTTTCAACAGTATTGTAGGGCAATAACATGGGATCAGACCTGCTATCACAGGACGAGATTGACGCGTTACTGCATGGTGTAAGCGGCGACGAAATCGAAACCGGTGGCGATGAGGGTATTGAAGAGGGTACCGCTTCTCAGTATGACTTCAATAGCCAGGACCGCATCGTCCGCGGGCGTCTGCCAACACTGGAAATGATCAATGAGCGTTTTGCGCGCTATTTTCGCATCAGTCTGTTTAATATGTTACGCCGTACCGCAGAGATTGCTGTTGGTGGCGTACAGATGATGAAGTTCGGTGAATATATTCACAGTCTGTTCGTACCGACCAGCCTGAACCTGGTCAAGGTCAATCCGTTACGCGGAACCGGATTATTCGTCATCGATCCGAAACTGGTATTCATACTCGTGGACAACTTTTTTGGCGGTTCGGGTCGACATGCAAAGATTGAGGGCAGGGATTTCACCCCGACTGAAAACAGAGTCATTATGATGCTGTTAAAGCAGTCGTTTGAAGACCTGCAGGAAGCCTGGTTGCCTGTAATGCCGGTAGAGTTCGAATATCTGAACTCAGAAGTCAATCCGCAATTCGCCAATATTGTCAGTCCGACCGAAGTCGTTATTGTTACGACGTTCCATATCGAGCTGGATGGCGGTGGTGGGGAAATGCATGTCGCCTTTCCATATTCCATGATCGAGCCGATACGTGAAGAACTGGATGCGGGTGTACAGAGTGACCGTTCCGATATTGATGAACGTTGGTCGGCATCCCTGCAGGAAGAGATGAAAGAGGCCAAGGTCGCACTGACGACCACGATGATCGATAAAAAGATCAATTTACAGCAGGTGCTGAATTTCAATGAAGGCGACATTATACCGATTGATACACCGGATGATGTATTGGTAAGTGTCAAGGACATGCCTCTGTTCAGGGGTAAATTCGGGGTATCGCGCGGCAGCAAAGCCGTCAAGATTACCGAGAAAATTAAACTGGTAAGTTAAACCTGAGAAGCATTCAGGAGAATTGTAATGAGTGATGAAGTAGACGAAATCAAGGAACAGGATGCCGCCGACGATTGGGGCGATGCCCTTAACGAGCAGGCCAATGCCGAATCTGCAGCGGCCGACGACTGGGGCGCAGCACTGAATGAGCAGGCCGATGCCGAGGCGCAGGATGTTGCTACCGCAGATATGCAGCCATTGCAGGCAGACGAGGTTATAAGCCACGATGAGGTCAATCTGGATGTGATCCTGGAAATACCGGTGACATTATCAATGGAGATCGGCAGGACCGAGATCAGTATACGTAATCTGTTGCAATTGAATCAGGGTTCGGTGATCGAACTGGATCGTCTTGCCGGTGAGCCGATGGACGTGATGGTGAACGGCACTTTGGTGGCCCATGGGGAAGTGGTTGTGGTCAATGAAAAATTCGGTATTCGTCTCACAGACATTATCAGTCCGCAGGAAAGAGTCAAAAAGCTTCGTTAACAGTATGCACATGTGATGAAGTTAAAGATAGACATATAGGGATGATTAAACATGAAACGAAGCGGAAGTACATCGTATAAAAACTCATATGCAAGCAGAATCAGCTCACTTGTGGGTATGCTGCTGATGTTAGCCATTGATATTCCGTTAGTCTTTGCAGAATCTGAACCAGGCCTTAAATTACCCGAGGCAGCGTCGGCAAAACAATCTGTGGTATCGGGTGAGAGTGTTTTTGGTGTAGTGTTTTCACTGTTACTCGTGGTTGCGGCCATCTTTTTGCTGGCATGGATCATGCGGCGCATGGGTGGGGCAACTCCCAGATCAAATGCGATGATGAAGGTTGTCGGCGGCATGTCCATGGGCGCGCGTGAACGTGTCGTGTTGATCCAGGTCGGTGAAGAACAACTATTGCTGGGTGTCGCCCCGGGAAGAATACAGACATTGCATGTTCTCGATAAACCCTTGCAGACATCAGCTGCCGCTGATATTTCCGCATCCAGTTTTTCCGATCGTCTTAAGACAATCATGAATAAAGAGAAATGACATGATGCGATCATTTCTACTTGTTGTATTTTTGTTGTTATCCAGTAATGCCGTAATGGCGGAACAGAGTCTGACGCTGGTGACATCGGCGCCAACGGAATCCGGTGGTCAGGAATACTCGGTAACGATAAAGATACTGTTCCTGATGACGATGCTGACATTCATTCCGGCCGCGGTCATGATGATGACGTCATTTACAAGAATAGTCATTGTGCTGTCAATATTAAGGACGGCCCTGGGAACCCAGCAGGTTCCATCGTCACAGATTATTATTGGTCTTTCGCTGTTTCTTAGCCTGTTTATTATGATGCCGGTTCTGGAGCGGAGTTACACCGATGCCGTTGAGCCATACCTGGATGAAAAAATTTCAGGTGAAGTAGCCCTGGAGAAGGTCAAGGCGCCGATACGAACATTCATGATGGAGCAGACGCGCGAGTCTGACCTGGCCTTGTTCAGTGGTTTCGCCAACAAGGAGGGTTTTGCCCAGCCCGAAGACGTGCCGTTGTCTATCCTGGTACCGGCGTTCGTTACCAGTGAACTGAAAACGGCGTTTCAGATCGGTTTTCTGATATTCGTTCCGTTTGTTGTCATCGATCTGGTTGTGGCCAGTGTATTGATGTCGATGGGTATGATGATGTTGTCACCGATGTTGATATCCATGCCGTTTAAATTAATGCTTTTTGTGCTGGTGGATGGCTGGTCCCTGATTCTGGGCACCCTGGTCGCCAGTTTTGCGTTGTAGGGAGGCCTGATATGACCCCTGATAATGTTCTCGAGATTGGCCAGCAGGCACTGAAAGTAACTGCACTGTTGTCTGCGCCGATGTTGCTTTCTGTACTGGTCATCGGTCTGATCATCGGTATGTTTCAGACTGTAACATCGATTCAGGAAATGACCCTGAGTTTCATCCCCAAACTGATCGTACTGGCGCTGGTGCTGGCAATTGCCGGGCCGTGGATGTTGAATCTGATTACCGATTTCATGATCCAGATTTTCGAAGATATACCCGATCTGATTGGCTGATCCAGCATGACCTTAAGCAGCACAGAAATGGTAAATCTCATCAGCAGTTATTTCTGGCCCTTCGTGCGTATCAGTACTGTGCTGATAGCGGCCCCGATATTTGGCGCAGCCAATATTGTGCCGGTCAGGGTGCGCCTGGTATTGTCACTGGCTATCACCGCATTAGTAGTGCCATTAATACCCCCGGTAGCCTATATTGATCCGCTCAGTGCAACCGGCTTACTGGTGATGTTGCAACAGATCCTGCTCGGCGTGGCAATGGGTTTTCTATTACAGCTGGCATTCGCCGCCATGACACTCGGAGGTAGCAGTATTGCAATGCCTATGGGCCTCGGATTCGCCAATATGGTTGATCCGGTCAATGGCGTGCAGGTTCCGGTACTCAGTACATTGTTTACCATTCTCGGTACATTGTTGTTCCTGTCGGTAAACGCACATCTGATACTAATACAGGTGGTAGTCGACAGTTTCACCAGCATGCCAATAGCGCCTGTCGGTCTGTCCTCAGACAGTCTGATGAAGATAGCTTTGTGGGGCGGGCGCATCTTCATGGGCGGTATTCTGATTGCACTGCCCGCCATTATGATTATCACATTGATCAATATTGCATTTGGCATCATGACCAAGGCTGCACCACAACTGAATATATTTGCGGTCGGTTTTCCGACGACCATGGCGGCAGGATTCCTGGTCATATTCATGATCCTGCCTAATGTATTACCGCGGTTCCTGGAACTGATACAGCAGGCCTTTGATACGATTGGCCAGATAGTGGGGGTCTGATAAATGGCAGCTGAAAGCGAAGACGGTCAAGAAAAAAGTGAGGAACCCACCGCAAAACGGCTACAGGAGTCCAAGGAAAAGGGGGAGGTTCCGCGGTCACGGGAACTGAATACAACCCTGATACTGATGGCGGCGGCAGTCGGTCTGATGACGATGGGACGCGGTATAGGTGATGGCCTGGCAGAATTATTACGCTCTTCGTTGACGATTGACCGGCGCCTGATGTATGAGCCGGCGATGATGCTGAGAAATGCAGCCGATACCTTTCTGGATGCATTAATCCTTATATCACCGTTTATAGCGTTACTGTTTATATCCGTGTTTATCAGTCCGATCATGATTGGCGGCTTCACGATGTCCAGTAAAAAAATCAAACCCAAGTTATCCAACATGAATCCATTGAAGGGTTTGAAAAAGCTGTTTGGATTTCAGGGGCTGATGGAACTGGTGAAATCGATACTGAAGGTATTGCTGGTAGGCGGACTGGGCGCATTTCTCATCATGGAATTATTTGATGATATCCTGCGTATCAGTCGCTATGAATTCGATACGGCATATTCCATGAGCACGCAGATGACAGGTTGGTATTTCCTTGCAGTATGTTCGACCATCATCCTGATTGCCGCCATCGATGTCCCGTTCCAGAGATGGCAGCATAAAAAACAGCAGCGCATGACCAAAAAAGAAGTCAAGGACGAGCGCAAGACGACGGAAGGTAGTCCGGAGGTCAAGAGTAAGATACGTAATCTGCAAATGGAAGCTGCCATGCGTCGAATGATGGAACAGGTTCCGAAGGCCGATGTGGTCATTACCAATCCGACCCATTACTCCGTCGCACTCAAGTATGATGATGCAAACATGGGTGCGCCGAAACTGGTTGCCAAGGGTACCGAACTGGTTGCAGCCCGTATCCGTGAAATTGCCGCCGACAACAATGTCCCCGTCGTCTCGGCACCCCCATTGGCCAGGGCGGTCTATTTTTCAACAGAGCTGGATCAGGAAATACCGGCCAGTCTGTATCTGGCCGTTGCCCAGATACTAGCCTATATCTATCAACTGAAGCAGGCAACGTCTGCCGGTATGCAGGCACCAGCAATGCCTACTGATCTAGATGTTCCCGAAGACATGTGGAAAGGGAAAGGCAAAAAATAGTCAATTGTAAGTCATAAGTCATAGGTCATAGGTCATAGGTCATAGGTCATAATTCGTAAGCTACCACTCGCCACTCGCCACTCGCCATACCCGGTACAGTTTTTGCAACCATCCCTATAGTGACCGGTTTTTGACGGTTTCCAGATACGCAGACAATACAGCGTATAACAGATTGATTAAATAGCATTACTTATCAGAGGTCTTTATGGCAGAAGCGAGCATAGCATCAAGTTTTCAGCGAGTCAGTCAACAGGGCATCGGCGTACCGGCGATGATCCTGGTCCTGCTGGCTATGATGGTGATCCCGTTACCTCCCCTGGCGCTCGACATTTTCTTTTCCTTCAGTATTTCCCTGTCGTTGATCGTGTTGCTGGTAGGTGTGTATGTCCTGCGTCCCCTCGATTTCGGGATTTTCCCGGCGGTACTGCTGGTAACAACCCTGTTCCGGCTAGCTCTGAACATCGCCTCGACGCGTATTGTCCTGCTCGAGGGGCATACCGGCACCGGTGCGGCCGGTAAGGTCATCGAGGCTTTCGGTGAATTTGTTATCGGTGGTAACTATGCCGTTGGCCTGGTGGTGTTCTCGATCCTGGTGATCATCAACTTTGTTGTGGTGACCAAGGGTGCCGGACGTATCGCCGAAGTCACGGCGCGTTTTACACTGGATGCGTTACCCGGCAAGCAAATGGCCATTGATGCGGATATGAACGCCGGCATGCTGACACAGGAAGAGGCGCGTGAACGGCGCGATGAAGTACGCCGGGAGGCCGATTTTTACGGTTCCATGGACGGTGCCAGTAAATTCGTACGCGGTGATGCCGTGGCCGGTATCCTTATTTTATTCATTAATATTATCGGTGGTCTGACCATCGGTATGGTCCAGCACGAGTTGCCATTGTCCGAAGCCGTGCGTAACTATACCTTGCTGACCATAGGGGATGGTCTGGTCGCACAGATTCCGTCGTTGCTGATCTCGTCATCGGCAGCGATTATCGTTACCCGCGTATCGGGTCAGCAGGAGTTGGGTAAGCAGGCGGTAGGACAGCTGTTCGGTAATCCGAAAATCCTGTTCATTACCAGCGGCATCCTGACAGCGATGGGGGTTATCCCCGGCATGCCCAATTTCGCATTCCTGACCCTGGCCGCGGCCGTCGGTGGTCTCGGTTACTACAGGATGGTTGCCGAGCGCAAACCTGTAGAAGAGGAAGTCGCTACCGAGGAGGAGGAAGAACCGGCAGAAATGCGCGACCTGTCCTGGGATGACGTCAGACCGGTGGATGTGATCGGGCTGGAGGTCGGCTATCGCCTGATCCCACTGGTCGACCGTAACCAGAATGGCGAATTGATGAATCGTATAAAGGGTGTACGGCGCAAGTTATCCCAGGAACTGGGCTTTCTGGTACAACCGGTGCATATCCGCGACAACCTGGACCTTGGACCGAATAACTATCGTATCGCCATTAATGGCGTCATGGCCGGTGAGGCCGAAATTTACCCGGATCTGTTCCTTGCGATCAATCCTGGCCAGGTCTACGGCGAGATAGACGGGATAAAAAGCATCGATCCGGCCTTTGGTCTGGAAGCGGTGTGGATTGATGCCGTCAATCGTGAGCAGGCACAAACCCTGGGTTATACGGTCGTGGATCCCAGTACCGTCGTAGCCACACATCTGAGCCAGATCATTCAGAACAATGCCCATCAATTACTCGGTCACGAGGAAGTGCAGAAAATGCTGGATGTACTGGCCAAAACGGCACCCAAACTGGTCGAGGATCTGGTGCCGAAGGTATTGCCATTGGGCAGCGTGTTGAGCGTGTTGCAGAACCTGCTCGAAGAGAAGGTGCCGATCCGGGATATGCGCACGATTGCCGAGACCTTGGCGGCCCAGGCGACCAAGAGTCAAGACCCCGTCATGTTGACGATGGCTGTGCGCACGGCACTGAAGCAGGCAATTGTACAGAATATCAATGGCATGGAAGCGGAATTGGCCGTCATGACCCTGGATCCAGGATTGGAACAGTTATTGCTACAGTCTATACAGGGCACCGATGGTGGTGATGCAGGAATAGAACCGGGGCTGGCAGATACCCTGTTTCAATCCCTGAAAAATAATGTGCAACAGGTGGAAGTTAGCGGCAAGCCGGCAGTACTGATTGTTTCACCGGTATTGCGCGAATGGCTGGCCAAGCTGGTCAAGCATTCGATTCCGACATTGCATGTACTGTCATATCACGAAGTGCCGGATGACAAACAGATTAAGGTGGTTGCAACACTGGGCGAGGCATTGCCGGCGGCATAAGCCAAGCGCGTTGCAAGCGAATCAAAGGCAATCCATTGCCATAAGCAGAAGAGGTTTAATAGTCGTATGAAGATCAAGCGTTTTTTTGCCAAGGACATGCGACAGGCAATCCGAAATGTACGCGAGGAATTGGGGCCCGATGCGGTTATCTTGTCGAACCGCAAGCTCAATGGCGGTATCGAAATTGTCTCCGCGATTGACTACGACGAATCCCTGTTCTCGAATATGAGTACTGCGTCCGAACGTAACCGCCAGGAGACTGCGACGCCATCACTTCAGCAAAGCGTGGCGGAACAAACTGATTTTAACGACGCGGCTGCAGTAAGCCCTTCCGTAACGCCTGAACAGGCGGAATGGATGGAAGATCCGATGCTGATTCAGATGAAACAGGAGCTCAAACAGCTGCGCGGCGTATTGGAGAATCAATTATCGCAGTTCAGTCAGTCTGATCTGCAGCGCCGTGACCCGGCCAGAGCCGCCACAATCCACAAGCTCGAACAATTGGGCATTGACTCGGATCTGAGCCAGGAATTCGCTGCTATGCTGCCAGCGGGCCTCGATACCGAACAGGGCTGGCGACAGTCACTGGGTTTGATATCTCAGCAGATCGATGTGACGGATGACGATATCCTCAGTCGCGGCGGTGTTGTTGCGCTGGTCGGTCCGACAGGAGTTGGCAAGACCACCAGTGTTGCCAAACTGGCTGCGCGTTACAGCCTGCGTCATGGCAATCGTCAGGTTGCGCTGATCTCGACCGACAGTTATCGCATCGGTGCGCAGGAACAGCTACTGAATTTCGGCCGTATTCTTGATGTGCCGACCTATGCCGTCAATGATGCAACCGAATTGTCCGAACGACTGCGTGATCTGGCTGACAAGCGCCTGGTCCTGATCGATACCGCCGGCATGAGTCAACGCGATATCCATCTCAGTGAACAGCTGCAAACCCTGAATGACAGCAGTAACCAGATCAGGACTTACCTGGTCATGGCTGCGAATACCCAGTCCAGCACGCTGCAGGATGTCATGCGCTCGTTTAACAAGGCCAACCTTGAGGGTTGTATCCTGACCAAGATTGATGAGACCACGAGCCTGGGAGGGGCGTTGTCTACGGTCGTTCGTTATCAATTGCCCGTTGCCTATTTGAGTGACGGTCAACGTGTGCCTGAGGATATGCATCCTGCCAGGGCGCATACCCTGGTCAGCCGTGCGCTCAGTATGATGCAAGAGCAAGAAATGATATCAGAAAGATCACCTAACCCAACGATTATTAATAGGAAAATGGCGAATGCTAATGTCTGAAAAAATAATGGACCAGGCAGCAGGACTGCGCCGCATTGCCCAACCCAAACCGGTCCAGGTGATTGCCGTTTCCAGTGGCAAGGGTGGTGTGGGCAAAACCAATGTGTCCGTCAACATGGCGCTGGCCATTGCCGCTACCGGTAAAAAAGTAATGATAATGGATGCCGATCTTGGCCTTGCCAATGTCGATATCATGCTGGGCCTGAAGCCTGAGCATAACCTGTACCATGTCCTCCAGGGTGAACGCACGCTGGAAGAGGTCATTGTTGACGGTCCTGGGGGTGTCAAGATAATCCCCGCGGCCTCGGGTATAAAACAGATGTCTGAACTGACACCGATGGAAAATGCCGGTGTGATTCGGGCTTTCAGCGAGATTAGTAATGACGTTGATGTACTGATAATCGATACCGCCGCAGGTATTTCTGACAGCGTCATCGCTTTTGCAAAGGCTTCTCAGGAAGTGGTCGTCGTGGTCTGCGACGAACCGGCTTCCCTGACCGATGCCTATGCATTGATCAAGGTCCTGAATATGGATTATGGCGTACAAAAATTCAGGATTTTATCGAATATGACTCACTCGGCGCAGGAGGCGAGGGAGTTATACAACAAACTGGTGGCGGTCACCGATCGTTACCTGGATGCAACTTTAATCAATATGGGCACCGTCCCTTATGATGACTATCTACGCAAGGCTATTAAGAAGCAAAAGTCGGTCGTAGATGCCTACCCGAGGAGTAGATCAGCCATGGCATTCAAGAATCTGGCACAAAAGGCCGATAAGTGGCCAAGACCCGATGCAGCAGCAGGACATCTGGAATTTTTCGTAGAACGACTCATACGTTCACAGCAGTTAAAAACGGAGTCAAGGATATGAATGGATACGCTATGTTTGTAACTAAGGATCCATCGGAACAACACGACCTGGTCGAGAAGCACGTAGGACTGGTGAAGCGTATTGCCTATCACCTGGTTAGCCGTCTACCGCCCAGTGTACAGGTGGAGGACCTTATCCAGGCCGGAATGATAGGTTTACTCGAAGCTTCGCGTAACTATAACCCGCAGCAGGGGGCCAGTTTCGAGACCTATGCGGGGATACGTATACGCGGCTCGATGCTCGATGAGATCAGGCGTTCGGACTGGACCCCCAGATCTGTACATCGCAAGGTCAGAATGGTGGCCGATGCGGTCAGGCAGATCGAAAACGAAATGGGCCGTGATGCCCGCGACCATGAAGTGGCAGAGCAACTGGATATGGATATCAATGAGTATCACCAGATTCTGCAGGATGCGGCGGGATGCCGAGTATTCAGCTTCGAGGACCCGGGGTTTTTTGGCGAGGATGGCGGTAGTGAGAACGTCGCTGAAACCAAGCAACAGGGTCCAATGGAAGTGCTCCAGAATGAGGATTTCCAGCAGGGATTGTCGGATTCCATCTCCGGCCTGCCCGAGAGAGAGCGACTGGTGATGTCGCTGTATTATGACGAAGAACTGAATTTAAGAGAGATTGGAGAGGTTTTGGGAGTAAGCGAATCAAGGGTCTGTCAGATACATGGCCAGGCCTTGATTAGACTGCGTGCACGGATGAACGAGTTTTTCCCGAAATCCAGGGATTAAGATACCAGCGGTATCACAAGAAATGGTTTATGAGCTATTAGGAATCCTTGTTAGGAGGTTGTTTTGGACACGAATATGAAAATCCTGATCGTTGATGATTTTTCAACAATGCGTCGCATTATTAAAAATCTGTTACGAGATCTTGGGTTTAACAATACACAAGAGGCAGATGATGGCAAGACAGCATTGCCAATTCTACAGGCCAATGAATTTGACTTTCTGGTGACCGACTGGAATATGCCGGGCATGACTGGTATTGAACTGCTCAAGGCAGTGCGTGCCGATGAAAAGCTTTCTTCCTTGCCGGTACTGATGGTGACTGCAGAGCAGAAGCGCGATCAAATAGTCGAGGCAGCACAAGCTGGTGTCAATGGCTATATAGTTAAGCCATTTACAGCAGCCACGCTCAAAGAAAAAATCGACAAGATTTTTGAGCGACTTGAGAGCGCATAAAACCAGCAGGGGAATATTGAATGAGTGACTCGAACTCAGTGATAAGTGACGTAACGCTCGAGCATGCACACAAATTGATCGATAGCATTGAATCAGGTGATGAGCTCAATGCACGGGCAATAATGGATGAGCTGGCAAGCCTTCGCGAAATGGACCTTTTTTGTGAAATGGGAAAATTGACCCGAGAACTGCATGATTCCTTAAATAACTTTAAGCTGGATTCGAAGATGGCGGGTCTGGCTGAGAGTGAAATACCGGATGCCAAGGAACGCCTCAATCATGTAATTACCATGACAGAGGAGGCAGCAGAAAAAACACTAAGTGCTGTCGAAGAAGCCATTCCTCTGTCTGATGATATCAAGGATTCAGCGCTTGAATTACAGTCACGCTGGGACAAGTTCAAGAATAGAAAACTGAGTGCGGAAGAATTTCGTGAACTCTCCAGGGATCTGGATGAGTTTTTCCCGAAAATATCTGATGGTACTGTGGTCCTGCATCAGAGGTTAAATGACATACTCATGGCGCAAGGCTTCCAGGATCTGACAGGTCAGATTATAAGGACGGTCATTACACTTGTTCATGATGTCGAAGAAGGGCTTGTTGATTTAATTAAAATGTCGGGTGCCCAGGTCAAGGCTGATGACAAGACTAAAAACGATAGCGGGAATGAAAGGGATATTGTGGCTGAGGGACCAGTTGTGCCAGGGGTGGCGCATGCGAGTGAAACAGTAGACGGGCAGGACGATGTGGACGACCTGTTGTCAAGCCTGGGATTTTAAGGGGATGATCAGTGGCAATTGAAGCGGATGATGAAATATTACAAGACTTCCTGGTAGAAGCCGGGGAGATTCTTGAGCAGCTCAATGAGCAACTCGTGGAGCTCGAGCGAAATGCGGAAGACCTGGATATGATCAATGCCGTCTTCCGCGGATTTCATACCATCAAGGGCGGCGCAGGATTTCTAGGACTGGAACCGATGGTTGCAGTATGTCACAGGGCCGAAGATGTATTCAATGTGCTGCGTACCGGGGAAACAGTCCTGAATGCAACTATGATGGATCGTTTCCTTGAGGTCCTTGATATTCTTAACAGCCAGTTCGAAGAAATAACTTCAGGTGAGGAGCCTACCGCAGCCGATGATGAACTACTGGTTGCGCTCGAGAAAATGACAAATGAAGCAGGAGCTGAGGAAGTCGCAGAGGAAGTTGCTCCGGAGCAGCCCGTACAGGAGCAGGCGCAGGCAGAAAGTTCTGATGCCTCATCCGAGGGTGATATCACCGATGATGAATTTGAAGCCTTGCTCGATACTATGCAGGCGGATGGAAAAACCACTCAGGCAGGTGTGAGCACTGAAAAACAAACAAACAACGACAAGGTCGAGCAGGTATCTAGTGGATCTGATGAAATCACCGATGATGAATTTGAGGCTCTCCTGGACCAACTTCACGGTGATGGAAAAGAGCCTGTCGAAACCGATAAAAAATCCGCTAACAAGGCATCGGGATCAGATGAGATCACTGATGAAGAGTTTGAAGATATACTCGATGAATTGCATGGTGGTGGCAAGGGACCTACCAGTAAGGCACCCGCTGCTGCTGCCGCGGAATCCAAGCCCGCACCTGCAACCAAGACCGAGCCAGTAGTCGAGCCTAGCAAGAGTGAGCAAAAACAGCCGGTCAAAAAGGCTGCCAGCAAGGCAGAGGCAAAAGAGACTGCTGCCAAGCAACCGGCAAAACCGGTCGCCGAAGCAACAGTGCGTGTGGATACACGTCGACTCGATGACATCATGAATATGGTCGGTGAGTTGGTCCTGGTACGTAACCGCCTGCATACATTGAAAGAAGCGATGAATGACGAGCAGGTTTCCAAGGCCGTTTCCAACCTCGATATCGTTACTTCAGACCTGCAGTCAGCAGTCATGAAGACACGTATGCAGCCGATCAAGAAGGTATTTGGGCGTTTTCCACGTGTTGTGCGCGACCTAGCACGCAGCTTGAAAAAGGAAGTCAATCTTGAGCTGGTTGGTGAAGATACCGATCTGGACAAGAACCTGGTCGAGGCATTGGCAGACCCGCTCGTTCATCTGGTTCGTAACTCGGTCGATCATGGTATCGAAATGCCCGACGCCAGGGTGGCTAACGGCAAACCCCGAGCAGGCACAGTGGTACTGTCTGCAGCACAAGAGGGTGACCATATCCTGTTGATGATAACCGATGATGGTGCGGGCATGGATTCGGACGTACTGAGGGAAAAGGCAGTCGAAAAAGGTTTGATGGATAGTGAAAGTGCGGCACGTCTGGAAGACAGGGAGTGCTATGAATTGATATTCCATCCCGGTTTCTCGACCAAAACAGAAATTTCAGATGTGTCGGGCCGGGGTGTAGGTATGGATGTGGTCAAGACACGTATCGCACAGTTGAACGGTTCGATTGAAATAGATTCCATACTCGGTAAGGGTACGACACTGAGTATTAAATTGCCATTGACCCTGGCTATTTTGCCAACCTTGATGGTCAAGGTCGGTGCGCGTAATTTTGCCTTGCCGCTATCCAGCGTTAACGAGATCTTTCACCTCGAATCATTCAAGACCAATGTCGTTGATGGGCAGTTGACTGTCATGGTCAGGGACAAGGCGATGCCGCTGTTCTATCTGAATGAATGGCTCGTTACCAATGTGGATGAAAAAGAAGATCTTGGCGAAGTCGAAGAGCAAGTTGTCGTAACGCATCTGGGCAGTCAGAGAATCGGCTTTGTAGTATCCCAGGTTATCGGTCAGGAAGAGGTTGTGATCAAACCACTGGGTCACTTGTTACATGGTCTGGATGGATTTGCCGGTGCCACTATCACCGGTGATGGCCGTATTGCGCTGATACTGGATGTACCAAGCCTGATGCGGGCACATACACATCGATAGGGAAAATGTGAATGTCAGTACGTGTTCTGGTTGTAGACGATTCGGGTTTTTTTCGACGTCGCGTGACAGAGATGTTGAAGGTCGATGCACGCATCGAGGTTGTCGGTAGTGCAGCCAATGGTCGTGAGGCCATCAGGCAAACACAGGAACTGAAACCCGATGTCATAACCATGGACATCGAAATGCCTGTTATGGATGGCATTACAGCAGTGCGTCGTATCATGTCGATTATACCGACACCCATCCTGATGTTTTCTTCACTGACGCATGAAGGTGCGCAATCAACATTTGATGCGCTCGATGCGGGAGCGGTCGATTTCCTGCCGAAAAACTTTGATGAGTTATCTAACAAGCGAGAAGAGGTCGCCAAAATACTTTGTTCACGGGTCTGGTCTATCGGCATCCGTGGCCTGGCTTCGAACAAACCTTCAGCCTCTGTCAATGACAGGAAAAGCGCAACAACACGCTCCAGTGCTCGTACTACTGCGCAGCGCAGTACTGTCGCTGCGCCGGTAAAGGCGCAGCCTGCTGTGGCAGGCGGCAAGGCCCGTAGCAAGCTTGTCGCCATAGGTGCCTCAACCGGAGGGCCAGTCGCATTGCAGGAAGTATTGACTAACCTTCCTGGCAGTTTTCCATTGCCGATTGTTGTTGTGCAGCATATGCCAGGATCATTTACCGAAGCCTTTGCCAAGCGCCTCGATCAAATGAGCAAGATCAAAATTCGTGAGGCCAATGATGGCGATCTACTAGAACCCGGCCTGGCCCTATTGGCCCCGGGTGGTAAACAGATGACGGTTGATGGTCGTGGTGATGTCATGCGCGTACACATACACGAGAGTGAAGCAGGTCAGAGCTACAAGCCCTGCGTCGATGTTACTTTTACTTCCATTTCCAAGGTCATGCCGGCAAATACACTGGCGATTATTCTGACCGGTATGGGGGCTGATGGACGCGAAGGTGCCAGGCTGCTGAAACAGGGAGGATCAACCATCTGGGCGCAGGATGAAGCCACCAGTGTCATATACGGAATGCCAATGGCAATCGTGGAAGCCGGGTTGGCCGAAAAGACCCTGCCATTACAGGACATCAGCAAACAGATAGTGAGTCATGTTTAAATCCCTGGATACATTGACGCTGTTGGGTTTACTGGTCGCACTGGCGGCCATCATTGGCGGTAATATACTCGAGGGTGGCAAGACCCAGACACTGGTGCAGTTGACTGCGCTGGTTATTGTGCTGGGTGGCACTCTCGGAGCCATTATGGTGCAGACGCAACGCCCAACTTTTTATCGTGCAATGCGTATGTTTTCCTGGGTTTTTTCACCACCGGTAGTCGATGCCGCGGGTACGATCAGGAAGATTGTCGGCTGGAGCCAGACAGCACGCAAGGAAGGTTTGCTTGGACTGGAAAACATTGCCGACAATGAGAAGCATGATTTTTCCAGAAAGGCATTGCAACTGCTGGTAGATGGCAGCGAGCCGGAAACAATACGTAATATATTGGAAGTGGATATCAACAGCCTTGAAGAATCACAAATGAATGCGGCACAGGTATACGAGTCCATGGGCGGTTATGCGCCCACGATTGGAATCATTGGCGCGGTTATGGGTTTGATACATGTGATGAATAATCTCGCCGATCCCGCAGCGCTTGGCGCAGGTATTGCCGTTGCGTTTGTCGCAACTATATATGGTGTTGGTCTGGCAAACCTGTTTTTTCTGCCGATTTCGAATAAATTGAAGTCACTGGTTACCAGCCAGACTCGATATCATGAAATGGTCATGGATGGTATCAGTTCAATTGCTGAAGGTGAAAATCCGAGGAATATCGAGACCAAGTTACAGGGTTATTTGCTGTAATTGGTGATCGATGGAAATGCACAACAATGGTACGCAAGCGCACACAGATGAGTACAGCAGACAACCAGGAACGATGGATGGTGTCCTATGCGGATTTTATCACTCTGTTGTTTGCTTTTTTTGTAGTCATGTATGCCGTGTCGTCTGTTAATGAAGGTAAATACCGGGTGTTATCCGAATCCTTATCGCAAGCCTTTAGCATCACAGCTAAAACCCTGGAGCCGATTCAGATAGGTGAGATCAAGCGCAGTGGCGATCCGAGGTCGATCGAGTTTATCAAGCGACCTGTGGTTATTGACCGTTCGGATACACCCGCGCCCGTTCCCAAGCCGCGCACCGGAGAGGTCAAGGAAGCTGGTGACAAGCCATTGCAGGTGTTGTTTGAGGGCGTGCGTGCTGCAGTAGCTGAAATAACAGACAAGGGTATGGTCAAGGTCAATACCAATGAATTTGGTATTGAAATCGAAATCAGCACCAGCATTCTTTTTGCCAGTGGTGAGGCGGTATTATCAGCGAAAGCAGAACCGGTCATGAAGAAACTGGCTGATGTGCTCAAGCCTTTTCCGCACGAAATCAATGTCCAGGGATATACTGATAATGTGCCGATAAAGAGTAATGTTTATCCGTCCAACTGGCAGCTTTCCGCTGCGCGTGCTGCCAGTGTCGTACAGTTATTCAGTCAGTTCGGTATTGATGCCAGACGTCTATCAGCAACGGGATTTGGCGAATTTCGTCCCGCGGCAGATAATGCGACTGCACAGGGACGTCAGGCGAACCGGCGTGTGGTGATATTCGTACCCGCATTACGGGATAAGGCCCGTGTACTGGATGCTATCAAACAACTCGGTGCCAGTTTGAATCGAGGAATTCCATTTGATCAGCCGGCACTTCCGGAAAGCAGTGAAGGCATACGCAGCGATATCAGCGAAAGGCCAGCACGTATTGTCGAATCACCGGCTAGTGAAAACAGGTTTTTCAATGCGCCGACACCTGTGTCAGGCGGAAGCAGTGGTATTCAGCAATCACCAGCGAGTTTGCCAGCAGCGGTAGCCGGATCCACACCTGATGCGGCACAGCAGGACGTCGGCGTCGGAAGTGGTGATCGTCATATTGGCCGCGAACCGATAGAGGGCCAACTTGTTCCTGGTGTCCTTGTTGAAGAGGTAAGCCGATGAAAGTGTGGAGCGTTGCCAATCAAAAGGGTGGGGTCGGTAAAACGACGACAGCTGTTTCTCTTGCCGGTCTATGCGAATTACATGGAGCCAGGACCCTGGTGGTCGATATGGACCCGCATGGTTCGATGACCTCCTATTTCGGCTTTGATCCGGAAAGCATCCAGCCCAGCCTGTACGATATATTCCAGGTTGGCGAGATTGATACGCGTTTCACAAAATCGATTATTCGCCACACCAAACTGAAAAATCTGCATATACTGCCGGCTTCGACGGCGATCGCCACACTAGATAAACAACTAGGTGCGAAGAGTGGCATGGGTCTGGCCGTGGTCAAAGCGATCAGTCATTTAAGCGATGATTACGATCATGTCTTTATTGATTGCCCGCCGATGCTGGGTGTGTTGATGGTCAACGCCCTGGCAGCATGTGATCATCTGATCATACCGGTACAAACCGAGTTCCTGGCAATGAAGGGACTGGAAAGAATGCTGAACACACTGCATATGATCGAACGGGCGAAGTCGATAGACATCGCCTATACAATTGTTCCGACAATGTATGACAAACGAACGCGCGCTTCCGTGGAAAGCCTGCAATACTTGCGCGATAACTATGCAGAGCATTTATGGAATTCAATGATACCGATCGACACCCGTTTCCGTGAATCCAGTCGCGAGGGCAAGCCGATAAGTCACTTCCGTGTCAGTACCCGCGGTGCGCGTGCCTACTCGCTATTACTGGACGATATCCTTCAAGGTAAAACTGTAGAGAAAAAGGCGGTGAGAGTATGAGTCGCGCAGATAACAAAGACACCAAACTGATGGAGCAGCAAAGCGCGGTGATGTCCTATCTCGAGGATCTGTTGCATGAGGTGCCTGAGACAGTACCTGATGAGGTGCCGGATAATGTTGTCACGGTCTTTCCCCGCCATGTACGTACAGAAGAAAAGCAACAGGAAAACGTGCAAGTAGAGGCTCCAGTTCAACAGCAGGCTCCGGTAACGGAAACGCACAGCGAGGCGAGTGCCGAGCAGCAGGACTCGTTGCAGGTGCAAGATGCGCCAACCTGGGCCGAACAGGAATTTCAATGCCTGATGTTCAATGTGGTCGGTATCAGTCTGGCTGTGCCATTGATGAAACTGAACGGGGTTATTCCCTGGAGTGACAATCTGACACCGATGCCCGGGCATAGTGATGCATTTCTGGGGCTGCTGCGACACCTGGATAAAAACGTGAAGATCATGGATACCGCCCGGGTCATCCTGCCGGCGGCGCAAATGCAGCAGGTTGCGGCGGAGCAAGAACGTATACATAAAATAATCCTTATGGATGAGGGGCGTTGGGGGCTGGCTTGTGATGATATTGGTGAGGTCATTACATTACAGCCGAATGATGTCCGTTGGCGATCCGAGGCCGGCAGGCGCCCATGGCTGGCGGGAACGATTTCGGAACGTCTGTGCGCGCTCCTGGATACCGATGCACTTGCACGGATGTTGACACAAGGTTCGTAACGATTGAATGGATCGATCTGATGGCGATTAGCATGCGCTGGCATGGAATCTGCATAATATTATTTTAACCGATCACGGTGACCGGATTTTGACGAGGCAGTTTATTGGCCATGACGAAATCCAACATCGTTATTACTGATGTAAGATGAGGATAGACTTATGAGTCAGGCTGTGGACACTGGATTTGACCCTGTAATTCAATGGGTTACATTTAAACTGGATAATGAGACCTATGGTATTCGGGTAATGCAGGTACAAGAGGTACTGCGCGTTTCAGAAATTGCACCAGTTCCGGGTGCACCTGATTATGTTATGGGTATTATCAACTTGCGTGGTAATGTCGTCACGGTGATTAACACGCGCTCACGTTTTGGCCTGCCACTGACGGAAAACGACGATTCGACGCGTATTGTCATACTCGAGTCTGATGACAATGTTGTCGGTATTCTTGTCGACAGCGTTGCCGAAGTGGTGGATTTGAAACGCGACCAGGTCGAGACCTCGCCCAATGTAGGAAATGACGAAAGTTCGAAATACATTGAAGGCGTGGCCACGCTCGAAGGTGAGCTGTTGATACTGATTGATATTAACAAGCTGCTGTCTGAAGATGAATGGCAGGAGCTGGAAAGCTATTAACAGGGTAATGTGTGAATGGATGATGTGCCCAATATCAACCCGGTAAAGCCTTTGTGGCCAACGCGGCCAGATGAGCGCAATCCGAAACAGGAACGCGATGAAGCAGAGGAGCAGAATCGCAAGCAGGACAAACCGGATAAGGAAAAGGAAAAACCGCGAAAAAGTGACCATGATGGTCAGATTGACGAATACGTGTAGAGGGTAGAGCGATGTTGGAAAATATTCAGAGTATGGTTCTACTGGCGACTTCTATCCTGTTGCTGGTTATGATCGTCAGCGCACAGATCAGGCTCATGCAAATGCGACGAAGCCTGGAAGCACAAGTTAAACAGCTTGATACATTGAAGAACGACATAAACGGGCTGTTCGCTGGTGCAGTTGGCGGGGATTCCCGCATTCACAGGCTGGAAACACGTACGCGCAGGATTGTTGAAAGACAGGAGCAACTGGAAAACAGCAAGCATGCCGAGAGACCTTATGAGCAGGCCATCCGTATGGTCCATCAGGGTTCCAAGGTTGAGGACCTGATGGCGGTTTGTAAACTCAGTCGTGGTGAAGCCGATCTTATTATGATGGTGCATGGCAAGGAGCAGTCGGACAGCGATTCATCCGGTCAGTATCACTAAGCATTAATTTAATTCCTCAAGTTCAGGGGTCGTCAGACCCCTTTTTTTTTGGTTGCATCAGTAATGCAGGTGGGCTTGCAGCCGTCTCGCGCTGCTGCGGTAGTGGACAGATGCGATCCGCCATCAGATAGGAAAAAGCAATAACCTGTGCAACCGTGACGTACAGACTGCGAGGTATTTCTTCACCAAGGTCGATTTGAGACAACACCTGGGCGAGGATGATGTCCTCATACATCGGAATATTGTGCTGTTGTGCAATTTCCCGGATTTGCCTGGCGATTTCATCTTCACCCTTGGCCGTTACACGCGGAGCATTCTTGCCGTCGTATTGCAGCGTGACTGCGATATCTGCCTTGTTGTCTTTACTGGTGTTCATGCCTTTTCGTCCACCATACCATTGTTGATCCGGGTGCCGGGCGACTCCGGTGGCTTGCCCTGGATGCAGTTCAGATGGCTCACTACCAGGCCTGAATCCTCCAGTTCCTGTTGCAGGGTTTGCATGTGATCGAGGAAGGTAGTGGTTGTCTGTTGTTGTTCGGTCCAGAAAATAATAGAGACCTGTTTCTGATGTATGCTGACCTTGCTATGTACCTGTCCCAGTTGTTCGATATTGAAGGCAATATGTACCGTCCAGCCGGTTTCCTTATCTTCCGCTCCATCCTGGTTCCTGTCGCCGTCCTTTTCAATTTTAAACTGGAACAGGTCAATCGAGTCCTTGTGTCTGACAGGGACCTCGAATAGCCATGCCGGTTTCTGTTCCGGTTCGGTGTGAAGCTGTGTTAATTGATTAAGCTGGATTCGTGCTAGCGAGGAATCCGCGTCCTTAAGAAACATTGCCAGGATTTTTGTCAGGTTGTCGAGTTTCGAAAACCGTGCAGATGGACGGCTGTTATCGATATCTGCGCTTAACTTGAAAGGAACACTGCCCGCGTAGATAAAGGGTGCCTGAATTTTACTGACCTGAGAAGGATCACCTCGATGGCTTAAGGATAGATGCAGGGGCAGTCCGGTAGTGTTGCCCTGGCCCGGCGGCGATGTATTTAAAGCAGGCGTCGCCCTGCCTGCCTGCGGGTTTGTACTTCCTGGCAGTATCGGAATATGCTCGCCGCTCACGCGTGTACTGCTGCCTGCAGGATTATTCGCACCACTGACAGGACCCGTGTTAGTTGTTGTCGTTGCAGCAGACGGATTTACCGCGTTCTGTTGCTGCACCTGGGTACCGGGCAGCCTTGCGGCAGTATCGAATTGCGCCGGGCGTAACGGATTCACGTTTGCCTGTCCCGGCGTAAATGTGCGCCCGGGTGCTGGAGAGTAGACCTTGTCGGCCCCATCTACAGGACGTTGCCCGCCCTGTGTGGCAGTTAATTGCTGCTGTATTGCCCGTTGCAAACGTAACAGACCTGCCTTCAGATCATGTTCGAGATTGATGCTGCCGGTAGCAGCGCTGTCGATCAATCGCGCTTCCATAAACAGCCCGGATTGCCTGATGGCCTGTCTGACTCCATCCGCGTTGCTGATAGCGTTTCTGTCGGTAAAGGATTGCTGTAGTTGGCGCAATGCCTGTTGCACTTTTTCCGGTAATACGGAAAGTTGTTTCTGTTTGAGCAAGAACTCTATATCACTGAGCAGCTGGGCATGACTCTGCTGTTTTGGTAAGGTCTGGCGGATAGCGGATTCGAGTAATTGCTGCAGGCTGTCATTTCTGATGCCGCGCAAGACGGGTTTGTCTCCGCCTGATACGACTTCAAGCAGCAATTTTTCACCGATTTTGACGTCGGCTTGCAGTTCAGCTGTCAGAATTGTGGCGCCGATGCGCAGGTTTACAAGGCCGTTCTCCAGCCTCGATGTGACCGTAGCCTGGAGTTGTTGCCCGGGCTGCCAGTTACGGATGTCTGCGGATGCCCGGGTGACCACCAGAGACTGGAAAAGCGAGTTCGAAGACGGGATTTTCATCGATCGAATGTTAACCGTGGGCAGATATCTGTGTCATTTTCATAGTATACATCGTAGATATGCATATACTTGTTCCATAGTCCATTATCGGCATAATAACTGCATTATTGAACCCATGCGCAACAAAGAGACAACGAATTATCTGTGGTATACCCGTAACAATAATGGGGTAAAAGGCCCCTTTACTATCGGCATGGTGCAACGATTTGTACTGATAGGCAGATTGGCTCAGGATGATGAAGTCAGTCGTGACAAGAAAGCCTGGACGGTGGTCAGAAACACTCCCGAGGTCATCCCGGAAGAAATGCGTGATATCCGCAGTGATGAAGATCAGCAGCGCTTGCTGCAGGCACGTCTTCGGGAGGATGAACGGCTGAAAGACAGACGGCGTTCGGAGTTGAGTGAGTTTCAGGGGCGTCGCAATAAAAAAGACCGACGTCAGCTTGAAGATCTCAATGTCCGTATTCATCGCGAAATCAAGAACCAAACTCAGGAAAACTATGTCCAGGATAGCAGGAATACACTGCCAATGTTCATCGGCGCATTATTGCTGATAGGCCTGATGATCGTGGGTATCTTTGTCTATATCGAGACGGCAAAGCTGGGGCCACAATCCCCGGATTGTAATAGTCAACCGGGACCCGCGGTCAACTGGAGTCATTGTCAGATGGAAGGGGTACAGTTGAGCAGCAGGGATCTGCACGACGCACGCTTCAACAACACCAATCTGACTGCAGCCAGGCTCAGTAATTCACGTTTAATGAATGCGGATCTGGCTTATGCGAATTTGGCACTGGCAGACCTACAGCAGGCAGACCTGCAGCAGGCAAGCCTCAAAGGTACAAATCTGCGCAATGCCGATTTACGCCGGAGCAATTTTAGCGCGAGTGACCTGTCCTATGCTGATCTGAGCAACGCCGATATTGACGGCGCGATATTCAAGGATGCGATACTGTACAAGACGATCTGGATCGATGGAGAGGTATGCCTGCCTGAATCCGTTGGGCGTTGCCTGAAGTGATGAGCGCATGACGTCAGTGTCGGGTATATGCACAGCCAATTAACTTTTATAACGGTGCTGGCGTGTCAGCAGTAAGCGCTTATGCCTTGATCATTTCGGTGGTATAACGAAAGACCTTGAGGCTGTCTGACCAGTGGTTTTCCGCCAGGCCGGCCTTCAGTTTGAGATGGCGGAGAAAGTCCTGTTTGTCAGGCAGCGATTCCCACACCGATGGAAGAAAGGTCCCGCGCCGGCCACAGTCCTCTATGATCAGTCCATCAATCCCTGTTTGTATTTGCCGTAGTAGATCCTCTTCATCCTTGAAAAGCATTTCTTCACTCGGCGTCAGAATCGAAACCTCTATCTCGAGCTGTTCAAGTTCATTGCTGTCGAGTGGCGGGAAGCGGGGATCGGAAAAGGCAGCGGCAAAGGCATTGTGTGCGATATCAATAATCAGGGGGCGGCGTGTCTCGAGACTGCCGATACAGCCGCGCAGACGCTGGTTGATTTCCAGCGTGACGAAACACGCCCCCGGATTCTGCAGGGCTTCAGGAATGTCATCGAGCTCCACCGTGAGCGGTTTGTGATATTGCAGACCATGTGCGATCGATTTGCGCGCTGTTTCCAGAATGATCTGTTTGTATTGCTGCATACTCACTGACAAAACAGGTATGCGCCATATCCGACGACCTGGTCTCTGGGTCCTGCAGTATCACCCGAATTGCGTAGATCGACGGTGCGCGCATGTAAATGCCGTTGACGGGCGACTTCCAGCAGACCCTTCACCGGGTTTCGTCCGCAGGCATCATCGTCATGTATTTTTTCGGGGCTCAGTGCTTCTATCGCGGCAGATGTCCTGCTGTCCATTTTCCGCGCTGTATCGTAATCATGGTAATGACTCAGATCGGAACTGATGACGATCAGGGTCTCATCCCCACCCCACAGTGCGTTCAGTACGGTTGCGACTTCATCGGCCGATGCCTCGCCAACGACAACAGGCACAAGCTTGAAATCTCCAAGGGTCAGTTGCAGGAACGGCAGTTGCACTTCCAGGCTATGCTCCAGCGTATGTGCCTCATTCATGGTATGCACTTGCGGATATTGTAAAATGCTGTTTATGGCCTCCCTGTCAATCGCTATGGCTCCCAGTGGTGTCAAAAAACGGTCGGCACTGGTGCTGGCCATACCCAGTAACGGTACACGGTGACTCGGGCCCAGTAACACGACACGTGTAATCCTGTCCTTTAACGGGATCAGGCTGGCATAGGCGCTGGCCGCGACCGGCCCTGAGTACACATAGCCTGCATGCGGGACGATAATCGCCTTGGGCGTTCCCGAAATTTCAGGCGCGGACTGCAGATAGTGTTTGACAGTAGCTGCCAGTTCGCCGGGATTATCCGGGTAAAACATGCCGGCTACCGCAGGTTGTCGATCTTGCATGATATTCACCCATTTTTCTCTAAGATGTTATTATTAATTATAGGCATTCATTCGTTTTTGCAACAGTGAATTTCAGTGATATATAGTTACTGGCCGTCGTTGTGGCAAGGATTGACTTGATAATTTTACCAGCAGGAACAGTTCAGGAATTGAGGTGATCAACATGACCGAGACCTTGCAGGATACATATCCAACCCAGTACTGGCATAAACTGGACGATGACAGGGTGCAGTGTGATCTTTGCCCGCGTGAATGCAAGTTACATGAAGGTCAGCGGGGCCTGTGTTTTGTGCGCGCCAACCAGGATGGGAAGATTGTACTGACAACATACGGTCGTTCCAGCGGCTTTTGTGTCGATCCGGTTGAAAAGAAGCCGTTGAATCATTTTCTGCCGGGCACCCCGGTACTGTCCTTCGGTACGGCAGGCTGCAATCTTGCCTGCAAATTCTGCCAGAATTGGGATATCAGTAAATCGAAAGAAATTGACACGCTCGCCGATCAGGCCTCTCCCGACAAGATTGCCAGAGTGGCCCAGGAACTGGGTTGCAGGAGTGTTGCCTATACCTACAATGACCCGGTGATATTTCTTGAATATGCAATCGATGTGGCCAAGGCATGCGCCGAACGTGATATCAAATCGGTCGCCGTCACGGCGGGTTATATCAGTGAGGAACCACGCAGGGAATTTTTTAAATACATGGATGCGGCCAATGTTGACCTGAAGGCATTTACGGAAGAATTTTACTGGAAACTGACCGGTGGTCATCTACAGCCGGTGCTGGATACATTGCAATACATCAAGCATGAAACGGATGTATGGCTCGAAATCACAACCTTGTTGATCCCCGGTCACAATGATTCCGAACAGGAAGTGGACGACATGAGCCGCTGGATCATGGACAATCTGGGTGCCGATGTACCGTTGCATTTTACCGCGTTTCATCCCGACTGGAAGATGATGGATGTACCACCGACGCCGCCACAGACCCTGACGCGGGCGCGTGAGATCGCCGTGGCCAATGGACTGCATTATGTCTATACCGGTAATGTCCATGACAAGGCGGGGGAGAGTACCTATTGTCATCAGTGCAACACGCGCCTGATCGGTCGCGACTGGTATGTATTGTCAGACTGGAATCTTGACGAGCAGGGTAACTGTAAAAATTGTGGTACTCCCTGTGCCGGTGTTTTCGAGGCCAGGCCCGGTGACTGGGGTGCAAAAAGACTGCCGGTTTACCTCAAGCATCACGCCTGATTAGCTTAAAATATAAATAAAAAACAATACTATATATAATATTGTTAATGTTATTATTAATTATATTCCAGACTCCAGGATTAAATGAATGTCAGCGCTGACCGATCTACTATGTACCGGTAATAAAAAGGAGTAAGGCGTGCAACAAGTTCAGGAATTGGTCAACAGGATCCAGGAGGATTTCAAGGCCGGCAGATTGAAGGTGCCGAGTCTACCGGAAGTGGCGATCAATATTAACAGGTATGTTGGTGATCCCGATGCCAATATTGTCAATATGGCAAAAGTCATTCAGATGGATCCGGCGCTGGCAGCAAAGCTGGTCCAGGTGGCCAACAGCGCGCTATATGCACATCATGGGAGTGTGGACGATTGCCGTACCGCGGTAGCACGTCTGGGCATGAACACAACCCGTAATCTGGTCATGAGTTTTGCGTTGCGTCAGAGTTTCCAGATAGGTTCGGCGATTGTGCGCGATATTGCCCGCAGCACATGGAATAAAAGCAGCGAAGTGGCCGCGATCAGTTATGTGTTGGCCAGGGTCACGATGGGTATGGTACCCGACCGGGCCCTGCTCGCAGGCCTGGTGCATAATATAGGTGCGATACCGATCTTACGCTATGCGGCAGATTACCCGGAGCTGAAGAAAAACAGGATTTTGATTAATGATCTGATCCAGCGCCTGGCGCAACAATTGGGGAGCCTGGTGCTGAGGCAATGGTCGTTTGATAGTGAACTGGTCGCGGTGCCGCAGCAGATTGATAATCATAACTATGCAGCGGATCAGGAGGCCGATTACGTTGATCTGGCGATCGTTGCCAATATGCATAGTCAGTTCGGAAAGGAAGGCGAGGACAGGCCGGTGTTACACGAAGTCGCCTCATTCAGGAAATTGCCATTGTTCCGGATTGGCCCCGATGCCAGTATCGAATTGCTGTACGAGGCCCGCGAAGAGATCAATGCGATGACGCGCATGTTGATGTCGGCGGCATAGTCGGCAATACTTCCCGCAATTTTTAACAGGCTGGTTTCGCATTGTCTCGCAATGCGTTAAACTTCACCATCGTTAATTAATAATTAACAATATTAGTAATTAAAGGTCAGCATTTATGAGTCAGGATATCGCCCGCATCGGTATTGTTACCGTTTCTGACCGCGCCAGTCGCGGTGAATATGAGGACCTTGGGGGACCAGCAATCCAGGAATGGCTGGATAATGCATTGAGCTCACCCTGGCAGGCCGTAGCGCGAGTTATTCCGGATGAGCAGGATCAGGTAGAGAATACACTGAAGGAATTGTGTGATCAGCAGGGATGTTGCCTGGTCGTCACCACCGGTGGTACCGGGCCGGCCAGGCGTGATATTACCCCCGAGGCCACCACGGCCGTTGCCGACAAGATCATGGATGGCTTCGGTGAACTGATGCGATCGGTGTCACTGCAGTATGTTCCTACTGCTATCCTGTCCAGGCAGATTGCAGTCATTCGCGGCAATAGCCTGATTGTCAATTTACCCGGCAAGCCGTCGGCTATCGCCGATTGTCTGAATGCCGTGTTCCCGGCGATCCCATATTGCATAGACCTGATAGAAGGCCCTTACTTGCTTGCCAATGAGGCGTTTATCAAGGTTTTCCGTCCCAAGGCAAAAAAATGATTTTAGCGGCTAACAGGACTTTCCGGATTGTGTGATCGCTTATGGCAGTTCACATAGCAAATATACGCCAGGGAGCCTGTTACAGTAATGGCGAGTTCGGCCAGAAATGGACCGTTTGGCAGGTTACAGAGATTCGCATTGAGCCCGGCGATAGCGCATCAGGGTCAGCGCAGCACGTTGTTCATTTTCGGGTCCTGGTCGGAAAAAACCGTCGCAAATATAAATCGTTGGCCCTCGAGGACTTTAGCAACAAGGTGCGTTATGAAGTGGAACTGGTTGAAAGCACCTGGCAAAGAATCAAATAAATTATTTTACATGCGACAATATGCGTAAATATACCGTCTATCTGATATTCGTCAATGTTTTGGTCGTGGGCCTGCTGGCCTGGACGGGACATGAGCGCTATCAGGATTTCAGGTCCTATCATAACTCGATTGCCGAGGAAGCCACTGCTTCAGCGGCGCGGGCAATTGCTGCATTTATCGCAGAAAAAAAACGCCAGGTGGCATTATTTGCCAGGGATTATATGGAATTGATCCAGCAGTTCATGCACGGCCCCGATAACGATGAGTTGTACGAGCAAGTTAGTAGCACTATTGCCACTTATTTCCCCGACTTTTTCACCTTCACTGTAGCCGATACCAGTGGCGAACCGCTCAGGGAGGATTTTGAGGGCTATGTTGGTGAGCTGTGCAAGGGTGATCTGAGGAAATTTGCAGAGCATGGCAAACAGTCGCCACGCATTCATCCTCATCATGAAGTCTATCACTTCGATATCATGGCGCCGCTGTCATCGGGACCTGGAGCGGGGACGCTGTTTATCAGTTTTCATGCCGATATACTCGGCAATGTCTTGCGTAATGCGCAATCACCGGGTCATCAGCTGATGTTGATCGACCCTGCGCTTAACTTGATCGAAGTCACGGCCGATGGTGCCAGGATTAATTGGGAGCGTGATGATTATCGGCTAACGGCTGATGAGACAAACAGAGTCCTGTATGCCAACAAGGTTTCCGATACGGTGTGGGATGTTGTCGATCTGAACCTGTCCGGTTTATTTGCTGATTTCAGAAATAAATTATTATTCTATTCGATACTGATAGCCGTGCTGTTCATGGTCGCCAGTGTTATTATGTATATCATCGTGCGTCGGGAAGAGCGTTTGCGAATCAGGGCCGAGCGCAACAAGGATGAATTTCTTGCCGTTGTCAGCCATGAGCTACGCTCACCCATCACCGCCATTCGCGGCTTCCTGTCACTGATAGAATCCGAATGTGAGGGCAAAGCAACGGCAGACATGAATCAATACATCGGCATTAGTATCAATAATTGCGATCGTATGTCGTTGTTGATCGATGACTTGCTGGACCTGCAAAAGATCGAGGCCGGCAAGATGACGTTCGATATCAAACGCAAAAACCTGAAACAGCTCGTCAGCGCATGCATTGAAAATAACAAGGGTTATTGCGACCTGTATGATGCCAGTATAAGCCTGCATACAGATGCTGATGATATCCTTGTCGATGTCGATCCGTCCCGTTTCGAACAGGTACTTTCCAACCTGCTGTCGAACGCGATCAAGTACGGCGCGCAACAGGACAATATTCTGGTATCGATCGAGCGTGACGGGGAATGTGCACGTGTCAGCGTGACGGATCATGGGCAGGGTATACCTGAATCCGAGCAACACCGTGTTTTCAGCAGGTTTTCTCAGCTAGGCAAGAGAACGAGCACGCATGCCCAGGGTACCGGTCTGGGCCTGAGTATCGTAAAAGACCTGATTGAAAGGCAGGGTGGGCACGCTGGTTTTGAAACAACTGAAGGCCAGGGCTCCACATTCTATATCGAATTGCCACTAGCATAACTTGGCTGTGCACGGATGTTCATCCGTCCCGTGAAATTACAACCTCCATGTAATTTAAATGCGGATGCAGGTCGTATTTGTCGGCATTCCATTAGCAGGTGTCATATCTACCAGATAGATTATTATTTAAACGACATTGAAAATTAGTAGTTAGAATTTACTGATTGGTTAATGATGTTAGATCGGAGTGAATAAATAGATGGTGTTTACCCCGACGTATAACCGCGCATGCTGTAATGTTTTAATCATTAACAGCGAATAGATTCACAGTATTTGATTTGACGGATTGACGTATCCGATATTATGGCGTAGTTAATAATATTAAATAATAAAAAATTATGTCTTAATACAAGGTGATTGACATGCGCTATCTGTCAGGGATGTTGCTTGCAGTAATGATTGCCACTGTCTTAATGGTGGCTCATTCAGAGTCAATTGCTGTCGAAAAAACTGCCAATGAAAAAAATGTCAGCATAGCTGTGTTGGCCTTCAGAGGAGGGCAGATTACACGTCAGCGCTGGCAACCGATGGCGGAGTATTTGTCTGAGCAAATATCGCCTTATCATTTCACAATTATTCCGGTAAATAATGACAATATTGAATCCCTGGTCGAGCAAGGAAAGATAGATTTTGTATTATCGAATCCTGCTTCCTATTCCATGCTTGAGAAACGCTATCAAGTCAGGCGATTGGCAACGTTATTAAACAGGTCCAATGGTGGTACCTCGACTGAATTTGGTGCGGTCATTTTTACCCGCACGGATCGCAGCGATATCCAGGGCATTGAAGACCTGAAGGGTAAGCGTTTCATGGCTGTACATCGCAATGCCTTTGGCGGATGGTGGATGGCCAAGCGCGAAATCAAGCGCTACGGGCTCGATCCACAGCAGGATTTTCAGCAATTGAGGTTTTCCAGTTTTCCCCAGGACAAGATTGTCTATGCGGTACTCAACAAGGAAGTCGATGCAGGAACGGTACGTACCAGTCTGCTGGAACGTATGAACCATGACGGGCTGATCGATATGCACCAGTTCAAGATACTGAATCCGCAGCACTATCATTATTTTCCGCAGCAACTGAGCACCCGACTTTATCCGGAATGGCCTTTCGCAGCGACAAAAAATGTGCCGGTCAAACTGGCGCAGGACGTGGCCCTGGCCCTGCTGCGCATCCCAGAAGATCACCATGCGACGCGCTCGGCACTGATTGGAGGATGGACGGCGCCACTCGACTACCAGCCGGTGGACGACCTGATGAAAGAACTCCGGGTCGGCAATTATGAGAATTATGGTGCAATCAGTCTTACGGATATTATCGCGCACTACTGGTACTGGCTGCTATATGTCGTACTGACATTATTTATCCTCACTGTTCTCAGTTCATATGTTATCGGGCGTAATCGTCGTCTGCTGTTTTCCAACAAGCAACTGGAACGTGAAATAATCGTCAGGGAAGAGTTGCAGGGGAGGCTCAGGTACCAGGCCATGCACGATATCCTGACCGGGCTGCCGAACCGTAGCCTGCTACTGGATCGTATGCGCCAGGCCATCAACAACAGCGCCAGAAGCGGGGAGCCACTTGCCGTGGCTATCATAGACCTCGATCAGTTCAAGCGTATTAATGATACGCTGGGTCATGAGATGGGTGACAAGGTGCTTAAACAGGTGTCTGAGCGTTTTTTCGAAGTGGTTAGAAACACAGATACACTGGCTCGTCTCGGAGGCGACGAGTTTGTGTTGTTGATGCAGGGCCTGGGGCGTGGCGCAAATGTCAGTGCAATCGTACAAAAACTTGTCGATGTATTGCATGAGCCGGTGTCGGTGAGTGGGCATAATTGCACGCTGGGTGTCAGCATCGGTTTTGCAGTGTATCCGGAGCATGGAAAAAGTAGTGAAGAACTGATGCGTCATGCCGACCTGGCCATGTACAAGGCCAAATATACTGGCATCAGTATCCTGATGTATGATCCTTCGATAAATGCTGTCAAGGATTAAAAACAATGGTTTGCTCATGACCTGTCATAGTCTTGACAAGGCTGGCGGCCTTGTTCAGCATATTACTTTCGTTAACGACACGAGAGATCATATGTGATGCAGGAATATCTGCAGGACTCTGACATTATCAATTGTAATGACCCGGATATAATGGCGCTGTCCAGACAGTTACGTGCAAATAGCGATAACGACCAGCAGATCGCACACAACTGTTTTGTATGGGTGCGCGACAATATCATGCACAGTATGGATTACCGTATGAACCCGGTTACCTGTAAAGCCTCTGACGTACTGCAACACCGTACTGGCTATTGTTATGCAAAAAGTCATTTACTTGCAGCATTGTTGCGCGCCAATCAGATACCGGCCGGATTGTGTTATCAACGCCTGAGTGTGAATGATAATGGCGCACCCTATTGCCTGCATGGCCTGAACACAGTGTATCTGGCAGACATCGGCTGGTACCGTATCGATGCAAGAGGTAACAAGGAGGGAATAGATGCGCGTTTTTGCCCGCCACAAGAACAGCTGGCCTTTGCTACAGTAGATGAAAACGAAATTGATTTTGAGGAAATCCTGGCACAACCTCTGGCGGCAGTCGTTGATGTACTGAGCAGCAGTAAAACCTATCTGGATGTCTATAACAATCTGCCCGACGCGCAAACAATAACCTGATAGTGCTGCCACAGTCCTGGCGGATGGAATTCGACTGCTGACGGATGTTGTGCTTCAAAATAATTGGTACCGAGGGAGAGACTCGAACTCTCAAGGTGTTGCCACCGGCGGATTTTGAATCCGCTGCGTCTACCAGTTCCGCCACCCCGGCTTAAGCCCGCATTTCTCACCAGGCCGACATAATACTTTTTTAAGTATGGCCCTTTGGGATGACGATCCCTCGCTTGATCTTTAATTCTACATTCGATTTCACCCCTCATGGAGGTACCGAGGTCTTCTGTCGGAAATACAGGTCGTATTCCTCTCCCTCAGAAAATCGAATGTAGAATCAAATCTCATCGCGATCATCTCGCCCCCTGGTAAGAACTGCGGGCTAGGTCGCATAGTATATAGGTTTCTGGCGCCAGGGCAAATACCAGTGACGGATGCATTTACCTGACTCAACTGGTAACATCGCCGCCATGCAACGCCAGGACTTCCATTTTGATCTTCCCGAGGCATTGATAGCCCAGTTTCCGGCCACGAACAGGGCTGATAGCCGCCTGCTGTGTCTTGATCCTGCCACGGGTGCGATTGACGACAGGATGTTCAGGCAATTGCCTGAAGTTCTGCGGGCTGGCGACCTGCTGGTATTCAATAACACCCGTGTTATCCCGGCGCGTTTATTTGCACGTAAGGAAACCGGGGGTCGCACCGAGATTCTGATTGAAAGATTGTTGGATGAGCATCAGGCCCTTGCCCATGTCAGGGCGAGCAAATCACCTGGTCCCGGTACTGCGATGATTCTCGAAGACGGTACACTCGTCAGGGTGCAGGGGCGCAAGGGCGATCTGTTTCATCTGTATTTTGAAACACAGCAGCCGGTGTTAACGCTGCTGGATGCAATCGGACATATGCCCTTGCCGCCCTATATCCAGCGTCAGGATGACGGTGAGGACAGGGAGCGTTACCAGACCGTGTACTCATCGGTTCCCGGTGCTGTCGCCGCACCGACGGCCGGACTGCACTTTGACCAGCATATACTCGAGCAGCTGGAAAAACAGGGCGTCGACCAGGCCTATGTAACCTTGCATGTTGGCGCGGGGACTTTTCAACCGGTTCGTGTTGACAATATAGCTGATCATCATATGCACAGTGAATGGCTGCAGGTCACGGCCGAGGTCTGTGACAGGATAAAGCAGACGCGCAAGTCCGGTGGACGCGTTATTGCCGTAGGTACGACCGCAGTCAGGGCGCTGGAATCCGCATCGGGTTCAGGAGAAATAGTCGCATTTTCGGGTGATACCGATATTTTTATCTATCCGGGTTATACATTTAAAACAGTAGATGCGATGATTACCAATTTCCATTTGCCGGAATCAACATTATTGATGCTGGTGTGCGCGTTTGCCGGTTATGACAATACCATGCGCGCCTATCGCCATGCCGTGCAGCATCAATACCGTTTTTTCAGCTATGGTGATGCGATGTTTATTAGTGGCAGGGAAAAGAGGAAAGAGGAAAGATAAAAGTGATGGTTGGTCCGGCTTGCGCCGGACTTCTGGATTTGTATTCTAGTATTGGCATATATGATGGAATTTACGTTATTGCACACAGACGGTAAGGCGCGGCGCGGGCAGTTAGGCTTTGCGCGTGGTACGGTCGAAACGCCGGCGTTTATGCCGGTAGGGACCTACGGTACGGTCAAGGGAATGACACCGGAAGATGTGCGTGCGACCGGTGCACAAATCATCCTGGGTAATACCTTTCATCTGCTGCTACGTCCCGGCACCGAGATCATCCGTGCCCATGGCGACCTGCACGACTTTATGCATTGGGATGGTCCGATCCTGACCGACTCCGGTGGTTTTCAGGTGTGGAGTCTCGGTAAGCTGCGCAAGATCACGGAACAGGGCGTCGCGTTCAAATCGCCGGTTGATGGCAGTTCAATATTCATGGGGCCGGAAGAATCGATGCGGGTGCAAAGAGACCTGGGCTCGGACATTGTCATGATCTTTGATGAATGTACGCCTTATCCGGCGACGTTGACTGAGGCGCGCGAGTCGATGGAATTGTCGCTACGCTGGGCGCGGCGTAGCCGTGATGCCCATGCGGATAATCCCGCTGCGCTGTTTGGCATTGTCCAGGGAGGCATGTACGTCGATCTACGGCGGCAATCATTACAGGGCCTGGTCGAGATCGGCTTTGAAGGTTATGCCCTGGGTGGTCTCTCGGTAGGGGAGCCGAAGCAGGATCGTGAACAGATCCTGAACGAGATCGTGCCGGAGATGCCACAAGATCACCCGCGCTATCTGATGGGTGTTGGTACACCCGAGGATATTGTCGAGGCGGTTATGCGTGGTATCGATATGTTTGATTGTGTCATGCCGACGCGTAATGCACGTAATGGTTATTTGTTTACCCGTGCCGGTGTCATCAAGATCAGGAATAGTCAATATGCCGCTGATACGCGTCCACTGGACCCGCAATGTAGCTGTTATACCTGTCGCCATTACAGTCGTGCCTATTTGCGTCATCTGGATAAATGCGGGGAGATTCTCGGCGCACATCTGAATACTGTGCATAATCTGCACTACTATCAGGAACTGATGAAGGGTCTGCGCGACGCTATTGCGGAGGGTAGTCTGCAAACATATATCGAACAGTTTTATGCGCTGCGCACGGTCAAACCGTAATAATCATTTCCTTCAGGCCGCGATGTAGTGATCAACTTATTGAAAATTAAATAAATAAATCATTTATCTCGGATAATGGGCAGTGCCGGCACGGATTCGTTTGCAGACGACATATGCCAGATAAGCTTTATGAAATTATCGACTTTATATGTCATAATGTGCCTCGCCTGAGGGGCCGTATCGCCGGACCTGTAGTGCAAACTGAATTTTTTAATCTAATAAACAAGAAGTTGAGAGAATATCATGAGTTTCTTTATATCCGAAGCCATGGCCGCTGCGCCGGAAGCTGCTGCTGCAGGTCAACAAGCGGGCGGGCTGGCCAGCTTTTTGCCATTAATTATCCTGTTCGCGGTGTTTTATTTTCTGCTAATACGCCCGCAAAGCAAGCGCGCCAAGGAACACAAGAATATGGTTGCCAACCTGGCCAAGGGCGACGAGGTTGTTACCAATGGCGGTATCCTGGGTACGATAACAGAACTCGACGACAGCTATGCTACGCTGAAAATCGCCGATAATGTCGAAATTAAGGTGCAGCGCCCGGCAATCTCCACGCTGGTTCCCAAGGGCACGATCAAAAGCAGCTAAATAAAATTTCATGTAAAAACAAGAACAGGGTAGTTTAATGCTAAATAAATATCCCGCCTGGAAGTATCTGCTCATTCTCGCTGTTTTGATATTCGGGGCCTTGTATAGCCTGCCGAATTTTTATGGCAAGGACCCGGCGCTTATCATTTCACCGCTGCGCGCCAATGAAATGAACAAGGAAGAGATGGAGCGCATCAAGCAATCACTGGAGCAGGCCAGTATTCAATACAGTGACGTTGAGCGCATCGGTGAAAAGCTGCAGATACGTTTTCCCAATACAGAAAGCCAGCTGAAGGCCACAGACAAACTCAACCAGTTGCTGGAGAACCAGTTTATTGTTGCGCAGACGCTGACGCCGTCAACGCCCGACTGGTTACGTGCCATCTACGGCAAACCCATGTACCTGGGTCTGGACCTGCAGGGTGGTATCCATTTTCTGATGGAAGTCGATATGGATGCGGCCGTCGACAAGGAAAAGCAGCGTTATGTGGGTGAGATAAAGACCCGCCTTCGTGACAAGACCATTCGCCATGCCGGCGTCACGCTGGAGCAGGATATTACCATCCGTTTTCGCGATACCGAAGCCCGGGACAAGGCCCTTGCACTATTGTCGAGCAACTTGCGTGAGCTGGAGTTCAGCGAGATCGAGAGTAATGGTGAGCCCTATCTGAAGGCCGAACTGCGCGAGGACGCTGCCGTACAGGTGCGCAAGGCCGCGTTGACACAAAATATCACAACCCTGCGTAATCGTGTCAATGAACTCGGTGTTGCTGGACCGGTGATTCAGCAAAATGGCGATCGCAGAATTATAGTCCAGTTGCCTGGTGTACAGAACCCTGACGAAGCCAAGGATATCCTTGGGGCAACTGCCACACTCCAGGTGCATCTGGTCGATGAACGAAATCTCAGTGTGCAGGATTTTGTTGAAAGGGGGCGGGCGCCTCCAGGAACGCGCATTTACTATGACCGCAAGGGCATACCGGTATTGCTGCGTAAACAAGTGGTTCTGACCGGTGAAAGCATCACGCATGCATCATCGGGATTTGATTCACGCAATAATCAGCCTTCCGTGACAATCAACCTGGACAGTCGTGGTGGCAGTCGCTTTGATAATTTCACCAAGGACCATGTCAAGGATTCACTGGCGGTTGTATATATCGAGACTAAGGTCAAAACCCGTCTGGTGGATGGCAAGCCGGTCAAGGTCAAGGACAAGATCGAAGAGGTCATCAATGTTGCGGTCATCCAGGAACGTCTTGGGCGTCGCTTCCAGATTACCGGTCTGGATACGCCTAACGAGGCCAGAAACCTCGCCATCCTGTTGCGGGCAGGCGCACTGGCGGCACCGATCGAGATTATCGAGGAAAGGACCATTGGCCCGAGTCTCGGGCAGGATAATATAGATCAGGGCTTTAATTCTGTGGTTATCGGTTTTGTCCTGGTGCTGATCTTTATGGCCGTCTACTACAGGTTTTTCGGTCTGATTGCCAACCTGGCGCTATTCATGAATCTGGTTATCGTGGTCGCGTTATTGTCAGTGATGCAGGCGACGCTGACCTTGCCGGGCATCGCCGGTATTGTGCTGACAGTGGGAATGGCTGTGGATGCCAATGTTCTGATCTTTGAGCGTATCCGTGAAGAGATCCGTATCGGCAACAGTCCGCAGGCGAGTATACATTCCGGTTATGAGAAGGCCCTCTCGACGATAGCAGATGCTAATGTTACTACCCTGATAGCGGCTATTGTGTTATTCAGTTTTGGCAGCGGGCCGATCAAGGGATTTGCGGTGACCCTGTCGCTGGGTATCCTGGCCTCGATGTTTACTGCGATTATGGGTACCAGGTCGGTGATTAACCTGATGTATGGTGGAAAAAAAGTCAGTAAGTTGTCGATCTGATCCAATACAGGACAAACGGGAATTATCATGTTCGGATTTATTAAAAACAGTCATATTGATTTCATGTCAAAGCGTCGCCTGGCGATGGGTTTTTCCGGTATTTTACTACTGCTATCGATCGGCTCTCTGGTAGTTAACGGTCTCAATTTCGGCATAGACTTTACCGGCGGAACGCTGGTCGAAGTCGGTTATCCCGACAGTGTCGATCTGGCCGATGTTGAGGAGGCTCTGGCTGCCAAGGGTTTTGACAATCCTATCATTCAACACTTCGGAACCAGTAAGGACGTCCTGATTCGTATAGCGCCGCGCGAGGGTGTTTCCCAAAATGATATCAGCAAGGGTGTTCTTGATGCGCTGAAACAGGTTGAGGCGGATGTCGAGCTGCGACGCAGTGAGTATGTTGGTCCGCAGATTGGCGAGGAATTGACCGAGAAAGGCGGCCTGGCCATGCTGTATGCATTGATCGGCATCCTGATTTATGTGACCCTGCGTTTCGAATACCGCTTCTCTATCGGTTCGGTATCAGCACTTGTGCATGATGTACTGCTAACGCTGGGTTTCTTTTCGATAACCCAGATAGGTTTTGACCTGACCGTTCTGGCCGCGTTGCTTGCCGTGATCGGTTATTCGCTTAATGATACGATCGTTGTCTATGACCGAATCCGCGAAAATTTTCGCAAGATGCGCAAAGGCACCCCGATCGAGGTCATCAATACATCAATCAATCACACCCTGGCGCGTACCTTTGTTACATCCTTGACGACCTTGCTGGTTTTGCTGGCACTGTTTTTCCTTGGTGGAGAGGTGATCCATGGCTTTTCACTGGCATTGCTGGTTGGTGTGCTGATCGGTACCTATTCATCGATCTATGTAGCCAGTAGTGTTGCCCTGTACCTGGGTGTCAGCAAGGCAGACCTGATGCCGGTCAAAAAGGAAGGCGAGGAATTCGACCGGCCTTGAGGCCGGTCGAATCACAGGGCGAAACTAACTGTCGTTTAGCAGGTAAACGCTGCTGGCAACCTGGACCAGGTCGTGAATGTCAGATCCCGTTAGTGAGCCTTGCGTACTTCATCAAGCGGGTCTGTTTCATCGAGCTTGGGTGAAATTTTACCGCACAGGGTGCTGCTCTTTGACTGGCACTGTTCACTATTGACATTGTGAACCGTGATCATGGCCCATACTGAGGCTATCGCCCACAATAATCCACCGAGACTCACGGTATACCAGCTGATCCCTGCCAGTTCCAACGGCCCGCCCAGATACCCGTAAGCGAGGCTGGCCATGCCGGCCAGCCAGAATACGGCTATCGGTGCTGCGCAACAACCAGCACATCCATATCTACAAACGGCAACGGGCGGTACAATGAGTGACAATAGGTATCGATTCATCATTAACCTTTCTTCAGTTGTCTATATTTATATACTACTACGTTTTATATGACTATAGTTTCTGTATAACACAAGTATGTATATGAGTGAATACCTCAAATCAATAAATATGTATAAAATTCATTTCCTATAAAAACATGTGATTGCAGATATAATAATTATTATAAGACATTCAAGCAGAGCAGGTTGGGTACTGAAGTTAACGCGGCGGCCATGTCGTTGGCATTAGCCTGCAAAGGCGCCGGGTTTTCGGGATTCCCTGGCATCGCTTAAGCTGCATCATTCCTCGCTACATATGCTGTTTTTCAGTACAATAGCTTCAACAGTAGACTGATGTAAGAATCTTAAGAAAAGGTGAGTTGGAGAAAAAATGTCCAAAATTCAAGATGTTCATGCCAGAGAAATAATCGATTCAAGGGGTAATCCAACCGTGGAGGCCGATGTTACCCTCGAAAGCGGCGTCATGGGTCGTGCCATGGTACCCTCCGGCGCGTCCACAGGGGAGCTTGAGGCACTGGAGTTGCGTGATGGCGACAAGGCCCGTTATGCCGGTAAGGGTGTGCTCAAGGCAGTTAATAATGTGAATACGACCATCCGTGAAGCGTTGATTGGCATGGAGGTATCTGACCAGCAGGGTATAGACAAACGTATGCTCGACATTGATGGTACTACAAACAAAAGCAAGCTTGGCGCCAATGCGATACTGGCAGCATCACTGGCGGCGGCGCATGCAGCTGCAAATGATGCCGGTAAACCACTGTTTCAATCCCTGGTCGAACGTGATCATTATCAGTTACCTGTGCCGATGATGAACATCATCAACGGTGGCGCTCATGCCGACAATAGTGTTGATTTGCAGGAATTTATGATTGTGCCGGTCGGTGCGCCGACGCTGGCCGAGGCCGTTCGCTATGGCACGGAAGTATTTCATGCGCTGAAATCGGTGCTGCATGCCAAGGGCATGAATACCGCAGTTGGCGACGAGGGTGGCTTTGCCCCGGATCTAGGTTCCAATGAAGAAGCCATAGAAGTCATTCTGCAGGCTATTGATGCTGCCGGATATAAGGCGGGTGAGGATATTTATCTGGGCCTCGATGTTGCCAGTTCTGAGTTCTACAAGGATGGCAAGTATGATCTTGCCTCGGAAGGTAGGCAATTCACATCAGCCGAGTTCGTCGATTACCTCAGTGCCTGGGTTGATAAATACCCGATCATTACCATTGAAGACGGTATGGCAGAGAACGACTGGGAAGGCTGGGACCTGCTGACAAAAGCCCTGGGTTCCAAGGTGCAATTGGTAGGTGATGACCTGTTCGTGACTAATACTGAAATCCTCAAAAAAGGTATCGATAACAATGTCGCCAACTCCATTCTGATCAAGTTTAACCAGATCGGAACCCTGACTGAAACGCTGCAGGCGATAGAGATGGCCGACAAGGCGGGTTACACGGCCGTGGTCTCGCATCGTTCCGGTGAAACAGAAGATACAACCATTGCCGATCTGGCCGTGGCAACGACCGCTACCCAGATCAAGACCGGCTCATTGTCACGATCGGATCGTGTGGCCAAGTACAATCAGTTGATTCGAATTGAGCAGGCCCTCGCTGATCGCGCCAGTTATGCCGGTATGAAGGCCTTTAATTTATAAGAGCAGGTCCTCATCCTGACCGGGCTGCTATAGACCTATGATTAAATGGATAGCGCTTGTTCTGATTATTCTGTTCCTGTCCTTGCAGGCAAAACTGTGGGTCGGTGATGGCAGCCTTGCCGAGGTAAATCAGCTTGGCAAAGCGGTCGAGGCGCAGCAGCACGAGAATAAATTAATCAAGGAGCGCAATGACTCACTGGCTGCCGAAGTCAAGGATCTGAAGCAGGGCCTGGAAGCGGTCGAGGAGCGTGCGCGCAGTGAGCTTGGCATGATAAAAAACAAAAATGAAACTTTCTATCAGATTGTTGAAGATAAGGCCGCAAAATAAGTTAACAGATGACTGATGCAAGTGCCAATCCCCGGCCACATTGCTGGGTAATCATTCCTGCAGCTGGTAGTGGCAGCCGCATGCAGGCCGATCGCCCCAAACAATATCTGTCGTTGTCAGGCAAGACCGTGCTCGAACATACGCTTGACTGTTTTCTCGGTAATCCACGGATAACAGCGACCTATATTGCCATCGCCAATGATGATCCTTACTGGCCGACACTGGACCTGCAAGATCGCGATGACCTGTTTGTTGTCAATGGCGGGCAGGAACGTTGCCATTCGGTGTTTAATGCTTTGCTGCATTTGCTGCCCAATGCCGCCGATAATGACTGGGTGCTGGTTCATGATGCTGCCCGCCCCTGTCTGCGCAAGGATGATATTGCATATCTAATCGAAACGCTGGCTGAGGATCCGGTAGGGGGACTGCTGGCCATGCCGGTCAGGGATACGATGAAACGTGCAGGTACAGACGGACGTGTTGAAGGTACCGTCGATCGTGAGCGGCTATGGCATGCATTAACACCGCAGATGTTTCGCGTTGGCGACCTGTTTCGCTCGATCAAACAGGCACTCGAGCGCAATATCCTGATTACCGACGAGGCTTCGGCTATCGAACTGGCCGGACATCAACCCTGTCTGGTTGAAGGTCATAGTGATAATCTCAAGATTACACGCGCGGAAGACCTGTCTCTGGCAGAATTTTTTCTACTCCAACAAGGGCGAATATGATGAGAGTGGGGCAAGGCTTTGATGTCCATCGACTGGTCGAAGAACGCAAACTGGTTATCGGTGGTGTCGTCATTCCACACAGTCATGGGCTTGAGGCCCATTCCGATGGCGATGTACTGATCCATGCACTGTGTGATGCCTTGCTGGGTGCGGCCGGTCTTGGTGACATAGGCAGGCATTTCCCCGATACCGATGCCAGCTTCAAAGATGCCGACAGCCGTATACTATTAAGAGCGGTGATGGAAAAACTGCAGGAACAGGGTCTGCAACTCGGGAATGCCGACTGTACCATTATTGCCCAGGCGCCGAAGATGGCACCGCATATCGAGCAAATGCGAATTAATCTGGCGCAGGACTGCAGGGTCAGTGTCGATAACATGAATGTAAAGGCAACGACAACAGAGAAACTTGGCTTTACGGGTCGCAAGGAAGGCATTGCAGCCGAGGCAATTGTATTACTGATCGAATAGCATTCCGGTGTAGCCAATCTCCTGTTCCCGGTGTCATCCCCTCGAAGGCCATATTAACATTGGCAGCTTATGCTGTTTCATGGGACTTTGGCATGATGCCTGCGATTACGCAGTTATGCTGGAACTGTATTAACGGGTGGGTATATCAATGAACAATTCCGCTTGCACGATTCTGCGGGCCTTTGGCGAGCCATTATCCACTGCCAGATTTCGTCAGAGTCCGGAGGATTTTATCGTCAAAGAGACGCTGGCCTTCGAGCCTGATGGCGCAGGTGAGCATGTCTATCTGTATATTCAAAAGCAAAACACAAACACCCAGTGGCTGGCACGGGAACTGGCCAGGTTCGCCAATATCAAGCTGCGCGACGTCAGCTATGCAGGGCTGAAGGACCGCAATGCTGTAACCAGCCAGTGGTTCAGCCTGTTATTGCATCGGGACAAGGAACCTGACTGGGATAATTTCAGCCTGGAGGGCATCGATATCCTCCAGGCCACTCGTCACCGCTCAAAGCTGCGCCCGGGCATGGCAAAAAAAAATCATTTCATAATCACGCTGTACAATACCGACTGCGATGAGCAGGCATTGCTGCAACGTCTGCAACTTGTCAATCAATACGGCGTGCCCAATTATTATGGCGAGCAACGCTTTGGCCATGACGCCAATAATCTCGAGCAAGCCAGAGCGCTGTTTGCGGGGGAAATAAATATCAAGGCCCGCAACAAAAAAGGCCTGTACCTGTCGGCCGCGCGTAGCCATTTATTTAACAAGGTCCTCGCTGAACGTGTCAGGAGGGGAAATTGGCATACCCCCTTGCGTGGTGACTGCATGATACTCGATGGTAGCAACAGTTTCTTTGGCATTGAACAGGTTGATGATGAAATAAAAGCAAGAGTGCAGGAGTTTGATATTCATCCCAGTGGCCCGCTCTGGGGAAAAGGCGAGCCACTCACGAAACTGGATGTATTGCAACTCGAAAACGATGTATTAGCAGATGAGCAACTGTTCAAAAATGGTCTCGTAAACGCCGGCATGACAATGGATAGAAGGGCGCTGAGAATGAAACCGGTGGCATTGCAGTATCAAATGCTGGATGCAGGCACTATACGCCTTATATTCGATTTGACCTCTGGACAGTACGCGACGACATTGTTACATGAATTGTTCATACTCGGCAGCGTCTAGCATGTAAGTCTAGTATGTCACTGTTGCGGCCGCCGGTTCGGATCACATGCCGGATCCGTTGTTGTTACACTGAAACTGGCATGCGAATGTGAGCGTCCAGACAAGTGTTATATCTCGCATTTTAGTAACAGAATGCCATATAGCCAGGGCCTAAGTAGCGCCAGGATGTTCTAGTCAGCCTTGACGTAAATAAGCAATACGTTCTTCCAATGGAGGATGAGTGGAAAACAGACGTTTGATGCCCTGACCGAGATTACCCGAGATACCGAAGGCCGCCATCTGATCGGGTAAATGCGCCTGTCCTGAACTTTGCTGTAAACGTTGCAATGCGGCAATCATTTTTTCCCTGCCGGCCAGACTGGCACCGCCCGTGTCTGCCCTGAACTCGCGCCGGCGACTGAACCACATCACGATCATGCTGGCGAGTATGCCCAACACCAGTTCGGCAATGATGGCGGTGATCCAGAATGCGGGGCCATGACCGCGTTCTGTCTTGAACACAACGCGATCGACGACGTGTCCGATGACTCGGGACAGGAATATAACGAATGTATTGACTACGCCCTGAATCAGCGCCAGTGTTATCATGTCGCCATTGGCAACGTGTGAGACTTCATGTCCGAGTACAGCCTCGGCCTCATCCCGGGTCATGTTCTGCAGCAGTCCGGTACTGACGGCGACGAGGGCATTGTTGCGGCGCATGCCGGTTGCGAAGGCATTGATATCCGGGGCATTGTAAACGCCCACTTCAGGCATGCCGATACCGGCCTGTTGGGCCTGTCGTTTGACCGTTTCAAGCAGCCAGCGTTCCTGTTCGTTGCTGGCCTGTTCAATGATGCCGAGCCCAGTCATGCGCTTGGCCGTCCATTTGGATAGTGCCAGTGAGATCAGCGAACCGCTAAAACCGAGGATCGCCGCATATACCAGCAGTGCATTCAGGTTAAGGTCCACGCCCTGCTGATCCAGTATCGACTCAAACCCCAAAAGACGCATGGTTATATTGAGGACAAAAATGATGGCAATGTTGGTGGCCAGGAATAGGCCAATACGCTTGAACATTTTCTCACTCCGTTAGTATTGTGATTGAAAATATAAGGCCTGCAGCGAGAAGTTCAAGCATCTGACCGTGATAAATAACAAAAAATAACATATTAATATGATGGCAATGGATAGGCCGGGGCTAATCCGTATTACTGTGGTGACAAATAAACCTGATAAGGTCGACATGCTAAAGCGGCGCTGACAGAATGACGGGTCTCTACGGACCCTGCATGCCGATTGCGTTTGCATTGATAATACAAGCAAAAATAAGAATGTCTTATTAATCAGGTGCTATGAAAAAAGGCCGGTGATAACCGGCCTTTTATCGATCCCTGTATGGATTTATTTTTTCAACAGGTCGCGTATCTCACCAAGCAATACTTCTTCATTAGAAGGCTTGGGTGGCTCAGATGGGGCTTCCTCTTCTTTCTTCTTCATCGAGTTGATGATCTTGACAGCAACAAATATCGCCATCGCAACAATCAGAAAATCAATAATAGTCTGTATAAAAGCACCATATTTAATTGTAACGGCTTCGACGCCTTCTTTGGCTTCCTGGAGCGTATAGGCGAGATCGGTGAAATCAACTCCCCCGACCAATACTCCGACAGCTGGCATGATGACATCTTTAACCAGTGATGAAACAATTTTACCAAAGGCGGCGCCAATGATTATACCGACGGCCATATCGACCATGTTCCCCTTGATAGCAAAGGACTTGAATTCCTGTAGCATTCCCATACCTTATTCCTCCGAGAGTTTTTATTTCCGTGATGCATACTACTAAGTGTCTGTGCTCGTTGGAACAGGGTAAATGTTAAGAACTATTAATTCTTTTGTGTGGATCGTATATTGTTTGATAGCAGTATATATTTAGAATTCAGTGCACGTTGAAATGCCGAGATTATTCAGTGCCGATGTCTGATATATTTAATGAAGAATATCAAAAGGCCACCTACATCATGAGTTTTATAGAAAAGATGCGAACCCTGTTCAGGGGGTCTAAACGAACCTCAACCGCTCAATTACTGATGCATGTCAGTCGGCAGATCCAGGAACTGACTGATACATTAGAGTCGCAAATTGAAGCCGCTGCATCAGGCAGGCATGGAACAGCTACTGCAACTTTAGAATACGTGCTGCAGGACTGTGATGGTGGAGAACTACAGACGGAATGGCAGGATTTCGATTATGTTACTTACGATGACATAGTGCAGACAACCGGTTTTCAATCCTTGCAGCAAAAAGCCGCCACGCTCGGAGTCAAGCTCGAGCTAGTTCAGGAAGAGATCGAGGAGGTGGATGATGAAGAGCGAATGCGATTCATCATATACCTGTCGGGGTGGGGAGGTTGGTAGGCAGATCAGTCGTTTATGCCAATATAAGATCTAGAAATAATATATAAAACAATAGGATAAATAATATTTCTAAAGTTCATTATTATAATAACCCTGATTAGACTAAAGGATAGGGTGTTTGTAACCGATATAATGATATTGGCTATGAGCGTATATAATAATGAGGGCAACACCTTGAAAAACAGCGTTATGTGTTCCACCTGGTTGTCGGTTTTATGTGCCTGCCTGCTACAATTATTTTCAGCTTCCGTGCACGCAGCAACGAGCATTACCCACGCTGATGCAGATAAGGTTCCACTCGTATTCGGGTTGCTGCCATCCGAAAGTCCGGTAGCCAAATTCAAACGCTATGCACCCCTAAGGGATTACCTGCAAATAATGCTACAGCGTCAGGTGTTGCTTGAAACCGCAAAGAATTTTCCTGAATTTCTGCGCCGTACCAGGGCTGGTAAATATGATTTTCTCGAAACTGCTCCGCATTTCGTATTGCCCGTTATTGACAACGGCCAGTATGTTGTCCTGACGACAATTACACAGCCCCTGTCAGTCCAGCTTGTGGTAAAGAAGACGAGTCCTGTTCAGCAAATACAGGAGTTGCAGGGCAAGCTTATTGCCACGCCATCACCACGTGCGATCATTACCAGGATAGGAAAGGAGATGCTCGATTCATCTGGTTTGCACGGGAATCAGCAGGCGCAATTTCGCGCGTATAAAACACATAACGCGGCATATGAAGCCGTTCTCGGTGATCAGGCAGATGCAGCGCTGATATCGATTAATATCTATAACAAGGCAATGCAGCAGAAAAAAGCCATTCGCTCAATCGCTTCAAGTTTTTCATTTCCCAATATGTCAATTATTGCGGCTAACAGCATGCCCTTACGTTTACGTAGCCGATTACAGGGAGCTTTGGCGGGTATGCTCAAGCGCGATGAGGGTCGGCGTGTATTAAGTGCGATGTCTTATCCCGGCTACCGTGTAGCAATCGCACAGGAATTTTATGTCCTGCGAAAATATTCGAGCATGGAGCAAGAATAATGCATACCAGACTGTCAACAAAATTGATTATCGGCATTATCGTCGTTGTAACGGCGATGCTTTTGTTGTTGGTCTGGAACAGTGTGCGCCTGATTAATTCCAGCCATATGGAGTTGTTCGAGCGCTCTATCAGGCAGGAAACGGTGGTATTGGCAAATTCACTTGCGCCGGGCCTGGCCGTGGATGACCGTGCCATGTTGCTCGACTCGCTGTCTTTGATGAGTAACAGGAAGAACCTGGTCTATTCGGCGGTATATGATCGCAATGGCACGATGCAGGCTCATATCGGTGATAATGAAAACGCAGGAGAGAAACAGGCAGACCTGCTACATAATCGCATGACCTATGCCGATGGCGTGTATACGATAATCCAGAAAATTATGCTGGCAGGTCAGTATCTCGGAAGCTTGCGGGCAAGTTATACACAAGGTGATGTCAAGGAGATAACCCGGAAGACGAGTCTGCAAAATACGGCCATTGCGGTAATTGCTCTGATTATATCGATCATATTTACTATTTTTGTTGGTATCTATCTGACGCGCAGACTACATGACCTCGAAGTGGGAGCACTTAGGTTATCAGAGGGCGAGTTGTCCTATCGTATTCCGGTAAACGGAAATAACGAGATATCCGATGTGGCCAGATCGTTCAACCTGATGGCAGAAAGCCTGTCAGAGATGCAACATGAACTTCAGAATAAACATGCAGCGCTGGGGCGTGAAACCGGTCATTTACAAACACTTCTTAACGGTGTGAATGCCGTTGTTCTGGAAATGGATCCATTTAATTGTCGGTATCTCTACGTCAGTGATGAGGCTGTCAATATACTGGGATATCAGATCGATGAATGGTTTGGCGAAAATTTTCTCTGTGAGCACGTTCATCCGGATGATTTGCCGATATTGCAGGCAAAAATGAAGAATAATTATAAGCCCGGCCGCTCCTATACGTTCGATCACAGGATGAAACACAAGAATAACGAATACCTTTGGGTAAGAAGTATTCTGAATATTGTGGACGATAGTGATGATGGAATAATAATTCGTGGTCTGATGATCGATATTACCGAACAGAAATATGCAGAAGAGCGGATTGTTTATCTTGCCGATCATGATGCCCTGACAGGCTTGATGAACAGGCGGCGGTTTCAGGAAGAACTGCACCGGTGCATCAGATCAGCGGAACGTTTCAATCATCAAGGTGCTGTGCTATTTATAGACCTTGATCAATTTAAATATATAAATGATTCTCTCGGTCATCAGGGTGGAGATGAATATCTGATTGCAGTAGCAAAATGCCTTACGGATTCAATACGCGATGTTGATATTCTCGGACGTCTGGGTGGGGATGAGTTTGGTATTATCCTGCCAGAAGTCAATGCGAAAGACATCGAACATATTGCGTCCAAATTACTGAAAAAATTGTCCGAGCAGGTATTGGTCTCGCAGGGCTTGCTCACGCATATAAGTGCCAGTATTGGCGGCGCTGTATTCCCTGAGCATAGTAATGAAACTAGTGAGCTGCTCGCAAAAGCTGATGCCGCCATGTATATGATCAAGGCGGAGGGGAGAAATGGATTTCACCTGTATCATGATGATGATCGTCAACTACATCAGATGCAAGAGAAGATTCATTGGGAGGACCGCATCAAGCGTGCATTACAAGAGGATCTTTTCGTGCTGCATTACCAACCCATTATCGATATAAAAAGCGGTGATGTTGCACACTATGAGGCCCTGTTGCGAATCTATGATGTGGATAATAACAAGTTGATAATGCCGTCGGCATTTATCGATACCGCCGAACGCTTTGGAATGATCAGGGATATTGATAAATGGGTGCTGGAGAATGCAATTCGTAAGTTGGGTAAGGAAAGTGCACAAGGGACTCCCGTGACCCTTGCCGTGAATCTGTCAGGCAGGAATTTTGGTAGTAAGGAATTACTGGAAAAGCTCGAGTACTGGCTACAACACTACAAGGCCATACCGGAGAATCTGATATTCGAGGTAACCGAGACAGCGGCTGTCGAGAACCTGTCGCAGGCACGCAGTTTTATCGAGTCCTTAAGGGCATTAGGGTGTAAGTTCGCGCTGGATGACTTCGGTGTCGGTTTCTCGACATTACATTACCTGAAGCACTTGCCGGTTGACTACATAAAGATAGATGGATCATTTGTTCGTAATCTGCATCAAGAGTCCAGCGATCGTATATTTGTCAAGGCGATATGCGATATCGCCTATGGGCTCGGTATTAATACCATTGCGGAGTTTGTCGAGAACGAGGAGATACATGCTATTCTCGGTGAACTGGGTGTTGATGAAGCTCAGGGGTATTATTATAGCGAGCCGCTTGATAGTCTGGAAACGGTATATGATTATACTGGTGAAGACAAGAGTGTTGTCTGAGGGGCATATCGATTCAGCTGTATCTCCTTTTTCAGGCGGCGGATATGGGTAATATAAGACAAAACTGCGAGCCTTCTCCAGGCGTGCTATCAACAGTGATTTTACCGTTATGACGCTGTGCAACTGCCTGTACGAAGGCCAGTCCAAGTCCGGCGCCCTTTTCCTGAGTAACACCATCACCCTCTGATACCCGGTAAAAACGATCAAACAGGCGATGAATTTCCTGTTTTGGAATGCCGCGCCCATGATCGCTTATGCAGCAATAGTATTCGCCATTACTCTTCTGCAAACTTAGTTTTACTTGTGTTTGCGCGGGACTGTATTTGATCGCATTATCAAGGAGATTAACCAGTGCGCGCTCGACCAAATTGGCATCTGCCTGAATCCAGGCTTCGTCTACATTGAAATCATGTTCCAGAGAGATCCCTTTTTTCTGAGCCTGCGCCCAGGCATGCTCGAGGGCATTATGTGCAACCCATATCAAATCAACATCGTTAAACTGGATATTCTCACTGCTTTCAGCATGCGCCAGATGCAGAAATTCCTCTGCAAGATCAATCGTATTGTTGGCAAAGCCTTCCATCCTGTCGAGTAATGCCAGCAGTTCTGGGCCAGGATTTTTACTACGGGAAATCTCCACTAATGCAATTAACGATACCAGAGGTGAGCGCAGGTCGTGTGACAGAAATCCGAGCAGCTCGGAACGTCTGCGCTCACTGGATTTGAGTGGTGAAATATCTGACAGGTTGACAATCAGTCCACCCAGTTCACGCTTGCTCCTGTCCAACGGTACAATCTGTACCAGCAGATCCCTGCCGTTTTGATGCTGTGCGTCGATTTGGATATTTCTACGCTGCAGCAAGACGTCCTTGATCAGTCCTGGCCATGACTGAGCTCCCTGGATTTGCACTACTGACAGGGCATCTGTTAACAGTGACTTATTCAGTTCCTGGTGGTTCTCTGCTGCCAGGTATTGCTGTGCTCTTTCATTGGAAAGTACAATGTTACCCAGAGGATCTACTACCAGTATGCCATCGCTCATTTGCGAGATGACGTCCAGAACAAACTGACGCAGTGCTTGTAAGCGATCAGTTGCTTGTTGCACCTGTTCTATTCGAGCCTGAACGAGTTCGATGGTATCTGCCGGTACCGAGCGTGATTGTGACTGGTAACGTTCAAGCAAGTCATTAAGAAGCATATGCTGTGATTTATCCGCTCGTGTTGATTCCATCCATGTCAAGCCAAGATAACCAAGACCAGGGTCTGCCGACATGTCCAGCCAGTAGCTATTGGGTTGTGAATACCATTGTCCGGTTGGAATATCAGTCAGTTTGATGACTGGCGGGTACTGACCATCGTGCGCCTTGAGCTTGCCGTCCATATTAAACAAAGCCCAGCCGCCGATGGGTAACATTTGTGCCAGAAACTTCATTGTTGCTGCTATATCAATATTGCTGTCACTGGGTATTGCGGATTGTTCCGTATGTAGACGGCTGAGCTCGTGATTTAGGTATTGCATTGCGTTTTCCAGCCTTCTCCAGCTCCATAATGGATAACTTAGTATCAGCGCTAACAGAACGGATGAAGGTGGAAACCATATATGTATGACGCGCAACAATACAAAACTCGATAGCAGAGTGAGACCCAGAAGTAATGTTGTGATAATCAGGTTCCATCTAGGAGTGAGGTGTACAAACAATAGTGCAGGAATGAGGATAATCAGGGCCGATATAAGCATTTGCTGAGTCTCGGGCATGTCCTGGAGATCGATACCATTACGCAGGGTGTCGATGATATTGGCATTTATCTCCACGCCGGGCATGGAGTGGGTATAGCCGGAGACCGGGGTAGGTAATGCATCGCCGAGACCGGCGGCAGTGGCGCCTATTAACACCAGTTTATTTGTAAACGTGCCCGGTGCGAAACGGCCCTCCAGCACCTGGGCGTAGGAAATTCTCTGAAAATGGCCAGGTGGGCCTGCATAGGCTATCAGAATTTTATGATCGCGTGTCCATACCAATGGTGATTCAGTCAGATCAGAAGGACTGCGAGTACCCATTGTCACTTCCCGGTAAAGCGGATCTGCAAGCTGTAATAATGCCAGACCCAGGTTGGGCCAGTGCGGTGTACCCAGACCTCCCTTCAGATACACACTTCTGGCTATGCCGTCCTGATCAAGTTCAACATGTACATGGCCGAGGGCCTTTGTAGCGTTTGCGAGCATAGATATGGGTAGTGTTTCGATCAGTTGTCCGCCACTTCTGGATTGTTCTACCAGCACAGGCAGTATCGTATTGCCATTCCTGGACATGGCGTCTGCAAGTTTGCGATCAGCAAGTCTGTTATTTTGCGAGGCTTCGGCAAAAATAATATCGAGGGCAACGGCACGTGCATTTTCTTCACTAAGTATATCGATCAGGCGGGCATGTATGTCGCGCGACCATGGCCAGCGCCCCAGTCTGTGCAGACTTTCATCATCAATGGCAATGATTATAATGTCATCAGGAGCAGCTCTGCCCCAGAACTGCAGATGGGCATCATAGAGGATCTGGTCCAGACGCCATAACCAGTTACTTTTGATCAGTATTATCGTCAGGGCGATAATGACAAACCAGAACAGCATTCGTTCCGGTCTTCCTGGCTGACGTGCTCTCGTGCTTGTCACAATACGCGCCGCATATCAGCGGAGGTCGGGATTGTTATAGTTTAATGGTAATACGTGTATCATTTTCGGTGTGCTGAAGGGGCTGGTATCACCATGCCTGTTGATTGCTCTTGTTCTGTAATAATAGATGTTTGACGGAGGTCGCTTTAAAGACAGACTGCCTGTCTGCGTGGCTTTTTTATCGATGACGATATTCTCGAATTGGTCGTCAGTCGCCATTTGCACGTGGAAGTGTAGTTCACCCGGTTCGGCGCTCCATTTGAACTCTATTGTTTCAGGTTCAAATGATAGGGAGCGTATCTGCGGTATGTCCGGTAGCGTTCTTATTCGGAAACGGCCAGTTGCGGAGAATGGTCCATGCAGACCAGAATTATCGAGAGCTGCGACACGCCAGTATAAAGCTGCTTGCGGAAGTTGTGTTGCCATTACAAACTCTTTACCACGGTTTTTTCCAGATTCATGGACAATTTTTCTGAAATGCTGATCCCGGGCTATCTGTACAAGGTAGGCCGGTGAATCTTTTTCGTCAGTCCACTTGAAAACCGGTTGTCTGCTGCGTAGCAGGGAATTGTCGAGCGGGCTTGTTAGCACGGGCGGGAAGGGGCGTGCATCGACCTTGAAATGATGATCGCGGTTGAGCCCTTCAAGCCCGAGGCTGTCGATTGCGCGGATACGCAACAGATAATCATTATCTTTCAGGTCATCAAGTTCAAATCTATTGTTTTCGACTACTTTATCTACAACCAAGGTACCTGAATTGACTGCATAGTAAATTTGTACGCGGTAGGCACTGGCCAGCTCGATCGTCTGCCATTCGAATCTGAGCGGGATGTGGTTAAAATGCTTCTGTGTATTTTTGCTATTGGGTGCAGGCAGTAATTTCTTCGGTGGTATTGGGGGTTCACCGGCTTTTGCTACAGTGCCGAAGCCGGCCGGTATGTTGCGCATACTGTCTGCGCCCTTTATGCCTACCTTGCCTTCGAGAACCTCGCTTCTGCTGACCTCCTGCTCGTGGTCGGCACCGACACGGAAATCTGTGCCGCGAACGGCAGCCACGGCAGCCGGTGTTGTAATTTCATAGCGTGATGCAGGACCTTTCTTAGGTGTCACCTGGGTTTCCACCCGGCCGGCAGGGAGCCGCAGTCGGGTGTCGACCATGCCACTGTCACCAAACATACTGAGTGTATCCATGACCAGTTCGGAGTCCGGTTGTATCAACAAGCGTGATTTGTCGGCAAATTCGAGGGTTGCGCTGCCGTTTGCACCGGTTGTAATTGTATCGCCAACATACAACCTGATTTCGCCGTTGTTACTTTGAGGTTGTTCACCGGCGGCACGAATGATAGTAACCTCGCCTTGTGCTTGTACCAGACGGGAAGAGGAGGGTTGTCGTTTCAGCCATGTAATCGGTATACGCAATTTGCTCCCGGGTTGCAGATGTGCAGGGTTCTTTATCCGGTTTAGTTTAATAAGCCTGTTGGCATATTCTTTTTTCGTCAGGTATTTTTCACTTATGCTCCACAGGTTATCGCCTGGTCTGACCGTATAAAGCCAGTCTTTGGCCAGTGCTGGAAGTGGGATCGCCTGCAAACAGGAAAAGGCAATAAACATTACCATCGCCAATGGCAATATCGTTCTACTTCCCGTATGGATGCCTGTCTCGCTTTCAGATATCACTTTATACATACATGCCCCGCTTGCATGTTAGAATTACAATTTTATACTTGCCGTAGTATTCCTGAATGTCTATTGTTGTTGTTCGTTTTGTTCCAGACGATAACCATGCTGGTAGACCGAACTGAGCCTCCAGCCCTCGGCCGGGTTGATACCCAGTTTCGTTCTGATTTTACTGATGTGTGTATCGACGGTTCTTGTGTTCAAATCCGCAGTCTGCCCCCAGACTCTTTGTAACAGGTATTTTCTCGATAACAATCGTCCACGATTGCTGAATAATAATAACGCAACATCAAATTCCTTTTGTGTAAGTTCAACGAGTGTACCATGTTTTCTGAATTCACGATTATTGATGTTTATCGTGTAAGGGGGTAATTCAAGTATAGTATCCCTTTCCGTTTTTGCCCTGGTGCGACGTTCCAGGGCGTTGACTCGAGCAATGACCTCTTTTTGTTTTACCGGTTTGGTCATGTAGTCGTCTGCACCCTGTTCCAGCGCATACACTATATCATCCTCGCTGATCCGGCTGGTTACGAAAAGCACCGGTATTTCCCAGTCCAGTCTATCACGTATCTCTTTCAGCACGTCAGGTCCATTGGCATCTGGTATATTCCAGTCCATGATTAACAAATCATACGTATCATTCATGACACTCTTCAGAAATGATTTGCCGGTGCTAAAGTGCTGGCTGTCATGGTTTGCTGTCTTCAGGCACATTTGAATTAATTCGGCCTGTGCAGGTTCATCTTCAAGTAGGGCTACGCGCACGTTATCTCTCCAATTTATGTATTAGTTCATATACCAGGGCTATTTCAGCAGCGAGCCGAGCAGGCCCCTTACGATTTTGGTGCCGAGACGACTACCTATGCTGCGAACCAGGCTTTTGAGCATGGTCTCTCCGACACCCTGGCGATTACTTTTACGCGCTGTGGATTTTTTTTCGAGCTTATCCTTCTCCGCCTGCTGTTCCAGGCGCTCGGTTTCGAGCGCTTTCTTTTTTGCCCTTTCGAGCAGCAGCTCATGAGCAGAGAGGCGGTCAACCGGCTTGTCATAGCGGCCCTGCATGGGTCCCGCTAGTTTGGTCTGGCGCTCTGCGGTAGTGATAGGCCCCATGCGTGAACTGGGCGGGCGTATTGTGGTTTCTTGTACAATGCCCGGGACACCCTTCTTTTCAAGTGTGGATACAAGCGCATGACCGACGCCGAGGCGGGTGATGACATCGCTGGCATCGAAATCTGGATTGGCGCGGAAGGTGTCTGCCGCCGCCTTGACAGCCTTTTTGTCACGCGGTGTAAACGCCCTGAGCCCATGCTGGACACGGTTTCCAAGCTGGCCGAGAACATCATTGGGGACATCCATCGGATTTTGGGTGACAAAATAGACGCCGACACCCTTGGAACGGATCAGACGAACAACCTGTTCGACTTTATCTACTAATGCCTTGGGTGCGTCATCGAATAACAGGTGTGCCTCATCAAAGAAGAAAACCAGCTTGGGCTTTTCGGGATCGCCCACTTCCGGCAGTTGTTCAAACAATTCGGCCAGCAGCCATAACAGAAAGGTTGAGTACAACTTGGGATTCATCATCAGTTGATCAGCTGCGAGAATATTGATATAGCCGCGACCACTGGAATCCGTACGCATCAGATCATTCAGGTCGAGAGCGGGTTCGCCGAAAAAGTTTTCTCCACCCTGTTGTTCGAGTACCAGTAAACGGCGTTGGATGGCGCCGATGGATGCGGGTGAGACATTGCCATATTTGGTCGTCAATTCCTTCGCATTCTGGCCAACAAAATTGATCATTGAACGCAGGTCCTTGAAATCCAGTAACAGCAGCCCTTCATCATCGGCCAGTTTGAAGGCGATATTCATAACACCTTCCTGGGTGTCATTCAGGTCCAGTAATCGTGACAATAACAGTGGACCCATATCGGATACTGTGGTTCTGATTGGATGTCCCTGTTCGCCGAACAAGTCCCAGAATACGACCGGAAAGCCCCTGTAGCTGTAATCCTGCATACCGATATTTCGGGCGCGTTCCTCCAGTTTGGGATGGGTGTTGCCGGGCATGCTGATGCCGGCCAGGTCACCCTTGACGTCGGCCATAAAAACTGGCACGCCTATATCCGAGAATCCCTCGGACAGTATTTGTAATGTGACCGTTTTACCTGTTCCGGTTGCCCCTGCGATCAATCCATGGCGGTTGGCCAGAGCGGGTGACAGAAATATGTCAGTCTGCCCTTTACCGATGTATATGCCATTTTCGTTAGTCACATCTAAACTCCTATCCTGTACAGTCGAAGTGCTGGAGACCTGTTCTAGCTGCAGGAAACTGTTGCCATCCTGAGCTGATTATTATTGTAATTTAAGTATTTATGCAAATGTCACCGGCATATGAATATATAACAAATATTAACAGTTATAAAATCTTTGTTAAATGTTTGTAAAGGCCATTGTTTTCATTTTTTTCAGGCCTACAATACTTCCCACATCAACACACAACCTGACCGCAAGGCAGGTACTTTAAGACAATAGGGGAATGAGTCATGGATATTTTACAATCAATACTGGGTGACAAGGCAGGTGAGATGATTTCTGGTCTGGTTGGCAAGGGATTCAGTCAGGAGCAGGCAGAGAAGTTCCTGCCAGAGGCAGGCAGCAGTATTGTCTCGGCATTTGAGAATAGTGGCGGTAACAGCGATGCGGACTCAATTCTTGGAAACATCGATCTGTCAGCGATCGCGTCTAAGCTGGGTATAGATAGTAATCTTGTTGATCAGGGTATGAAATTTATTCTTCCAACTATCCTTGGTCAGCTTGGCGGCAGTGGGGCGGGCGGTCTACTCGGCAAGATCAAGAGTTTTTTCTGATTCTCGGGCCTGCACAAGTTGGCATAACGACATTGAGATAGAAAGCTATCTACGCGGAGAAAAATAATGGCAATGAAAATAGAAGATATTGAAGGTATCGGTCCGAAGTTCGGGGAACTGCTGCGAACGCAGGGTATTACTAACCCGGATAAATTACTTGATCAGGCCTGTTCTAGCAAGGGGCGCCAGGTGCTGGCAGAAAAAACTGGCATAGACGACACGCGTATCCTTAAATGGACAAACCTCTGTGATTTGTGTCGTATATCCGGTATTTCAACCCAGTATTCGGAGTTGCTCGAGGCCGCGGGCGTTGATACCGTCAAGGAACTGAGAAATCGAAATGCTGAAAATCTCGCAGAAAAAATGAGAGAGATTAATACTGCCAAAAAACTCGTCAGGCAGACACCCAGTCTTAAAAGTGTCCAGTCCTGGGTGGATCAGGCCAGGAATATGGAGCCAAAGGTCAGTTATTAAAGGCTGACCTGCCCATGCAGATCATCTGGATCTGCAGATAATGAAATAAAAGTCAATTGGAGAGTCAATATGAAAGCAAGCATGATTGTGTCTCTGGGCGTTGCTGCAATGCTTACGATAGCCTGTAGCAAGTCCGACGACGAGTCAGATAAGGCATCAACCGAATCCCTCGCCGACAAGGCATCGAAGGTAGTCACTGACGTGAAAGACACAACTACGAAGGCCGCGGAAACCGTAATGGAGAAGGGCGAAGAGATCAAGGAGGTCGTAACCGATAAGACAAAGTCTGCAGCCGAGGTTGCTTCCACTTTTGTTAAGAAAGGCAGTACCAAGGTCGTCGAAACCGTTGAGGAAGCTAAGGAAGGCTTGACCGAAACGGTTGAGAATGTGAAAGAAAAAGCGGCAGATATGCTGTCTACTGATACCTCACAGAACATCGATGCAGCTGATACTAAACAAGGCGCTACTGAATCGATGGAAACTGTAAAGGAAAAGGCAAGCACTATGCTGACGGATTCATCAGCAGGAAAAACCCTTACCGGGGGCGGTGCAGCCGTTGCCGCAATGGGATCATCAGCTACTGCACCCGAAATGCCCGCTGTAGATCTTAAACTTGGAGAATCTGTCTATACTAGCAAGTGTGTTGCCTGTCACGGTTCTGGTGCGACAGGGGCGCCAAAACTGGATGACAGCAGTTGGACCATACGCAAGGCTCAGGGTATGGACCTAATGGTTGAACATGCCATAAAGGGTTACCAGGGTTCCAAGGGCTATATGCCAGCGAAAGGTGGTTTTCCTGCTTTGAGCGATGAAGAAGTCAAGGCAGCCGTCGCATACATGGCGTCTGCATCGAAGTAGTGGTGTTTAAAAATTAGTTGTATTGAGAAATTGGATCTTAACAATCAATTAAATTATAAAGGTGAAACAGATGAAAAAGAGTCAAATTACAGTTAAAAAGCTGGCATTGCCAGTAATGATTTCGGCACTGGTTATGAGTGGTTGTAGTACAATGTCGGATAAAACAACGAAGACGGCAAAGTCCGGTTCAGATATGATTATTGTTGAAAAAGACAAGCAAATATCTTCGCTGGAAGCTACCTTGCAAGAAGAAAGGGCTGCTCGTAGTCGCCTGGAGCAGGAGCGTGAGACCTATACTACAGCAGCTACAGGTCAAACAAGTGCCCCGATGACCACACCGGAGTTATTGCCGCCCAATGCCAAGGCGGGTGAATGCTATGCACGTGTATTTACGGCACCCAAGTACAAGACCGAAACACTGACGGTGTTGAAGAAGGACGCGGCTGAGCGTATCGAGATTATACCGGCGCGTTACAAGATGGCGGAAGAGCGTGTCATGATCAAGGAGCCTTCAGAGCGTATCGAAGTGGTTCCGGCCAAGTATGGTTGGGTCAGCGAAAAAGTCCTGGTCTCACCTACAAGTGAGCGCATCGAGGAAGTGCCTGCAGTATACAAGACTGAATACGAGAAGGTGCTGGACAAGCCCGAGCATACCGTATGGAAGAAGGGTAGTGGTCCGATTACCAAGGTAGATGCAGCAACCGGTGAAATCATGTGTCTGGTTACTGTACCGGCGACCTACAAGACAGTAGCCAAGCGTGTTCTGGTCAGCAAGGCGACAACACGTTCGGTAACGATCCCGGCTAAATACAAGACAGTCAAGAAACGCGTGGTAAAGGCGCCTGCAACAACACGTACCGTTACCATTCCGGCTGAATACAAGATCGTCAAGGCACGCAAAATGGTTGAGCCTACAAAGACCAGGTCCATTCCCATCAAGGCTGAATACGCAACCATTACCAAGCGTATCAAGGTTTCAGAAGGCAAGATGGACTGGGCCCCGGTACTGTGCAAGACCAACATGAATGCACAGGTGGGAATGCGTGTACAGAAATCACTGAAGGCCGCCGGATTCAACCCGGGTCCGCTGGATGGTGTCATTGGTGCGCAAACGCTGTCAGCAACCAAGGCCTATCAACGATCAAAAGGCCTGAGCACAGGTGGTTTGACCATGGAAACCCTGAGCTCATTAGGGGTTAAGCTGGCAAACTAAATAGATACTACTAACTTCTCCAGTAGTAATTGGGAGGGATGAGCCATTGGCTTACCCTCCCTTTTTTTGTTCAGTCTTGGGTAATTATTTGAATAAATACCTATAAAATAACAATATATACAATAATATATAGCATTAATCTCATGTTACTTATAAGCCTTTATTTGTTCAATTATGATTGATGGAGTTAAGTGATTTTTTCTTAATTAAAGCAAGCGCTGATATCAGCCGATCTCCATGTTTAAGTGCCAATGCGTAAATGATACTTTGTGGATATGTTAAATATTGAGGTATTTAATATGGGCCTTATCACTCAAATCAGACGACCACTATTGAACTCGGCGATCATACTCGGCTTGTTGTTGCCTATTAATGTCTATGCGAAGCCGCTAGCTCCTAGCGATCAGCAATTTACCCAGGGCTGGGAGGCCTATGATCAGGGAAAGTATTCCGAGGCCATGAAAATCTGGGAGCCGCTTGCCAGACAGGGAAATACTGATGCGCAAATCAATCTGGGTGTCATGTACGACTATGGCAAGGGTGTGGCCGAAAACCACGCAATGGCTGCGCAATGGTATCAACGTGCCGCGAAACAAGGTCATAAATCAGCGCAGTTTAATCTCGGACAAATGTATCTACAGGGCAGGGGTGTAGAACAGGACATACGGCAGGCCATTCATTGGCTTAAACAGGCAGCACAACAGGGTTTTGCCATCGCCCAGTACAATCTCGGCGTACTGTATACGGAAGGAAAGCGTATGCCGGTCGAGCATAACAAGGCCGTGAAATGGTTTTACTTGGCCGGTCTGGCCTACCTACAAACAGGAAATGTGGACAAATCACGCGAATCACTGCAAGCCATACAGCGAATATCACCGGATCATTCACGTGCCGTCGAGTTACAGGCCAAACTGACAACCTATGCACCACAGGCGGAGCATGATGCTTCATTGGACATATTTGCCAACAAGTCATCGGGCACGGCCTGGCCTATCGCCCATGGCTATGCGGTAACGAATAATCATGTCGTTGCCGATAGTAATGAAGTTACATTGATTAATACCGCCGGTGACAGTATTCATGCACGGGTGGTATTACGCGATAAGCAAAATGATCTGGCCTTGTTGTCCGTTATCGAACTGGACAAAATGCCGCCGGCCTTACCTTTGTCAGGCAACCATGCACGCCTCGGAGCCACTGTGTTTACGATAGGTTATCCACGCATCGATATTATGGGTAAAACACCAAAATTGACAGATGGCATCATCAGCTCTGTAAATGGACTGCGGGGGGATCGCAGCAATTACCAGATTTCGGTTCCTGTGCAGCCCGGAAACAGTGGCGGACCATTGCTGAACATGAAGGGTGAGGTCGTCGGTATCGTTACCTCCATGCTCGGTACAACCGATGATCGCACCGGCACAACCACGCTGTTGCCCAATATCAGTTTTGCCCTGAAGGTGGATGTATTGAAGGCGTTGATGGAAAAACTGCCGCAGGCACAACAACCACTGACCGAACTGGCTAGTCAGGGAGATAACCTCGAAGGCCTGGCGGCGCGTATACAGGAATCGGTCATGATTGTATTGGCAGGGCAATAAACGGCACCTGCAGTTGATTTATATATTTTCTCAACGGAAAACTGGCAAAGCCGGTCCTCTGTGCATGGCTAATGTGTAGTCCAGGTCATGATATCATTTGCGAAGCATGACGTTTTATCCGACCATAGATTTCATCTCAATAAGCAGCGATTAATACTCATATAGATGAATAGCGTATATTTTTGAGCGGATAAAAAGTTATCGCAGCTCAATTGTAAAATGTTCGTTAAATGCATTCCTGCTAACTGGTATACCCAGGAGACACTGTATATGATGCGCTGACAGTGAACAGTATGACTGTCAATTGAATCTATAATGGAGCGTGTCATTATGAATATGCAGTTCAAGAGCATTCCGTTAATCGTTATTATGATGATGCTGGTGTTAACCCTTGTGCCCATCAACGTGTCGGCAGACACGGTAAATATCAACAAGGCCGATGAAAAGGCATTACAACAAAACCTGTCAGGTATCGGACCGGTCAAGGCCAGAGCCATTATCGATTACCGGAAAAAACACGGTTCATTCAAAAGTGCTGAAGATATACAGAAAGTTCCCGGAATTGGTAAGGAACTCTATAATAATAACCGTAAAAACATGTCGACTAGCCGTGGTCTGACCAGGGCTACAGAAAGAAGCAATGAAAAGTCGGCGCTGCGAGATGAAAGCAAGTCTTCGCCAAGGGATCGACAGCAAGGCAAGAAGGGCAGTAAAGACAAAGACGCAAAAAAATCTACCAAGGACAAACAGGACAAGGCGAAGAATAATGATAAAAAAGACGCCAAGGGCAAGAAGGATAAAAATGATAAATCCAAGAAGTCCAACAAGACCAACAAAGACAAGGTGAACAAGGATGAGTCCAGTAAATCCAACAAAGATAGTAAACAAAAGAAGGCAAAGAAGTCTGACAAAGCCAAAAAGTCCGTCAAGGACAAGAAATCCAAGAAAGACAATAAGTCTAAAAAGTCTGGTAAAGATAAAAAGTAATCAATATGTAACTGAATACGGCCCGCAAGGGCCGTATTCAGTTGAAAAAGTTAAAATATCTAAACACGATCTGACAGATTGATAGACCAGTTTCAATATTGCCTGAGAGTCAATATGCTGAAAATCCAGAAAAGAGGACATTAACAGCAATGAGGCGGTCAGGCAGGAGTCGACCTTTAGCAGGCAGTGATCGTCGTTCCCTGAGAGTAGGGAATCTAACAGAGTTTTACTCTGACCAAAATTATTCTTGATCTTATGCTATATAATTACTATAGAGTATACTTTAGTTGCTACATGTATATGAAATAATGGCCTTTAGCCAGGACTTTGTTCAAAATAATAATGGAATATCATTGAATTCAAAAGAAAATACTTTTATTTTTCCTTTAATCTAATCTATGCTAAATAATAAATAATGGCAGATGCATAATTAGTTTAATTGCATGTTGGCAACAGTTCTGGTCTTGGTGTGATATTAGAGGCGTTGTAGTTTAGTATTGCAATGCAATCAAAGTCATGTCCAGGTACGATAAATATTTTGATAAAACTTATATTAGTCTTATATATAGGGGTATCTGACAAACTGTTATGTGCCTATATGATTACTTAAATATGCAGCATCACTTGCTATGATGACCGAATCACTTTTATTTTTTCTCGTCGATGATGATCCTGCCATTACCGAGCTCGTAACAACGTTGCTGAGCGATGCCGGGCATGATGTGCAGGTCAGTCATTCCAGTCGTGATGCACTAGCACTGATCCCGTCCACTCAGCCAGATGTCATATTGCTGGACATTATGATGCCTGGTATGGATGGGCAGGAATTGTGTACGCGGCTGCGTGAATGTCCTGAGTTAAGTAATGCCTGTATCATTATGTTGTCATCCAAATCCTATGAATGGGATCGTAGTCGCGCATACAAGTCCGGTGCAAACGGCTATATGCTGAAGCCAGTGAATGCCGAGACCTTTGTAGAGGACTTGGATCAAATAATCAGTAAACAGGTTACGCTGACATTCTGGGGTGCACGTGGAACACTGCCTACACCTGAACCAGACTGTATGCGTTATGGTGGAAATACCGTGTGCGTGACATTGTCCTTGCCGCAAGACCGTTTGTTTATTTTCGATGCGGGTACCGGGATACGCAGCCTGTCCAGTCATTTGTTGAACGAACACAAGAAAAACGTGGTCGCGAAGATATTTATATCGCACTCACACTGGGATCATATCAATGCGTTACCTTTCTTTGTGCCCTTATACATGCAAGGTAATGAATTCGAGATTTGCGGACCCGCACAGGGTAGCCTGACCATGCGCGAGGTTATTGCGGCGCAGATGGATGATGTCTATTTCCCGGTGACAATGAAACAATTTGCTGCGCGCGTGTATTTCAGGGACCTGGTCGAGGGTGTCTATGATATGGATGGGGTAGAGGTGCATACGATGTTGTTGAATCATCCCGGTTATTGTCTTGGCTATCGCATCAATTATGATGGCCGATCAATTTGTTATATCACCGACCAGGAACTTCATCCGGATACTTCACCGTCCTATAGCAGTCATTACCGCAATATGCTCGAAGAATTTATTCGTGATACTGATGCGTTGATCACTGATTGTACCTATTTTGATAATGAGTACAGTGAGCATGAAGACTGGGGGCATTCCAGTGTCAGTGAGGTAGTCCATACAGCGCATCGCGCAAATGTTAGACAACTTTTTCTATATCATCATGATCCGGCACATAATGATGATGATATCGATAAAAAACTGAATCAAGCACATGCATTACTCAACGAGTTAGGTTCCAAGACAATCTGTCTGGCACCGAAAGAGCGCGAATCCATTGTATTATAAGTTCAAGCTATCGTGACGGCGCCCTGCATTAATAGTTCGGGTCATAATATTGGGGATCAGAGTAAAGACTCAGAGACATTATCCGTCCGTTTCTGGCCGGTTTCTGCCTGTTAAGCAAATTTTCCTGGAAGATTGCAATAGGGTGTATGATGCCTTCATGGCCAGACAATATTGTCTGGCCATGTATAAATCTATTTTTTCATATGTCAGATCAAATCCGAACTATTCACCTGAGATAAAAAGTATTACTGGTCTTGCTCCAGTAACGTTTCAACAATAGGGCATTTGTGCGTGTCTTTTCCACTGTTGCATGCACTGATCAGTTGATCAAGGGTGTCCTGCAGGGCCTGTAAGTCACGAATCTGTTTATCAATCTTGTCGCGTTTTTTCTCGGCGCGCATGCGCACATCCCGACAATGCCCGTCACCCAGCTCGAGCAGGTCGGCAATTTCGCGCAGACTGAAGCCCAGTTGTTGGGCGCGTTTTATGAATCTGATTTGTGAGACCGTCTGATATGTGTATTTGCGGTAGCCGTGCCGGGGTTTGCGGGGCTCGCTTATCAAGCCGATACGCTGGTAATAACGCACGGTCTCGACATTGACATTAGTGGCGCGTGCCAGACGCCCGATGGTTAATTCCGATTGTTGCTGCCTGGCCTGGTTCATAATGACCATCCTGCTTGACTCTGTACCTAGGTACAGAGTTTATACTGCCCGTATCAGAATTCAAGTTGCGAGGTGGATTATGCGCTGGATTATACAACTCATTGAAAAAGCAGGTTCTTTAGGTGTGATTACAGCAGCGATGGGCTGTGCGTCATGTTTTCCGGCCCTCGGTGCGTTGAGTGCATCACTGGGTCTGGGTTTTCTCGCCCAATATGAAGGTGTATTTATTAATACATTGTTGCCGATATTCGCCTGGGTCGCACTGGTCGCAAACGTGGTGGCATTCCAGTCACATCGGCGCTGGCTGCGCCTGTTCGCAGGTGTTGCCGGTCCAGCCATGGTCTTGCTGACGTTATATCCACTGTGGAGTTATGCCTGGAGTACATACCTGTTTTATGCGGGGTTGCTACTGATGTTGATTGTCGCAATTGTAGACCTAGTGTTGCCGGCCAAACGTCAATGTAGTGCAATGAATTCCACTGAGGCCATGTCATGAGCAAGCCGGTCATTTTACAATCCATGATTACTTGTCCTGTTTGTGGTCATCAGGAAACTGAAACTATGCCGACAAATGCCTGTCAATGGTTTTATCAATGCAAGGGATGCGCCACGTTGCTGAAACCGAAGAAAGGGGACTGTTGTGTATTTTGCTCTTATGGCACGGTTCCATGTCCTCCTGTGCAACAAGGCGGCAATGCCTGTTGCTGATCCCGGATACAGGGCAATATCACGCTCAGGTATGAAGATACAGGTAGCAAATAATGCTGCATATACTAGATATGCAGCCTTTAAAATTGTTGGAGTATTTAATATGAAACGATTGTGGTTGTTGTTTTTCCCCTTTTTCATTCTTGCTGAAGGGATGATATCAACAGTGTATGCGGCGGATGCGCCGGTCCCCTTCGTAATGCAGTTGACCCGCAATGCAGACAATTACGGCCATCGCCGGGCATTCCTGCAAATCGATAAAGTGCTCGACGATATTGGCGACGACAAGCTTGATATCGTGGTAGTCGCCTATGAAGACGGTATCCATGCACTGCTGGAGGAGAACAAGGAAACCGCACAGCTATTGACTAAGCTGGCCAACCGTGGCGTCAAGTTCAGGGCCTGCCGTATCAGTATGCGTGCCTGGGGTCTGAAGGATAACCAGTTTCCGCTCGAAGTCGAGTTTGTCCCGGCCGGTGCGCCAGAGGTCATCAGCTTGCAAATGCAGAATTACAAATACTGGCGCCCATGAGATCTGATCACAACCGGCCTTGTCAGTGATTAGGCTGCTGTAATGTTTAATATACCAGTCGTACCCTATATACGGGGGTTTGGCTGGCCTGTAGATGCTTGATATAGTTCAAGCCCTGTAAGCTGATTGTGCTTTACGCAGGATGAGAGCAATCAGGGGCAGCAGTCCCAGCACCGATACTACGGTGGCACCAACCGGCAGGTCCGCATTGAATGACAGCCACAACCCGGCGACTGTCCCGCCTATACCCAGGCACCATCCGAGCAAAAGGCGGGCCGTTAGTGAACGGGCGACGATTGATGCACTGAATGCCGGGATAATCAGGAATGCAAATACCAGCAAGACACCGGCGACATTGACGGCGAGTGTGATGATAATCGCAAACGTGGCAAAGAACAGGAACTCCCACAGGAAGCCCGGCGCTTCCTGTTCCTTGTCTGCGAAAGACAGCGCATGAAAGCGTTTGCGGAATAGCAGATGAAACACAGCAAGGGCGAGATAGACAGCGGCCAGTATCGCGATTTCCTGCCAGTTCACCCACAGTATATTGCCATTGAACAGGGAACGCAGTTCTTCCATGCCCTGGGTAGAACGGCTCAGGATGACAATGGATAGGGCCGTGGCAACGACATACACACAGCCAATAATGACCTCCCGCGTGATCTTGCCAGGGATGCGGCGCAGGCCGGCGAAGGCAAAAGCAACACTCAGCGTTGCTGCAAAGGCATATAGCTGGGCATGCAGGCCGTGGGCATCCTCGCCGAGCAGGAAGGCGATACTGACACCTAGGGCCGCAACCTGGGCCAGGGCCAGGTCGACGAAGATGATGCCGCGTGCGAGCACATGCAGGCCCAGATAGGTATGGCTCAGGATCATCAATGTGCTCATGACAAACGCCGGTAACAGGATCAACCAGGCTTCCATGTTAAGTGTCCATGGCTTTTTTCAGTTCTGCGACTATGGCGTCGAACAACTCGATATAGTTGCCGATCCCGGCCTGCGCACCGACTGACTGGGGCAGAACCGCAACCTGGATGTCGGTTTTTTCATGCAGGAATTGTGCAGAACGGCGTTCGTAATAGGGTTCCATGATCAACAGGGCTATCTTTTCGTCCTTGATCCGGGTGACCAGTGCAGCGAGGCTCGCTGCACTCGGCGAAATCCCCGGTTTGGGCTCGACTTCGTCGACGATAGTAAAGCCGAACGCGTCCGCCAGATAGATAAAGGACTTGTGATAGGCGATGACCGGCTTGCCTTTCATTGCTGCAAGTGCTGCTGTCCACACGGCCAGCTTGTCGTTCAGGGTTCGGGTAAAGGTCTGCAGGCGTTGCTGATAGGCGTCCGTATTGGCCGGGTCCAGTTCAGTCAGGCGCGAGGCGATGGCGCTGGCGATGCGGACTCCATTGCGTGGATCGAGCCAGTAATGCGGGTTGCCGCTGGCATGCACGTCGCCCATGGCGCGGGACATCGGGCCATTGAGCTTGCCGAGTAACGGGACGGCAGCGGACAGGTCCAGGTAGCCCGGATTGCCCGGTTGCACACGGTTGTTACGCGCCGATTGCAACAATGGCGGCAACCAGCCGGTTTCCATATCGGCGCCAATGACCAGCAACAGATCGGCGCGGAAGACCTTGCGGATCATGCTGGGTTTGGCGCTGGCATAATGGGGGTCGCGGGTTCCGGGGGTCAGGCTCTGTACCTGTACCTGTTCGCCACCGACCGCTTGAGCGATGGCGGCCAAATCCTGGGTCGTCGTTACTACCTTCAATGCTGCATGACCCAGTTGTGGGCTTATCAGGATCAGCAGTGCAGACAGTAAGTAAAACAATCTGTTCATACCGTCTCCTAGAATTTATGCGCAGCATGGCTGCCGAGGTTGAATTCCATTTGCAGGAATACGGAGTCGACCGTCTTGTCGGATAAATGCTCGGTCCAGTCACGATTGTATTGCAGACGTACCCTGCTGTATTCACTCGGATACCAGGTCAGGTTCGGTGACAGGCGTTTGCGTGTATCGCGCAGTGGATCAGTGCCATCATCGCCATCGGCACTGGCATATTCGGCACGCAGTCCGGCGACCCAGCCGGGCTTGAAACCCCATAGTGCCTGGGTGAACAGTCCCCAGTCCTTCAGTGTCTGACGATTCGGATCGCCGGGATCGCCTGCCTCGTAACGGCGTTGCAATACCTCGCTATGCCAGGACACAAACGGAAAACCGCGCTGACTGTAGACAGGCTGCCATTTCAGATACAGGTCCGCGCCATAGATGCTGGTATCGGTGTTGTTGCCACTGGCATTGGGTCCCCACAGCCCGGACACGCCGACGTTCATGCTGACCTTGTCTGATACATCGAAGCCGTTGAGCCAGCGTGCCGAATAGAGCAGATCAGAGAAATTGCGCGGATCACGGTCAATCAGCGTAAAGCCGCCAATGTCTTCACCCGCAGCGTTCAAGAAGCTGCTGACGGTTTCGCCTTTCGGATTCTGCATGCCGACATAGAGTTCCGAATACCAGTCCGTTGGCAGTAATTTGGAAACGCGCACACCCTGGCTGCGCAGGCCGTCGCCACCGAAGAAACGCGATAACACCACGGGCTGATCGACGAAGGACCACACATGCGGGTGTTGCGGATTCTGGCGCCCAAACTCGGTGAAATATTGCCCGCCCTTGACCTGCAGGCCCGAGGGCAGCCCGCGGGTCGTGAAGAAGGCCTCTTCCAGTTCGACAACGGTTTCGCCTTCCGCGTCGATCTGCAGGATTACATTCGCCTGTGCATCGATATAGGGGTCGACCGTGCCACTTAGCGTCAGCTCCAGGTTCTGGACCGTGAAGCCGTTCTGGTTCGGGTCATGGGCGCCCGCCTGCAGGCTCTCGAGTTCATCATTGCCGACACTGGATCCGCCTGCCGCAAACAGGCCGGACACACCGATTTGCAAGCCACTGCCAGCGGCCGTTGGCGTTTCCGGTGCGGGCTGAGGCACGCCAATATCGGTGTCGGTACTTTTCTGTGCTTCCGCTTCCATTACCTGCAGGCGTTGTTCCAGTGCATTGATTTGCTGTTCGTAGGTTTTCTGCATCTGTTGCATTTGCTGTCTGATTGCATCGATTTGCTCACGCACGGCACCGGCCTGTGGGTCGGCAAAGGTTGACAGCGGGTAGAGCATGAACGCAGCGATAGCAGCACTTGCCCGTTTCATACATAAAGAAGAATGATCCAACATGGACTCCTGTTCTGATTCATTGGCTAGACATTGTTGCTGACGCCGCGCACTGGTGTATTACACCGGTTTGCATCAGCGGTTTTGTTAAGCGTCAATCAGCACAGGAGGAGGGCGCGCCCATTGGATAGAGTTAAGGGATGATTTTCGAAATTGAAAATCTGATAGCGGGAGTATGTATTCGACGAGTTGTAGCGGGACAGACAGGGCAGGCAGCGGCACAGATACAGCCGGGACATGATGGATGCGGCAAACCTGACAAATATCCGCATCATCCACATCGCTGTGTGTGTCCAGATCATGCAAGCTAACATGCAGTGCGGCAAACACCAATGCACAGGCCAGTATCAGTCGGATCAGACCGTGGGTCGAGGTATTGTGCTGTAATGCCTGTCTCAACATGGCGATATCATCGCATAGTTTCAATGAGTATCAAAGCTATGCTATAAGTTATTGATGTATTTGATCTTGAGAGCAGTGTCGATATTTACTTCGCTTATGCATATAGAGCCGGTATACACATTGTCTATGCTGAGATATTCCAGACAGACAATGCGAGGCAATGTTTAAACAAAATAAAAATCAATGACTGTGTGGTGCGTTGGATGAGTAAAAGGATTTATGAGTTGTATGCAAATATCCGGCTCAGCTGGATCACAAGCCTGAGCATATGGCTGGTGCCGGGGCTTGCAGCAGCTCAATATGGTCCCGCATTGCGCGCGTGACCGTGTGAGCTTTCATTGCTTCTTACCAGTCTGTTTCTTCTTATCACGCGCCGGTTTGGTTTTACCACGGTGCTTCGCAGCTTTACTTGAAGCGCGTGGTTTGTCCGCGGATTTACGTTTGCCGGCTGTTTGCTTCTTTTTTTCACCCGCGATCGAGATCCTTATTGGCTGTCCGGCGACGCGTGTTTTTTGCAGGTCCTTGAATATTTCGCGCGGCATCCCTTCGGGCAGGTCGACAGTGCTGTAATCATCGTAAATAGTAATGCGACCAATATACTGACTCTCGAGGCCGGCCTCATTGGCTATCGCGCCGACGATGTTGCCGGGTTTCACCTCGTGAATATGCCCCACCTCTATACGAAAACGTTGCATGCCATGCTCAGGCTCGGAAACAGGCCGGGATTTTACAGAAGCCCTTGTCTTGTCGGCGCTGCTATCCTTGTGTTTGCCTGCTTTTTCGGGGCGGGTGTCCAGTAATAGCGGCGCGTCTCCCTGAGCGAGGCGAGCCAGTGCAGCGGCTATATCCAGTGCGGGAACATCGTGTTCCTGTTGATATTGCTGCAGCAGATTTTGATAAAACTCCAGGCCTTCCTCGGCCAGCGTATCGGTAATACGCTGATTGAAGCGCGCAATGCGCTTGTCATTGATGATCTCGGTGGAGGGCAGCTCCATTTTTTCGATTTTGTGTCGGGTCGCCTTCTCGATGGCACGTAACAGCCGTTGTTCTCTTGGCGCGACAAACAATATGGCTTCACCGCTACGGCCGGCACGTCCGGTTCGACCGATGCGATGGACATAGGCCTCTGTGTCATACGGGATATCATAGTTGATGACATGGCTGATGCGATTGACATCCAGGCCGCGGGCGGCGACGTCGGTGGCGACGAGAATATCGAGCTTGCCGGACTTGAGCCTGTCGATCGTCATTTCACGCTGTTTCTGCGCAATGTCGCCATTCAGTGCGGCACTGGCATAGCCGCGTGCCTCGAGTTTTTCCGCCAGTTCAATGGTTGCGGTCTTTGTACGCACAAAGATGATCACCGCATCAAAGTGTTCGGATTCGAGGATACGTGTCAGTGCATCCAGTTTATGCAGGCGATTGACGAGCCAGAAGCGCTGTTTGATTGTCGCCGCCGTGGTGGTGCGTTCCTTGACCATGACTTCGACAGGATCCTGCAGGTATTTTTGGGTAATCTTTTTGATCGCAGCGGGCATCGTGGCCGAGAACAGTGCGATCTGACGTTCGTCCGGCGTTTGCTCGAGTATCCATTCGACATCATCGATAAAGCCCATGCGTAGCATTTCATCGGCCTCGTCCAGTACCAGGGTTTTCAGGCTATCCAGTTTCAGCGTGCCTCTGCGCATGTGGTCCATGACCCGGCCGGGTGTGCCGACAACCACATGAACACCGCGTTTCAGCGCGCGAATCTGACCGCTGTAGTCCTGGCCACCATACACCGGTAATACATGAAATCCCTTCAGGTGCGCAGCATAGCGATGGAAGGCCTCAGCCACCTGGATCGCGAGTTCTCGTGTCGGCGCCAGCACCAGTACCTGGGGTAGTTTCTGTTTGACATCGATACGGGACAATATGGGTAATGCAAAGGCCGCAGTCTTGCCGGTTCCGGTTTGGGCCTGCCCCAATACGTCCCGGCTTGCCAGTACGTGCGGTATCATGCGTGCCTGGATCGGGGACGGGGTTTCGTAACCGACATCTGCGAGCGCCTTAAGCACCGCCTTGCTAAGGTTTAAATCAGAAAACGTAGGCGATACTGATGTATCTGCAGTCATGTAACAATACCTGTGAATGGTGGCTTGGGGGAGACTACCCCTGATCACGATGGAGGGAATACAATCTCAAGAAATGCCATTATAATGGTTTTTCGACGAATTATCATGTTAAATTGGATTATTTTTAGACTATTTCATATGGGGAAGTCATGCAGATATGGGTGGATGCCGATGCCTGTCCGAAGGTCATCAAGGAGATCCTGTTTCGGGCCGCGGAGCGTGTGCAGGTGGTGACGACGCTGGTGGCCAATCAGCCATTGCATACACCACCTTCGCGCTATATCAAGTCGGTCAGGGTGTCCGCAGGCTTTGATGTCGCCGACAACGAGATTGTCCAGCGCCTGGCGGCCGGAGATCTGGTCATCACGGCCGATATTCCGTTGGCGTCCGAGGTCATCGCCAAGCAGGCGCATGCATTGAATCCGCGTGGTGAGTTTTATAGCGAGGACAATATCAGGCAGCGCCTCGGTATGCGTGATTTTATGGAAGAGCTCCGAGGTGCCGGTGTTGTGACCGGAGGGCCTGCCAGCCTGAGTCAACGCGACCGACAAAACTTTGCCAATGAACTCGATCGCTTCCTGACTCAACATGTTATGCGCAGGAACTAACACAAGCATATGAGTGCCGACGAAATCCTGGATTACTGGTTTAGTGAACCGATGACCAAGCACTGGTTCAAGTCCACAACGGCGATAGATGCCGATATTCGTACACGTTTTGAAGGGGTGTGGGAGCAGGCGCGACAGGGCAAGCTTGAACATTGGACAGCGACGGCCAATGGTTGCCTGGCCCTGATTATTGTATTCGATCAATTGCCATTGAACATGTACCGCGGGCAGGCAAAGAGTTTTGCCACCGAGGCCATGGGTATTGCGACGGCGCGGCAAGCGATCGAAAAAGGTTTCGATAAGGAGATCGCACCAGACAGGCTGATGTTCATGTATATGCCGTTCATGCACAGTGAAAACATGCAGGATCAGGATGATGGGGTACGCTTGTTTAGTGATGCGGGCCTGGATGAAAACGCCAAATTCGCGTTACATCATCGTTCTATTGTTGAGCGCTTTGGCCGCTTCCCGCATCGGAATGAAATTCTGGGCAGACCAAGCAGTGTGGCAGAAACGGCCTATATGAATTCTGACGAGGCCTTCAGGGGATAGATCATTGCCTGGCATATATTAATATTAAATGTGATTGATTTTGTTATGTCTAATAAAACACTTTTTTCGATTATCGAGTCACCGGCCCATCCGGATTTCTCCACTCTGTATAAGAAACTCGGTATCAGGGACATCCGCCTGAATTCGGTCAGGAAGGCCAATGCCGAGCTGAAAAAACAACTACCGGACATTGTCGTGGCCGAATTTATTTATGCCTACGGCAGTAATTACAGTGGTGTGCATATCAGTAATCTGGATGTGTTTCTGGTGAGCCTGTTGAAATTCAAGGCCCGGGCCCGCGTGATTGTCATGGTCGACAAGTCGGAACGTCAATATGTCGATAAACTCAATGAGATCTATCCGCTTGATACGGTATTGGTCCAGCCCGTACACACATCGCAAATGGAAGCATTGCTAACAGATCATCCTGCCGATTAACATATTCAGATGCAGGTAACACTTTGTTAAAGACCATTATTACATAAAGTGGAAATATCCTGATCACGTTTTATACTTGTAGTGCAAGCAGAACAAACTTCATAACTATTGCATCTGTCCAGAAAACCCGAAACTGCAATTCCAGTCACTGCGCAGTCACAGTGTTCACTTAAATTGATTTAACAATCATGCGGGTATGAAAAACAGGATTTTCAATGAAAATTTATGTCGGTAATCTTCCCTATGCAGTGACTGAAGATGAACTGAAAGAGAGTTTTTCAGAGTTCGGCGAAGTGTTGAACACCAATATTGTTGCCGATAATTTTACCGGTAAATCCAAGGGCTATGGGTTCGTCGAGATGTTGGACGATGCGGATGCCAGTAATGCGATCCAGGCCCTGGACGAGAGCCCGCTAAAAGGACGCACCATTATTGTGAACAGGGCCAGGCCCCGAAATTCCAGGATTCGCCGGCGCTATCGCCATTAAGGATGCAGACTCGTCCGAACCTTATGTAGGCAGTCGCCAGCGTGCCGGCCTGCAGGGAGTTCCTGGCCTGGTATACATCAGCACTTATCTGGGGGCGCGTTTCAGTAATACATAAATCGCCCCGGTGCCGCCGTGCTGGGGTATTGTTGATGTAAATGCGAGCACATCCTTGCGTTGTCTGAGCCAGCGATTGACCATGTGTTTGAGAACCGGACCCTTGTGCCTGGAGCTCAATCCCTTGCCATGAATAATACGCACACAGCGCCGATGTTCGTGCTGGCATAGTTCGAGAAATTCACTGATTGCCCGCCGCGCCGCATCGACATTCAGGCCATGCAGGTCCAGTTCCGCCTCGAGCCGATACTGGCCACGCTTCAGTTTACGGATGACCTTTGCCTGGATTCCATCGCGTACGAAGTGCAGTTCTTCACCCGTTTGTACATCAAGGGTATCAAATTCATCAGACATCATATCCACGATAACACGCTGTTCGCTCGATTCCGTCTGTCTTGGAATTGCTTTTGGGCGTTTTTTATGTGGTTTAATCCTGTCATGATACATTGGACGCGCGTCTGCAACAGCCCGTCTGAACAGGTCGCGATCTTTTTGCTCAATAGGGTCTTTAGGCTTCATACTGTATTTCTACCATTGTCAATGGCTTAGCATAACATGAATACGATGGTGACTATGAGATGGCCCACCGTCGGAGTATGCAGCAATATTTTGAGAGCAGGCTGTAATCAAGTATAGTATCCCTTATCATCTTAATAATTATACAGAACAGCCCAGGGCTTGAATTACATCTTATGAATATATTGGTCAGTAATGACGACGGCTATCAGGCAACAGGGATTCGTGTACTGGCCGCGGGATTAAAGGAAATAGCCGAAATTACCGTGGTGGCCCCCGACAGAAACCGCAGTGGAGCCAGTAACTCGCTGACCCTTGATAGCCCGATCAGGGCATTTCATGCCGAAAATGGTGTTATAGGTGTCGATGGTACGCCGACCGACTGTGTCCATCTGGCGATTACCGGGCTATTACAGGACGAACCGGACATGGTGGTATCTGGGATCAATCATGGCGCCAATATGGGCGATGATGTGTTGTATTCCGGTACGGTTGCGGCGGCCATGGAGGGACGTTTCCTGGGTCTGCCGGCCATTGCTGTGTCGCTGGTCTGTGATGAAATGCCACGCTATTTTGACACCGCTGCCCGTGTCATTGTCGAATTAATCCAACGTATCAAAAAACATCCATTGGCCGCTGATACGATACTGAATGTCAATGTCCCCGATCTGCCCTATGACAGCCTGACCGGGATAGAGGTAACCCGGCTGGGCAACCGCCACAAGTCCGAGCCCGTTATCGAGATGCTGGATCCGCGCGGCAAGGCCGTGTATTGGGTCGGCCCCTGTGGTGCCGAAGCCGATGCCGGCGAGGGCACCGATTTTAATGCGATTCGCGCGGCCCGGGTATCGATCACGCCGATTCATACCGACCTGACCCAGTTTTCGTCCCTTGAGGATACTCGTAAGTGGCTGGAGTCGTGTAAATGATTACCGAATCGATGATCCGTGGAATAGGCATGACGTCACAGAGGACGCGTGAGCGCCTGGTCAAACGGCTTGTAGAAAAAGGTATACACGACCTGCGCGTACTGGAAGTCATTAGAAATACCCCGCGTCATTTATTTGTAGATGAGGCATTGGCCAGTCGCGCTTATGAAGATACCGCATTGCCGATTGGTCAGGGACAGACGATATCGCAACCCTATATCGTTGCACGCATGACCGAATTGTTAGTGGCCCGGGGAGTGCCCGCCAGGGTACTCGAGGTCGGTACCGGTTGTGGCTATCAGACAGCCGTCCTGGCGCAGCTGGTCGACGAGGTGTACAGCGTGGAACGAATCGACGTGCTGTTGCAGCAGACGCGGCGCCGACTACGCTCACTGAAATTGACCAATGTCAGGTTCAAACACAGTGACGGTACATGGGGCTGGAAATCCAAGGCCCCTTTTGATGGTATTATCGTGACTGCGGCACCGAGTTCTGTGCCCGAGGCCCTGTTAAGTCAGCTGGCAGTGGGTGGCAGGGTGGTGATCCCGGTCGGGCAGCAGGGCGGCGCGCAGCAACTGGCCGTTATTGATCGCACTGAAGCAGGATTTGAACAGGAATTGTTTGAACCGGTCAGTTTTGTGCCCCTGTTGGGAGGAGAGAGCTGATGAGAATTTTTTCCGCGCTGTATTCTAAAGTCATGGCCTGGTCCCGGCATCGCTTTGCCCCGCGCTACCTGGCCGGCCTGAGTTTTGCCGAGAGTTCGTTTTTTCCAATTCCACCCGATGTGATGCTGGCACCGATGTCGTTGTCACAGCCACAACGCGCATGGTTTTTTGCCGGGCTGACGACCATCGCCTCGGTTGTTGGTGGTGTGGCCGGTTATCTGATCGGTGTGTATTTTTTTGATGTTCTTGAGCCCTATCTGCATCAGTGGGGTTACTGGGAAAAATTCATCCGCGTACGTGGTTGGTTTGATGTATGGGGTTTCTGGGCAATCCTGGTCGCCGGTTTTTCACCGATACCGTATAAGCTGTTTACGATCTCCGCCGGTGTTATCGCAATGCCGTTTCTACCGTTCGTGCTTGCATCAGTGATCGGCCGTGGCGCACGATTTTACATGGTGTCAGGCTTGATGGTATGGGGCGGAGAAAGGATGGAGAAAAAACTGCATCACTATATCGACCGCCTTGGTTGGCTTGTCGTGATTTTGTTGCTTGTCGCGTATTTGATTTTCCGCCAGGAATGACGGCTTGCGAGGATTCATATTACTGTTGATCGTTGCACTGCTGTCGTCATGCAGTAGCCACTATCAGGCACCGGTTTCCGATCGCACGAAGAAGAACACAGGTTATCACCGGGTCGCCAGGGGTGAAACCGTCTATTCCATTGCCTGGATCTATGGCCTGGACTATCGCGCGCTGGCCCGCTGGAACGGCGTATCCCGATCCTATGCGATCTACCCCGGTCAGGTCCTGAGGCTGAAAGCCCCGCACAAGAAAAAAACATCAGCGCATAGATCCACCCCGAAAAGCACTGCGAAAGCGAAAACAACTAGACGCCCCTCCACTGTATCCCGTCCGTCGAAGCAATCGAACAAACCCAGACAATCGAACAACAAGCCGGTGGTATCCACCAAGATCCGCCGCTGGTTATGGCCTGCGCGCGGAAAGTTGATTCGTGGTTTCTCCCGTACCGATTCGGGTAAAAAAGGAATTGCGATAGCGGGCCGTTCCGGTCAGTCGGTGATCGCAGCGGCAGCAGGTAAGGTGGTATACAGTGGAGATGGCTTATTGCGTTACGGAAAACTTATCATTATTAAACATAACAATACATATTTGAGTGCCTATGCACATAATCGGCGCTTACTGGCCAAGGAGGGTGCATCGGTCAGACAAGGTCAGAAGATTGCAGAAATGGGCCGCTCGGGTACCGATCGAACGATGTTGCATTTCGAGATACGCAAGGATGGAAAACCCGTCAATCCATTGTATTATCTGCCGAAAAAATGAATTATCAGGTTTGCAGAAACGTCATGCTCTCAACTATGCAAATTTATTGTCGATATATGCAGAAAACATGTAGTAATTACATAGTGTAATGGTAAGATACCAAACAGACTCCCTGATAAAATGCAATTTGAACAAGAACATGGCAGGGTAAAATATGTTTGACGTATCCCGGGTAATACCAAGGTATTTGAATGCCAAGAAAGACCAAAGATACGCCTTCTGACAAGGCAGATGACACACAAAAGCTGGACGCGATTGATGCAGTAGATGAGGAGGATGCATTGGTGGATATGGACGCCGAAGAAATTGAAGCCGACAGCCATGAGGATCCCCCCGAAGCTGCGGAAGCCGATGAAAAGTTACCCGATAAAAAAATAACAAGGCATACGCGGGAATTTTCCGATGGACAGATGGATGCGACACGTCTGTATCTGAATGAAATTGGTTTTTCACCGTTACTAACTGCCGAGGAAGAGGTGCATTACTCGCGTCTGGCACAGAAGGGCGATGAGAGTGGGCGCACGCGCATGATTGAAAGTAATCTGCGCCTGGTCGTCAAGATTGCTCGGCGTTATATGAACCGCGGCCTTGCGCTTCTCGATCTGATCGAGGAGGGTAACCTGGGTTTGATTCGCGCCGTTGAAAAATTCGACCCGGAACGCGGCTTCCGATTTTCAACCTATGCGACCTGGTGGATTCGACAAACGATCGAACGAGCGATCATGAACCAGACCCGCACCATCCGTCTGCCTATCCATATCGTCAAGGAAATCAACCTATACTTGCGTGCCACGCGTAAACTGACCCAGGACCTCGAGCGTGAACCCACAGCCGAAGAAGTTGCGACGCTGCTGGACAAGCCCATCGGTGAAGTCAAGCGCATGCTGGGTCTGAATGAGCGTATCACGTCGGTGGATACGCCGATTGGTGATGACGAAGACCGCATGTTACTGGATGCCATTCCGGATGAAAGTAACCCGGATCCGTCAACCCTGCTGCAGGACGAGAACATCAATCGTAACCTCGATACGTGGCTTGAGCGTCTGAACGACAAGCAGCGTGAAGTCGTGGAACGGCGTTTCGGTCTGCATGGCTATGAACGCTCGACACTGGAAGAGGTTGGCAAGGAGATCGGAGTGACTCGTGAACGCGTGCGCCAGATACAGATGGATGCCCTGAAGCGTTTACGCGAGATCATGGAAAGCGAAGGCTTTTCAGAAGAAATCTTATTCAAGTAGCACTCATGTGATGAAGCCTGGCGAAATCGTCATTATTTTTATGCTTATGTTCATGTCCGCTTGTACATCGGAACATGTTCTGAGCAAAGCGGAACTGGAAAAACAAAGGGCGGCAGATTATCAGGTCGCAAGCCTGTTGTTTGATCACGACCTGAGCGCGAATGCATCCTATAAAGTCAGCAAAACCGGTTTTGTGAATATTGTATTCGACAAGTCGGTGCCGTTTGCCACCTACGACAGCATCGTCCGTGCGTTGCGCGCGGATAAGGCCATCAACGGTGTACGCGCAGAGCAGGAAGGGGTGGAAGTGTGCCCGCTGCGGTGAACAAGTAGCGAGTTGCTAGTAGCGAGGATAAAAGAAATAACAATCCAGTCTTGTACTGGCTACTCGACACTAGACAGCAGCTATATTGTTTTTTTCTCGCAACTAGCCAATGAATATTTAGCCTGTAGCGAGGAAAAAAGAATTAACGATCCACTCTTTTACTAGCCACTAGCCACTAGCCACTCGCAACTAGCTACTGATCATCAAGGCCGCAGCAATATTCCTGCCTTCTGCGGCGAGTACATTAAACGTCCGGCACGCCGAGCCGGTATCCATGATCTCGAAGCCGATACCCAGCTGTAATGCAATCGCGCTTATGGATGGATGCGGAAAACACAGTGATGTGCCCGTTCCCAACAGGATGATCTCGGGATCCAGGCTGACCAGGAGCTCGATATGGGACGCATCGACATGTTCGATTTGTGTCGGTTCCCAGCTATCCAGCAAGCGCTCCGGCGTGACGACAATACTGCCGCTATAGCGTTCATTGTTGACAGTGATCGCAGCTGTGTCGTAGGCATTGATCGTATATTTGGACGTGTTGTAATCGAGGCTGAGTTTCATGACGGAAAACTAGCCGAAAATGACAATTTCTTCAAGGAAAGCTCGAATATGGGAGCAAAAACCTTATAATGGACGGCTAACAACAATTGACAGTATTTCCTAATATGCGTAATGTTCGTTGTTTGTTTAACCAACTGATTGTAAACAGGTTCCCGTAATAATGGACGAATTTCCCAGAATCAAGCGTTTGCCGCCCTATGTTTTTAACATTGTTAATGAACTGAAGGCCAAGGCGCGTGCGCGCGGGGAGGATATCATTGATTTTGGCATGGGAAACCCGGATCAGCCGACACCGAAGCATATTGTCGATAAGCTGGTCGAGGCCGCCCAGCGGGACGATACGCATCGTTACTCGGTATCCAGGGGGATACCACGCCTGCGGCGGGCGATCTGCACCTGGTATCGCAACAAATACGCCGTTGATCTGGACCAGGAAACGGAGGCCATAGTCACTATCGGTTCCAAGGAAGGTCTGGCTCATCTGGCCCTGGCCACGGTCGGTCCCGGCGATGCGATACTGGTACCCAGTCCGGCCTATCCGATCCATCCGTATGGCTTCGTCATTGCCGGTGCCGATATCCGCCATGTACCGCTGGTGCCTGGGGTGGATTTTTTCGCCGAACTGGTCAAGGCAATCAAGGATTCCTGGCCTAAGCCGAAGATGCTGGTCCTGAATTTCCCCGGCAATCCGACGACCCAATGTGTCGATCTGGAGTTTTTTGAACGCGTCGTTGAAATCGCACTGGAACACCAGATCTGGGTCATCCATGATCTGGCTTATGCCGAAATTGTTTTTGATGGCTACCGGGCGCCTTCGATCCTGCAGGTACCGCGGGCCAAGGAAATAGCGGTCGAGAGCTATTCGCTGTCAAAAACCTATAACATGCCTGGCTGGCGTGTCGGTTTCATGTGCGGCAACCCGACGCTGATCGCCGCGCTGGCGCGGATGAAATCCTATCTGGATTACGGCACGTTTACACCTATTCAGGTCGCTGCCATTGCCGCGCTCGAAGGCCCGCAGGATTGTGTGCAGGAGATCTCGGATATGTATCAGGCACGTCGCGATGTGTTGTGCAACGGACTCAATGCGATCGGCTGGCATGTCGAGCCACCGAAGGCGACGATGTTTGTGTGGGCGCCCATTCCGGAAGCCTATCGCCATCTCGGTTCACTGGAGTTTGCGAAGAAATTACTCGAAGACGCCAAGGTTGCCGTATCGCCCGGCGTCGGCTTTGGTGATTATGGTGATGACCATGTGCGCTTTGGATTAATAGAAAATGAACATCGAACCCGGCAGGCGATACGCGGGATTCGAGCCATGTTTCGCAAGGACAACATCCTTGATATTGCAGTAGGAGAAGAGAATTGAATCCGGTAAATATTGGCCTGATGGGTCTGGGCACCGTAGGCGGTGGCACCTTCAATGTACTGGCGCGCAATGCCAAAGAGATAACGCGTCGTGTCGGGCGCGAAATCAACGTGACCCATGTGGCTGCACGTGAATATAATCCTGATAGTCTTGGCAGTCTTGAAGGTATCAAAATAACGGATGATGCCTACCAGGTCGTCAATGACCCGGACGTGGATATTGTCGTCGAACTGATCGGTGGTTATGAACCGGCACGCGATCTGGTGCTGAAAGCAATCGCCAATGGCAAACATGTAGTTACGGCCAACAAGGCCCTGATTGCCAAGCACGGTAACGAGATCTTTGCTGCCGCACATGACAAGGGTGTCATGGTGGCCTTTGAAGCGGCCGTGGCCGGTGGCATACCTATTATCAAGGCCATCCGTGAAGGTCTGGCCGCCAATCAAATAGAATGGATAGCAGGTATAATCAACGGTACCGGTAATTTTATCCTGACCGAGATGCGCGACAAGGGCAGGGATTTTGCTGATGTATTGAAGGAAGCACAGGAACTCGGTTATGCCGAGGCCGATCCGACCTTTGATGTCGAGGGTATCGATGCGGCGCATAAACTTGCAATCCTCGCTTCGATAGCCTTTGGTATTCCGTTGCAGTTCGACGCCGTGTTTACCGAAGGTATCAGCCGTATTACGCGCGAGGATGTCAGTTATGCCGAGGAACTGGGCTATCGTATCAAACACCTGGGTATAACTCGCCGTACCGACAAGGGTATCGAGATGCGTGTACATCCGACATTGATTCCGGAACGCCGCCTGATTGCCAATGTCGACGGGGTCATGAACGCCGTGCTCGTACAGGGCGATGCAGTGGGTCCGACCCTGTACTATGGCGCTGGCGCTGGCGCCGAGCCGACGGCCTCTGCCGTTGTCGCCGATATTGTTGACGTGGCACGCGTGCTCACTGTGGACCCGGAAAATCGCGTACCGCATCTGGCTTTCCAGACCGATGCGATGACCGATACCCGTGTACTCGGTATGGACGACGTCGAAACCGCCTACTACCTGCGCCTGAAGGCCAGCGACCAGCCCGGTGTACTGGCCGATGTGACCCGCATCCTCGGCGATCAGCAGATCAGTATCGAGGCGATTATCCAGAAGGAACCGCCCGAGGGCGCAACCGATGTGCCGATCATCATGCTGACCCATACCGTCACTGAGCGCAGTATGAACGATGCCATTAGCAGGATCGAAGCCCTTGCGGCTATTACTGATGAGGTCGTGCGAATTCGGGTCGAGTCACTGGGAAGTTAACTAAAGTGTCCTGCCATGGGCAGGGCCAGACAATCATTCATAATATTTTATCGAGGTTACACTAATGCCTTTCAGAGAACGTTATACCGGACTGATCAATCGCTATCGGGATCGCCTGCCGGTACATGATGACACGCGCATAATCAGTCTGGGCGAGGGCAATACACCCCTGATACGCCTGAATAACATCCCCGGAATTATCGGCAAGGATGTCGATATCTATGTTAAATACGAAGGTCTGAATCCAACCGGTTCATTCAAGGACCGTGGTATGACCATGGCGGTCACGAAAGCGGTGGAGGAAGGCAGCCGCGCAATCATCTGTGCATCCACCGGCAATACCTCGGCTGCGGCTGCGGCCTATGCAGCACGCGCCGGCATTACTGCATTCGTGTTGATACCGGAAGGCAAGATCGCGATGGGTAAACTGGCCCAGGCGATGATGCATGGTTCTGTCGTCATCCAGATCAAGGGTAATTTTGATGATGGCATGCGCCTGGTCAAGGAAGTGGCCGAGGAAGCACCGGTCACGATCGTCAATTCGATCAATCCGTATCGTTTGCAGGGACAGAAGACCGCCGCATTTGAGATCGTCGAGGAACTGGGACGCGCGCCGGACTATCACTGCCTGCCGGTCGGTAATGCCGGCAATATCACCGCACACTGGATCGGTTATTGTGAGTACTCATCCGCGTCCGGTGATCACGTTACCGAGGCCTGTGCGTTCTGTCACGGTCAATGCCGCTATGCCGGTGGCGCCATTGTCGGTAACCGCCCGAAGATGGTCGGTTATCAGGCTGCCGGTTCCGCACCTTTCATGCGCGGCGCGATGGTCGACAATCCGGATACCGTCGCCACGGCGATCCGTATCGGTCATCCGCAAAGCTGGGACATGGCCTGGAAGGTCAAGGACGAGTCCGGTGGCTGGTTTGATGAATGTAGCGACGCAGAGATTCTCGCCACCCAAAAACTGCTGGCAGAAAATGAAGGTGTGTTCTGTGAACCGGCATCGGCGACATCACTGGCCGGGGCATTGAATGACATCAACACCGGCAAGATTCCGGAGGGCAGCAGTATCGTCTGCACGCTGACCGGGCATGGTCTGAAGGACCCGGATACCGCGATCAAACAGAGTACGGCGCCGATGTTGACGGTAGAGGCGACACTCGATTCTGTTAAAACCGCTATACTCGACAACATGTCCTGACAATATCCTTCTCGCCTGCCCCTCAATTTAATCGAGGGGCAGGGCGGAGGTATGCGATATTACTGACCTTCCTCCATGACGACACACCATATCACGTTGCTTGTCCCCGGGTTGTTCGAGTGCATCGGCAAGGCACGGCAGTCCATGCCACGCCTTGCAGCACTGCAAACCCTGTTGGCACGCGCCGATCAACAGGTTGGCACTGCCAAACCATACCATGCCTGTGTCGCGGATCAGTTTGAATTGCAGCATGATGCGGACAGTATTGCGGTTGCAGCCGTATCGCATTATGCGGATAGTGGCCGCAAGGACGACAAGGTCTGGATGCATGTTGATCCGGTCTATATGGAAGCGGACAAGGATCGCCTGGTTATCCGTGGCAGTGATGTGCTTGAACTGCAGCGTAGCGAGGTCGATGCACTGCAACAGGAACTGAATAACCTGTATGCCGATGATGGCTACCGCTTTGAAGCCTATGCTGGCAATCGCTGGTATATGTGTTTGCAGCAGCGACCCAAGTCACGCTTCCATGCTATGGACGAGGTCCTTGGGCGCAGTGTCGAGCCTTTCTTGCCGCAGGGTGCTGACCAGACGCACTGGCACCGCTTCATGAATGAAGTGCAGATGTTGTTGCATGCATCCGCGGTCAACCAGCAACGTGTTGGGCAAGATCAATTCCCGGTCAACAGTATCTGGTGCTGGGGCCCGGGGAAGATGCCTGAACAGGTCCGTGGACACTGGCATGCCGTGTTTAGCGACGAACCTTTTGTAAAAGGACTCGCACTGCTGGCTGGTACCACCGTGCATTCTATGCCTGCATCGGCTGAAGCACTGCTTGATAAAGCTGCTGTAACGGACAAGTCCAGTGAAGTTCATGCACTGGTGGTTATCGAGCAGAGCGAGGAAGACATGCTTTCATTGGATAGTCATTATCATATCGACAAATTATCGAAACTGGAAAATAATTGGTTTGCGCCGTTATTGCGTGCACTGAGGCAGCGCCGTATTGCCAGTGTCAGTTTGTTGCCCTGTAATGGGGTAACATACAAGTTAAAGAAAAATCACCTATGGCGCTTCTGGCGCATGCGAAGATCGCGAATATAGTGCGACACTGACACATAAATCTGATGTGTTATTCGCTGCGACCAGCAAAAGAATTCGTTAAGACATGAGCCATTGGCTCTCAATAACTCATTTTTCACAGGCGACATTGATTTACAGTAAGTGATTAACTATAAAATCCTGTTCGTCCTATCCTACCTCCGGTACGACTCCATGGATGGAGTCGTTAGAACGACGCCCGGAGCCAAAGTCGAGGGGATAGGGGATGGGGATCAAGATTAAAAAAATTAAACTTCACTCATGATAAAAAAACTACTACAACGCAACATCACGGAATCCACTGCCAGACTTGGCGCCGACTTACACCCCATCCTGCAACGCATCTACAGCGCCAGAGGCGTACGCTCGGTCGACGAACTGGAACGCACATTGAACCAGCTATTACCGCTGACAGACCTGAAAGGCATCGACGAGGCCGTTGCTGTCATTACCACGGCAATCCGCGATAACCGCAAGACCCTGATCGTCGCCGACTTTGATTGCGACGGTGCGACCAGCTGTGCCGTCGCGATGCGTGGTTTACGCGCATTGGGCGCTACGTCTGTGCAATACCTGGTGCCGAATCGTTTTGAATACGGGTATGGCCTGACCCCGGAGATCGTCGAAGTCGCCAGCCAGTATCAACCAGATGTGCTGATTACCGTCGACAACGGTATTTCCAGTATCCAGGGCGTGGCCCGTGCGCGTGCACTGGGTATGCAGGTCGTCGTTACCGATCATCATTTGCAGGGCGCAACCCTGCCGGATGCGCATGCGATAGTAAACCCGAACCAGCACGGCGATCGTTTCGCCAGTAAGAACCTGGCCGGTGTCGGCGTGATCTTTTATGTATTGCTGGCCTGTCGCGCACGCTTGCGTGAACAGGACTGGTTTCAGCAGCATGGCATTGCAGAACCTAACCTGGCCGTATTACTGGACCTGGTCGCGCTCGGTACCGTCGCCGATCTCGTACCTCTGGACACGAACAACCGTATCCTGGTCGAGCAGGGCCTCCGGCGTATCCGCGCCGGGCAGGGTTGTGCCGGTATCGATGCACTGCTCGAAGTCAGCGGACGCAAGCGCGAGCGCATCGTCGCCAGTGATATGGGTTTCGCCGTGGGACCGCGCCTGAACGCAGCCGGGCGTCTTGAAGACATGTCAGTCGGTATCGAATGCCTGCTCAGCGATGATCCCGGCTGTGCACGCGAGCTGGCCGTGCAACTTGACAGCCTGAACCAGGAACGCAAGCAAATCGAATCCGGCATGCGCGAACAGGCCTTTGCCGTACTCGACAGGCTGAATCTGGACGAGGATAGCGCACCGATCCCGATAGGGATATGCCTGTATGATCCAAATTGGCACCAGGGCGTGATCGGTATCCTCGCCTCGCGTATCAAGGAACGCTATCATCGTCCGGTGATTATCTTCGCCGACGGCGCAGAAGGCGAGATCAAGGGCTCGGCACGTTCGATCCAGGGCGTGCATATCCGCGACGTGCTCGATGCGATAGCCACCCGGCATCCGGGCCTGATTTCCAAGTTCGGCGGCCATGCGATGGCGGCCGGTCTCAGTATCGAGCGTAACAGACTGGATGATTTTAGCAGCGCATTCAGCGAAGAGGTCATGCGCTGGGTCGATGAGGACGACCTGCACGGCAGTATCCATACCGATGGAGAACTGCATGAACAGGATTATTCCCTCGATCTGGCCGAACTATTAAGACAGGGCGGGCCGTGGGGGCAGGGCTTTCCGGAACCGGTGTTCGAAGGCGAGTTCAGAGTCATACAACAACGCATTGTCGGCGAGCGTCATCTGAAAATGGTCGTACAACCCCTGCATTCCGCGAAAACGATCGATGCGATTGCATTCAATGCCGTCGATAATGATTGCCCCCGCGAGCAACAGTCCGTCAGACTGGCCTACCGCCTCGATGTCAACGAGTTTCGCGGTCAGCGCAGCCTGCAATTGATGGTCGAGTATCTAGAATTGATGGGACAGTAGAAAGCATGAGAAAAACCTGTCAGGGTAAACGGATCAGTACCTACCTTTCCTGATCTGCCGGGCTTTCATTATCGCCTTCATGTTCTTCTTCTTCATCATCTTCATCGTCTTCTTCATCGTCTTCTTCATCGTCCTCTGCTTGTCCGCCAGCCGGTCTTGATGCGACCACGTTGTTGTCATCGTCTGTCAGTATTTCAGACTCAACGACAGTTGTCGGCTCTGGGATTGTACGTGGTCTAGGCTGGGTTACGATTGACGGTGATCCCTTGCCGCGCGGCAGCAGGAATATCTTGGCGATCCCGCCACCTTCCTTGCCGGTCACAGTAATGAAATTGGCATCGAGGCGTTGCAGGGCGCGTTCGAGCGGGAGCCGGTCGAAATCGACGCTGACGGTCGCATTATCACGAAAATCGGCGTCCAGTTCGATATTGAGTTCACGCGCAATTTGTTCGACAACGGCCTTCAGCGGTGCGTTTTTGGCCTTTAGTGTGACAAGTTGGCTCGGGTTTGTCGTCAGTTCGAACGGTTCAGCGGCGGGGACAGAAAGCGGTAGGCAGAGAAACAGCGTCGCCATGACATGATAGAGCCGTGACAGGCTTGAATGTCGCCTTGCAGTATATATGGACATGCGGACTCCTTCCCGATAGCTTGGTCTTGTTGCAGTTAATCATACAACAGATAATATCGCCAGCTAGATGATCTCCATAATGGAGTTAATGTAAATTGACTGTTATCAATAATATATAGCAGAGATTACTGGATCTGCGAGCGAAATAATTGTGCATTGAAGGTGCCCGGGTGGTTGTCGCTGGGACCGGTCTGTGTATATGTTGATGTCTAAATTAGATATTTTTCTGTTGGTACGGGCCTGTTTTGTATGCCAGCAGATGTGAATAAAAATCAAGTCGTATCTGACCAGAACGAGAAACGTGGGCATAATGCGGCTGATCTGGACCACAACGCGAAATTGGAATTATTGCGAAACGTGGTTTCAATTGTTTTCTGAGTAGTAATGTGCTTATAGTGATTCTGTTCGTGAAGTTGATAGTTGCGCTATCGAGCTGGCAGTGGTATCCCAGGCAGCGATAGTTACGCGGATCCCGATTCCTGCACATCCGAAGGTAATGTGACATTAGTTAGTCAAATTCCCCCCAGCTGTTGTATCATAGGCGGCTGTTACCTAAATTGTGCCTGAAAGTTTACATAATGCTGGAAATTAACCCCGTTTTATTGAAAATCAAAGACCTGCAAGAGCGCACCACGGCCCTCAGGGGGTATCTTTGACTATGAAGACAAGAAAGAACAACTGACCGAGGTCATCCGCGAACTCGAACAACCCGATGTCTGGAACGATCCCGAGCGCGCGCAGAAGCTCGGTCAGGAACGTGCCGGGCTGGAAAAGGTCGTCGACACCATCGAGGCGATGGAATCCGGACTTTCCGATACCGCTGAATTACTCGAGCTGGCGGCCGAGGAGTCCGATGAGGCCACGCTGGCCGAGATCGAGGCCGACCTGGCCGCTATGGAGATCCGCGTGGCCGAACTCGAATTCCGGCGCATGTTCTCCGGGGAAATGGATGCCTGTCATGCCTTTCTCGATATCCAGGCCGGGTCTGGTGGCACCGAGGCCCAGGACTGGGCCAATATGATCCTGCGCATGTACCTGCGCTGGGGTGAGCGTCATGGCTTCAAGACCGAGTTGATCGAGGTGTCGCCCGGTGAAGTGGCCGGGATCAAGAGCGCGACGATCCGTTTCGACGGCGAATATGCGTTCGGTTGGCTGCGCACCGAAATCGGCGTGCACCGGCTGGTGCGCAAATCACCGTTCGACTCGGGTAATCGCCGCCATACTTCATTCGCGGCCGTATTCGTGTCACCCGAGATCGATGAGAATATCGATATTGATATCAATCCGGCTGACCTGAGGATCGATGTCTACCGCGCCAGTGGTGCCGGTGGTCAGCATGTCAACCGTACCGAATCCGCCGTACGTATTACGCATCAACCGTCCGGGATTGTGGTACAGTGTCAGAACGACCGTTCCCAGCACAAGAACAAGGCCACGGCAATGAAGCAATTGAAGGCCAAGTTGTATGAAATGGAGGTGCAGAAGCGGAGTGCCGACCAGCAGGCGCTGGAGGAGACCAAGTCCGATATCGGCTGGGGCAGTCAGATCCGTTCCTATGTGCTGGACCAGTCGCGCATCAAGGACCTGCGCACCAGTGTCGAGACCGGTAACACGCAGGCGGTGCTGGATGGTGACCTCGATGCCTTTATCGAGGCGAGTTTAAAGAGTGGCCTATAACGAGAAACAGAAAAGACAGACAACATGAGTGATAGCAAGAATCCCGATCAACAGTCACAACTGGATGAAAACAAACTGATTGCCGAGCGTCGCGCCAAACTGGCATCGATACGCGAAGAAGGCAACGCCTTTCCGAACGACTTCAGGCGCAATGTGTTCGCCGCTGAGTTGCACGCCGAATACGGCAACAAGAGCAAGGAAGAGCTGGATGAATTAAATATTCGTATCAGCATTGCCGGGCGTATGATGCTGAAACGGGTCATGGGCAAGGCCAGTTTTGCGACCATCCAGGACATGTCCGGTCGTATCCAGTTTTATGTGGTCCGTGATGACCTGCCGGAAGGGATTTATAACACGCAATTCAAGAAATGGGACATCGGCGATATCATCGGTGGTGAAGGCGTGCTGATGAAAACCAACAAGGGTGAGTTATCGGTCAAGGTCGAGAATATTCGTCTGTTGACCAAGGCCCTGCGTCCGTTACCGGAAAAGTTCAAGGGTCTGACCGATACCGAGTCACGTTATCGTCAACGTTACATCGATCTGATTATGAACGAGGTTACGCGCAAAACCTTTAATATTCGTAACAGCATCATTAACTACATTCGTAATTTCCTCAATGACAAGCAGTTCATGGAAGTGGAAACACCGATGATGCAGGTCATCCCGGGTGGTGCGTCGGCACGGCCCTTTACGACCTTCCATAATGCGCTGGATATGGACCTGTTCCTGCGTATTGCCCCGGAACTGTACCTGAAACGCCTGGTAGTCGGCGGTTTCGAGCGCGTCTACGAGATCAACCGTAATTTCCGCAATGAGGGACTGTCGACTCGGCATAATCCCGAATTCACAATGCTCGAGTTCTACGAGGCCTATGCAGACTATAATGATCTGATGAACCTGACCGAGGAAATGCTGCGCGGGATTGCCGAGGATGTGATCGGCTCCAGCACGATCCATTATCAGGGTGATGAATATGACTTTGGCAAGCCGTTTGCACGTATGACCGTGGTCGAATCGATCCTGCACTTTAATGATTCGATCAGCGCCGACATGCTGCAGGATCTGGATAAGGCGCGCGCCATTGCCACGGGTCTGGGCATTCCATTAAAGGACAGTTACGGACTCGGCAAGGTACAGATCGAGATCTTCGAAAAGACCGTCGAGCACCGTCTGAAGGATCCGACCTTTATCACCGCCTATCCGACCGAGGTGTCGCCGCTGGCACGTCGTAGTGATGATGATCCCTTTGTCACCGACCGCTTCGAGTTCTTTGTTGGTGGGCGCGAAGTGGCCAATGGCTTCTCCGAGCTGAACGATGCCGAAGATCAGGCCGAACGTTTCAGGAAGCAGGTCGAGGACAAGGATGCCGGCGATGAGGAGGCCATGCATTTCGATGCCGACTATATCTGCGCCCTGGAGCATGGCATGCCACCGACCGCGGGAGAGGGCATTGGTATCGATCGCCTGGTTATGTTGTTTACCGATTCACCATCGATCCGGGATGTGTTGCTGTTTCCGCATATGCGCCCGGAATAGAGCTGTTGTCATTGCGGGCCTTGACCAGCACAGCCGTATTGCCGTTTTATGACATACAATCGATTGGCACTATAGTCGCGAATCAAAGCAATAGTGCGCACACAAAATGTGATGATTTGACGATATATCGGTCGCAATATAATCGACTGTTTTTAGTATGGTTGAAGCCCGGTCGCAAATAACTAGACTTGGATCAGGAGGACGGTCGTTTTCCTTGCTGTAATGTACCTACATGAATCTGTCATGCCATACAGATTGATAATAGGGTATCCGGTGGCCAGATTATTTACTTATTCTTAACCACGCAATTGTTAATTGACGTTAGGCCGTCAGATGCCTTGCTCATGGTTTGACAGACAAGCTATGAGGAGGTGATCCAGATGTACAAGCATATAACTGTGATGGTAGTAGTCGCCTGTTTGACTACGCTCGCTCATGCTGGTGGTCAGGACAGCCAACAGCAAATGCGTTTCAAGGACCTTGATCAGAATAATAACGGCTATATCAGCCAGTATGAGGCCAGGGACAAACATCGGGTGTTTTATTATTATCCCAAGGCGGATAAAAACAGTGATGGACACCTGGATATGTCGGAGTTCAGTGCCTTTGAAGTGGAAGTCCCCGATTATGGGGAAAAATAACGATGATGCGATTGAACCTGTCTTTCTGGCTCGTCGTCATGACAGGCGACTGGCCGGAAAGTCAGGTTCAGGGATGTTTATGAATCCAGTTTTGCCTTGCAGTTACTGAGTATCAGTTCCGGCGGTTCCATCGAGAACATGAATGGGGAGGTTTTGCGTAACGCCGACAGTCCGAGAATCTGGCGTGTCTTGCCAGGGAATACAGCCGCGTCAACATCATGTAACCAGCATTGCTCGCCAATGTTGATGGCACTGAGACGATATACCTTGACGCGCATTTTATCGCCATTGGCCAGCACGCCTATCAGGTCCTTTACATATTTAGCAGTACCATTCTGTTTCAATACACTCAGTGTCTGCTCGTTGATCGTGCTATAGCCTGAGCCGGTATCGACCATCATCTCGACACTGCCAAGCCCCAGTATCTCACCCTTGACGTAGTAGGTGGCGGCACCATGGGTTGTCATCATGACGCTGGTCGTAGGTTTTTGGGTGGAGGCGATATTGCTGCCGATCGTGACAAACAGCAGGGATAAAGAGACGAGAATGTATTTCATTATAATGTACTCATAAATATTATGGGCATATATCGCCATTAATCCTGACGGCAATATTAACATATAAAATTAAATTATTAACTCTGTCGAGTCGGTAATTATATCGGCACTGTCAGCAGGGTTCTTGAATCATCGCTTTCCCCAAAAATTCTGCTGCATTTTATTTCATTAAATTATTGTTGTTTTTTCAGTATGATAGATGCAATTGGCATAACCATCATGCCAGGACTTGTACAAGCAGATATATTATGAATACTTGACGAAAAACTAAGGTGATAAATGAAAACCGGCTTGTTCAATCAACAGAGGTATCTATCATACTGATATGGCGGAGGTGTCATGATGGCCGCATGCAATCATGATACGAAGCAATGATTATTATCGCAGCTATCGTCTTACCGCTCTGGTATGCATGAGGAGTAAATCGTTGCTCAATAGGCAAGCATCGATCTGACCTCATGCAGGTCTTCCTGATTCTCCTCGATATCAACGATATTTATTTCCGGTTCAATGCCCACGCGCTGGAAGGCGGGTATCGTGCTCCAGTCGAGATCATTATAAGGGTGAGAGGTGCCGATATAGCTTTGTAAATTCGCGACAATAACGATATCGACGTAATCGATTTCGCCCCCTGGGTCACGCTGCAGGTTTTCATGCTGTGCGGCGACATTGACCAGGCTTTGTGGGAATTGCCAGTCCTTTAATATCTTTTCACCAATCATTGTATGCAGTTTACTGATCACTTTATCAAGCAAGACCTGGTCGTCACGCAGTTCGGGTATATCCTCGGCATGGACGATAATAGGCAGTGCGCCGATATCATGGATCAATCCCGCCAGCAATGCCTGGTCTTTGGGTACACCGGCGGCGGATGCGAGTACATAACAGATCGATGCGACGTTGGTTGAGTGTTCCCAGGTTGCGCGCATTTTTTTATCCAGCACATCGGAGGTGGCCTGAAACATCTGTTGCATAACCAGACTGCTGACAAGGTTTCTAACCTGGATATTACCGAGGCGTGCGACGGCCGTTTGCAGGTCCTCAACCGTGCGCCGGGTTCGATACAGGGGGCTGTTACAGACTTGCAGCAGACGTGCAGACAGGGCGGCATCCATACTGATAATCTTGGCTATTTCGCCGGCACTGGCCTTGTCGCTTTCGACGGCATCACGGACCTGTAATGCAACTTCCGGCAGGGTTGGCAGGATAAGGCGGTTGTTTTCCAGATCATCAAGAAATCCGGCCAATATTTGTTCTACAGTATCCACGCAATACCCCCAGCGCTGTTGTTTAGTTCAGGTTTCATTACCTCCTTCATCGACCACATAGGGCAATTCCTTAATCTTTAGTTCGGGTCCGTTGACGTCGCCGAGGTGCATGCTGCCTGCATTTACGCTTTTTATCTCGATAACGGCGAGTACATCAAATCCGCCTTCCGGGGCGGCGCTGACATTGACTATCCTGCCGGCACCCTGACCACTTTTTGAGGCAGCAGCAAACAGGGTATCCCCATCGGCAGGTCTGTCTTCGATCTGGATATTGGCGAGGTACATGCGTCTCTTCAGTTTACCCAGATATTGCATACGGGCGACGATTTCCTGTCCCGTATAGCAACCCTTCTTGAAGCTGATGCCATTGATGACGTGCATATTGACCATTTGTGGTACAAAGGCATCGACTGTCTGCTCCGTGATCAGCGGTAAGCCATTCTGGATTGTAAGCCACGCCCATACTTCCGAGCCCACCGGTGCGCCGCGCACGTTCAGCGTTGTCCATAATTTTTTTATGTCATCGAGCGGGCCAAGGATTTCGAAGCGTGGATTGATGCCAGGCAGACGAATTATAGTGATCTCACCGTGCTGTAGTGTGTCGAAGTCCTGCTGCGGCACTTTGGTGAAGATGTTGGCCAGTTCCTTTTCCGTATTCGGCCCACTATAGCCGATGTGAATCTGGCCCTCGCTGGCATCTTCCATAATAACCTTAGACATCAGCACGAACATCTTCAGCCTTTTAATGGTGCTGTCAATCAATGGCTTGGACAGCCTCAGGAAGTAACTGTCATGGCGTTTGAAGATCAGGAAGTTGCTTAGCAGTCGCCCCTTGGGACTGCAGTAACCGCTGATCTGCGCATGTTCATTATCGACCTTACGGATATCGTTGGTAAACTGCCCTTGTAGAAACGCTTCGGCATCATCACCGCGGATGGCGATCAGCCCGGTGTGCGACAGGTCGGTAAGGATGTCGCCATTGCTGGCCAGTCTGAGTTCGCGTACAGGATTACCAAAATGCTGTAACACACAATCCTCAAACTCTGCGCCGTTATTGATCAGAAATTCAGTCCAGTCTTGCTTCATAACAAAGTGCTCTTTCAACTATTTACGATGTTGATCGTTGCGGACAGATTCATCAGTTTTCGATAGATAACATCGAATCCGAGTTACGCCAGCACAGACCAACAGATTTAAAGAATGACTTGCGTTAATTTCCTAGTATACTAAGTTATAGGCTAATGAAGAACCTCTAAAAGGGTGGGGATGCTACAACCTAAGACAAGACCAGTATATCTGAATCTGCTTACAATCAGGTTTCCGCCAACGGCCATCGCCTCCATTCTGCATCGTGTAGCCGGTATATTGCTCATCCTGTCGCTGCCTTTTCTGATCTATCTATTCGATCTTTCACTGCGTGATGGCCAGTCGTTCAATACTGCATTACAGATTACCCAGCACCCCCTGGCCTGTTTGTATCTGTACCTGTTATTATGGGCTATTTCTCATCATTTTGTCGCCGGTATTCGTTATTTTCTCGTTGATCTGGAGCTTGTTTCGGGGAAATGTGCTACCGGCCTCAGCGCCAGCATCGTTATCGCAGCCGGATTCATGGTTCCCATGATTGTCTATCTGGTAGCAGTGTTATGAGCCGCCAGGTGCAAGGTTTGCTGCCATGGATCTGGCAACGGGTCAGTGCCCTGTATCTGGCCCTATTTCTGATCTATTTTGTTATTTCAATGATATTCCTTGATCAATTTGACTACCCGCACTGGCTTGCATGGATCAGGAATCCAGTCAACGGCATCTTTATCTATATTGGTTTCCTGATGTTGTTTACCCACGCCTGGGTAGGGATCAAAGATGTGATTATGGACTATATTCACCCGATCGCGATTCGCTCACTGGCGTTGATGCTGTGCGGTTTGGGATTACTGGCCTGCCTGCTATGGTTAACACGGGTGTTGTTGATGGCGATACTGAAATGACGGTAACACGAAGAAAATTTGATGCCCTGATCATCGGCGCCGGTGGCGGCGGACTGCGTGCCGCGTTGCAACTGGCGCGTGCCGATGCCAAGGTTGCGGTTGTATCGAAGGTCTTTCCAACCCGTTCCCATACCGTGGCCGCGCAGGGTGGTGTGAATGCGGCATTGGCGAATGTATCACCAGATAACTGGCATTTTCATATGTTTGATACCGTCAAGGGCAGCGACTATCTCGGCGACCAGGATGCCATCGAGTATATGTGTCGCTCTGCACCCAAGGTCGTTTATGAACTGGATCACTTTGGTGTACCGTTCTCGCGCCGGGAGGACGGCAATATTTACCAGCGCGCCTTTGGTGGTCAGAGCCAGGACTACGGGGGTGAGCAGGCCGCACGTACCTGTGCTGCTGCCGATCGCACCGGACATGCCATTTTGCATACGCTGTACCAGCAAAATATCAGCGCACGTACCCATTTCTTCGATGAGTTTTTCGCCATCGACCTGATCAAGGACAAGGAGGGTTATATCCTTGGCGCTCTGGCACTCGAGATTGAAACTGGAGAGCCGATCGTGATCGAGGCCAAGACAACCCTGATTGCAACCGGAGGCGCCGGACAGCTGTTCAGGACCTGCACGAATGCGCTTATCAATACCGGCGACGGTATGGCCATGGCGTTGCGTGCCGGCGTACCGTTACAGGATATGGAGTTCTTCCAGTTTCATCCTACCGGAATCGCCGGCAAGGGGATTTTGATTACAGAAGGTGTGCGTGGTGAGGGTGGGTACCTGGTCAATGCAGATGGCGAACGTTTTATGGAGCGCTATGCACCGCGCGCCAAGGACCTGGCCAGTCGTGATATCGTCAGCCGTGCCATAGCCATCGAGGTCAGGGAGGGTAGGGGTTGTGGTCCCGACAAGGATTATGTCTATTTGAAGCTGGACCATATCGGCGCGGACATCATCAAGAAACGCCTGCCCGGTATCCGCGATTCAGCCATCACCTTCGCCCATGTCGATCCGATAGAAAGTCCGATACCGGTCTATCCAACCGCGCATTATACGATGGGCGGCATACCAACGAATCGTCACGGCCAGGTCGTCGTACCTGAGAAGGAAGGTCCTGAAGAGCCGGTGCCTGGTTTATATGCCGCTGGCGAGTGTGCCTGTGTATCGGTACATGGTGCTAACCGACTTGGTGGAAATTCATTACTGGATATTCTCGTATTCGGGCGTGCGGCGGCGAACCATATTATCGAGTATCTGAACGAACACCGCTATCATCGGCAGGTCGATGATGATGCCATTGACCGTGCCATGGCCAGGCTGGCACGCTGGGACAAGGGCGGTGACGGTGAATCGGTACCCGCTCTCAGGGCGGAATTTCGCAAGGTTATGGAGGATCATTGCGGGGTTTTCCGCGAGCATGAGCATCTGAGTACAGGACTGGAAAAGGTCCATGTACTCAGACAGCGCTTGCAACATGCACGCATCAAGGACCAGAGCAGGGTATTCAACACCGCACGTATTGAGGCGCTGGAACTGGAGAACCTGATGGACATCGGTATTGCCACCGTCGCCTCGGCACTGGCACGTACCGAGAGCAGGGGCGCCCATTCACGTGTGGATTACAGCGAGCGCGATGACAATAACTGGCTCAGACACTCGCTTTATTTTGAAGACGGGCGCCTGGATTACAAGCCGGTGCGCATCAAACCGATTACTGTTGCGCCGTTCCCGTTAAAACCACGCGTCTACTGAGGACAGATAATCATGCGCTTTTCGATTTACCGCTATAATCCTGAGCAAGATGACAAGCCGTATATGCAGGATATGGAATTGCAGGCAGTGAGCGATGAAATGATGTTGCTGGATGCATTACTGGAACTGAAAGAGCAGGACGAAAGTCTCAGTTTTCGCCGTTCATGTCAGGAAGGAGTGTGTGGTTCGGATGCAATGAATATCAATGGTCGCAATGGACTGGCATGCATTACACCGTTGCATAGCCTGAGTGAGCCGGTCAAATTGCGACCGATGCCGGGTTTGCCTGTGGTTAGGGATCTGATTGTGGATATGTCGCAATTCTATCAGCAGTATCGCAATATAAAGCCATATCTGATCGTGCATGATCCGGAGCCAGATGTGGAGCGCAAGCAATCCCCCGAGGAGCGTGACCGTCTCGATGGTCTGTATGAATGCATCCTGTGCGGCTGCTGTTCCACGGCCTGTCCATCGTTTTGGTGGAATCCGGATAAATTCCTCGGACCCGCGGCCTTGTTGCAGGCCTGGCGCTTTCTGGCCGACAGTCGTGATCAGGCCGAAGTGGAACGGCTGCAGGAACTTGAAGGTCCCTATCGCCTGTTCCGTTGCCATACCATTATGAATTGTGTCGATGTATGTCCGAAGGGACTGAATCCAACCAATGCAATTGGTAAAATCAGACACTTAATGTTGAAACGATCGATATAATTAGAGAAATACATGATCCTTGTTGCTTATTTTGCCCCATAAAGAGGCGTAAGTTTAAGATTCCGTTATCATGGCCGAAAAATACAGTAATCAATATAGCAAGGACCGGCTGCTTTGGAGCTGCAGGCGTGGTATGCTGGAACTTGATTTATTGTTAAAAGACTTCATATTAGAAGGGTATGATAGTTTGCAACTGTCCGATCGTAAGGCCTTCGAAACCTTGCTGGAATATCCGGACGCAGTTTTGTTTGATTTATTGATGGGTAAATCCATCGCCGCTGATCAAGGTATTGCCAGTGTCATCAAAAAAATACGGTCAATCGCTACATCTGCAACCTCGTAGTTCCAGGAATCTGTCCCTGGCTTTATTTTTGCTGCATGGCATGGCCCTGGTAGTGGCTACCAATCTGACGGTGCCTGGCTGGCTGTCGATTGTTCTGTCAATCGCGGTACTGGCCAATTTCTACACAACATTTACTGTACATGTATTGGGACGTGGCAAGTACGCCTTGCTCAGCATGGTCTGGAGTGATGAAGGCGACTGGACACTTATCAATGGCCACAGGCAGGAACTCAAGGCAAGCCTGTTACCCAGCAGTTATGTGCATACCCATCTGGTGGTACTGAATTTCCACATCCAGGAAGGTGGCCGACGCACAGCGATCCTGTTACGGGATTCCCTCGACAGCAAGACCTTTCGAGACCTGTTAGTGCGCATGCGCCTGGAAGCGGGATAATTTTCCAGCTGCCAATTATGGCACAGCTGTTATGCGCCAATTGTAATTGGTTGCCATGATAGTAAAAAATTATACATAATAGCTCTCAGAACCAGTCTTACGATAAACACTCCTCCCATCCAGTTTATTAGCAAACAGTAGCGGTCATACGTTCACTATCTGCGTATAGTGTAATGTCGATATCATCGCTTTCTTGTATGTACCCGATCGGGCGTAATTGATATGTAGTTGCAGTGGTAGTCAAAGCATGGATTGCGCTATTATAGCGGCACTTATTTTCTGGTCCATTTTGCTTATTTCCGCATGATATGTATAGTATATACGCCCAAAATGGTAATTGAGCAGATCAAGTGTGGATGCGGTAGTTGAGGAATTATAAATGATAAATATCATGTTACGTGCTACAGGTTTTGCGGGATTGCTGTTTGGCACTGGTATATGTGTCATTGAAACATCTCACGCGCAATCCGGTTTGCCTGCATTACCACTGTCTGTCAAAGATGAGGTTCCATATATAGAAGATATCAAAATTGGTATGAGTGCTGTTCATGTCAAGCAGGCATTAATGGACACAGGCTACGCGCCGACAGTACGTGGTGGCGTTGTTGTCGGATATAAAAAAGGCAAGGCTAGCATCATGGTGAGTCGAAATCCTAATGTGCCGATCAAAAGCATCAAATATCAGGTCAGCGCAAATTTTGATCTCCTCGATCCGCAAATAAATTATCAGCAGAAGAAAAAATACATTGATATGTTCAAATCATTTTTTCCCGGGAAATCAAGTTGCCGCTTGACGAAAAATATAAATGCACCTGCATTTTGTAAATATGCAGTCATGCATCAGGGTAAGCTGAAATATCGAGTAGTCCTGCAAATAGTGAATGTAACTATAAAATTAAAATACAGTGGAAGTTGAAACATTTACCATAATCTCAGCAGTGAAGACAAAGGGGATTTCGTAAATTCTAACGAATGTATATGATGCTCGTATGATATTTTCCCGTTCCTGTTGAATATCAGATATTCCTGTATACCTGTTCCATTATCTGTAAAGGGATTTTTGTACGATAGGTTTTGGAGAAATAGTCAATTGCTGCCTGTGCATTTGCAGGTCGCGGATCCAGTTTTCTGATAAGACCCTGTACATCTTCAACGACGGCCCATGGGTAGGTTATCCAGCGCCATTTGACGATTTTTTGTGCATAGTAATCCGGTGTAATTGTTGAGACTGACTTGTGGTGTAATACAGCCACCTTGATCCGGGCCGGATTAGCGCGATTGATATGTTCAAGCGCCAGTTGCAATGTATCGCCACTGTCATCAACATCATCGACGAGGAGGATGTTCATTCCCTTTATATCAAGCTTGAGCGGGATCGATAATCTTGCGGCTTCGATTTTATTGGCTCCGCCGAGATAATGGCTTATGCGAATACTGGTGAGATTATAGATATCGAGATAATCGCAGAGCAGTCTTGCCGGTACATAACCGCCACGGGCAATGCTTATGACAAGATCGGGCCGATAATCGTCTGCAGCGATTTTATCCGCCAGTAGACAGGACAAGCGTGTAATCCTGTTCCAGCTGACAAACTCGATTTTAAAAGGTTGTTGCATCGCTGTTATTCCTTATTTCAATTCAAAACGATCTGCCATACCTGCGGGCTTATTTCCCTGCTTGTGAATGTAATGTTCATGAACTGCGAGATAACAGACATGTTTGTCGTCGTATGCAGGCTCGGTTTCATTGTGACAAATTCGCCGCTTCCCGCCAATGCCAAAGGGAGTAACAGTTGGTCGGCCAGATAGGGTCCAACCGGTACTCCTGCATCAATATAACGTTGCGCCTGCCCGATTGCTTCCATCGCGACCTGCTCGGCCGGTAATCCGCGCTGACCAAAAGCAGTAAAACATTCTGTTACATGGTCGCTTTTGATGATGATCGAGACAGCGTTTCCGGGCCCTATGGTCTTGTTATTCACATGGATATGCAGATGTTTTGCTGGATAGGCGAGAACATTGCGAATGACAGCCAGTTCACGTTCGGCAATATGTGCTGGTAGGTTGGCGATCAGTATGTCGGCGTATTGTTGCCGGATTGCACCGCGTTCAGACAGTTGCAGCGGTTGTAATTGTGTTACCGGCTCTACTGTAAAATGTAGCTTGCCACCACCTCGGGGTGCAAAGCCGGGGCGTTCCAGTGTAGTGCTTATGACGGGTCCCATCCTGTTAATGAGTGGAATAAAGGTTTCCTTTATAAAGGTGAAGGGCGGGGCAAACGGGTTATGGGTTCCTCCTTGTAATGTCAGTGTCGATCGCTTATCGGCTAATGCCAATGCCGGTAGTATGGTTTCCAGAACCAGCGTAGTACTGCCTGCGGTGCCAATATCGAAATGATAATGGCCGGCCCGTACCGTGTGTGGAGTAAATTCGAGTTCACCTGAACCCTTCGTCGCCCCCCGAACCTGCGCATTCGATATCTTCGCCGCTGCATTGACTGCGGCAAGATGTTGGGGTTGCAGACCAGGTTTTTTTCTGCCAGCACGGATACGGGTGATATGAAACGACTGTTGGGTGCAGACGGCCAGTGCCAATGCCGTGCGCAGGATTTGCCCGCCGCCTTCACCGAATGATCCATCCAGGCTTAGCATTTAACAGTCCCTTCATGGTTAATGACAATAATATATTCCAGTTTACCGGCGCCAGTCGTATCGCCGTAAAAAAGCAGAATTGTGAATATAATCCATGTTTTTTCAATAGCATGCAAACATTCATGCATCATGCATCGAATATGCAGGTTCGCAGTGAACGCGGTGTTTTGTCAGCCATGCGCTGCGGGCTGGTCCTTGTAAAAACCGTGTAACAGACTAACTTATTAACAGGGCTTCATGAACTATTAACAGTGCAGTTGTACATATCCTTGATCTAGATCATTGCAGACCAGCTGGATTTCGGTCTTACTATATTAAACGGGAAGATATATTAAATGGTAGGAATTGGAGGTGAGTATGCAAATCCCATTGCAAATTACATTTCATAATATCGAACATTCAGATGCAGTAGAAGCCAAGGTGCGCGAGAAAGCACAAAAACTGGAACGCTTTGCCGAACATATCACCAGTTGTCGGGTCGTTGTCGAAGCCCCGCATAAACATCATCACAAGGGTAACCTGTATACCGTTGCGATCGATATTACCCTTCCCGGTGAGGAGATCCTGGCCAATCGTCATCCCGATAAGCATCAAGCACATGAGGATATCTATGTAGCGATGCGCGATGCTTTTGATGCGGCACGTCGACAGCTGGAGGATTATGTCAGGCGTCGTAGAGGTAAGGTTAAAACACATGAAATGGAACCGCATGGCTTTATCAAGACCCTTAATCCCGAGCAGGACTATGGGGTGATTGAAACTTCGGATAATCGGGAGGTCTATTTTCACCGTAATAGTGTCATTAACGATGACTTTGACGCGCTTGAAGTCGGTAAACTGGTGCATTTTAATGAAGAAATGGGTGAGAATGGAGCCCAGGCAAGTACGGTATATATTGAAGGAAAACACCATATACATTAATGCCGATTGCTATTGACGATATCATAGCTGTATAGAGAGAAGGACAATTCTATGTCTGCCGGAGAATATTGTACTCGCAATGTGGTCATCATGGAAAAGACGGAATCAGTCCGTGAAGCCATCGGCTTGATGCGCAGTCATCATGTGGGTGATGTTGTCGTCGTGGATAGGCAGGAAGATGTGCCAGTGCCATTAGGCATTTTGACGGATCGTGACATTGTTATGGAGATGCTTGCCAAAGATGTTGATCCGGGTGCTGTCACTGTGGGTGACGTTATGAGTTACGAATTGCTGACCGTCAACGAGGATACAAAGATTCCGGATGCCCTGAAGTTGATGCGTAGCAAAGGAATCAGGCGACTACCCGTGGTAAACCAACACGGCGGTCTGGAAGGCATATTGTCAGTGGATGATATTGTCGAACTAATCGCAGAGCAAATGAGTGATATTGCTGTATTGGTTTCCCACGAGATGCAGCATGAGGAAAAACTGCGATCAGGTTAACACGCGGGCATCGGTAATACCCCATTTGCCAAAAACTGTTGCAGCGGGAAGTTGAACGGGTCGTTTTTCGAATGCAGGCGTATAAACGAGACCTGTTCGGCGGTGGTAATGCACGACCAGAGTTGTTTGCGTAATGGACGCTTGCTTTTGATAGCTGTCGGTGAATATATGCCGATATTAATTCCGTTATCATTATCACGCGCGGAAGGGTAGGTAAAGGCCTCGATATTCGCACCACGCATGGCTTCCCCTAGTGCCTGGGTGGCCTGATAGCTGTCAGGGCTGCTGATTTGCTCCCTGAAGGCTGTAAAAGGGTGCTCGTGCAGGAGAATACCTTTTTCGGTCTTGACCGTAACCGCGAACGTGGTGTGATCCGTCATGATGCGTGGTAGCGGCGGTGGTTCTGACATGCCTTGCCAGAACACGAAGCGGTAGTAGGCACATTCTGCCAGTGCAGTCCTGGTTTCCAGTGAGCCGTAATAGAGCCCCGGGCGTGTACGCAATCCAAACCTTGAGCCATGGCGTAATGGCGGATAACGGAAGGGAGTTGTGATCAGATAATGATGCGTTCCATGGTTATTAACAGTTGGGGGTTTGCTGTCTTCCAGAATCGCTTCCAGTAGCATCTGCTCTTCTGTGCTATCGACCAGTGTCATGGTCGCCACTTTTTCCTGTGATTCGATAATACGAAAGGCCAGCGTATCCAATCTCCGGGATCGCTCCTGGCCTGCACACGCCGTCCAGATGTCCGTCATCTACACTTTTCCCCTGATCGCATCGAGGTATTCCAGAGTACGTATCAAGCCCTGGATCTGTCCCACCAGATTGAGCGGGCGTCCGTTCAGGTGATGATTGTCGGTCTGCATCCAGTGTTGCATGGCCTGCTGGTCGCCACCCGTTAATGCATACAGTGAACGGTAAATGCGGATCAGGAAGGCAGCCAGTTCACCTTCTTTCGATTCGGGGTCCAGTTCCCCGCGTGATTTGAGCCGCGATACGGTGGTCCGGTCCAGGCCGATGACCCGGCCCAGGTCTTCCTGGGTCATGCCCAGCGCTTGCTGACAATTGAAGAATGCCTTGCAAAGTACAGTCTTCTGAGCTGGCCGAATCTTTTCAATGGTTTTCATGTGGATTCTCACGTATATTGCTATATACACATAATAGACCATATATGTAGCAATTGCTACATATGGCCGTACCTATACTGTTTCCCGTTTCCTGAATGCCAGCAATGTGGCATGTAATCATCAGTCTAGCTACTCAGTTGCACGCTTGTGAGTTGGTGTCAGAACCGTATTGTGGGGTGTAGAGGTCAGATCGGTCTGCGGGTAATCGAGGGTATAATGCAGGCCCCTGCTTTCACGGCGTGACTGTGCCGAGCGAATGATCAGATCTGCGACCACGGCAAGATTGCGCAGCTCGATCAGATCGCTGGTAATGCGAAAATTACCATAATATTCATTGATCTCATGCAACAGCAGGTCAACCCGGCTTTTGGCACGCTGCAGGCGTTTATTGGTACGCACGATACCGACGTAGTCCCACATAAAGCGTCTCAGTTCGTCCCAGTTATGCGAAACGACGACCTCTTCATCGGAATCCGTTACCCGACTTTCATCCCAGGCGGGTAAGTTGGGTATCTGGATGGTCGTCGCAGCTTCGCTATTGATATCTTCGGCTGCTGCGGCGGAAAATACCAGGCATTCGAGTAATGAATTACTGGCCATACGGTTGGCGCCGTGCAGGCCGGTAAACGCCGTTTCTCCGCTAGCATACAGGCCTGACAGGTCGGTTTTGCCCGCCAGGTCGGTCATGACACCGCCGCAAGTATAATGCGCTGCCGGAACCACCGGGATCGGTTCTTCGCTGATATCGTAATCGAACTCCAGGCACTTGGCGTAAATTGTCGGAAAGTGGTGTTTGATAAATTCTGTCGGTTTGTGGCTGATATCCAGATAGACGAAATCGGCACCCAGGCGCTTCATTTCATGGTCGATTGCGCGCGCCACGATATCCCGTGGTGCGAGTTCGGCGCGTTCGTCAAATTCCTGCATGAAGCGATGGCCATCGGGAAGTAACAGCCGTGCACCTTCGCCTCGTAACGCCTCGGTGACCAGGAATGATTTTGCCCTGGGGTGATAGAGACAGGTGGGGTGGAACTGGTTGAATTCCATGTTGGCGACCCTGCAGCCGGCGCGCCAGGCCATTGCGATGCCATCGCCGGTCGATGTATCAGGATTGCTGGTATACAGATATACCTTGCTGGCACCACCACTGGCCAGCACGACATAGGGTGCCTCGAATACCTCGGTGTGGTTTTTATCCCGATCGAGCACATATGCGCCATAGCAACGGTCTTGTTGCAATCCCAGTTTGGCACCTGTAATCAGGTCGATCGCGATATGGTTTTCAAACAGTTGGATGTTATTTCTTGATTTAACCTGTTGCTCGAGCGTGTTTTCGACCGCATATCCGGTCGCGTCGGCGGCATGAATGACCCGACGGTGGCTGTGACCGCCTTCGCGGGTCAGGTGGTATCCGGATTCCGGATGATTATCGTCGATAAAGCTGAACGGCACCTTTTGATCTATCAGCCATTGAATGGCTTGCGGGCCATGCTCGACGACATGGCGTACAATCTCGGCTGAGCACAGACCGGCACCGGCATTAAGGGTGTCCTGTATATGGGATTCATAGCTGTCCTCCTTGTCGAGGACCGCAGCAATGCCTCCCTGGGCGTAAAGACTGGAACCTTCCGACAAGCGTGTTTTGGATAGCAGTGCCACCCTTAGACGGGGGTTCAGTCGGAGTGCAAGACTCAATCCTGCAACGCCGCTACCAATGATTAATACATCGAATTTATTGTATTTGTTCATATTATACATAGTGCAACAGACCATGGCCCATGTTCAACAGGGAATCGGGTTTGGTCTGGATATTCGGGTACCTTGGCAAGGATTTTATCCTTAAGCGGGCCCAGTCAATGGATGGTTCACGGGCGATCATTGTTAAATCAGTTCAAATAGTTGAAAATAGGCCGTTATTTAAATTAGCAGCCGAACTAAGCCCTATTCTCGCTGTCAATATTCAGTGTTGGTCAGGGGTGAATTCCAGGACAAGGGGAAAGGCCCTGATGGCAGGAAAAAATGTTGACCAGGAACTGGTCAGGAAAGTGCAGAATGGCGACAAGCATGCGTTTGATCTGCTGGTACTGAAGTACCAGAGCAAGATAGTCAATCTCGTCAGCCGTTTTGTCCATGATCCGCATGAGGCACAGGATGTTGCCCAGGAAGCTTTCCTTAAGGCCTACCGGGCATTGGGAAATTTTCGTGGTGACAGTGCGTTTTATACGTGGATCTATCGTATCGCCATTAATACTGCCAAGAACTACCTGGTGGCGCAGAGCAGGCGCCCCCCGGGTAATGACGTGGCTGCCGAGGAGGCTGAACAATTTATGGATGCAGGATCTTTACGAGAAAATGCTACGCCAGAAAGGATGTTACTGACGGAGGAAATACAAAACACCGTCAATCAGGCAATAGAAGATCTACCCGAGGATTTACGCACGGCTATTACCCTGCGTGAGATTGAAGGTTTGAGTTATGAGGATATAGCTACAGCAATGGACTGTCCGGTCGGAACCGTGCGCTCAAGGATATTCAGGGCGCGTGAGGCGATAGATGCGAAATTGAAACCGTTGTTATAATCCGGTTCGATGCAAACAGGCAAGAGCCGGCGGTGAAATACCTTTGTAACAGATAGATTTGAGGCATGCAGTAATGAATGAAAAAATCGGTGAACAGATATCGGCAATGTTCGATGAAGAGTTGGAAGATCAGGAGCAGGAGCTGTTACTGCATCGCTTGCAACGAGATCCACAGATGCAATCATCCTGGAGCCGTTATCAGCTTATTGGCGATGCCATACGACATAATCTCAATGCGGCAGCGCATCCGGACTTACGCGAGGATATCAGGCATGAGATTGAGCGTGAACCCGCCATTGTATCCACATCACAATCATCGGTGGCTGGGCTCAGGATGATGAAGCCGGTTGCCGGATTGGCGATTGCTGCATCGGTCGCGGCAATGGCAATCATCGGTCTGCAGAATATTGGTCAGGGGCAATCTCCCTATCAGGACGCGCCACGCCTGGCGCAGACACAGCCTGCAACATCGATACAACGTGTATCGGGTACACGCTGGAATATGCAGCAGCCGGAGACAGAAAACCGTTTGAATGGTTACCTGGTTAATCATAGCGAGTACACGTCCGGCATCAGCCTGCAAGGGATGATCAATTATGCCCGGATCGCCGGCTATGACAGCAGACAGGATCGATAAATTATATTTACGTGGCTTTTGTAGCTAAGGATTAAAGTCGGGATGTTATTGTTAAGAAACCTTGTCGCTGCCTGGTTTGTATTGTTTGCTGCCCAGGCTGCAGCTGATTCCAGTGAGAAGCGCGCACAGGCACTGCTGGAACGGATGTCTGTGGCGATGAAAACACTGAATTATGAAGGAATTTTTGTTTTTATCCACGGTAAACAAATGGAAACCATGCACATTGTGCACAGCAATGAAAATGGAACCGAGAAGGAACGACTATTATCATTGGCCGGCGCCCCACGTGAAATTCTCAGAAATAATGATCGTCTGATCTGTATCCTGCCTGACAGTAAATCCGTCGTAGTTGAAAAGAGCCTGCCGAAAAACTATCTTCCAACCGGCCTGCAACATGTGACCACGGATCTGAAACGCTATTATACCTTCAGCGTTGTTGGCAAGGAGCGCATGACAGGCAGGCAGGCCATCATGATAGATGTACATCCAAAGGACCCTTACCGTTATGGATATCATCTGTGGGTGGATGAACAGAGCGGGATGTTACTAAAATCAGACCTGGTTAACGAGAATGGAGACGCGGTGGAACAGGTTATGTTTACCCAAATCAGCATCAAGGAGCATATACCGGGTGAAAGTCTTGAGCCAACCATCAGTTCGCAGGGGTTTCAATGGTTCAAGGAAGAAAAATCTGCACAGAGCTCAGGCCAGCAGCAAAGTCAATGGAAGGTGATGAAGTTACCGGCAGGATATATGCAGGGGATGCACGAGACCCATGGCTTGCCTACCAGTCGTATGCCGGTTGAGCACCTGATGTTTACCGACGGGATTTCATCTGTTTCGGTCTATATTGAAGAGATGAACAGCGGCAAACCCATGATGAAGGGTTTTTCCAGTATCGGCGCCGTGAATGCCTATACCACGGTTATGTCCAATCATTATGTAACGGTTGTCGGTGAAGCGCCACGCGCAGCGATCAAAATGATCGCTGATTCCGTACGCTATTCAGGGCGCTGATCATGATCGAGGAAACCGGGCAGATTGTCGAGGCCGATGAGCGTTACGCCTGGGTTGAGGCGGCCAGCAGCAACAGTTGTTCCCATTGTGCTGCCAACCAGGCCTGCGGTACTGCCAGTTTGCAGAAGTGGTTCAAGCGCAAGCCAAATCGGCTGCGGGTTATCAATAACCACGACGTTAAGGCAGGGGAGCGGGTTGTGGTCGGTATCCCGGAACAGGCACTCGTCAAGGGTTCATTTTTGATCTATATGCTGCCCTTACTATGCCTGATTGGCGCAGCAATTGCAGGTGCCTATCTCGATAATGCACTGGGTTGGGGGCACAGGGATGCAGTCAGTATGTTATTTGGTCTTGCTGGCCTGATCGGCAGCTTCAGGGTCCTGCAAAAATATTATATCAACAAGGCTGAACGGCAATCGCAATATCAGCCGGTAATCTTGCGTCGGATTCACTAATCCTGTCCCAGGATACCTCCTCCTGCTAAGCCCGATACGGGATATGTATTTGTCTGCATCGGACATTTGACTTGTGCGTCTGGGCAGGTTACCTAAATGTATGCCAAATATATGATTTCGGGAGGAAATACGGCTGGCCTGTACTACTGTTTACACGGTATAATGAATTGATTATGGCGGCAATTGTCACTGTAACGGTCTGCGGGTATTTCAGGGGCCATTTTTCCTTCTAGCAATGACGGCGCGAGCAGGATAATGTCAGTACAGTTTCAGGTTTATATTCGCTATGGGTGTCATCTATGTGATGAAATGCTGGAGCATCTGGAAATTCTCGCAAATGAGTATGAAATTGATGTTTCTACAATCGAGATTACAGGTAAAGATGATCTTGAGAGACAATACGGTAACAAGGTACCAGTGTTAGTGTGCCAGCAACAGGAAGTGTGTCATTTCTACCTGGACGTAAAACGTTTCAGGGAGCTAATGGGCAAACTAGCAACAAAATAATATGCAGTATATTCGAAATTTTTCCATTATTGCCCATATCGATCATGGCAAGTCAACACTGGCTGACCGTTTTATCCAGATATGTGGTGGCCTCAGTGATCGTGAGATGCAGGCACAGGTGCTGGATTCGATGGACCTGGAACGCGAGCGGGGTATTACCATCAAGGCACAGTGTGTTTCGCTGGATTACAAGGCCCAGGACGGGAACACTTACAAACTGAACTTTATCGATACACCGGGACATGTCGATTTCTCTTATGAGGTTTCACGGTCACTGGCAGCCTGTGAGGGCGCTCTACTAGTTGTGGATGCATCGCAGGGGGTAGAAGCCCAGAGTGTGGCCAATTGTTATACCGCCATCGATCTGGGACTGGAAGTGGTGCCGGTATTAAATAAAATCGATCTGCCCTCTGCGGAACCGGAACGTGTCATTCAGGAGATTGAGGACATAATCGGCATTGAGGCCGTTGATGCAATCGAGGTCAGTGCCAAGACCGGCCTTGGTGTCGAGGACCTGCTTAACCATCTGGTTCACAGAATACCGGCTCCAGAGGGTGATGTTGACAAACCCCTGCAGGCACTGATTATCGATTCATGGTTCGATAATTTTGTCGGTGTTATTTCACTTGTGCGTATCATCAATGGCAGTATAAAGCCAAAACAGAAAATAAAGGTCATGTCTACAGGTACGACCTATCAGGTCGACCATGTGGGCATTTTTACACCCAAGCGCACAAATACGGACGGTTTATCTGCTGGCGATGTCGGTTTTGTTATTGCAGGTATCAAGGATGTCGATGGTGCACCTGTGGGTGATACCCTGACAACCTTTGCTAATCCATCAGATGAAGCACTGCCCGGTTTCCAGAAATTACAGCCGCGTGTATTCGCCGGACTGTTTCCGGTTAGTTCGGATGACTATGAAGATTTCAGGGAGGCGTTACAAAAGCTACGCCTCAATGATTCTGCCCTGCAGTACGAGCCTGAAACATCCGATGCACTCGGATTTGGTTTCCGTATTGGTTTTCTCGGCATGTTGCATATGGAAATCGTACAGGAGAGGCTGGAACGAGAGTACGATCTTGATCTGATAACAACAGCACCGACGGTTATCTATGAGGTGTTGGCAACCAGTGGAGAGATCCTGTCCATCGATAATCCGTCCAGCCTTCCGGCAGTTAACAAGATCGATGAGATCCGTGAGCCGATAATTCAGGCCAATATTCTTGTACCTCAGGACTATGTTGGCGCCGTCATAAGTTTGTGTATAGAAAAACGCGGTGTGCAGAAAAACATGCAGTACATGGGTAAACAGGTTTCCATTGTCTATGAAATGCCGATGAGTGAGGTAGTGCTCGACTTTTTTGATCGTCTCAAATCTGTCAGTCGCGGCTATGCTTCATTTGATTATCATTTTCTGCGTTTCCAGTCCGCCGATCTGGTCAAGCTGGATGTGCTGATTAATGGTGAGCGCGTGGATGCCTTGTCGAACATCATACACAGAGAGCACAGTCAACGCAGGGGGCGTGAGCTGGCCGAAAAAATGCGTGAGATCATTCCACGGCAGATGTTCGATGTAGCCATCCAGTCCGCTATAGGTGCGCAAATAATCGCACGCACCACGGTCAAGGCCTTACGAAAAAATGTCACAGCCAAGTGTTACGGTGGTGATATTACCCGTAAGAGAAAACTGCTGGAGAAACAGAAAGCGGGTAAAAAGCGTATGAAGCAGGTTGGCAAGGTCGAGATACCGCAGGAGGCATTTTTAGCGGTGTTAAGAGTAAGTGATAAAAAATAATTCCGGGTTCAGGACCTGAGGTAATGTTATGAATTTTGATTTTCCGACGATTTTATTTCTGGCATCAGTTGTGACCGGATTGATATGGCTGGCCGATGTTCTGCTGTGGAAGCCCCGCAGGGAAGACAAGGAAAAGGAACCGGTCATCGTCGAATATGCCCGCTCATTTTTTCCGATTATCCTGGTCGTACTGTTATTGCGATCATTTTTATTTGAACCGTTCAGAATCCCGTCGGGTTCGATGATGCCGACCTTGTTGGCCGGCGATTTTATTCTGGTCAATAAATATGCCTATGGGATCAGGTTGCCGGTGATTAATAAAAAAATAATGGATAATGAAGATCCACAGCGTGGAGATGTGCTTGTGTTCAGGTATCCGGCCGATCCGGGCACCGATTATATCAAACGTGTCATCGGATTGCCGGGTGATCGTATTGAATACGTTGGTAAAATGCTCTATATAAATGGGAAGAAACTGGATTACAAACAGCATGGTATCTATATAGGCTCAGGTTCAGGGGTTAACTATACCGGCACCAGGATCAGCGATGAAGCGATCGATAGCGTCAGTCATAAGATTCTGGTTAGGGAAGAACAACCCGATTATGCGTACCCCTGTATGCAGGATGGCCGCTATTTCGAGGTGCCCGCGGGACATTACTTTGTCATGGGCGATAACAGGGATTATAGTAATGACAGCCGTTTCTGGTGTGCTGTGCCTGATGAAAATCTGGTAGGCAAGGCATTTATGATCTGGATGCACTGGGATTCTGATGGTGATGGACTGGATACATCGCGAATAGGGCAAACGATAGAGTAACACTGAAGAGGTCGGATTATGATACATAATAAACAGAAAGGTATGACCGGTATAGGTTGGTTGACAGTTTTGGTTCTGATCGGCTTTTTCATATTGACCGGTTTGAAAGTAATACCTATACAGCTGGAAGCCTATAAAGTACGCGCAGCGCTGGAGCGTCTACACCAGGTACCACAGGTTACCAAAATGCCGAAGAGTGAAGTGCTAAGTATCCTGATCAAGCAGTTCAATATTGATGATGTTAAAGCTGTGAACAAAGATAATATACATATCAAGAATGAAAAGGGTGTTCTTACCGTGACCATTGAATATGAGCATCGTACAACATTTATCAAGCCCTATGATATCGTTGGCGTATTCGAGGAAGAAGTAAAGGTTATAGCGAATTGAGAAAACCTGCTGAGGAGTTGGCACGGCGTTTAGCCTATCAATTTAAATCCCCCGAATACCTAAATACAGCGTTGACGCATCGCAGCGCGGCGAAAAAAAATAATGAGAGACTTGAATTTCTCGGAGACAGTGTGTTGAGTCTTGTCATTAGCGAGTATTTGTATGCGCATCAAGGCAAGGCAACGGAAGGAGAGTTAAGCCGGCTACGATCCAGTCTGGTCAAGGGGGACAAGCTTGCAGAACTTGCGCAGCGCCTTGAGTTGGGAGACTATCTGATCCTTGGATCGGGTGAATTGAAAAGTGGCGGGTTCAGGCGTTCATCTATTCTTGCGGACACTCTGGAGGCTATAATTGGCGCTATTTTTCTGGATTCAGATTATGAAACTTGCAAACAAGTGGTTCTTGCCCTATATCAGCAGGAACTGACTACACTCCCGGAAGCATCATCTATCAAGGATTTCAAGACCCGTTTGCAGGAATATATGCAGTCCCGGCAGTTGCCCTTGCCTGTCTATGATGTGATTGATATTACTGGCGAAGCACATGCGCAGACATTTACCGTGGAATGTTCTGTAACGTTGCTGGACGCAGCGGTGGCAGGAAAGGGCACAAGCCGTCGCAAGGCGGAGCAGCAGGCTGCCGAAAATACCTTGAATGCACTGACAAATGAATGACATAACAGAAAAATGTGGTTTTGTCGCCATCGTCGGTCGTCCCAATGTCGGTAAGTCTACATTGATGAACAAGATACTTGGGCAAAAGATCAGCATCACATCAAGAAAACGTCAGACGACCCGGCACAGGATTTTGGGGATCAAGTCTGAGCAGAATCTGCAGGTCATCTACGTGGATACCCCGGGCATGCACCTGGGTGGCAAGACCGCAATGAACCGTTATATGAATCGTGCTGCCACTACCGTCCTTCGCGATGTGGACCTGGTGTTGTTTGTAGTCGATATCAGTAAATGGACCAAAGAGGATGAAAACGTAGTACGTCGGCTCAAGCGTGAACATGTGCCAGTCATGCTAGTTATAAACAAGGTAGATCAATTGAAGCAGAAAGAGCAATTGTTGCCCAAGATTGCAGAGCTGAGTAATAAAATGGAGTTTACCGAAGTCATTCCGGTGTCGGCCAAAAGAGGTAATAACCTCGATAGTTTGCAAAATCTGATAGCGCACTATCTACCTGAAAGCGGCCCGCTGTTCCCCGAGGAGCAGATCACGGACAAGAGTGAGCGATTTATTGCTTCCGAGATTATCCGCGAGAAGTTGATGCGACGTCTGCAACAGGAATTACCCTATGCATTAACAACCGAGATAGAGCGTTTCAGTAGCGAAAAAGATATGCTGCATATTGCAGCGGTAATCTGGGTTGAACGGGAAACACAAAAGAAAATTGTTATTGGCAAGAATGGCGAAGTCCTCAAGGATATTGGTAGAAGTGCACGGATAGACATGGAAAAGATGTTCGAACGCAAGGTACATCTGGAGCTCTGGGTCAAGGTGAAAGAGGGCTGGTCTGATAATGAAAGCTTGATGAAACGCATGGGATATGACGACATAGACTGATGAATTATGCCAATGAACGATACCTTGCAGTCAGCTTATGTATTACATGTCAGAAGCTATCGCGAAAGCAGTGGTCTGATAGATTTCATAACACCGGATCATGGTCGTTTGACACTGTTGGCGAAAGGATTCAAGTCAGGGAAGAAACAACGTAAAACCTTTTTACAGCCTTTCAGAAAACTATCTATTGCATGGGTGGGCAGGGGCGAACTGAAAACCCTGTCTGTAGCGGAGGAAGCGGAGCCACCACTCGTGCTGGAGGAACAGGCCCTGATGAGTGCTTTGTATGTCAATGAGCTGTTGACGCGTTTATTACACCCCCATGATCCGCATGCGGAAATTTTCGAACTCTATGAGAACACGCTTAAAGCCCTGTCTGATGCGAGCGTACTGGAGCTTGTGCTGAGAAATTACGAGAAAAATATACTCGAGGCATTGGGCTACGGCATGATGCTGGATACGGATGTGGATGGTGTCGCACTTGATCCGCAGTCGATGTATTGTTATTTGCCAGAATCCGGCCCAGTCAGGTCCGACAGGCCCATAGGCGGTGGTGTATTACTGAGCGGGGAAACATTATTATTGATGCACTCAGGTAAATTGAGTGGCGAGCGGGCGTTAAAAGAGAGTAAATTATTAATGCGCTATATTCTGAGCCGTTATATTGGTGAAAAACCCTTAAAGACCAGGGAGCTTTTCAGGTATTATTAGCTTTAATCCTCAGGATTGTAAAAAACAAGTAACAGAAATCAGGACTATGAAACTAGACAATGACATTTTGCTTGGAGTGAACATCGATCATATTGCGTCAATGCGTCAGGCCAGGCTTAGCCAATACCCGGATCCACTCCATGCGGCCTTTGTCGCCGAGCAGGCAGGCGCCGATGCGATCACTGTTCATTTGCGTGAGGATCGTCGACATATTCAGGACCTTGATGTTCAGAGTTTGAAGCAGACTATCCAGACCAGAATGAATCTGGAGATGGCGGTGACAGATGAAATGCTGAGTATTGCAGAGCAGCTCAAGCCGCAGGATTGCTGTCTGGTTCCGGAAAAACGTGAGGAATTGACGACAGAAGGCGGTCTGGATGTCGATGGTCAGTTTAAGCGTGTAGAGCAAGCCTGCCGACGCCTGGCAGATGCCGCTATCAGGGTGTCATTGTTTATTGATGCAGATGAAAGCCAAGTGCTGGCTGCTGCCAGGGCAGGAGCGCCGGTAATCGAAATACATACCGGGCATTATGCCGATGCCAAAGATCCAGGACAGCTAAAGTTGGAGTATGAAAGAATCAGCAGGGCCGTCCAGATCGGCGTAGACCAGGGGCTTCAGGTTAATGCTGGTCATGGTCTGCACTATCACAATGTCCGCGAGATTGCTGCCCTCCGGGATATTGCTGAATTAAATATCGGTCATGCTATTGTTGCACGTTCAATATTTAGCGGACTTGATGCGGCGGTCAGGGAAATGAAACGCCTGATGCTGGAAGGTCGAATGCTGGCCGAGTAAGCTAGATTGCTGGTTGATAGATCGCTAATCATTCAGCATCTGGTCAATTGTACCTATCAATAACTGATAATACTGTGGAATCTCGTCGATCCTGGTTCTGATTGTGGCCTTTTCCAGGTTGTTGGCAGCAAGCTTGATCTGCGATACGGCGCAGCAGGAAGCCGCACCGTGTATCTTGTGTGCTTCTTCCTCGATCAATGAGAGGTCGTTTTTTTCAAATGCATCGATCAATTTCTGTTTCATGTTTGGCAAGTCTTCGATAAACATACTATACAGTTCATTGGCCAGTTCCTTGTTGCCACCTGCAAATTCGAGTGCCTGATCGGTATCGATGCGGCCAAGGGCATGTTGAGTATAGCTGATCTGCTGGGATGATTCGGATAACTGTTTTCCAGGTAACTTTCTTTTAAATTGTATAGGTTTTATTTTTGTTGGCTCGACCCATTTTATGATTGTTCCCCACAGGTCCTGTTCCTGTATCGGCTTGATAAGACAGGCATCCAGTCCCGATTTCAGTAATCGTTCTCGCTCTCCAGGAGCTGCATTTGCCGTTAATGCAATGATCGGCGTTCGCTGTTCCTCATGTTCAGAAGAACGTATTTTTATGGTGGCGTCTATGCCGTTCATAACAGGCATGTGGATATCCATGAATATCAGGTCGTATGAGCTTGTGTGTGCGAGGTCAACTGCCTCTTTTCCTGTGGTAGCTTCATATACCTGGGCAAAACTCTGTTGCAGCAGGGTAGTAACAAGTTTACGGTTAATGCGGTTGTCATCAACAACAAGAATCTTTAATGCTGAGAGATCATAGGGTGTCGTGGATAATTCACGCATTTCTGTATTGACACTGACCGCAAGATTGAAATGATCGGGGAGTAGATTGCATAGACTTTGATAAAAGTCTTTCTTGCGGATATTTTTTGGCAGACAGACATCGGCACCCATGCGGAAACATGCGTCATAGCTTTTCTGGTCGGTAGAGTTTATTAATGTGACAAATGCATAATGGTGCTCATCGATAATATTTTCCAGTATTAAGGATATGGAGTTATTGATTAATTCCTGATTGCTGAGGCTCAATATAATGAACTGAAAAGGTTCTCTTTCGTTCCTTGCATGATTGACTAGTTGGGCCACTTCATCCGCAGAATCGGTTTCAGTTAATTCCAGATTCCAGCTACGCAAGTGATGGGCGAGGATATTTCTGGATATTTCATTGCAGTCGTAAAGCAAGCATCGCATTCCGGTAAGCGCATCCTGTGTCTGGATCACCAGCCTGCCGGTTTGTTTATGAGTGGGGAACTGGAACCAGAATGTTGAGCCGAGTGCGAGTTTGCTTTGTAGTCCGATACTGCCATTCATTCTCTCGGCGATACCCTTGCAGATAACAAGTCCTAGCCCAGCACCGCCAAATTCCCTGGTCGTGGTCGTGTCAGCCTGGTTGAAGGCGGTAAATAACTTTTTCTGGTTTTTCAGGCTCAGCCCAATGCCATTATCCTGAACGCTTATTTTGATCTCGCATTGATCATCATTCTCATCTTCCAGCATTACACGTACAATAATCTGTCCCTGCCTGGTGAATTTAATGGCATTGGCGATCAGGTGTGAAGCAACTTGTCTTATCCTGACGGCGTCTGAAACAATATATTCCGGCACATCATCATAAAATATCAGCAGCAGTTCGAGCCCCTTGTCATGAGCAGATGTGGACATGTAATTAACAACATCCTCTATTACTTCATGCAGGTTAATGTCGCTGTTTTCAATGGCTAATTCACCAGACTCGAGTGTGGAGAAATCGAGGATATCATTGATTATCGCCAGCAGATTGGTAGCGGATGTCTTGATGGTCTGTGTGTATTCAAGTTGTTCATGAGTCAGTTTACTTTTCAGCAACAAGTTGGCAAATCCGATGATGCCATTCATCGGAGTCCTGATTTCATGGCTCATATTGGCCATGAAGTCGGATTTGATACGCACGGCTTCCATTGCTTTTTTGCCTGCTTGCAGAAATTCCTCATTTTTGCTTTCTATTTCTGCCAGTGAATCCCGTAGTTGTTTTTCACCTGCCTCGATCCTCTGTTGCATGTCATCCTGTATATCCTGCAATACCGCTGTCATTTCATTGATATCCTTTTCCAGCATACCGATTTCATCATAGGAGGTGCTTGCTATTCTGGTATCGAACCTTCCCTGGCTGATCATATGAATAGCTCGCTTGAGATTACTGACAGATTGTATTATTGATCTGTAGAAGGCGAGTGCTATCAGTACACCGGCAACAATCGCTACAAGAGATATGGTCGCCGCATGTCTTATCAAATTTTTCCTGGCCACCACAAGATGTTGATTAGAGAAGTAGGTTTTTACAGTACCCAGGATTACATGTGGTCTTGAATGTTTGCTGGGAGCGCTGCTATCTAAGGTCTTCTGTATTATCGATGAAGTATGGTAATAATTCGGGCTACTGGCGGCAGGAATAGTGCCACTGCGACCGATTCGCCTGTCTTTAATATCACTGACAATGATGCCGGATACATAGGCTTCTTTCTGATAACGATTTAATATAGTTTCCAGCAGCTGCGGGTTTTTATACATTTCAGAATTTCCCAGTTCACCGGCCAGCAACCTGCTGATACTCTGCGCCTGGAGTTGGAATGCACGTTGTTGCTGGCCCAGTTGGTAATTGATGGTCGCAAATGAGATAATACCTGCCATTAGCAACACCGGGATAAGTGATGCCAGAATAACTTTTCCGCGAAAACCCCAATTCATCATAATGCTTGTTTCAGTCTATGCCTGGATATAGTAACATGTTGAATCTTAATGATAATTACTTGAATTTAATGGTGCAAGCTCAATTCAGCCCGGATCTTCGGAAATAATCCATGAATGCGCAGACTTTTCCTACAATTGAAGACTTTGTCGGTAATACCCCATTGGCAAGACTACAACGCCTGCCCGGAGATACCAGCAATGTGATACTGGTCAAGCTCGAGGGGAATAACCCGGCAGGCTCTGTCAAGGATCGACCCGCGCTCAGCATGATACAGCATGCCGAGGCCCGTGGGGAAATCAAGCCGGGGGATACCCTGATTGAGGCTACCAGCGGGAACACCGGTATTGCTCTGGCGATGGCCTCGGCGATCAAGGGTTATCATATGATACTGGTCATGCCTGAGCATATGAGTGTAGAACGCAGGGCGATGATGAAGGCCTTTGGCGCAGAGATTATTCTGACCCCGCGTGAAGGCAGTATGGAGGCCGCCATTGATAAGGCGCGCGAGATGCAAGCGCAGGGTATAGGCCTGATCCTGGACCAGTTTTCCAACCAGGATAACCCGCTGGCACATTACCAGGGCACCGGCCCCGAGATCTGGCGCGATACACATGGCAAGATTACCCATTTTGTCAGTGCGATGGGAACTACCGGCACGATAATGGGCAATTCACGTTATTTGAAGGAGCAGAATAGCGCGATTCAGATCGTTGGCGTACAGCCCAGTGAGGGTTCCTCAATACCTGGTATTCGCCGCTGGCCGCAGGAATACTTACCGCGTATCTATGATGAGGCACGCGTGGACCGGACCATCGATGTCAGTCAGCTAGAGGCCGAGCAAACCACGCGTGAGCTGGCTGCACGTGAGGGTATATTCGCGGGTATCTCATCGGGTGGTGCAGTTGCAGCGGCATTGAAATTATCACATGAACTCGAAAATGCAGTAATTGTCAGTATAATATGTGATCGTGGTGATCGTTACCTGTCTACAGGTGTATTTCCGGATTGAATGTGAGCAGGTCCTGTTTTGTATGGCTGATTTCATTACCCATGTTATCAGCAGTTCCTGCCAATGCTTCTGATTTTTCTGTATCGGTATTATTTGTTGAATATGCAAGCTGCGGACTGGATCACTTGCCATGTTTGTCGTTGTTGCAGTAAAAATATTATGGTTTGAGTATGGCCCGCAGGCGTCGAAAATCCGCAAAGCTTAATGCCGATCCCATTGTCAGCAGGATTGAATCACTCTCTCATGATGGCCGGGGAATTACCCATATCGATGACAAGGTGGTATTTGTCGATGGCGCCCTGGCGGGTGAAAAAATCAGCTTCAGGTATGTCGCCACCCATCGCAACTTCGATGAGGGCAAGGTCGAAGAGGTGCTGGAACCATCTGTTGACCGCATCGAACCTCGTTGCAGCTTTCACGCGATCTGCGGCGGTTGTAGCATGCAGCATATGTCACCCGAAAAACAGATTCATTCTAAACAGGAAATTCTGCTTAATTTGCTGGCCAGGACAGGACAGGTTGAACCTGAACATATTTTAAAACCGCTGGTGGCGGAATTCTGGGGATATCGCAGCAAGGCCAGGCTGGGTGTCAGGTTCGTTAACAAGAAACAACGTGTATTGGTCGGTTTTCGTGAAAAACACAGCCCTTTTCTGGCAGACATGGATCGCTGTGAAGTGCTCGATCCCAGGGTAGGGCACAAGATTGATAGTATTGCGGTATGTATCCAGAGCCTGAAGGCCTACAACAAGATCGCCCAGATTGAAGTTGCCATTACCGAGGATGTGGTGGCACTGGTATTTCGCAACCTTGTCGAACTGGAGGATGATGACAGATACAAGCTTATTGAACTGGCCCGTGAACATCAATTTCATATCTATCTACAGCCTGCTGGTCCCGATAGTGTGCATTTGTTATTCCCGGACACATCGGTACTGCGTTATCGTTTGCCGGATTTTGACTTGTCACTGCAATTTCTACCGACAGACTTTACCCAGATCAATACCGCAATAAATCAACAGATGATCCGTCAGGCGCTCGACCTGCTTGCACTCAACAAGAATGATCAGGTCCTGGATCTGTTTTGCGGTCTGGGTAATTTTTCCTTACCGATGGCGACCCGTGCCGCATATGTTGTTGGTATTGAAGGCGACGCCGGATTGATCAACCGGGCCACGGAAAATGCACGACTGAACGGTATTGATAATGCCGAGTTCCATGTGCAGGACCTGACCCATGATCTGGCCGATGTGCACTGGGGGCAACGGCGTTACAACAAGATTCTGATCGACCCGGCCCGTCCCGGTGCACTAGAAGTCATGCAGACCGTTGCAGAAATGACGCCCGAGTGTATTGTCTATGTATCCTGCAACCCGGCTACATTGGCACGTGATGCCGGTGAACTCGTCAATCGTTTCGGTTATGTACTGGATTCGGCAGGAGTGATGGATATGTTTCCGCATACTGCGCATGTAGAATCAATGGCGCTGTTTGTCAGAAAGTAGTATTGCGTTTTATATTTTTACTGTTCCGGAAAATCAATATAGTGACCCACCAGGGTCATATTTTGTGCCTTCTCATCGGACATAAAAGTAAACTTCTGCACGGTATAATTACTCTGATACTGGACATGATATACGAGTACCGTCGTCGCTTTGCTGATGGTGCTGAAGCCATGTTTGACATTCGAAGCCGTTTGTTTGCGAGAATGGTAGCTGCCGAACTTTTCATTTAACCTCTTCAGGATGGTCTGCCATTCCGCAGGCGTGATACGCTCAAAAAAGCGCTGGTCATAAAGTTTTACAGCGTCTGTATAGTTTTCTGCTGCCATTGTATCCAGCAGCTGGTTTGCAATTTTTTCTGCCTCTTGCTTGAATGTCCGGTCTGATGGAGTGCTGCATGCGCCAAGCAGCAAAACAATGCCGGTCAAACAGAAGTATGTCGATATTTTATTTAAGTGCATCTGTGTCTGTTTAATAATGTTTCGTCGGTGAAGATATAAAATAACGTACAACGATTAAATAGTATGTACCAGCTATATTTTACGTTACCAGGACCAGGATTTAAATGTGCCGGTAAAAATTTTATCTAACAACAGCGCTTAATCCCGTTCCCGGCCACTCTTAGCTCACGTCACCTGAATGATTACGGTTACTACATAGGTATGCTATTTAATATACGCCATGTTTACGTGTATATCGGTTGAGTACCTGAAAAAGTTAAGGATACAACGCTAAATAGTACATGGTATATGGATGTTTATATAGCGGGTACAAATCATTCTTTACGCTAAACAATGCCATGATATATACCTCATTAGCGTGCGTGTCAGGTGTCAAAAGACAGGGTTTAGGGTACCATTATATTCGAGGTGTATTGATAAAGATCTTATAACAAATTGAAATATATGGATAATGATTAAGTCATGGGTATAGAGATAGAGCGTAAATTCCTGTTGCGCAATGATCACTGGCGCGCCAGCGCCAATCAGGGTACAAAATTTTGCCAGGGGTATCTGAGCCAGTCCGGGCCTGCATCGGTGCGTGTGCGTATTGAGGGTGACAAGGCCAATATCAATATCAAGAGTGCAAACCCCGGCATACACCGACTTGAATATGAGTACCCCGTGCCGCTGGAAGAAGCCAGGGACATGTTGCAGAAATTATGTATCAAGCCGTTGATTGAAAAAACCCGCTATCATGTGATGCATCAGAACAAGTTGTGGGAGGTGGATATTTTTGCTGGCGATAATGTTGGTCTTGAGGTCGCAGAAATAGAACTGGATAGCGTCGATGAGCAAATAGTATTGCCGGATTGGGTTGGTGAAGATGTGACGGATGACGTTCGTTATTATAATGTCTCACTTGTAAAACACCCATATAAGGACTGGTAATGCATCCACATACGGAGTGCTTCAGGCTGTTGGCAGCGAATATACTTATACTGAGTATATTCGTCATCACGGCCTGCAGTTCGCCACAGAGCAGTGCGGTGCGTTTTGGCCTGGCCAGTGCTCCGATCAGTCTCGATCCCCGGTTTGCAACAGATGCGACGTCGTCCCGTATTAATCGTCTGTTATACCAACGTCTGGTTGATTTTGATGAACACTTCCAGCCGATACCTTCCCTGGCCGACTGGCAATTACTCTCCGCGACTGTTTATCGATTCCAGCTGCGCGATCATGGACGTCGTTTTGAGAGTGGAGAGCAGTTGACCAGTGTCGATGTCAAGGCGACCTATGAATTTATCCTCGATCCGGCCAATGCCTCACCGCATCGGGGTTCCTTGCTCAATATAGCCAGAATCGATGCAATCGATGATGATAATATTGATTTTCATCTACACAAGGCGGATCCGCTATTCCCCGCCAATCTTGTCATAGGTATCGTACCGACAAACATAGTAGAGCAGGGCGAGATATTGACTACACGGTCTATGGGTAGTGGCCCGTTCAGATTTGTTGAATGGCCCAGCCAGGACAGGCTTATAATACAAAGGCGCGAGGATGGGCAACGGGTCGAGTTTATTCATGTTCAGGATGCTACGGTACGCGTATTGAAATTGCTGCGTGGCGAGATCGATATGCTCCAGAATGATCTGCCCAGGGAACTGGTGCATTATCTGGAGAAAAAGGATGCAGTTAGTGTCGAACATCTTGACGGAAATAACTTCAGTTATCTGGGCTTCAACCAGAATGATCCGGCATTAATGGATATCAGGGTGCGCCAGGCTATAGCCTATGCCGTGGACAGAAAATCAATAATTCGGAATCTGCTGGGCGGCAGAACGGTGGTAGCAAATTCAATACTGACTCCTGAGCACTGGGCCGGACTCAAGTCAGTGCCGGGATATACATATCAACCCTCGCGTGCGCGCGAATTATTACTGCAGGCCGGTTTTCATCATGGACATCCGTTACAATTGGAATATAAAACCTCTAGCGATCCCTTTCGTATCCGTATCGCAACGATTCTTCAGCAGCAACTGGCCAGGGTCGGCATTAAGGTCAAGCTGCGCAGTTTTGACTGGGCCACATTTTACGGCGATATCAAGTCCGGGCGCTTCCAGATGTATTCCCTGAGCTGGGTCGGTATCAAGAACCCAGACATATTTCGCTATGTCTTCCATAGTCAGTCGATTCCACCCAAGGGTGCGAACCGCGGGCGTTACAGTAATCCACAGGTTGATCGACTCATCGACGCGGTGGAGGCTTCTGTGGATATCGATCATCGCACGACCCTATACAGGCAGATACAGCAATTGTTATTGCAGGATCTGCCCTATGTTCCATTGTGGTATGAGGAGCATTTTATCGCCAGCAATGATAATATTTCCGGCTATCAATTGGTCAAGGATGGTAATTATGACGGGCTTGGCAGCGTTGTTAAGGCAGCTTCGACCAGGCTCGCCGAAGCACAATGATGTATTATCAACACCGTTTTAATCGAATAGAATCAATAATATGTTGAGATTCCTGCTGTCGCGCCTGCTCAGTACAGTGACCGTTGTTATCGGTGTTGTGTGCCTGGTATTTCTGTTGATACATCTGGTGCCCGGTGACCCGGTCGATATGATGCTCGGCGAGAATGCGCAAATGGCTGATCGTGATGCTCTGCGGCAAGCACTGGGTCTTAATCAGCCTGTCAGCGTACAGTTATTGTCTTACTTCAGCAACCTGCTGCAGGGTGATCTGGGCAACTCCCTGCACAGTCGTATACCGGTATCCGAGCTGCTTGCACAAAGAATACCGGCAACGGTGGAACTGGCTGTCATTTCCCTGTTGCTAGCCTGTGTTATTGCATTTCCATTGGGAATTGTTGCCGCACTCAACAAGGGTAAAACCTGGGACAGAACGGCCATGGGCGCATCGATGCTGGGTGTGTCCATCCCAAATTTCCTCCTCGGTCCGCTGCTGATCCTGATTTTCTCGATTTATCTTGGCTGGCTGCCTGTCAGTGGCCGTGACGGCCTGGCATCTATAATATTACCGGCCATTACGCTGGGAACCGCGCTTGCAGCCGTATTGTCACGTATGATCCGCAGTACCCTGCTGGAGGTATTACATGAGGACTATATTCGTACTGCCAGGGCCAAGGGTGATTCCCATTTGCAGGTCGTTATTCACCATGCCTTGCCCAATGCGATGTTGCCGATTATTACATTGCTGGGTCTGCAGCTAGGCGTATTACTGGGGGGCGCGGTGATTACCGAGACGGTATTTTCGTGGCCAGGGATTGGTAAATTGACGATAGATTCGATTATGAAACGTGATTACCCTGTCGTTCAGGCCTGTGTGCTAGTGATAAGTCTGACTTATGTTGTCGTCAATATGCTCACAGACATGGTCTATGCATGGATTGATCCACGTATCCGCATTGGTGGTCGCATATGAGTCGCTATGGTCTGTCTGTGTGGATTATCATAATCTGGATTCTCGGATCGTTTGTCAGTCAGTTGCTGCCTTTGAATATCAGTCAGGTAGAACTCGAAGCAATCCTGCAGGGCCCGACGCTGGAGCACTGGTTCGGGAATGATGATCTGGGTCGTCCGGTATTTGATCGTTTGTTGTCCGGTTCCTATACTTCATGCATTGTGGCACTGACGGTGATCTGTATTTCAGTGATCACCGGGACCGTCATCGGCACATTGAGTGCCTATCTGGGTGGACTGTTCGACCAGGTAGTAGTGCGTGTCATTGATATATTTCTCGCCTTCCCCGGTATCCTGCTGGCAATAGCGCTGGCGGGCATCATGGGGCCCGGTATCGATAATGTGGTCATTGCCCTGTCAGTTGTTGGTTGGGTAGGTTTTGCGCGTCTGGCACGCGCACAAACCCTGTCAGTCAAGCATCGCGATCATGTACAGGCAGCCCTGGTCCTCGGCAGTCGTCAGCGCAAGATTATCTTTGTGCATTTGATCCCGTTAATCAGTGCGCCTATCCTGGTTGAGGCTACATTCGGAGTGGCCTCAGTGGTCATTGCCGAGGCAGGCCTGTCATTTCTGGGTCTTGGGGTGCAGGCTCCGGACGCATCCTGGGGCAGTATGATTCGTGACGGTACCCGATATATGCTGGTTGCACCTCATCTGGTTCTGGCACCGGGCGTGGCGCTGATGGTAGTGGTGCTGGCCGTTAATCTCGCCGGTGATCGTCTCCGTGACCAGCTTGATGTGAAGGCGAATATCAAAGAAGGAGAAACCTAAGTCATGTCATTGGGATCCGTAATGGTCGATTTGCAAGGTCCTTGCCTGAATGAGGAGGAACGCGAGATGCTGTCGCATCCGATGGTCGGGGGCGTTATCCTGTTCAGTAGAAATTATCAGTCAGTCGAGCAGTTACAGGCATTGACTCGGGACATCCACCAGATTCGTTTCCCGCGCCTGCTTGTGGCAGTGGATCAGGAAGGGGGCAGGGTGCAGCGCTTTCGTGATGAATTTACACGCTTACCTGCGGTGTCCCGTCTGGGCCAGCTATATCAGGAAAATCCTGGATATGCACGCCGTTGTTCTGAAGTCACCGGCTGGTTGATGGCGGCTGAATTACTGGCGCTCGGCGTGGATATCAGTTTTGCACCCGTATTGGATCTTGATTACGGTGTCAGTACCGTGATCGGTGACCGTGCCTTTCATCGCTCGGCCGAGGTTGTTGCCGAACTTGCGCATGCCTATATGACCGGTATGCGTAAAGCCGGCATGTCAGCAACCGGAAAACATTTTCCCGGCCATGGCGCAGTGCATGCCGATTCACATACGGATCTGCCGATGGATGACAGGCGTTATGTCGATCTGGCCAATGAAGACATGCTGGCCTTTGAAAGGATGATTCATTATGACATGGCCGCAATGATGATGGCCCATGTGATTTATCCGCAGGTAGATGACAGACCGGCCAGTTTTTCCCATGTCTGGATCGAGCAGATTCTGCGTCAGCAGTTGGGTTTCCAGGGGGCGGTATTCAGTGACGACCTGAGTATGGTAGCCGCACACAGTATCGGAGGCTACGCCGAGCGCGCGCGCCAGGCCATGCAAGCGGGCTGTGATATGGTGCTGGTATGTAATAATACCCAGGGCAGGGATGAAGTCTTGGACAATCTTGCCGAACTGGATAATCCTGTCAGCCATTTACGTCTTGTGCGCATGCACGGTAAGCATGACAGAACCTGGGAGCAACTCCATCTGGACGAAGACTGGAAGGCGGCTGTAGAATTGATTGCCCGCTATGACCTTGAACCATTGCTGGATATGGACATTGAATAGCATTTCAATCTAACTCCGCTTTATTTAATAACACTTTATAGATCGAGATATCGAACATGGATATACAGAAATACTGGAACAGTTTTATCAATTGGGTGCAAGCCGGTGGGGACTGGATTGTCCAGGTTTTTGTGGTTGTATTTGCAGCGCTGTTGCTTAATTATGTCGTCAAGCGCATCTTGAAAAGATTGCAGCGAAAGCTGGAGACAACCCGTAATCCATGGGACGACTCACTGGTTGATGCGCTCAGCAGACCCTTGTCTGCATTAATATGGATTTTAGGAATATCCTTTGCTGCGGAGATTGTGCAGGCGCAGACCGAGGCGGTAATCTTTGAAGCGATCGAGCCTATCAGAGATGTGGGTGTAATCGTCGTGATCACCTGGTTTCTGATACGTTTTGCCAGGCGTGTCGAGGAAAATATTATTGAATACGCCACTCAGGCTGGCAAGGAAGTTGATCTTACTACGGTCGATGCTATTGCCAAACTGGTGCGCATCTCGATACTGATTACGGCATCACTGGTTGCATTACAAACCATGGGTTACAGTATTTCCGGTGTGCTTGCCTTTGGTGGTATAGGCGGTATCGCCATCGGTTTTGCAGCCAAGGATCTGCTGGCTAATTTTTTCGGTGGTCTGATGATATATATGGATCGACCATTTGCTGTTGGTGACTGGGTACGTTCCCCGGATCGCGAAATCGAAGGTACAGTGGAAGCAATTGGCTGGCGTTTGACTCGTATACGCACTTTTGACAAACGACCATTGTATATACCTAATTCCACTTTCACCAGTATCGCTGTGGAAAATCCATCCAGAATGACACATCGGAGGATATACGAAACCATAGGTATTCGTTATGATGATGTATCCAGGGTGTCCGCGATCATTTCCAGAGTGAAATCCATGTTGGAAGCGCATGAGGAAATCGATCAGGGGCAGACAATGATTGTGAATTTCAATAAGTTCGCTTCGTCATCACTGGATTTTTTTGTATATACTTTCACACGCACCACAAACTGGGTAAAGTATCACGAAGTCAAACAGGACGTATTGTTGAAGATTATTGATATTATAGAAGATGAAGGCGCCGAATGTGCCTTTCCAACCTCTACGGTACATGTTCCGGATAATATACGGATAGCCATGGAAAATGAGTAGTCTATAAGAGTGAGGTGTAATGATGGCCGATAAGCTTGTTATAGTAATGGTAAACACTGATCCTGCAAATCCGAGTGAGCTGGGAGCCCCCTTTTTTCAGGCGACAGTTGCAGCATCGATGGACTACGAAGTGGAGGTCATACTGACTGGACGTGCCGGTGAACTGGCCAAGACCGGTGTTGCAGAAAAAATATATTTGCATGAGGGAAGTAAGCGTTCTGTATATGATTATATGAAGGAGGCGCATGCAGCTGGCGCGGTTTTCAAGGTATGCACGCCATCATTGGACATCTGGGGTGATAACCTGATTCCGGAGATCTCGGAAACCATTGGCTCTGCCTATGTGATCAGTGAAGCCATGTCCGATGGAACGGTAACCTTTACATATTAATGGCTATTACTGCATTACAAGCCAATGAAGTGCATAGCAGGGCCAGATGCCTGTACGACGACGTCCAGGTACAACAGGCGCTGGAGCGTATGGCTGCTGCAATCACCGCGACCCTCGCCGATACCAATCCGTTGATTATTGCGGTCATGAACGGTGGCCTGATTCCTGCGGGTCATTTACTGACGCGACTACATTTCCCGTTACATGTTGATTATCTGCATGCCACACGCTACCGCGGAAACACCAGTGGTGGAGAGCTCGACTGGACGGTAAAACCGCAACATGCCCTGACTGGAAGGACGGTTCTGGTCATTGACGATATTCTTGATGAAGGTATTACGCTGAAAAGTATACTCGATTATTGTCATGAGCACGGTGCAGAGAAGGTCTATAGTTGTGTGCTGGTGGAGAAAATACACGAGCGCAAGCATGGCTGTGCACATGCCGATTTTGTTGGTCTGCAGATTGAAGACGTATATGTGTATGGATATGGTATGGATTACAAAGGGTATCTGCGCAATGCTGCCGGTATATACGCAGTCGATGAATAAGGCATGATCAGGGAGGCGAGATAAGCTCTTGGCAGATATAGCGATTATTGGTGGCACCGGCCTGAATTCATTGAAGGGCCTGACAATCACCCATCGAGAAATGGTCAATACGCCCTATGGTCAGCCTTCCTCTCCGCTGGTATTTGGTCAGATCTGTGGTTGTAGCGTCGTCTTCCTGGCCCGTCATGGCAGTGGTCATACCATTCCACCACACCAGGTCAATTACCGTGCAAACCTGTGGGCACTGCACGAAAGTGGTGTTAAAAAGGTCATTGCCGTTGCCGCCGTTGGCGGTATACGTGAAGATATGTATCCGGGCCGTATTGCCTTCCCTGACCAGATCATTGACTATACCTGGTCCAGGCAAAGTACCTTCTTTGAAAGCCATCAGGATGTCAGGCATATCGATTTTACCTACCCTTACTGTGATGAACTGCGAACCCGCTTGATCGATGGAGCGAGACTTGCCGGGCTCGATCCCGTCACTGATGGCACCTATGCTGCTACACAGGGTCCGCGGCTGGAAACAGCTGCCGAAATCCGCCGTCTGGCGAAAGATGATTGTGCCGTTGTTGGCATGACTGGCATGCCCGAGACTGCGTTAGCGCGTGAACTGGACCTGTGTTATGCCTGTTGTGCAGTCGTTGCAAACCGGGCAGCCGGTATCGATGGCGCTATCATAACGATGGATGAGATTGAAAAAAATCTGAAAACGGGTATGGACAATGTCCGTGCCTTACTGGAGCATGCCTTGCCGTGTTTATAGTACGACTGGACGTAGTGAAGATTAATTAGATTTTCCTGATGGTTTGACGGGCAGGGCATAAATAAGTATGCCAAAACTCGGGTTATCGATATAGTGAAGTTCCTTGCTGCGCATTTTTCTGTGATCTCGATAACGGAAGGCCTGGGTATCTATATATCCGGAATTGTCTGCGATGGCACTGCTGCGTGGACGTCGGAAGAGCAGGTCGGTCCATACGTGCAGATACCTGCTAATGGAAATCCTGATGGTTCCCTCGAGTTGTTTGTGCTTGACGGGCGTTGCTGCCGGCGTCGAATAGTCACTGTACAGGCCTGAATAATCGGGTCCTGATTCCAGACTTGTATATTCCTTGCCAATCTTGATTGCCAGCGGTCGTGCCTGTTTTTCGGAGTGCATGCTTTGCACCCAGCTGGTATGCAGTAGTAATTTACGTGATGATGAGCGTTTAATGGCCCTGGCTTCCTTTTTCAAGATCAATTGTCTGGGCTGCTGCAATTTGAAAATGAAGCCGCCACTGTTGGTTGCCGGACTGGCCTTGTAGGCGCTACTGGTGATGGAGGAGAGTACGTCAGCATCGTCAGGTTCACCCGGGTTTACAGGCCATGTTTCCGTGTCGCTGTACTGACTGTTTGTATATTCGAATATGATCAGTTCAAACCGGTACAGGGGTGTCTGAGCAGCGTGGCTAATTGATGTCAATAGACAGAGAAAGGTAATAATTAGTACGTTGTAGCCAGTCATATCGATTACTGTATTATAGCTGTGAACATCATTATGCTGCCTGTAGCAGCTCAAGTAATTCCACTACTGCGCGGAACCGTTTGTCATTATCCTCTAATGACATATAAAAGCGAAGCTTATTTTTGCCATCTAGCTTGTAAATGTCGGGTTTTTCCTGAATGAGTTTGATGATATTGAGCGGATTGATATCGGGCTCTTCTGTAAACAGCAGGCGTCCGCCCTTGTCACCGGCGTCAATCTTGCTGATGCCCATCATCGCGGCACGAATCTTTAGTTCGGTTATACTGATCAGGTTTTTGACTGACGGCGGCAGCAGCCCAAATCGATCAATCATCTCTACCTGGATATCCTTTAATTGCTCATTGTTGGCGGCACTGGCGATGCGTTTGTACAATACAAGGCGACTGTGAATGTCGGGCAGGTAGTCCTCTGGTATCAATGCCGGTATCTGCAGGTCGATCTCGGGTCCGTGATCGAGCGGTTTTTCTAGATCGGGATCCTGCCCTGATTTCAGCGCATCGACTGCGCGTTCCAGTAGTTCGGTGTACAGGGTAAAACCGACCTCCTGAATCTGTCCGCTTTGCCCTTCACCGAGGAGTTCTCCGGCCCCCCTGATCTCGAGGTCATGGGTTGCCAACATGAAGCCGGCGCCCAGGTTTTCCAGTGATTCAATGGCCTCGAGCCGTTTGAGCGCATCCGCTGTGATACTCTTGCGTCCCGGAATCAATAAATAGGCGTAGGCGCGGTGATGTGATCTGCCGACGCGTCCACGCAGTTGATGTAACTGTGCCAGGCCCAGTTTATCGGCGCGGTTGATAATAATGGTGTTGGCCGATGGGATATCGATGCCGCTCTCGATAATCGTCGTGCACACCAGAATATTATATTTCTGATGATAGAAATCCAGCATTACCTGCTCGAGTTCACGTTCACGCATCTGCCCATGGGCTATGGCGAGCTTGGCATTCGGCACCAGATCCTGTATTTGTTTTGCAACCCTGTCGATCGTGGAGACTTCATTGTGCAGAAAATAGACCTGGCCGCCACGTTTGATCTCGCGTAAAAAGGCTTCCAGGAGCAGGTTGTCGATCCACTCGGACACAAACGTTTTAATCGCCACGCGTTCGGTCGGTGCGGTTGCGATAATGGACAGGTCGCGAAGGCCGGATAATGACATATTAAGCGTGCGCGGGATAGGTGTCGCGGTCAGGGTCAGTATATCGACCTCGGAGCGCAGCGACTTCAGGCGCTCCTTCTGGCGTACACCAAAGCGATGTTCTTCATCGATGATCAGTAAGCCGAGATCGTGGAAGCGGATATCCTTCTGCAGCAGTTTGTGGGTGCCGATAATAATGTCAATCTTGCCATTTTCGACTTGCTTGATAATGTTGTCCTGGTCCTTGCCACTGCGGAATCGCGACAGCACTTCGATATTGAACGGCCAATCTGCGAAACGGTCGAGGAAATTATGGTAGTGTTGTTGCGCCAGTAACGTCGTTGGCACCAGTATCGCTACCTGGCGGTTTGCCTGTGCGGTAATGAATGTCGCGCGCATGGCCACCTCGGTCTTGCCGAAACCTACATCGCCACAAACGACCCTGTCCATCGGCTGCTCGGCCTGCATATCGGTGCTGACTGCATCGATTGCTGCCAGTTGGTCAGGTGTCTCCTCAAAAGGGAAGGCCGCAGCAAAACGGGTATATTCCTCCTGATCGATGCTATAACTATGTCCTTTGCGTGCGGCCCTGCGTGCATAGACATCGAGCAGTTCGGCGGCGACATCACGGGCACGTTCGGCGGCACGGCGCTTGGCTTTTTGCCAATGATCACTACCGAGCCGGTGCAACGGCGCATTCTCAGGTGATGCGCCCGAATAGCGGCTGATCAGGTGCAGGGATGCGACCGGTACATAGAGTTTGGCGTTATTGGCGTATTCGAGGGTCAGGAACTCTGTCTCGATATTTCCAACATTCAATTTCTGTAAGCCGAGGTATCGGCCTATGCCGTGCTCTTCATGTACAACAGGATCACCCTGGTGCAGGTCGGTCAGATTGCGGATGATATTTTCCGCATCAGTCCGGCTTTTTTTCCTGCGTCGCTTCTGTACTGCACGACTGCCAAATAATTGCGATTCCGCAATGATAGCCAGCGCGGGTTCCTGCAACACCAGTCCTTCCTCTAATGGCGCAACAGTAATCGCGAGTTCGACGTCCGCTTCATAGAAATCCTGCCAATGCTCGAGGACGACAGGAAATAATGATAATTTACGCAGGATTTCCAGGATGACTTCACGTCGACCGGTTGTTTCTGCCGCCACAAGCACACGACCCGGAAATCGATCCAGGAACTTCAGTAGAGCTGCATGCGGCTCCAGTGCATTGTTCTGGATAAACAACGGGGGTGGTGCAGAGGTCTGATAATTGATGACCGGGTATTTCTGTTCGACAGTATCGGTATATTCAAACAATTGCAGGTTTGCACGCGGCAATCGTGTTAGTGCATCAATCAGTGCGGTCGGAGAGATGTAGATTTCTTCCGGTTTCAGGATGGGACGCTCGACATCATGACAAAGTGATTCGTAGCGCTGGTTAATCTGCTCCCAGAATTGTTGTGTAGCCGTGTCTGCGCCTTCGAGACTGATAACGATGGTATTGTCGGGCAGGTAGTCAGTTAACGAGCGAGTTTGCGGGAAGAACAGGGGCAAATAGTATTCCAACCCACCAGTGGCATTGCCATTACTGACTTCGCGGTAAATGTTGCTTTGTTGTGGATCGCCCTCGAAACGTTTGCGAAAATTCTGGCGAAACAGGCTAATGGCCTCGTCATGCAGCGGAAATTCATGTGCCGGTAGCAGGCGAATACCATCGATAGTATTGATGGTTCGCTGGGTATCAGGATCGAAACTGCGGATTGACTCGATCTCTTCATCAAACAGATCGATACGGTATGGCTGATCGCAACCCATCGGGAACAAGTCCAGTATCGAGCCGCGGACTGTATATTCGCCATGTTCCATGACCTGTGAAACGTGGCGGTAACCGGCATTGTCAAGCTGTTTGCGGATCTTGTCCGTTGACAGCGTATCACCCTTTTCCAGGATTAGCGTAGATGCCTGTACATATTCGAGCGGGGCCAGCCGCTGCATTAGTGTGGCCACCGGAACGATAAGGATGCCGCGTTCAAACTGCGGTAGCTGGCTTAGCGTTTGCAGGCGTCTGGAAATGATGTCCTCATGCGGAGAAAAAGGATCATACGGCAAGGTTTCCCAGTCCGGAAACGATAGTATCGAAATACCGGGGCGGCCTGACAGAAAGAACTTGAGTTCATGTTCAAGTCGATGGGCCTGTTGCATATCACTGGTAACGACCAGTAGAAACCCGTCGAATGCCTGCGTGCATGAGGACAGTAGCAATCCCGGGCTGTTGCCAGAAAGTTTACCCCAATGGATGAGAGGGCTGCTACGGCTGGGTAATACCGGGTTTAATGGTGAAACGTTTTGCACGACTTGTCAGATGGCTTGATTAAAAACGTACATTTTCCCATAAAGGCTGTGTTTATGCCATTTTATGTAGATTCATCAGTCGGGTCATGGATATGGCCAGACTGTCCGAGAACAGGACATGATTGGGAATACGTGAAGGTTTATAACAGTAGCAGTGGATAGTACGTATTTTCCTGGTTATATCCATCAGGGTTACGCCACTGATAACACGCAACATTTGCTATTTTTCTGTAGTTAGTAAACAGCAGGTTTGTTACTACGCACTAAACCATGATTATAAAATGGAATAATCCGTCAGATCTGACATGAACCGCTTGTTTTTACGCAGCATTGGTGGTCGGACCTTTAATAATTGCATGTTTTACTAAATAAAATTCTGTTTCTGTCGATTAAATACAGCATGAAGTTATAGATTTAGTGATGGCATACCGATGGATATCTCAACTGCGAGATCTTTTAAATTCCCACAGTTTATTAGCAACAGGAACCTGTTTCATAGCAGTATTGTTCTGGTCTTTATATTCTGGCTCATAGAAGGCCTGTTGCATATTTTCGTCTTTGACGAAGCAGATCATGGGCATGCCGTATTCGAGGCTTTTTTTCCACACGATGCCAATGAATTATGGATGCGGATTATCATCACCGTATTGCTACTGTTTATTGGCTTCGTGGCTGAAGCCTCTGTCCGTTTTATAAAAATAACCAATTCAGTTAACAAGGAAATACTGGAAAATTCGACCAATGCCTATCTGGCGATAAGCGCAAACTGGATCGTTGAATATATCAATCCGGAGGCAGAACAATTATTTGACCTGACGCGTAGCAAGGACCGGGGCAAGTTGTTGTCGGATATACTGCCTGATCTTGCCAGTGCTTTCTACAAGCCACTAAATGTGGCAATGAATGAACAGAAAGCGAGTTGCGTGAGTGGTTTCACCTCGCAGAACAATAAATGGTTAAAAGTCCATATCTATCCCGCCTCAACAGGTATAACGGTTTCGGTCCAGGATATCAGTCCCGAAAAACATTATCAGGACCTGATGCAGCGAAACAAGGCGATTATTGATAACAGCCTCGATGGTCTGATCAGCATCAATCGTCGCGGTATCGTGCAGACTTACAGTAAGAGTGCTGAAGGTATTTTTGGCTATAAATGTGAAGAAGTCATCGGTAATAATGTTTCCATGTTAATGCCGGACAATTATGCCAGGCATCATGATGGCTATATCAGCCATTACCTGAGGACGGGGGATGCCAAACTTGTGGGTATCGGGCCTTATGAGGTACAGGCCAGGCATAAGGACGGTACCCTGTTTGATATGGACCTGGCGGTAAATGAGGCCATTGTAAATGATGAAATTATATTTATCGCCAATGTCAGGGATATCAGTCGTCGCAAGGGCTTGCAACGAAAACTGGAATATCTGTCCAATTATGATTCATTGACCGGCCTGCCCAACAGGTCATTTATAATGGATAGCCTTAAGCAGTTTATCAAAGCTGCAACCAGAAACAATAACAGGCTTGCCGTTATGTTTCTTGATCTGGATAACTTCAAGAAAGTCAATGATTCCTATGGTCATAATGTCGGGGATAAATTGCTTGAATTGGTTGCCGGTATTCTGCAAGCCAGCCTGCGTGAAGCAGACATGGTGGCCCGTCTCGGTGGTGACGAGTTTGTCATTGTACTCGAGGATATCAAGCATGCTGATGACGCGATGATTGTTGCCAGCAAAATCCAGCACGAGTTCAGCAAACAGATCAGTATAGATGAACATAAAATCATGCCAGCTACGAGCATCGGCATTGCATTATTCCCGGATGATGGCCTGAGTCATCTCGAACTTCTCAAACATGCCGATACTGCCATGTATGAGGCCAAAAAGAGTAGATCAGATCATATTCAAATGTTCTCGGATATATCAAGGAGGAGTGGCAATACCTCTGCAGATATAAACTAGTGCAAGCTGGCAGAGTATATCTGCGGACTATGCCCGAAGACTTCCAGGTTGGTATTGATGGGGATCTTGCTAGATGAACAATCTTCTCATCTCGGGATCTGGTCGGCTGCGTTCCCAGGCTTCGTCAAAGTGTTTGCTTAACTCGCGTACCTTCAGCTTGTCATTGGCATTGAAGTAGCCATTGAACGACATGCCTTTGTGCTTGTATAAAAAACCCGCGTTATCGATGACAACAAAGGCAGCCTCAATATCATCGGTATCTGCGGGTGTCTGATGCAGAAGAATGCTGGATGTATGGCGTCTGCACAGTTCGATCAGGCGATGGCCGGATTTTACCGCCTGCGCGGAATCCCTGACCAGCACCCGGACCTGTGTTTGTCGACTGCGTAGTGCCAGTTGTTCCAGGGATCGAATCAGATCGGCCTGGTCATAGATAGCCTTTTCCAGGTCGGGTGTAAATATACGTATTTGCTGATGGGCCTGTCCGATCAGTTCAAATGCAATTTGACGGTTTTCTAGCCTGCCATCAAAGGATTCCTGACGATCCGTTTCCCCAAGTATGTAACATTCAGTATCCATAATTTATTCCACAATGATCATCTTACGATGGGGTATGCCGGCATCCAGAAATTCCACATCGATGGCAGTAAATCCCGATTTTCGATAAAAGTCGAGTGCGTGGGTTTGCGCATCGAGATGTGCCTTGAGCTTGTGTTGAGCGCAATAGTGCAATAACTCAGCCAGCATCGCACTGCCGATGCCGCATTGGCGCCAATGAGATAACACGGCCATGCGCCCAATATGACCATCCGTTTGCAGTCGCGCCGTCGCGATCGCCTGACCGGATCGCTCACGTACAAGTATATGTTGGCAGTTTTCGTCCAGGCCATCCCATTCCAGTGCCTCGGGCACATGCTGTTCGTGGATAAATACCTGTTCACGGATGGTACGTAACTCCTGCTCAGCCTGTTGCCATGAAACCCATGTGAGTGTGAATTGTATCTGCTCTTTTATCATTGGTAATAATAGAACCCGTGGCAGTAAAAGTCATATATTAGCGCTAACAGGGCCTCCCTGTCAGGATGTCCGTCCAGTTCGTTCCAGCTTATCTGCAGCGAAGAACATAACCACTCTGCGTAATCTGACAGCCCGGTTGTAGCGCTGATATGTTGTCCATCGATGTAAAAATTAACGCAATCATTGCCCATGATATATAAAAATTTCACCGCGGTGTTTCTGTACAGGACCATACTGGTTTGCCAATTGTTGATGAAGGCGGTCATATCATGTACGTCATGTGGCCCCTCGGCCTGAAAGCTTTTCTTACCCTCGGAGAGCAAAGTGCCTGCCCAGTCATAAAGCCATTGAGAATCCTGTGACAGGTAATCGGTAACTATCTGTTTGAGTTCGGCAACACTGTGCGCTGTGATTTCATGCGCCTTCTGCTGTGTTTGGATATCAGGGTCTGAATAATATTTATCTGACTGAATGTGCTCGATGAGTGTATGCAGATAACTTTGTGCCAGTTGCCGATGTGACGGTGCCCGAAAGCCGATGGAACAGGTGATACAGTCACCCAGCGAGATACCGTAATGGGCGACAGCGGGCGGCAGGTAGAGCATGTCTCCCGGTTCCAGTATCCATTCCTGCTCGACTTCAAAGTCTTTGAGGATGTTCAGTGCAGTGTTGTCGAGTATTTGCGCATCGGCTTCGATGCGGGTATTGATTTTCCAGTGACGTCTGCCCTGTGCTTGTAACAGAAATACATCATAGGCATCTTTATGCGGGCCAACCGAACCGTATTCAGGTGCATAACTTATCATCAGATCATCAAGGCGCCAGTCAGGAATAAAATGAAAGGCATCGGTGATCCAGGTCAGTTCCGGCAGGTGTTTTTCGACATCCTGAATCAATAGGGTCCAGTGGGTAGCAGGCAGTCGGGAAAAGTCGCGTTGGGTGAAAGGACCGCTGCGCAGTTCCCATGGGTGGCGACCGTCTTTTTCCAGAATAATGCGGGATTCCACCACATCTTCGCAGGCAAGTCCTGCCAATTCCTCTGCCGTCACCGGGGAGGAGAAATCCTTAATGGCCTGTCTGATCACAACCGGCTTTTTTTGCCAGTATTGGGCCACGAATTGATCCACTTGCAGATCGCCGAGAGGGTTTGTCGGTCTCATGTAGTGAATAATAACGGAGATGGAAAAAAAATACCCGAACTGCATTGCGGGGGAGCAGTTCGGGCTAGGGTTATAGTCGGGTTAGCCCTGCGGGGAATATCGCGGGATAATTGGGCTAACTCACTATGTAATACAGTATTACGTCATTTATCCAATAAAACTGTCTACTACTTCACAAATCACCCAGCCAGAAGAGCAATTATTAATTTCGACATATTGCAAATGGAGCTCAGGTCTTCTTCGCCTGTTCTCCGGCATTTCCGCTATAAGTGGCCGGGGTCAGTTCAATCAACTCTGATTTGGCAAAATCAGGGATGTCCAGTGTCTCGATAAAATCCTTGATCGCAGTGCTGTCGAGTTTTTTGCCCCGGCTCAAGTCCTTTAATTTTTCATACGGTTTTTCAATCCCATAGCGACGCATGACGGTCTGGATCGGTTCGGCCAGGACTTCCCAGTTGGAATCAAGATCTGCATGCAGGGCGGTACTGTTGATCTCGAGTTTACTGATGCCGCGCAGACATGACTGGTAGGCGATCGTGCTGTGGGCGATACCGACACCGAGATTACGCAGAACGGTAGAATCGGTCAGGTCACGTTGCCAACGCGAGATCGGTAATTTGGCCGACAAATGGCAGAGTATGGCATTGGCCAGGCCCAGGTTGCCCTCGGCATTTTCGAAGTCGATTGGATTGACCTTGTGTGGCATGGTCGAGGAGCCAACTTCACCAGCTACGGTCTTCTGCTTGAAATAGGAGACGGAGATATAGGCCCAGATATCACGACAGAAATCGATCAACACAGTATTAAAGCGCGACAGGGCATCAAATAATTCGGCAATATAGTCGTGCGGTTCTATCTGCGTCGTATATGGATTCCAGTCCAGCCCGAGCCCGGTGACAAAATTTTGCGCAAACTGCGCCCAGTCGACTTCGGGATAGGCAGACAGGTGAGCATTGTAATTACCTACCGCACCATTTATTTTCCCCAACAACGGAATTGAGCTGATTTGATCTTGCTGACGTTTAAGTCGCTGGACCACATTGGCCATTTCCTTGCCCATTGTCGTCGGCGAGGCGGGTTGTCCATGTGTTCGCGACAACATCGGTTGATCGGCCAGGGCATGGGCCATGGAGCGAATAGCTGCGATCAGATCATCTATCAATGGCAATAATGCCTGCGTTCTTGCCTCTCTTAGCATCAATGCATGTGACAGGTTATTGATGTCTTCAGAGGTGCAGGCAAAATGGATAAATTCGCTGACGCCCTGCAGTTCCTCATTGCCACTGATTTTTTCCTTCAGGAAATATTCTACGGCCTTGACATCATGGTTGGTGGTGCGCTCGATATTCTTGACGCGTTGCGCATCTTCTTCATGAAAATTATCGACAATACCATCCAGTATATTATTGGCATGCTGGCTCAAGGCGGGTACTTCGGAAATTTCGGCATGGTTGGCCAGTGCTTGTAACCAGCGTACCTCAACCAGGACACGATGACGAATCAGTCCAAATTCGCTGAAGATGGGTCTCAAATCCTGCGTTTTACTGCCATAACGCCCATCGACCGGCGAGATAGCGCTGAGTGAAGTTAAGTCCATTACCGCTCCCTATGTCACGTCTTGAAAAAATAATGCGATCATACAGTAAAAATCGTGTTGCGTCTGTCAGCGCCGCGGCCATGAATAAGGAATGATATTAAATATATATAAAACAATAATATATAGAAGTAAATTAAAGTAAGTTATATTTAATGAGTAGATCCATGCAACGCAGTCTGCAATCACGCGAATGCATTATATCGATGAAATAAAAGCTGTTTTTAAAGGATATGCAATGCAGGCCGAAATGCTGGTGAAATAGTTTATAAAAGTACTGTGTCATGGAAAAAATAGCTATATCTGATCTCGCGATCATGGTCGTCGAGCCATCGGCCATGCAGGGACGTATTATCCGTGAGCGCCTGCTCGATATGAACGTCAGCAATGTCGAATTCTTTCAGGATGGGCAATCTGCACTGGATAATATCAGGCAGGCGGTCCCTGATCTGGTGATCAGCAGTATGTACCTGCCGGACATGACCGGTACAGATCTGGTGTTGGGATTGCGCGCAGAGCCGGCACTCGAGGCCGTCCCCTATATGCTGATCTCCAGTGAAACCTCCTGGACCAGTCTGGACCCGATTCGCCAGGCCGGGGTCGTCGCTATCCTGCCCAAGCCGTTTGCTGCTGAAGACCTCAGGCAGGCCCTGTATTCGACCGTTGACCTGATCGCACCTGATGAGGATGCTCTCGCCGATATTTCGCTCGATGAACTGAAGGTGCTCGTGGTCGATGACAGTCCCCTGGCGAGAAAGCATATCAGTCGTGTACTTGGCAATCTGGGTATAGCGTCTATCGACAAGGCGGAGAACGGACGTCAGGCGGTGACGATGATCGAGGAGAATTACTTTGATCTGGTTGTGACCGATTACAATATGCCGGAAATGGACGGAGAGGCACTGACACGCTATATACGCGAGAGCAGTACCCAGAAATCCATTCCTGTTCTGATGGTCACCAGTGAAGCGAATGACAGTCGCCTCGCGGCCGTACAGCAGGCCGGTGTATCGGGTATCTGTGACAAACCTTTTGAGCCGGACGCAGTCAGGCAAATGATACAAAGCCTGATTGCATATGGCGCATAAGCCGGGATCTGCTCCCGGCCTCTACCAACTGTTATGACCCTTTAGTCAGCTAGCCCTGTGCCAGCTGGCGCAGCACATAATGCAGTATGCCGCCATTGCGGTAGTATTCAACTTCCTGCGGGGTATCAATACGTACCCGTGCGCTAAAAGTCTTTATCGTACCGTCATCTGCCATTGCCTTTATATTAACCTGTTTCGAGGAACCATCGCCAAGCCCTTCAATATCAAAGACTTCTTTTCCTGTAATGCCGAGTGATTCGGCACTGTCTCCATCCATGAACTGGAGTGGCAGGATACCCATACCGACCAGGTTGGAGCGATGGATACGCTCATAGCTTTCGGCTATGACCGCCTGGATGCCGAGCAATCGGGGGCCCTTGGCGGCCCAGTCGCGTGATGAACCCGAACCGTATTCCTTTCCGGCAATAACAATCAACGGGACCTGTTCCTGCCGGTATTTGACCGAGGCATCATAGATGCTCATTTGTTCGCCGTCGGGTAAATGGACGGTGATACCGCCCTCGGTTCCAGGGGCCAGCTGGTTGCGCAGGCGGATATTGGCAAAGGTGCCGCGCATCATGACTTCGTGATTGCCGCGCCGTGAACCCAGTGAATTGAAGTCCGCATGGCTGACACCTTGAGCGAGCAGGTACTGCCCGGCAGGGCTATCGGGTTTGATCGCACCGGCTGGAGAAATATGGTCTGTGGTAACGGAGTCACCAAGCAATGCGAGGGCGCGGGCGCCGTTGATATCCTTGACCGCGTTGATGGCCAGGGTCATATTTTCGAAGTAGGGCGGATTCTTGATATAAGTGGAATCCTGCTGCCAGTCGAACAGCTGTCCTTCCGGTGATTGCAGATTGATCCAGCGATCTTCACCCTTGTAGACCTCGGCGTAGGCCTCGGCGAATTCGCTACGCTTGACACTGTTCTGGATGGCCTGCTGTATTTCGTCATGGTCGGGCCAGATATCCCGCAGATAAACCGCATTGCCCTGATTGTCCTCACCGAGTGGGTCATTTTGCAGGTCGATGTTCATCGTCCCGGCTATTGCATAGGCGACGACCAGCGGCGGCGAGGCCAGGTAGTTCATGCGGACCTCGGCATGCACACGGCCCTCGAAGTTACGGTTGCCTGACAATACCGACACAGCAGACAGATCGCCTTCGCTGATGGCCGCAGAGACCGGTTCCGGTAGAGGTCCGGAATTGCCGATGCAGGTCGCGCAACCATAACCGACAACAAAAAAACCGAGGGCCTCGAGGTCCTGCATGACATCCGCCTGTTTCAGGTATTCGCTAACCACACGCGAACCAGGTGCCAGCGAGGTCTTGACCCAGGGTTTGACCTTGAGGCCGAGAGCAGCCGCTTTCTTGGCCACCAGACCGGCACCAATCATGACCGATGGATTCGATGTGTTCGTGCATGACGTGATCGAAGCAATAACGACAGCGCCGTCTTCGAGCGTGACCTGTTCGCCATTGATAGTCGTCGTGACAGCTTTGCTAGTGATAGCGCGTTCCTGTTGCAATGTGGCCAGATCTTTGCTGAACATGGGTTTTGACTGATTGAGCGGGATCCTGTCCTGCGGGCGTTTCGGGCCCGCGAGGCTGGGTACAACCGTGGATATATCCAGTTCAATCACGCTACTGTAATCCGCCTCAGGCGTTTGTGCATCGCGGAAAAATCCCTGTTCTGTGGCATAGGCCTCGACCAGGGCAATATCCTGTTCATCGCGACCCGACAGGCTCAGGTAGTTCAGTGTTTCCTGGTCGATCGGGAAGATACCGCAGGTAGCACCGTACTCCGGGGCCATATTGGCAATCGTGGCGCGGTCAGCCAGTGACAGCTTATCCAGTCCGTCACCGAAGAATTCGACAAATTTACCGACCACGCCATGCTGGCGCAGAATCTCGACAACCGTCAGGACCAGATCGGTTGCGGTGGCACCGCCGGGCAGATCACCCGTCAGACGGAAACCGACTACCTGCGGGATCAGCATCGATACCGGTTGACCGAGCATCGCGGCCTCAGCCTCGATGCCACCGACACCCCAGCCCAGTACACCCAGGCCATTGATCATTGTCGTATGCGAATCGGTACCGACGAGTGTATCTGGGTAGGCCTGCAGCGTACCGTTGTTCTCCTTGGCAAAGGTGACGCGGGCCAGGTATTCGAGGTTTACCTGGTGGACAATACCGGTATCTGGTGGTACGACCTTGAAATTGGAAAAGGCCTTCTGACCCCACTTCAGGAAGCTATAGCGTTCCTGGTTACGCTGGTATTCCAGGTCGGCATTGAACTGGATCGCATTGGCATTGCCAAAACTGTCGATCTGTACCGAATGATCGATGACCAGTTCAGCCGGTTGTAATGGGTTGATCTTCTCTGCGTCGCCACCGAGGGCGCGCATTGCATCACGCATCGCGGCCAGGTCGACGACGGCGGGTACGCCGGTAAAATCCTGCATCAATACACGCGCGGGGGTAAAGGCAATTTCTACACTGGGCTCGGCCTGGGGATCCCAATTGGCCAGTGCCTTGATGTCGTCAGCAGTGACATTGATACCATCTTCATGTCTTAGCAGATTTTCGAGCAGGATTTTAAGCGAATAGGGCAGGCGATCGGTATTGTCGACGGCCTTGAGGCGGTAAATCTCGTATTGTTGTTGATTGACGGCAAGCTCGGCGCGCGCATTAAAACTGTTACTCATGAAGACTCCCGTGTATGACGCTGGCATACAGCGATACATTCAATTAATCAATAAGTTACGGTGGGATTTGACCCGGATGAGTTGATTATATCATACCATTGTATTGATGATAGGGAGATTATCGAGGGTGCGTTGGGCCTCATCGAGTATGGCCCGGCGTTTGAACAGCAGTTGCCAGCGTGTTCCACCGCATTGGCGCCAGGCTATCGCCGAGCGGATGCCAGCCAGTAACAAAGTGCGGATCAACTGGGCATTGTGCGGGTCCTGAAGCAGTTGCGGGTCGCCATTGACGATGATTCTCGGGCGCAACGAGCTGATCGTACGTTGGTATAAATCGGCCAGGGCGGCGATGACATTTTCATGTGCAGGTGTAAAAAAATCTGCCTGTTCCTTAGCGCTGTTGATGCCATCCGCCATCATGTCGAGCATGGAGCGGTTGTTCGATAATTTCTTTTCCAGGTACAGCAGGGTGATGACATAGCGGCTGATTTCCGCATCACGTAGACTGGCATTATTGCCCAGTTGGGCGATCAGTGTGTCCAGGCCATAGCGTAAATGGATTGCGCCTGCATAGATATCTTCGACCGTATCCGGGTTTGTAATAAACAGGCTGTTGATGCAGGTTTCCACATCCCGATCGATGTTCTTGGCCTGGTTGGCACAACGCCTTACCAGTGCAGTAGCCTGAAATACACCTGCCAGGGTCAGGACACGGTCATTAAGCGAATGTTTCATGAAACACAAACAACAATGATGTTATATGGGCAGACCTGGGAACATTTATGGCTTTGGTATACGCTGCAGTGACAAGTCAAATCAAAGTCATATGAGGCGAAACCAGGCAAATGCCTATGCATCCGCGGTTTTATCTTTCTCGTCCTTGCTGTTTACCTTTTGTTCCATTTTGGTCAGTAGTCCATCCATACCTTCTTTCTTGATGATCTCGGCATAACTGGATCGATAATTACTGATCAGGCTGACTTCCTCGATAATGACATCGTAGACCAGCCATTTATCGTCTTTTCGGGCCAGTTTATAGTTGATCGGGATATCAGCCGACTTGGTGACGATCTGGGTATACACAACAGCTCGTTTGGGATTTTTCTTTTTTTCACGTAAATATTCAACACGCTCATCGGTATAGGCCTCGATTCGACCGAGATAGGTATTTTCCAGGAGCTTGGAAAACAGTTCGACAAATCTGCTCTGCTGCTGCGGTGTTGCCTTGCGCCAGTTACGTGACAGTGCGCTTTGTGACATGGCACGGAAATAGAAACGCTGATGCACCAGTTCGCGAATCTTGTCGCGGCGGTTTTCCTGAGTCAGGGATTGGTCGCGCAGCGCATCGAGTATGCTATCTACGGTGGTCTTGACCTGGGACGTAGGCGAATTCTCGGCATGGCTGGCCTGAGTGAGGAATCCGAGACACAGGGCCAGGATGATTGTGTTAAGTCTTAGTATTTTCACGTATGCCTTTCCTTATTATTTCATGCCTCGACTGATTGTCTGTACGGCAAAGTATATTCATTCGTAAATATAAAATTAATTATAGTATAGTGCCTTATATGTTGGTAATTCTATTTTGCAACGGCCCCAGCCCTGAATTGTATGTAGGCATTGCGCAAAAATACATAGGGATCCAGGGAATCTTCCTTGATTGCCTCATAGGTATCCTTGTCGAGCGATAAATCGGTCTCGATATCGACCAGTTTGGCGGCCACATACTGTCCCGTCTCGTCTTCGAATATATAGCCCAGCGGATCCAGGGCAAACCCGTCCACCAGCAGTCCAACACCGTCACGCAGCGTCGATGGTCCGAGGAATGGAATCACCAGGTAAGGGCCATTGTCGACACCATAATGTCCCAGGGTCTGGCCAAAATCCTCTCGTTTGATGCTGATTTTGAAATCGCTTTTGGCAACATCGAACAGCCCGGCAAGCCCTAATGTCGTATTAACCATAAAACGCACGAATTCATTGCTGGCATCTTCTCCTTTCAGTTGCAGCGTGGCATTGACGATCCTGACCGGGGCGAGTAGATTACTGAAAAAATTACTCATCGATACTCGGCCTTTTTCCGGTACAATATTGCGATAACCGACAGCGATTGGTTTGAGGACATGGACATAGGCCTTGTCATTGAATGTGAACATTGCCCGGTTAAATGATTCCAGCGGATCGGACACCTCGATGATATCCTCATCTTCGGTAAAATCTTCCTCAACGATTTCGACTTTTGTACTACCCGGTGTTGCCGTCCCGGTTTTTTCCTGTGCATAGCTTGCGGGTGACAACATTATCAGCAGCATAATGATGCCCGGCCAGGTCAGAGCGTTCGCGAGAGTGTAGCGCCGCTTATTCATATTAGTTTTCACTTTCAAAAATGTATTTACTGATTAGTTCTTCCAGACTGATCGCTGACTCGGTTTCAACGATCATTCCCCCCGGCTCGATCAAATCTTCTAAACCCCCCGGTTTGATATTGACAAAACGATCACCAATAATTCCGGCGGTTCGTATCGAAGCAATACTGTCTTCCTGTAGTTGAACGCCGTTTTGCAGGGAAAGTTCCACCACGGCTTCATATTCACCATTATCAAGGTCGATATTCTCAACCTTGCCGACCTTGACGCCGGCGATCTCGACGACGGCACCCTGTTTGAGACCCGATATGGAATTGAAGCGTGCCTTGACACGGTAACTTTCGTCATTAAACCAGTCTACGCCACCGACAATAACGGCCAGGTAGGAAAAACAGACCAGACCAATAATCATGAATGCACCTACGGTCAACTCAAGCGTGGATTTTTTCATAGTACGTTTCCCTGAATATTCTGTTTTCTGCTAATTACTGTTATATCAAAAGGTAATGCTACAACATGATTGAGCCAATCAAAAAGTCACTGGCAAGGATGATCACCGATGAAAGTACCACGGTGTCTGTCGTAACCCGACTGACACCTTCAGCGCCGTGGCCACCTGACTTCAGAACATGAAGAAAATAGCCCTTGAAGGTTGCAATCCAGACTATCAGTATTGCAAAGATCATGGATTTGACGAAACCCAGTTGTACATCGACCCAGTCGACCGAATCATACATGCCCTGAAAATATGATCCTTCACTGATACCCATCAGTTGCACGCCGACAAGGTAACCGCCGAGTATGCCGACCACGTCGAACAGGAAGGTCAGGATCGGCAATGACAGCAAGGCCGCGATGAATTTCGGTACCATCAGGAAACGGTATGGATCTATACCCATACATTCCAGTGCATCAATCTGTTCCGAATGACGCATAATGCCGATTTCGGCACACATTGCCGAACCGGCCCTGCCTATCACCATTAATGCCGTTAACACCGGGCCGAGTTCCTGGATCAGCCCAAGCCCGACCGCGGAACCAAGCAGGTCGGTAGAGCCGAAGTCTTTCAGGTTATGGTAGCCTTGCAAGGCCAGAACCATGCCGGTAAACATACCGGTAAAAATAATCACCACGCTGGAGCGTGAGCCAATAAAATAGGTTTGCTTGATAATCGCATGTAATTTGTGCGGCGGTGTGAATACGTGCCACAGGCACTGAAACAGAAAGATGCCCATCATCCCAGTGGTATGGGTGAAATCGATGATCTCCCGACCGAGTTTTTCTATGGGTCTGCGAATCATCACTTGCTTCCTGTCAGTCGTTTAAGGTATTCATCGGCGTCGATACTTTCATTGCGAGGACGACGGTTGAGCAGGTTTTGCACACGTTCGTTATCACAGCTCTTAACTTCGTCTACGCTGCCGGTGATCAGTACCGAACCATGATCGAGAACGGTGATGCGATCGGCGATACGGAACGCGCTATCGAGTTCATGGGTGACAACGACGATGGTCATATTCATTGCATCCTTGAGCCTGATGATCAATTCATCCAGCTCTGCTGAAACCACCGGATCGAGGCCGGCCGAGGGTTCATCAAAGAACAGCAGCTTCGGATCCATGATAATTGCACGTGCCAGCGCGACTCTTTTTAGCATGCCGCCCGACAGTTCAGCTGGCATAAGTTCCTCGAATCCGGATAGATTGACCACTTCCAGCTTGAGGCGGCACATGATATCCATGGTCTTCTGATCCAATTGAGTATGTTCACACAGGGGTAGCTGGATGTTCTCCTTGACCGACATCGAGCTGAACAGCGCACCACCCTGGAATGACACACCAAATTGCTGGCGGATCTTGTACAGTTCACGTGTGGACAGGGATGTGATTTCCTTGTTCATCAGGCGGACGCTGCCACTAGAAGGCCTGTTGAGGCCCAATATGCTCCGCAGCAATGTTGTTTTCCCCGAGCCGCTACCACCCATGATCACCATGATCTCGCCTTCCCTGACGTCCAGATTGACATCATGGAGGATCTGACGGTCGCCATAGTGGCATACCAGGTTGTTGACCTTGATGATGCCTGAATTCTGTTGTTGCATATCCATTGTCGGTTAGGTTTTGATAGTTGCTTGTCGTTTTTTAACAGATAATACCGCCGCCCAGGCAGATATCTTGCTGATAGAATACAACCGATTGTCCCGGTGTAACAGCACGTTGTGCTTCGCTGAATACGACTTGCACGCAATCACTGTTCTGTGGGAGTACCTCACAGGCCTGGTCTGGTTGCCGGTATCGGGTTTTGGCACTACAAAAAAATGGTTCATTGGGCATTATTTCGTCTATCCAATGCAAATCCTTAGCAATCAGTTTGTTTTTAAATAAAAGCGGATGATTATGTCCCTGTGCAACAATTAGCGTATTATTATCAAGGTATTTATCGACCACATACCAGGGCTCTTCTGATCCCTGTTTTTGCCCGCCAATGCCCAGGCCCTGGCGTTGACCAAGGGTATAGTACATCAGTCCCTGGTGCGTACCGATCAATCGATTATCTGCTGTGCGTATTTCGCCCGGTTGCGCAGGCAGGTATGTCTGCAGGAATTCCCTGAAATTTCTCTCGCCGATAAAACAGATCCCGGTGCTGTCTTTCTTGCGCGCATTGCTAAAGCGATTTTCAGCAGCGATGGCACGCACGGCCGTTTTTTCCAGTTCGCCGACAGGGAACAGGCTATTAGCCAGTTGTTGTTGCCCCAGCGTATAGAGGAAATAACTCTGGTCCTTGCTCTGATCGAGGCCCTTTTTGAGGCGATATTTTCCCTGTTGCCGATCGATACGGGCATAGTGACCGGTGGCGATGGCGGAGGCGCCCAGTTGCAGGGCATAATCGAGAAAGGCCCTGAATTTAATCTCCTTGTTGCACATCACATCTGGATTCGGTGTACGCCCGGCACGGTATTCGGCCAGAAAATATTCAAACACGCGGTCCCAGTATTCGGTTGAGAAATTTACGCTATGTAACGGGATGCCAAGCGTGTTACATACCGATGTTGCATCCTTCAGGTCCTCAGCTGCTGAGCACAAGCTGTCCGTGTCGTCTTCCTCCCAGTTTTTCATGAACAGGCCTTCCACCTCGTAGCCCTGTTGCAGTAACAGCAGGGCTGCGACCGATGAATCGACCCCACCGGACATTCCTACGATGATTTTATTCTTATGCTGCACTACTCAAGTCCGGTCAGGATCGATAAAGGCTGGCGACAGCCATGCACATAATCACGCAGGCAGTGTAAGACCATAGGGCTTCGCAGGGCATCACTTCTATCTTCGATTTCTTCCAGACTCAGCCACATGGCCTGGTGGATATCGGTGTCGAGTGGGCGTTGTTGATCGTGTTGCAGGCAAGCGCCGGCAAAACAGAACCTGACATAAGATGTGTCATTCTCTGCATTGTGCCACTGATAGATACCCGTAATCGAATCCGGCCTGAAATGCCAGGCGGTTTCTTCCAGCGTTTCTCGAATAACGGCCGCAACCAGTGTCTCGCCCGGCTCAAGATGTCCGGCAGGCTGGTTGTAGCGCATCCGTCCATCGATTAATTCCTCTACCATCAGGAATTTGCCCTTTTTTTGTGCTATGGCAGCAACGGTAACGTGAGGTTTCCTGGTCATGGCTGGGATATTGTTGGATAATTATGAATATTGTTTAAAAACGTTAGCCAGCTATTTCAGTTTGTTGGCCATTTTGTCGCTAACAATAGTGGCTTGGCTGTAATTGGGTGTTTTTGTATCATGTATTGGTCTATTTGGCAAAAACCCGGAAAAACAGCAATAGAGCTGGATCTTTATAATCATTGCTATTTGTGGCGGGTTTAATCATACGCCGGACAGTAATCCTGAATGTCGATACTACACAGTTTTAAAGGTCGTTTTGTCGTTGTCGCCGTCATGCTGGCTTTGGGTATGCTGGTGATGGCTATCTATACCAGCCAAATTGTTCGTGATGATACCCGTACGGGCACTGCATTGATCAGCGAGTATAATACTGCCAGCGCTGCGCTCAAGGCCATCAATGATCAATATCTGCGCCTGAATAGTTTATTGTACCAGTACACACTATTACTGACTCCCGAGCTAAAGACAGCAACACTGGATACGTTAACAGTACTTAAGGACTTATCCGCTCACTTTCAGACTGGCCAGATACAGGAGCTTTCTGCGGACGTCAAATCCTATACGCAGCAGCATAATGCCATACTGACCAGGCTCAGTGCAGACGTCGATAAAATTATCGATATGCAACGTGATGCGCGGACACGATATCCGGCCGTTGCGATCATGCTGGACGAATTACAGCCCCTGAACCTCTATTTTTCCGAGCAACTGGAGGCAGCCAGTGACGAGATCTCTGATATCGGCGGAGTAAATAGCACGCGGATGCTGGCGATGCTGGACAGGATTCGTTATGCCTGGACCAGACGCATTAGCGAAGTGCGCCTGTTCGTCGCCAATCGCAGTGGTACATTTGGTGATCTTGAGACGGTATTACCGAATAATATCCTGTCCGTGAATGTGTATGGCGACAGAGTGGATGAATTGCTGGATGAAATCCGTGACATCTCTTATCAGGTCGATCGTGCGATTATGTTCAAGCGCGCGGTTGATGAAATGATCCTGACCAGTTCAAAATATGGTCATGTGTTCAGTAAAACCGTCGATGCCTTTATGGATGAGGCCTGGCGCGCGGATGTCTATTTTCTCGAAAATACAATAGAACCACGTGTGTCGCAGAGTCTTGCCGTACTGGGATCAATCGAGAAGATTTTATCATCGAGGCTGCGGCAGCGCGTGCAGTTATCCCAGCAAACATCGACAACGGTTTCATCGTATATCTGGTGGTTTGTCATCATTGTTTATGCGTTGATTATGCTGGCCTACCTGGCGTTTGAAAAAACCATTAGACAGCCGCTATTCGAAGTAGCCAGGGCGCTCGATGCCCAGGGCAGGAATGACGAATATGAAATTTCGCTGCGACATTATTTTTCAGCCGAGTCGGAATTACTGATTGCTGCCTTTAATAACATGAAAGAGCAGGTGGATAGCCGGCAATTACGTTTGCAATCTATCATGCAAAACGCTGTAGAGGGAATCGTGATAACGAATGCCCAGGGTGTTATCGAATCATTCAATCCGGCGGCAGAAGAACTGTTCACCAGACCTAAACTTGAAGTAATAGGGAAATCAGTGTCGATTTTGTCACGCGATGCGGCTGAAACCAGCGAAGCCGAATGGATGTCTCTATGGACGAAACAGCCCCACAACGGACAGGAGTTCTCCGAAGTCAAGATGTGCAACGAGCGTGGGGAGCGGTTTTTATCTATCAAGACGAGTAGAATGATACATCATGGCCTGGTCTATTATATATCGCTGGTGTCGGATATTACTGACCAAAAGGCACTGACCAACCGCCTGCAAAACCTGGCGGATAAGGATTCATTAACCGGCTTGTATAACCGGCGCTATTTCACCGAAGAACTGGAACGTCTGGTTGACCGGGCAAACAGGAAAAATGTGCCCGACTGCGCCCTGTTGTTTATCGATCTGGATAATTTCAAAATGGTCAATGATTCCTATGGACACAATGCCGGTGACAAGGTTTTGATCGAGGTTTCCAGTCTACTCAAGTCCAAAGTGCGCAAGGGCGATCTACTGGCAAGGCTGGGTGGTGACGAGTTTGCAGTTATTCTCTATAACCTGGACCAGAAACTGGCCAGCGATGTGGCGCATAAATACCAGTCGATGATTGCCGATTTTACATTTTATGAGCAGGGTAAGGTGCTCGATGTTGGTTGTACCATCGGTGTATCGATGCTAGTTGAAGATGTCAGGGGTACGGATGAATTTATTACCCGTGCCGATTTCGCCTGTCAGATGGCAAAACAGTTGGGACGCAACCGTGTTTATGTCTTTAGCCAGGATGATAGTCGAGACAAGGATCAATTACGCGGGCAAATGGGGCTGGCGCAATCGATCAAGGAGGCGATCCGTAATGATAATTTCCGCCTGGTTATGCAGCCAATAAAAACAGCAGATAATAAAGACATTTATTGTTATGAAGTCCTGATCAGGATGCTGGGTGAGAACAAGCAATTACTGATGCCTTCTGGATTTTTGCCATCCTCCGAGCGTTTTAATCTAATGAGGGATATTGATATCTGGGTGATCAGGAATGCGATTAATCTGTTATCAAAATATCAGCGACAAGGACGACAGTTAAGATTTTCAATCAATATGTCTGCACAATCAATCGGCGATTTCAGCATTATCAAGATTATTGAAAAGGCTCTGGAGGAGAGTAGTGTGTCTCCCAGTCGTTTGATATTTGAAATAACCGAGAGCAATGCCATTTCGCATATGCACAAAGCAACGCAGTTTCTACAATACCTCAGAGACCTGGGTTGTAAAACCGCGCTGGATGATTATGGCGCAGGTTATTCCTCCTATGCCTATTTGAAGGACCTGCCTGCCGATTTTGTCAAGATCGATGGCGCATTCGTCAAGGATATGGACCATAACGACTTTAACCGGGCCATGGTTAAATCAATGAACGAGATTGCCCATGTGATGGGCAAGCAAACGATTGCAGAGTTTGTCGAGAATGCCGCGGTACTATCGCTGTTGCAGGAGATCGGGGTAGATTATATACAGGGCTATTATACGGGCAAGCCCGTTGAGCAGATAGTCGATCAATCTCCGGCTTCGGTGATTCCTATCCGTTGACGACATGCCCGTGCATGCATTGACTCGAGATGCTTAAGAATAATACAGCACCGTTGCGAATGAGTTTATATTGGAGCAAAAGAGACTATGGCCATTAACAGTATCTTTAATGGCAGCTATCTATCTGAAGCCCGGATCAGTCTATCAGCGATCCGGGAATATATGTTTCACCGGGCCAGCTAATTCGGCAAGCGGATTTTTGTTGCGGTTAAGCCCTTTGGTCCTTCGGTGACATCGAATTCGACGGGTTGGCCCTGCTTCAGGGTTTTATACCCATCCATTTCAATGGCAGAAAAATGAGCAAAAATATCTTCATCGGTATCGGCTGACATGATGAAGCCATATCCTTTTGAATTACTAAACCATTTGACCGTTCCAGATGCCATGTGACTTCCACCTCTTGTTGTTGCGATCGGCTAGATAGCCTTTAATCAATAGCCTTTAATCAAATGATGTCGATCTTGAAATTTGTACAGGATGACACCATTACTCCCTACAGGTTTGATGTAATTATAGGTGACCTGTACCATACACTTTATTCCTCGGAGTATATTAGTCAAGTATTAATTTATGCTTAACCATAATTAATTAAAGGTTAAGTCACAAGCGCTATAACATGGGCCTGATTCTGTTATTATGAAAGCGCAGCAAAAGTTTGAGTGTTATGTGGATTCAGAATCGTGAAAATTGAAAAAATTGTATTAGAATTATTGATATGAGTAATATAAAGAAGTCTTCATCAGGTGATGATACTGCGCTGGAAGAGGCGCGACCGGATTTAAAAGTACCGCCGATGTATAAAGTCATTATTCATAATGACGATTACACTCCTATGGAGTTTGTAGTACAGATACTGGAAAAGTTCTTCTCCATGAACAGGGAAAAGGCGACCCAGATCATGCTGCATGTTCATACCCGCGGCAAGGGTGTCTGCGGTTTATTTACCAGAGATGTTGCTGAAACCAAGGTTGCGCAGGTTAATGAATATTCTCGAACTCATCAACATCCATTGTTATGCGCAATGGAGACGGCCTGATTTAAAAGTGATGGTGCTGATATGCTGAGCAAAGAACTGGAATTTACCCTTAACCAGGCTTTTAATGAGGCCAGAGAGAGGCGCTATGAATTCATGACAGTGGAGCATCTGCTGTTGTCCTTAACGGACAATCCGACGGCGGCCGAAGTGCTCAGGGCATGTGGTACCGATCTTGATCAGCTTAAATCCGAACTGAAAAATTTTCTCGAGGAAACAACGCCGGTGCTCGGCCCGAATGATTTACGCGAGACCCAGCCCACGTTGGGATTTCAGCGCGTCCTCCAACGTGCAGTATTACATGTGCAATCTTCCGGTCATGAAGAGGTGACCGGCGCCAATGTCCTGGTCGCTATTTACAGTGAACAGGAATCGCAGGCCGTATATTTCCTGAACAAGCAAAATATCTCCAGGCTGGATGTCGTTAATTATATTTCTCATGGCATTTCCAAAATTGGGGAGGATGGTGCTGGCAGCAGCGACGATCTTGTCGAAGAAGACTCGCAGGTTCAGGAAAGCAGTAAATCTGCACTGGAGTCCTTCGCTGAAAACCTTAACCAGTTGGCGATACAGGGCAAGATTGACCCTCTGATCGGCCGTGAACAGGAAGTAGAAAGAACCGTACAGATCCTGTGCCGACGCAGGAAGAATAATCCGATCCTGGTTGGAGAGGCCGGAGTAGGCAAGACCGCCATAGCTGAAGGCCTGGCAAAGATGATCGTCGATAAACAGGTACCCGAGGTGCTGTCAGACAGCACTATATATTCACTTGATCTGGGCGCGTTGGTAGCCGGCACTAAATACCGGGGTGATTTTGAGAAGCGCCTGAAAGCTGTGTTGGCACAGTTGAAAAAAGAACATGGCGCTGTTTTGTTTATTGATGAGATTCATACCATTATTGGTGCGGGCTCGGCAAGCGGAGGTGTTATGGATGCCTCCAACCTGATCAAGCCAATGTTGGCAAATGGCACACTCAAATGCATAGGATCGACGACTTATCAGGAATACCGGGGCATATTTGAGAAGGACAGGGCGCTGGCAAGACGTTTCCAGAAGATTGACGTTGAGGAGCCCAGTATCGAAGATACGGTCAAGATCCTGAAAGGATTGAAAAGCCGTTTTGAGGAACATCACAAGATCAAATACTCGCCGAAGGCATTACGCGTTGCAGTCGAATTATCCGAGCGTTATATAAATGACAGGCACCTCCCTGATAAGGCGATTGATGTCATCGATGAGGCCGGGGCCAATATGCAACTGCAACCGCCATCAAAACGCAAGAAGACAATTGGCGTCACCGATATCGAAAATATCATAGCCAAGATTGCACGAATTCCACCGAAGAGTGTTTCCGTTACTGACCTGGATGCGATGCGCAATCTGGAGCGGGATCTCAAACTGGTTGTGTACGGACAGGATAATGCTATCGAGGCATTGTCGGCAGCGATCAAGATGTCGCGTTCAGGTCTTGGTAATGAAGAAAAGCCGATTGGTTCTTTCCTGTTTGCGGGACCGACAGGTGTCGGCAAGACCGAGGTGACACGCCAACTGGCCAAGATTATGGGCATTGAACTGATTCGCTTTGATATGTCCGAGTATATGGAGCGTCACACCGTATCGCGGTTGATTGGTGCGCCACCGGGTTATGTTGGCTTCGACCAGGGTGGCCTGCTGACCGATGCAGTCATTAAGCACCCCCATGCGGTCTTATTGCTGGATGAAATCGAGAAGGCACATCCGGATGTCTTTAATCTGTTATTGCAGGTCATGGACCATGGCACGCTGACAGACAATAATGGACGCAGTGCTGATTTTCGTAATGTCGTACTGGTCATGACTACCAATGCCGGTGCTGACAGAATCAGCAGGGAATCCATAGGCTTTACCCGTCAGGACCACTCCAGCGATGGTATGGAGGCGATCAAAAAGGCATTTACACCTGAATTCAGAAATCGTCTCGATGCGGTCATCCAGTTTCAGTCACTGGATAAAAGCCATATCGGACATGTGGTCGATAAATTCATCATCGAACTGGAGACACAACTGGAACAGAAGAAGGCCAGTATCGATATCGACATGAAGGCCCGTAACTGGATAGCGGAACATGGCTATGACCCGAAGATGGGTGCACGGCCGATGGCGCGTCTAATCAGTGATCACATTAAGAAACCGCTGGCAGAAGAGCTGCTGTTTGGCAAACTTGCACATGGTGGTCATATTCACGTAACCGTTAAGGAGGGTGATCTGGTGCTGGAATATGAAGACGAGGAATTGCTGGAAAGCTGAGCGCTTACAGCCAGCCTAGCGTGCGCGGTAGACAATCCTGCCCTTGCTTAAATCATACGGCGTCAGTTGCACGGTGACCGTATCGCCTGTCAGAATACGGATGTAATTCTTACGCATTTTCCCCGAGATATGGGCAGTCACAATATGACCGTTTTCCAGTTCTACGCGAAATGTTGTATTAGGCAGGGTCTCAACCACGGTTCCCTGCATTTCTATACTATCTTCTTTGGCCATTCAGACGCTACCTACATCGTTTAACACAGCGGCGTATTGTACGCTAATCCGCCAGCGAAATGTAGTAACTAACGGGCATATTTCTGTCTGGATTCTAAAGCAGTCGGGCTACAGGATACTACCAGGCTGATTTGGGCGAGTGTGCGGGCCATTTAAATTCATAGTGTCAGCGGCCTTTTACAGGTCTGCAGGAATAATTTGCTCCGCAATTCTGATGGTATATGCTGGATCGAACTAGCACATGGCTGTTTTTGTATTCATTATTCTTGTCCATGCCACATGTGGGTGCATAGTTTCATTATCGATAATGAATTCCATCTGCAGCATATTCATGATCTGGAACAGGTCATACTCTTCCGAGAATTCATCACTTAAATGGTGTAAATGATCCTCGTTTAGATAGAGAAGGTTAGGGCGAATGCCGTGGGATGATTCGAAGTTGCTAACCAGATTGTAGATGAAGCTCAACATAGTGCGCTCCTTGTCGCTGGCAGGTAACCTTAATTATCAGGTGACCGGCGTAAATTACGTACTAGCATAGTCTTATCTACGTTAACGGTTGATCATGACACTTTCTTTAATATCGTGGCGGGAGGTATTACGGGGATTGTGGATTGTGTAAAGAATAGTAAAAACAATTATTTAATATAATCCCAATGCCCCTGGATAAAGCCCTGTAAAGGTTGAAACTGGGATTTATAGCTCATTTTGCGACATTCCCTGATCAGATAACCAAGATATAGCCACTCCAGCTCCAGTTTTCGGGTAAATTCAATACTCCACAGAATTCCCAGCGTGCCGAGGCTGCGTTTCGGCAGATCAGGATCAAAAAATGTATATACCGCGGAAAAACCGTCTTCGAGTTGATCGAGGATGGCCACGGCGATTAGCTGTCTGTTTAATCGGAATTCTATAAACCGGGTAATGCTCCATTCGCTGGTCAAAAATTCCATATATTTTTCAGGGTCTGGATCATTCATACCGCCGTCGGGATGACGAGCCTGGATATACTTGCAGTACAAAGCATGTTGCTCCTCCTTGAATTCAGCACCGAGCATATCAACCTCGATATCCTGATTGGCCTTCCATATACGTTTCTGGTTGCGTCTGGGTGCAAAATCATTGGCGGCCACCCTGACCGGGATGCAGGCACTGCAGGTCGGGCATGAAGGACGGTAGATATGTTTGCCACTGCGGCGAAAGCCATATTGTGACAGTGTGGAGTAAATATGATTATCCAGTTCGGCATGCGGGTCCGCGAACAGCGTAATCGCCTGACGGTCTTCAAGATAGCTGCAATCGTGGGCAGGTGTCGAAAAAAAAGACAGTCGTACCCGATTGGAATCATCGAGTTTGTCTGAGTGCGAATCTTGCTTTGTCATCGATAGTGGAATTTGCTTGGATCAAAATTAACCGCAATCAGTGCTATTTTGCGCCAGAATTCCTGCGGAAGCAAATAGTGTGCATCAGGCAATGAACTCCTGAGCTTGCCTGACAAATTATGTTTGCGCCAATGTTTGATGAACAGGTTACAGGACTATGTCGACAACTCGATATCGCAATCGATATCGGCCGGTTGTTTTAGTATCTGCTCGAAATTATTACAGTACTTATGCAATATCTGCGTAAATTTGAGTCGTGAAATAGGTTCGGCCCCAAGGCTTTGCAGATGACTGGTATAGACCTGACAGTCAATGAGTTGAAAACCCAGCTTATGGATATGTTTAACGAAGCATGCAAATGCCACCTTTGATGCATCAGTCTGATGGCTGAACATCGACTCACCGAAGAAAACACGTCCTATGGCAACGCCATACAGTCCACCGACAAGTTGCTGCCCGTGCCATGCCTCAACTGAATGCGCATATCCTGCATCATGGAGTTTGATGTAGGCATGATACATATCATCGGTAATCCAGGTACCGCTCTGGCCCGGTCTGATAGTGCGTGAGCAAGCCTGTATCACCGAATCAAAATCCTTATTGATGCTGATTGCAAATTGCTGTTTGCGAATGGTCTTGCGCAGACTGCGTGATATTTTCAGATGCTGAGGAAAAAGTACAAAGCGCGGATCAGGAGACCACCACAGAATGGGTTGGCCCTCTGAATACCATGGGAATATGCCGGACTGATAGGCACTGAGCAGGCGCGCCTGAGAAAGGTCGCCACCGATGGCAAGCAAACCGTCAGGGTCAGTCAGGGAAAGGCAGACATCAGGGAAGCTGTAATCCGGGCTGTCATGTTCTATCCAGAATGGTGCGGGCATTGGTTTACATAGTGGTTTGTAAACATCGTGACCCGCACAGATGGTGTCGGGTGCATGATATAGTTGTGGACATGATTATGGAATTCATGGCTAATTATAATAGCTGAAAATGACCGGTCATTCCCTGTACCAGCGGCATTGATCATTCAATGTGGCCATCACATTACAGTCAGGTAAAAAGGGCATCAGCATCATACATACATCTATTCGTCCTGTAGATTCCGATATGCCATGATTTACCTGCATATCCTTGAAATTGTTATTTGAAGATTGAAATAATTATACCAGCAAATTGGCCAGAACGATGATGGCGAACATAAAACCAATAAGGACCATGATGGTCTTGGCTAGATTGGAGGCCATTATCTTGTCATCGATATGCATAGTATTTCCCCCATTACGTAATACCATTAGATACGGGTTCTTGAGTATAGGAAAAAGTCGAGTCGATATATTGATCTGGATCAATAGAAGAAAATATCAGTATGAGTCAATATTTTGATACTGCATATATTTCATATTGTTAGCGGACATTATTTTTGTAGGGACTACGTTCTTGCATGGTGCGGATATAATCCTGCATCCCCTCTGTTTCCTGTTGCAGAAAGTGTTGGATAGCACGACTGAACTGTGGGTTTGTTATCCAGTGGGCTGACCATGTCGGCGTCGGCAGAAATCCGCGACTGATCTTGTGTTCTCCTTGTGCACCCGGCTCAAATACCTGCAGACCATGTTGTATGCAGTATTCGATACCCTGGTAGAAACACAATTCGAAATGCAGGTGGGCATGATCCTCTATACAACCCCAGTGTCGGCCGTACAAGGTTCGTTCATCTTTGAAACAAATTGCTCCGGCGATATATTGGCCATTGCGTCGTGCCATAATCAGTAATAGTTGTTCGCCCATCGATGCAGCGATCTGTGTGAAGAAACCCAGGTTCAACGTGGCTGTGCCCCATTTTTCATCGAATGTCTTGCGATAAAATAGTTCGGCAGCGAGCAACTGTTCATCGCTGGCATCACAGCCGCGGATGATCTCTATATCTACCGCGGCCGTAGCTGCGTATTTTCGTTCCTGCTTGACGTTCTTACGCTTTTTGGCCGTGAAGGTATCAAGAAAATCGGTAAAATCCCTGTAGCCCTGATTGTGCCAGTGAAACTGGCAGCCGAGGCGAGTCATATATCCCTGGTTTTCAAGAAAGCGGGTTTCCCTGTCTGTTGTAAACAGAAAGTGAATGGATGAGATATTGTCTACAGCCTGAAGTTCCTGCAAACCTTCAAGCATGTGTGTACAGACGTTTTGCCAGTCATACTCAGGATCGACCAGGATTCTCGGTCCGCTCGCTGGTGTATAAGGTGCGGCAATGACCCATTTAGGATAATAGGGAAGACCATGACGTTGATAGGCATCGGCCCAGGACCAGTCGAAAACAAATTCACCGTAAGAGTTATCCTTTTCATATATGGGTATCGCCCCGATCAGTTTGCCATCCTCGTAGGCGGCAATATGTCGCGCGAGCCAACCAAATTGTTCACCAGTGCATTTATTTTGCTCCAATGCAGCCAAAAATTCATGTTGCATGAACGGATAATGATTGTTCAGTATACGCTTCCAGTCTTCGCGGGGTATATCAAGAATACTGTGATGTTGCCTGATGTCCATGTTGACACTAATAAGGATGAGTGTAGGTAATGTTAAGCTGGGAGTTAATCAAATGAGAGTCATGCAGTAATGCGCAGATTAACTGGATTGTCACAATCAAATTAATGGGTCCAGCCTGATTGTATTCACCGCTTGTGAAATATATTAAATCTTCGTGCCTTCGTGTCTTCGTGGTGATTTCAAGCGCTAACCGAAGACGCAAAGGCACGAAATCCTGGCCAGGATTATTTCTGCAAGTTATCCAGATACTTTTCAGCATCCAGTGCCGCCATGCAGCCCGTTCCTGCCGACGTGATCGCCTGGCGATAGATGTGATCCATGACATCACCTGCAGCAAACACGCCTTCGACGCTGGTTTGTGTCGCATTACCTTCACTGCCTGACTGGACCTTGATGTAACCGCCAGCCATATCCAGTTGGCCTTCAAAGATGCCGGTGTTGGGGGAATGGCCAATGGCTATGAACACACCCATCAGATCGATGTCTTTTGTTGAATCGTCCTTTACATTTTTAATGCGCATACCGGTGACGCCGGTATTATCACCCAGGACCTCATCGAGTACATGGTCCCATTCAATGGTCACATTGCCGCTGCTGGATTTTTCGATCAACTGGTCAGACAATATCTTTTCGGAACGAAATGCATCGCGTCGATGGACAACGGTTACGTGTTTGGCAATATTGGAAAGGTACAATGCCTCTTCGACAGCGGTATTGCCTCCACCGATAACAGCGACATTCTGTTTTTTATAAAAGAAACCGTCACATGTCGCACAGGCAGACACGCCCTTGCCCTTGAAGGCCTCTTCGGATGGGAGTCCTAGGTAGCGGGCACTGGCACCGGTACAGATGATCAGCGCGTCACAGGTATATGTCATCGAGTCGCCACTCAGCGTAAACGGGCGTTCTGTCAGGTTGGTTTCCTTGATGTGATCGAAAATAATCTCTACATCAAAACGCTCGGCATGCAGGCGCATACGCTCCATCAACTCTGGACCCATGACCCCTTCGTTGTCACCAGGCCAGTTATCCACATCGGTCGTAGTGGTTAATTGTCCGCCCTGCTCAAGACCTGTGACAAGGACGGGATTCAGGTTTGCGCGTGCAGCATACACGGCGGCTGTATATCCGGCGGGACCTGATCCAAGGATCAAAAGACGACAATGCTTGGTTTCACTCATGTATAATGGCTCCGGTCTTGTAATACTGAAAATTTAATAGTTGAATATTTCGTTTATCCCGAATTGGACTATTAGGGCCCAATAAGGTTCAGCTAACAGAATTCGTCGATTCCCCGGGCGGGTTTAACGTCCAGGGAAAAAACGAGATTTTAACCCATATTGGATTATTTTGCGCTATGAAAATAGGAATTCCAAAAGAAACCAAAACCCTTGAAGGCCGGGTGGGTCTGGTCCCGCAAGCCTGTGCCGATCTTGTGCGTGGCGGTCACGATGTGGTGCTTGAGCAGGGTGCCGGTCTGTTGAGCGGCTATACAGACCAACAATACGAAGACCTGGGTGTCAGAATAGTTACCACGGCTGCTGATGTCTATGCGCAGGCGGAACTGATTATCAAGGTAAAGGAACCTCAGGGGCCGGAGTTGCAGATGCTGGAGCGTCGGCATCTATTGTTCTGTTTTCTGCATCTGGCTGCCAATCCGGAACTGGCAACGCAACTACAGGCAATAGGCCTGACTGCCATTGCCTTCGAGACGGTCGCGTCACATGGGCAGTTGCCATTACTGGCACCGATGAGTGATATCGCCGGCAGGGTGGCTGCACAGGTGGGTGCGCACCTGTTGCATCAACCAGCGGGAGGGCGCGGCATATTACTGGGAGGCCTGCCTGCAGCAGAGCGCGGCCAGGTTGTCGTGCTCGGCGGGGGTGTGGCAGGCAGTAATGCTGCCCGCATGTTGGCTGCCATAGGGGCGCAAGTCACGGTGTTTGATCGCAAGCGGGATAAGTTGTCGCTGGCGCGAGGCATTGGTGCTAATGTCACTGCCCTGTATCCTTATCAAGACGCAATCGAGGATGCATTATCGACGGCCGATCTGCTGGTGGGCGCCGTGCTTATCCCGGGGGCCAAAACCCCGCATATCGTCAGCAGGCCTATGGTTAAAAACATGAAAAAAAGAAGTGTTATTATCGACATTTCGGTGGATCAGGGCGGGTGTGTAGAAACGATCAGACCAACAGACTATCAGCAGCCCACGTATGTAGATGAGGACGTGATACACTTCGGGGTGACCAATATGCCCGGCGCTGTACCGAGGAGTGCGTCTCAGGCCCTGTCCGCGGCGATCCTGCCGTATGCGCTACAACTGACGTCCGGGGACTGGAAGCAGTATGATGAATTGCTGAAAGGCATCAATATTGAGGCCGGGCGGCTCATCCATCCCGCCCTCAAAGAAGCACTTGCTTAATGCAATTAATTTTATAATAATTAAAAGCTTATAGGATATTCTTACAGTAAAAGGTGTAAACTTGGCGCAAGCACGAAAAAAGAAATCTGATTCAAAACCACTGGGTACACATGTTGCGCGCGGTTTGCGTGAGGCAGCACTGTTCGTGTTTGGTGCGATCGGCATCTATTTCTTCATTGTCCTGTCCAGCTACAATACCGCTGATCCGGGCTGGACCAACACGATCAGTCGAACTGATGTCAGTAATGCCGGCGGTGTGGTTGGCGCCTGGTTTGCCGATGTTTTGTTATTGCTGTTTGGCTATTTGGCCTATCTGGTGCCGGTCATGATTATCTATTCCGGTGTGCTGATCTACCGCGAGCGCAAGATCAGTGGCGAATTTGACGGACGCATATTCTCAATTCGCTTCAGTGGTTTCCTGTTGACCCTGATCAGCGGTACCGCACTGGCCTCGATACATTTCCTGATCCAACCAGGTATGTTACCCGAGCAAACGGCCGGCGGGATCCTCGGCTCGACGGTTGCGCTGGCACTGTTGCAGGCCTTTGGCTCGATGGGATCGACATTGCTGTTACTGGCCCTATTCCTGACTGGTATTACCCTGTTCACCGGCTTGTCATGGTTAAAATTAATGGATCAGTTGGGCATGCTGGCAATGAATGCGTTTGACTGGGTACGTGGACTGGCGGGTTATTTCCGCGAAAAGCGTGAATTACGCAAGGCACGTAAGGATCGCGTGGAAGTCGTCGAGGTTGAAAAGGTCAAGCAGGAACAGCGCAAGCCGGTCAAGATCGAGCCGGTAATCAAAGAATTGGCACCGAGCCCGCGTATTGAAAAGGAAAAGCAGGTGCCGCTGTTTGAGCCGGCACCGAACACGGAATTGCCAGCACTGTCACTCCTAGATGATCCTGTGCCGTCAACCAAGGGCTTTTCCAAGGATGCCCTCGAGGCGATGTCGCAATTACTGGAGTTGAAGCTGCGCGACTTTGGCATTGAGGTGGTTGTCGAATCCGTTCATCCGGGACCGGTGATCACGCGTTTCGAAGTGCAACCGGCAGCCGGCGTCAAGGTCAGTCAGATCAGTAATCTTGCCAAGGACCTGGCGCGCGCGATGTCCGTTGTCAGTCTGCGTGTTGTCGAGGTCATACCCGGTAAATCCACTATCGGTCTCGAGATTCCGAACGAATATCGCGAGATCGTTTATCTGAGCGAGATTCTCCGCTCCCAGCAGTATGACAGTTCCAATTCAAACGTTACCCTGGCATTGGGTAAAGACATCAGTGGCAGTCCGATCGTTGTTGATCTGGCCAAGATGCCGCACTTGCTGGTCGCCGGAACGACCGGGTCGGGTAAATCGGTTGCCGTGAATGCGATGATCCTGAGTCTGTTATACAAATCCACACCAAATGATGTGCGTCTGATCATGATCGATCCAAAAATGCTGGAGTTATCGGTCTATGAAGGCATACCGCATCTGTTGACCCCGGTGATTACCGATATGAAGGACTCGGCCAATGCATTGCGCTGGTGTGTCGGTGAAATGGAGAGACGCTATCGACTGATGGCGACACTCGGGGTACGAAATCTGGCCGGCTATAACCGTAAGGTCAAGGAAGCGATAGACAAGGGCGAGCCGATTCAGGACCCGTTGTATAAACCTGAAGAGGCCTTCGATCCGGATGAACCACCACCCACACTGAATCATTTGCCTCAGATTGTCGTTGTCATCGATGAATTCGCCGATATGATGATGATCGTCGGCAAGAAGTGTGAGGAGTTGATTGCGCGACTCGCGCAAAAGGCACGTGCGGCCGGGATCCATCTGATTGTGGCGACCCAACGACCCTCAGTTAATGTCATAACAGGCCTGATTAAGGCAAATATACCAACACGTATTGCCTTCCAGGTTTCCTCAAAAGTGGATTCCAGGACTATCCTCGATCAGGGTGGAGCAGAGCAACTGCTGGGGCATGGTGACATGTTGTATCTGAGTCCGGGCAGTGGCATGCCTACACGTGTGCATGGCGCTTTTGTCGAAGATCATGAAGTACACGCTGTTGTAGGCCAATTAAAAGAACTCGGCGAGCCTGATTATCTGGATGATATCATCGATGAGGAGCAGGGTGGTGTGCCTGTCTTATTACCGGGTGAAACTTCCGAGGCCGATGATGAGTCTGATCCTTTATATGATGAAGCCGTGAAGATCGTAACCGAAACCCGCCGGGCCTCAATATCTTCTGTGCAGCGCCGACTGAAAATAGGTTATAACCGCGCAGCACGCATGATCGAGGCCATGGAGGCGGCAGGCATCGTCAGCAGTATGCAGTCCAATGGCAGTCGCGAGGTTATAGCCCCGCCTCCAATCAAGGACTGAGAGCCAGCACCCAATTTAAGGAATTTATTATGCGCGCATTTTTTTTGTTTTCGTTGTACCTGTTGCATGCTGTAGTACATGCTGCGAGTGGTATGGATCAACTTAACCGTTTTCACAATGGCGTAACCTCAATCGAGGCTGATTTTTATCAGGTATTGAAAGATACCAGTGACCACACGGTGCAGGAATCCAGTGGCAAGGTGTGGATCAAGAGACCGGGACTGTTTCGCTGGGAATATAATGATCCCTATCCCCAGGTGATAGTCGCCGACGGTGAGCGCATCTGGATTTATGATCCCGAACTCGACCAGGTTACTATTAAACAGGAATCCCGCGCAATCGGTAATGCGCCGGCGCTGGTGCTGAGTGGAAAGTACCCATTATCTCGCGATTTCAAACTCAGCGAAGTCGATCGTGGTGACAAGTATCATTGGGTGAGCCTTGTACCCAAGCAGGAAGATTCTGATTTTGCGGAAATCTCGGTGGCTTTTTTGGATGATGTCCTGATAATGCTTGAACTCAAGGACAACCTCGGCCAGCGCACCCGGATTCATTTTAAGTCGCAGAAAACCAACGCAGATATAGATGCATCAAGGTTTAAATTTATCATACCGCCGGGTACCGACGTGATCGGTGGTGACCAGTTATAAGAATCAAAAACCGTGAATGCCGGGGAAGACAAGCAACAGGATTACCGCCCACTGGCTGACCGTATGCGCCCGCAGATTCTTGATGAACTCGTCGGGCAAAAGCATCTGCTTGACCAGGCGAAGACACTGCGACAGGCCCTGGAGCTGGGACATTTGCATTCAATGTTGTTCTGGGGGCCACCCGGCACCGGTAAAACCACACTGGCACGCATGATTGCGCGTTATGCAAACGCCGATTTTACCAGCCTTTCTGCTGTATTATCCGGAGTCAAGGATATCAGGCAGGCCATCGAAAAAGCACGCTTAAATCGTCAGCAGTATGATCGCGCCAGTATCCTGTTCGTTGATGAGGTACATCGATTCAACAAAGCCCAGCAGGATGCATTTTTACCGCATGTCGAAGACGGTACGATCACTTTTATCGGTGCAACCACGGAAAACCCATCATTTGAATTGAATAATGCGTTGCTATCCCGCGTACGTGTCTATGTCCTCAAGAGCCTCGATCAGGAAAGTATTATCGAACTGATCCGCCGTGCACTGACAGATCAACAGCGCGGACTGGGCAGTCGAAAAATACAAATAGAAGATGATGCGCTGCAACTACTGGCACAGGTTGCTGATGGTGATGCGCGTTACGCGCTGAATATGCTTGAAATAGCGGCCGATATCAGCGAGTCCGGAGAAGCTCAGGGCAGCATTTCGCTGGCGGTCCTGAAGGATGTGGTCAGTGGTGGTGTCAGACGATTCGACAAGGGTGGTGACGCCTTCTATGAACAGATCTCGGCGTTGCATAAGGCGGTCAGGGGCTCCGCAGTGGATGCGGCCCTGTACTGGCTGGCGCGTATGCTCGATGGTGGTTGTGATCCGCTGTATATAGCCAGGCGTGTAGTGCGTATGGCCAGTGAGGATATTGGTAATGCCGATCCGCGGGCGCTGACAATATGTCTGCATGCCTGGGATGTACAGGAAAGACTGGGGAGCCCGGAAGGGGAACTGGCTTTGGCCCAGGCGATCGCCTATCTGGCATGCGCAGCCAAGAGCAATGCGGTATATACAGCCTTTAACGCAGCCATGAAGGATGCCAGGGAACACGGTTCACTGGATGTGCCGATGCATCTGCGCAATGCCCCCACGGGCCTGATGAAAAGCATGGATTACGGCAAGGATTATCGTTATGCGCATGATGAAAATGATGCCTATGCTGCAGGAGAGTACTATTTCCCTGAGCTCATGGGTGAGCGCCAGTATTACTTTCCGGTGGAGCGTGGACTGGAAATCAAGATCAGCGAGAAACTGAAATTTTTACGTGAAGAGGATGAAAAAGCCAGGAAAAAAGGTAAAACCTGAAGAAAAAATGTACAATAATGGCCATTGTGACATTTCGTGGGGATCCCGCATTGATTAAGGTTCTGGCGATAGCCAGTGGCGGTGCAGTTGGAGCCATTCTGCGCTATGCGATTTCAAATGCTACACATATGTTGCTGGGGCGGGGCTTTCCGTACGGAACGTTGATGGTAAATATTATTGGCTGTCTGGGGATGGGCATCCTGTACGTAATCTTGCTGGAGCGTTTGACGCTCGGTCCGGAGTGGCGTGCGGCTATACAAATAGGTCTGCTTGGTGCGCTGACGACATTTTCGACATTCTCGATAGAGACCCTGCTATTGATACAGGACGGTGAGGCCCAGAAAGCCATGTTAAATATCTTTTTAAGCGTAGTTCTGTGCCTGGTTGCGACCTGGGCAGGTATGATTCTGGGACGGCAAATATGAGCAGTCAAAACATGGTCATGGTGCGCATGTATCTTACTGAAGAACGGGCACACCTTGAGACGTTGCTGTCTTTTTTACATGATGTCGAAAAAGTTAAAGGCGTAACCGTATATCGGGGTATTGAAGGTTACGGTAATTCAGGACGCGTGCATACATCCAGCCTGATTGATCTGTCGACAAATTTACCGATTGTCGTGGAATTTTTTGATGAGTTGGAAAAAGTCGATGATATTATCAGTCATCTGGAAAACAATTTCAGGCCAGGTCATATTATCAGTTGGCCAGTACACGTTCATGTGTAGGCAGTAAAGGATTTGATAAAAAATGTTAGACCCGAAAATATTAAGAAACGATTTACAACTGGTCGCTGAGAAACTGCAGCGTAGAAATTTTGACCTGGATGTCGAACGCCTCTCGCAACTGGAAGATAAGCGTAAAATCCTGCAGGTAAAGACACAGGAATTGCAGAATGAACGTAATACCAAATCCAAATCCATTGGCAAGGCCAAGGCTGCCGGCGAGGATATACAACCATTACTGGATCAGGTTGCCGATCTTGGGGAAAAACTGAAGCAGGCCGAATCCGAATTGAATGAGTTGCAGGATAGCCTGCAGGATATATTCCTGGGTATACCGAATCTGCTCGATGATAGCGTTGCGGACGGCAAGGATGAAGCGGATAATGTGGAGATCCTCAGATGGGGCGAGCCGCCGCAATTTGATTTTGTGCCGAAAGACCATGTCGACCTCGGGCAGAACAGGGGTTGGCTGGACCTGGAGTCTGCCGCCAAGCTGACAGGCTCCCGGTTTATGGTGTTGAACGGACCACTGGCAAGGCTACATCGCGCCCTGATCCAGTTCATGCTCGACCTGCATACCAATGAACATGATTACCAGGAAGTATATGTGCCCTATATGGTCAATGCTGACAGTCTACGTGGCACCGGGCAGTTGCCCAAGTTCGCTGAGGACCTGTTTGCCCTCAAGGGTGAGCATGAGTACTATCTGATTCCAACTGCAGAAGTGCCGGTAACCAATATCGTTCGTGATGAGATCATTGAGGATGATCGGTTGCCGCTGAAATATACTGCGCACACCCCATGTTTCCGCTCAGAAGCCGGCTCTTACGGCAAGGATACACGCGGACTGATCCGCCAACACCAGTTTGAAAAGGTGGAAATGGTGCAACTGGTAAGGCCGGATGAATCCTACCAGGCCCTGGAGGCATTAACGCAACATGCCGAGACTGTCCTGCAAAGGCTGGGGCTGGCATATCGCAAGGTTGCACTGTGTGCCGGCGATGTCGGTTTTTCATCCGCCAAGACCTATGACCTCGAGGTATGGTTACCCGCTCAGCAAACTTACAGGGAAATATCGTCCTGCAGTAATTTTGAGTCATTCCAGACGCGCCGCATGCAGGCGCGCTGGCGAAATCCCGAGACAGGCAAACCCGAGCTACTGCATAGCATCAATGGCTCGGGCCTGGCCGTGGGGCGGACATTAGTGGCTATCATGGAAAACTTCCAGGACGGGGATGGAAATATCCACATACCGCCTGCATTGCAAACCTATATGGGTGGCAAGACAGTACTGTAATTTCCCGCCGATATAAACATAAAGCAGGATTTGTTGGGCAACTGGCGGCTGGCCGTCGAAAAATTGTATAATGTTGACGTTTTACCCGGGCACTTGCATAGTCATATCATAATTAAATACAGGTTTGTATTATGGATTTCTTACCGATTTTTCTGAATATTCGTGAACGCGCATGTCTCGTTGTCGGCGGCGGCAGTGTTGCCGAACGAAAAGTCAGCTTATTACTTGATGCGGGTGCCAGGGTTACTATTGTCTCTCCTGAACTTTGCCCCGGCCTCAGGGAACTGCATGAGCAGGGAACTATCGATTACCGTAAGGGCCAATACAGTGAAGATGATTTGTCGGGTAAGGCCCTGATCATTGCGGCCACGGATGACCGTAGTGTTAATGAGTCTATCTCGGCCTGGGCCAATCAACATAATGTGCCAGTCAATGTCGTCGACAATCCGGATTTATGCAGTTTTATTATGCCATCCATCATAGACCGTTCACCGGTGCAGATCGCCGTATCCACTGGTGGCTCATCACCCGTTCTGGCACGCACTTTAAGATCCAAACTGGAATCAATGATACCCTCTGCTTATGGTCGTCTGGGGGAATTGATGGAAGAATTCAGGGACAGGGCCAAGCAGGTGTTTTCCAGTGTGGATGAGCGGCGCTATTTCTGGGAAAGAATTTTGTCAGGCCCTATAGTCGAAATGGTCATGGCAGGGCAGGATGAGCGTGCACGTGTTTATCTGAAGCAGGAGTTCGAGGCCGCGCAAAATCAGCAACTGCATGATACCGGTGAAGTCTACCTGGTTGGAGCTGGGCCAGGTGATCCTGACCTGTTGACATTCAGGGCACTGCGCCTGATGCAACAGGCAGATGTCGTTGTATACGACCGTCTGGTATCAAAACAAATACTTGATCTTGTCAGGCGTGATGCTGAAAGGATATATGTCGGCAAGGAACGATCCAAACATGCTGTACCCCAGGAAGACATCAATCATTTACTTGCCAGACTTGGCAAGGAAGGGAAGAAGGTCTGTCGGCTCAAGGGCGGAGACCCGTTTATTTTTGGTCGCGGCGGTGAAGAGATCGACACATTGATGCAACAGGGCGTACCATTCCAGGTCGTACCTGCCGTCACCGCGGCTTCCGGTGCTGCATCCTATGCCGGCATTCCACTCACCCACAGGGACTATTCGCAGTCAGTTGTATTTGCGACCGGGCATTTAAAAGATGGCTCGATGAACCTGAACTGGGAAGGCCTGGCACAACCAAACCAGACAATCGTATTTTACATGGGCCTACAGGGACTGGAAGTCATTTGTAGGGAGCTGATTGCCCATGGCATGCCCGCAGATACACCGGTAGCACTGGTACAAAAGGCCACAACCCCCGAGCAAAAGGTGGTCACTGGTACTCTCGAAACTATGCCCGATGCGGTGAAGAACTCCAATATAAAACCACCTACACTGATTATTGTCGGTAATGTCGTGCAATTACATGAACGCCTGAACTGGTTCGAACACTAGTCTTTTGTCTGCGTAAATTCTGAAGAATCGATGCGCGGGTAACAGTGGGTATTTTATCCGCGCGCCGATATCCTGCATGTCACGCGTACTCATAATCCCACTATATCCCTATAAAATATATGAGTTTAGCTTGGCGAGGCTTATTAGCTGACATTTTTCATGGATAAATGGTGTGCAATTTCCGCCCGTTTGGCCAGGAAATCATCTACAACCGACGTATTTTATATTCTTTTCAGCATATCTTTCTCAAGTATCGGTGTTTATTTCCGATAAATATCTTGCTTGTACAGGATTCGCGTGAGTTTCCAGGTGATTGGACTGGGCTCAAATCGGATCTAACTGAATGAATATCAATTGAAGCGCAGGAAATACAGATATGTTTAAGAACATTAATATAGCCAAAAAAATCGAATTTGGTTTCGGTGCAGTGTTGATACTGGTAATCGCCGTTATCCTCCCGGTTGTGTTGGGTAAAATCAGCCAGGTATCAGAAGATGCCCAGTTACTGCAGTTAAAACAGATGCATGCGGCCTTGCAGCAGACTGTTGCAACCGAATCACATATGGCGGAGGCACTTGCTTTACAGGTTGCAAGCCTGAAGGATGTCAATGCCATGTTTGCTGCGCGCGACCGCCAGGGTGTACTGGATGCAATGTTACCTTCATTCAAGATTCTGAAAGAGCGTTATGGGGTTAAACAATTTCAGTTTCATACCCCCAATGGTCATTCTTTTTTACGCGTACATAAACCGAAGAAATTCGGTGATGATTTATCAGGATTCCGAAAAACCGTTGTACAGGCCAATGCAACAAGGAAACCGGTACGGGGTCTGGAGAAGGGTGTAGCCGGTATTGGTATACGTGGTGTTGTGCCGGTATCTCACAACGGTGAGCATCAGGGTAGTGTGGAATTCGGACTTGCGCTGGGTAAGAAATTCCTTGAGCGTTTCAAGAATAAGTTTAATGCTGATGTCGTCATGTATGTCAGGGACGGGGCAGGATTCAAATCTGTCACATCAACCATGGGCAATCCTCTGAAGGTTGAAGAATCCATGCTGGACAGTGTCATGAAAGGCGAGCCACAAATCCGCGAATCCATAATCGGTGATGTGCCTGTGGCTATATATACAGAATCAGTCAAGGATTTTTCCGGTAATCCTACCGCTATACTGGAACTGATTATGGACCGCAGTTCCTATGTAGAAGCACGTTCAGATGCACGTAATGTCACTGTAATAATCGGTATAGTTGCGATCGGTATCGGCTTGTTGGTTGCCTGGTTTATCGGTCGTGGTATCTCTGGCCGGGTCAAGAAAACAGTCATTGCATTGAACAATATCGCTGAAGGTGAAGGCGATCTGACTCAAAGGCTAGATGAAGATAGCAAGGATGAACTGGGCGAATTGTCCAGATCCTTTAATCACTTTGTCGAGCGTGTGCATGAGATGGTCAAGCATATCAGTAGCTCCACGGGTCAACTGGGAGCAGCAGCTGAAGAAATGTCGGCTATCACCGAAAGCACGAATATGGGCATACAGCGCCAGCGTTCTGAAACCGAGCAAGTCGCGACAGCAATGAACGAGATGACATCGACTGTCCAGGAAGTGGCCCGTCATGCTTCTGAGGCTGCGTCATCGGCACATAACGCTGATGAAGAAACGCGTCATGGACACGAAGTTGTACAGGCGACGGTCGATGCTATTAATACACTTGCAGGTGAGATCAATGAAGCGTCCGACGTTATCCAGCGGCTCGAGGAAGACAGTCAGAGTATTGGTACAGTACTTGATGTTATCCGCGGTATTGCCGAACAGACAAACCTGCTGGCATTGAATGCGGCTATCGAGGCGGCACGTGCCGGTGAGCAGGGCAGGGGCTTCGCAGTGGTGGCCGATGAGGTGCGAACCCTGGCCAGCAGGACGCAACAATCGACTGAAGAGATTAATGACATGATTGGTCGTCTGCAGGCCGATGCACATGAGGCAGTAAAAGCCATTGAAGACAGCAAGAAACAGGCGGAAGTGGGTGTCACCAGTGCCCAGACTGCCGGTGCATCACTGGATACCATTACTTCATCGATCACTAATATTAATGATATGAATATGCAGATTGCCAGTGCCGCTGATGAACAAAGTTCGGTGGCAGAAGAGATCAACAAGAATATCATTAGTATTAATGACGTGGCAGAAGAATCTGCGGACGCCGCCAGCCAGACATCCAATGCCAGTCAGGAAATGGCGACATTGGCTTCTGATTTGCAGTTGCTGGTAAGCCGCTTCAAGATTTAAATCAAACTGCATAGAGATGCCACCCATTCCCCCTCCTTGAAGGAGGGGGGATAAAGTGGCATCTCTTTGCACTGTAATAGAGAGGGGGAAATCAGTGGTATCTATGCACTGTAATAAAGTGGCATCTCCATGCACTGTTTATCCTGGCGGCATCTGTTCCGGTCGGACCTTGGGCTCGAAGAATGCATCACCTTCCTCGATATCTACCACCTTGTCCTCGCTGTTTAGTAGCGGTAGTTCATAGTCATTCCAGCCTGTCAGTCCGGTCTTCAGGGAGGCGACATTGGTATATCCCATCAGTTGCATTGTATAGGCTGCCAGGACACTACGATTGCCTGAACGGCATATCACGATGACTTCGCGTTGACGGCAGCAGGCGATATCGGGCACAGTTTCCTCATAGCCCCAGTCACAGGCAGTTTCCAGTACACCCCTTGGGACGTTGATCGAATTTTCAATACGCATGACTTCGAATTCATAAGGTTCACGAATATCCAGTAGAGTGATATCTTCATTTGCCTTGAGTTTTTCATCAAGGTCCCATGGGAAGAGTTCCTTGATATCCGGTAACGTATCTTCTATCAGTTGTGCAAAGCTTTTCATGCTGAACCTATATGTACAATTATGATTAATTGATCTTGCTGCTCTTGTCACACAGGTGTTGCTCGACCGCGATAACAGCAGCCTCCACACGTGAATGAACATCCAGTTTTCTTAATATGGCCTTGACGTGCAATTTAACAGTACCATCTGAAATACCCAGGTTGCGAGCAATGACCTTGTTACTTTGCCCCTCGGCAAGGTGGCAGAGAATTTCATGCTCGCGAGGAGTCAGTTCGGCAAAAGTGCCACTTTTGTCCTCTCTGCCGCTATCACCTTGCTGTACGACCTTGGCGAGTACATTTGTAAGCTCGGGCGCAACGATAGTCTTGCCACGCATCACATCATGCAATGCGGTGACAAGTTCGTCAGGATCCATATCCTTGAGCAGGTAGCCCTGCGCGCCATTGCGTAGTGATTCAATCAGATCCGTTTCCTCATTGCTGGTTGTCAGCATAACAACGGGGATCTCGCTGTTGTCATTACGCAGCTTTTCCAGCACTTGAGTTCCTGATAATAACGGCATACGCATATCCAGCAGGACAATATCAGGTTTCTGCTCCTGGGTCAGTCTAATACCTTCCTCGCCATCACCAAGAGAAGCAATAACATTGACACCCCTGCGCTCGAGAATGCTCTCAAGTCCTATGCGAAACAGGGCGTGGTCGTCAATGAGGATAACGTTCATGATTTGTAGATCAGGTCCAGTAAGTTCTGTTGTCCGCTTCCAGGAGTGTTGAAATGTAGAATGATCCGTGTACCTTCACCCACTTCGCTTTCTATCTGTAACTCGCCACCCAGTCTCTGCGCGCGTTCCTGCATAATTGACAGGCCGACATGTTCGCCTGGTTTACCGTCCAGGAGGGGTTTACCGATACCAGTACCATCGTCTTCGATCATCAGCAGGTGCTTGTCTTTTCTGTTACTACGCAACAGGATACGCACCGCGTGAGCATTGCTATGTTTGCGTATATTGGTGAGTGACTCCTGGACGATGCGTAGTACCTGCATTTCAAGTGTCGATGGCAATTCTTCGTCGCCCCACTCATTCTGGAAGAAAATAAGTATTCCGGTATCCTTGCGGAACCGGTCCACTGCTTTTTCGATCGATTCTACCAGACCGCGTTGATCGAAAGGAGCGCGGAAATGAGCGATTAGCTCTCGCAACTCTGTGTATGCCTCATCGAGGGTATTCTCGATCTGGGCAATCTCACGTTCTGCGGTGAGTTCATCGCCGCCATTAATAGAGTCATCAAGATTGGTTACCTGGTACTTGAGACTTGCCAGAGTCTGCGCCAGTGAATCATGCAGCTCGCTCGAGAGCATATTGCGTTCCTGGATAATTGATATTTTGTTGGCTTCTGCATCGAGGCGACTTTTTTCTATCGCCATGCCCATGTGACGACCAATACTGATAAGCAGATCCTTGATATCCTCGCGGTTTACGAGCCCGGGTTTCTCGATAAACAGGTTGTAGACACCCAGGGTTTCGCTACGATATTGTAGCGGCACGGCGATCATTTCTATGTCATCATCATCAAAGAAATCATGCCCTGCAAGCAAACTGCATTCCTTAACGCTTTGTTGCGACAGTAGATCTCCTTCGGTGGCAGCCTGACCACATAGACAGCGTTGAATCGGGACGAGTTTTTCTTTTTCGACAACTTCAGGACTAAGTCCGACGCTGGAGATCAGGCGCATCTGCTTGTCTTCAGTTACCAGGCGCAGGGTTGCCGCCTTGGCATGGACAACGTCATTCATGATTCTGAGGAATCGAACCAGCAGGTCGTCAAGATCCCTTGAAATATTGATACTTGCTGCTACGTCATAAAGTATTTCCAGAGACCTGTTTTTTTGCCCAATTCTTTCAGTTTGTTTGGCAACCTGTTCGTCCATCTCGCGTGACAGATTCATCAACGTATCCCCAAGGGTATTGATGTCATTCGCCAACGACGAGAAGTCCCCTGAGGGTGGTACAGGTATCCTTGCGGCAAGATTGCCGTTACGCATTTGTATTGCCCATTCCCTTAAATGCGACAGCGGCAACATCAATTGGTGGTGGACCCTGTGTAATAATATTCCTATATTAATAACGGCCAGTATGATGAGTAATGTCTGAGTGATGTATAGATAATGTACGTTTTCCGGAAACAACTCATACATCAGACTGTTGACGCCGAGCAGGATGATGATAATCGTCAGGCTGATGAGCGGGCAAAACAGGCCGCTATGTATCAGTGCCCTGGCTTTCGTTTGCCAGCTCTGGCCCAAAGTTTCAGTGGATTTCGTCTGCATTTTCTCTTGTTCAGTCAGAGAATCCCATTTCTGATCATCTGATTTTTTCAGGAAGGTTGACATATCAAAGTTGAGTCAAATTACTGGCCTTTCTTAGGCGGAATATAATTCGGATCAATGGGATTTGAGAAAATGAAATGATACTGACCCTGTTCAAGTTCGACATAGTCCATGGTTGCGTCTTCAAGTAGCTCGGCACTCTGTGGGTCCATGACAATATCAATATTGTGCTGATTTAATGTTATATCTTCGTCCTTGGATTCATCAAATCCCATACCATAGTCAAAACTGCCATCCTCGTTGGTCTTGGCAGCAACTCTAAGCACCATACCCTGAGCATTACTTTGCTCGATTTGATTAATAATTTGTTGGGCAGCCGCCTCAGTGATCGTTAACATAGTTTTCCCTTTAAATCCTAATACCGGTTTACTGTGATTGTGATGAAAGTGCCAGCGTGTGGCGAGTATATTGTTTGCTGATAATATAGTCTATGAAGCGTTTGACCCACTGATTTTTTCGGGTATTCCTGAGGTGACCGTAATTGGCCAACAGGTTTTTATATACCAGGCCATCATGCTCGCCATCAATCCCAGTCCCTCGCAATACCTTATAGGCATAGTCATAGTTCCTGTCGATATTAACGAGTCTGGAATAATGGAATTCATGGGCAAATATTGTATCGCTAATGCTACAAGCTCCCCATGGGTGTTGCTCTGTTTCCTGTAACTGAATATAGCCGCGCCCCTGAGGCGTTTTTTCCATAACAATGTCGGCCTCAATGGCGCCGACCATGTCATATGCTTTATTGTTCCAGGAGATACTGCGGCACAGATACATGAGGCCGCCGCATTCGGCATATACTGGCATGCCGGCCTCGATGGATTCCTTTACTGACTCCCGCAGGGAAACATTGGCATGCAATCCTGCCATCATGGTTTCGGGGAAGCCGCCACCAATAAAAAGCCCATCGACAGATGGAAGTGTATCGTCATGAATACTGTTGATCTCAACAATCTGTACACCGCATTCCTGCATACTTTCAAGGTCATCGGGATAGTAGAAGCCAAAGGCCTCATCGCGGAATATGCCGATTCTGATCGCTGACTCTATAGAGCAAGTTTCTTGCTGGACAATTTCTGCTTCGTTGACAGGCATGCTTGCAGAATCTGCAATAGACACAAGTTGATCAAGATTCACCTGATCTTTAATACTTTTTGCGATGTAGCTTATTTTTAGATCGGCAAGATTCTCTTCATTGCTGGGGATCAGGCCCAGATGTCTTTCATCGATATTGAGCTTTTCGTCCTTATGGATTGCGCCCAATACACTGACATCGGTGTAATGTTCAAGGATGGCGCGCAACTTACCTTCATGTCGACTGCCACCGACCTGGTTGAGGATAACACCCTGGATATTAATGTCTTTATCGAAGGCCTGATAGCCGAGGACAAGTGGTGCGATACCTCGTGTCATACCACGCGAATCAATGACCAGTATTACCGGGGCGTCCAGCAAGCCTGCCAGGGCGGCATTACTGTTACTGCCATCCAGGTCGAGACCATCATATAGCCCCTTGTTGCCTTCAATCAGACCAATGTCAGCATGGGCCATGTGTTGACTGAATTTGTCGACAATCTCTGATTTCTGCATGGTATAGAAATCAAGGTTATAACAATGCCGCTTTGCTGCACGTCCGAGCCACATTGGATCGATGTAGTCCGGTCCTTTTTTGAATGCCTGGACCTGCTTACCCATGGAATGTAGTGCAGCCGTTAGACCAATGGAAACAGTGGTCTTTCCGGATGACTTGTGTGCAGCAGATATGAATATATGCGACATATGTGAATATGCTGGTTATGCAGCAGCACCATACTTATTCTTTGAACGTGCCTCCCACATGGCCTTGGCCTGCGATTCGGCATCACTCATGGTGCTGGCGCGACCCATCAACTTGAGAGCTATGGCCAGTGTTCCATAGACTGCCGCTTCTCCGTACTCGTCTTCCATACTACCATTCCACAGTCCGAGGAGACGATTAACGTCCATTTCATCATCACGCATATGGCGCCTGCTAAACATCGCCGGCCACTCTTCATCACTCAGTGTGCCTTCATGTACGCTTTGTACCAGGCAGGCCATATCCGGGTTGCGTTCGATCTCGCCACCATCGCCCTTGACCACAGCTACATGTTTCATATCCAGCAGTAAGGCTGCTTCCTGGTGCATGGGGCGGTAACCAGGATGGAAAATCCCTTCGATATTATATTTGGCAGAAAACGGGTCCAGCATTCTGGAGACGGTATGTACCGGTGAACGTAGTCCCAGCAAAGGCCTGAGTTCGATTATCTTATGCATGGCAGGACAGAGGTATTCTATGTCCATATAGGCGAAATTCTGTGCTTCGATGGATTCCTTTACCTCGTCCATGCTGGTGCAATTATTGAAACCGAATTTACCGATAATGTCCTTGGTATAGACTCTGCCCGCTGTATGTCCGGAAGCGCCATGCATGAATATTTTCACGCCATTTTCAGCAAGCAGAAGGGCGCTCAGCAGAAACCATGGTAATTGTCTTTTCTTGCCGGCATAGGATGACCAGTCGAGGTCGATTTCAGGCATGTTCACAGGGATCGTCAGGGATTCCTTGACTGCTTTGACAAATCCGGCGACTTCTTCAGGTGTCTCTTCCTTGACGCGTAACAGCATCAGGAATGCCCCCAGTTGTTCGGGGGTCACATCGTCAGCCAGAATCATCTTCATGGACTGATAGGCCTCGTCCATTGTCAGCGAGCGCGAGCCATTCTTGCCCTTGCCCAGGATACGTACAAATTCTGCAAATGGATGTTCTGTGTACATTAAATGCCTCCTGAAAAATAAACCCGGATATACAAGTATATCCGGGTCTGAAGGTAATAAAAGCCTGATATCCCCGTGTTTTTTACGCCATCATAAAGATATCATACTGTATTTATTAATAAATAGTTGCGTTTATCCCTTATGATGCGGATCTACATCTTTGTCGGACAGGCTGTCCGGCATAAACCGAAGCACCCTGACACCCAGTGTAACAATCAACAGGGCGACAGCAAATCCACTGATTCCGAGCAGGGTCTCTGCCAGACTTGGTGTATACGCATGGTAGCTGTTGCCATCGGCAAAGGAACTGTTGATGATTTCCATACCCGGGAAGATATCCAGAGGGTAGGCCTGGCCGCCAATAATAATAACATACATCTGTGCCAGTCCGCCGAGGATAACCAGTATGGAAGCAATGCCAATCCACATCCGCGATGCACCCAGTTTACTGTATAAAATGGCCAGCGGGGCGACACCGCCAACGAGAATCTGCATGAACCAGAAAATAGTCGTATGTTCGGATTCACCGGCGAGGATGAATTTTTCCACGCCATGGTGCTCGGTCGCATAGAGATTGGTCAGATGATAGACGAGTACAAAATACATGACCGCAGCGACAAACACGCCGAGCAGGTTCTTCAATTTACGTACCATTTCATCTCCCAGCGGGCGTTCGGTCCAGCGGTAACCCAGCATCAATACCAGCAGGAAGATCGCCAGGCCAAAGGCAAATGACATGATAATAAACATGGGCGCCATGATTGCAGCATCATATGCCTGACGGGCGACGAGGAAACCGAAGATGGATCCGGTACCGGTGGTCAGGATCAAACGCCAGAAGAACGCAAAGAATCCTGCAGCCTTGTAATACTTGTTCATGCTTTGCTGCATCATCATCCATAGGTATACAACCACGATGGCAAAGAAACCGTTATAGAGGATGATATTCCAGGCAAAGATGGACTTGAAGTTATAGTAGGTCATGGCTACGACCAGACGATCGGGTCTTCCCAGGTCCAGAACCAGTACCATCAGGCCACCAGCGAGCAGGGCAATGGCCAGTAAGGATGATAATCTCCCCAGCGGCTTGTACATGGCCTTGCCAAAAACGGTGCCAATCGACGCGACATTGAGTGCACCGGATGCAGCAACAATCAGGAATACCGCAAATACATGCGGCATGCCCCAGACGATCTGGTTATCCATGCCGGTGACATAATGGCCATTGTGTTCCATGTGGTACATGCCAACGAGGCCGGCAAGTAGAATAACGCCAAGCACGCCAAGCAGGGCGAGGAAGCCTCCGCTACGACCTTCGATTTCAAGATAATTAACTTTTTTCATCTTTTATAGTTCTCAATGCTTGTTAAAGGCCACGGTCAATTAAATACCACGATAGCGAATACCGGGATTGAGTCCGAGGTCTTCGCGAATGGCTTTACTGGAATGCTGCTTCAGTGCCTTACTGACATCACTGTTTGCGTCCTTCAGGTCACCAAAGATCATGGCCTTGTGGCCCTCTGCATTACAGGCTTCAGCACAGGCAGGATCACGCGGATTGGCAGTGTCCTCATCGATGCGATGTACGCATAATGTACAACTCTCAACTGTACCTTTTCCACGTGGCGAATATTCAAGCTGATTTGTCAGCTCTTCATGGATGAATGAGCGAGCCTTGTAAGGGCAGGCCATCATGCAATAACGGCAGCCAATACAGATATGCTTGTCGACCAGAACAACATTATCTTCACGTTTGAAAGATGCACCGGTCGGGCATACGTCAACACATGGAGGATTTTCGCAATGCTGGCACATCAGCGGTAAAGACACTTCGTGGCCAGTTAACTTGTCACGTAAATCGACCTTGCGGATCCATTGTGCCTTTTGTTCCTGCCTTGAACGTTGTTCATCGCCGGTATTCAGGCCGTTTTCATCATTGCAGGCATCAACGCAGGCGCTACAACCTTTGGCGCATTTGTTGGTGTCAATAAGCATACCCCAGCGTTGGTCACTGCTGATAGTCTGATCGACCGGTTTGGCCTCGGCAACGCTGATCAGTGAGATACCAGGTGCAACTGATAAGCCAGCAGCGGTGGCAGCACCTGCGCCCAGAAATTTACGGCGATTCATGCCATTGGACGCTGCTTCTGGTTTACTCATTATTCTTTACTCCCTGCGGCAGACATCTTGATGAGACTGTTTATGCTGCTATGCGGATTCGCACCACTTTTTGCTGTGGGCGTGGAGGCATGGCATTCAAAACAATCGATTTTCACAGCTGTATAGGTGTGGCAGCTGTTGCAGAAATGACGCTCATCCTTGAATGTAACCGCCTTGCCTGCATCGTCTTTAACAGTATGGCAGTTGATACATTCCTTGAAACTATGCTTTTTGGTTCGAACCCCCCAATACACGGTCTCATCACGTTGATGGAGAATATACTCCATATGATTGACACGCATTTCCTGTGTAGGCTCAACGCACTGTTCTGCATTGCCTTTAGGTATTTTAGGGCTCGGAACTTCTGCCATGGCAGTGGTACTACCGAGTAGTACCACTGTCAGCAAAACCAGCATCATATGCAGATACTTCATAATGGTTTCCCGTTTCTATTATTCACCCATACCCATATCGATGTAACCTGTCGGACAAACATCGGCACAGATATGACAACCAATACAACGATCGTAGTCAGTGTAGACGTAACGGCCGGTTGTAGACTGGTCTTTCGGTGTACGTTTTACCGCTTCCTGAGGGCAGAAGATCACACAGTTGTCACATTCGAAACACATACCACAGCTCATGCAGCGACCAGCTTCAGCCTGGGCCATTTCCTCACTCAGGCCTTCCATACGCTCGCGGAAACTACCGATGATATTTTCCGGATCAACAGGGATATCTTTACGCAGGTTGCGCGATTCGAATTCAAAGTGTCCAAGGAATAGTTGGGTAGACTTTATAATCTCATTGCCGGAACGGTCTTCGTAGTTATGTACTGCATAGCTGTTAGCGTCGGTGCCGCGCTGATCAGTTTTGTCAGCCTCATAGTGAGTTGGCTCCAGACCTGTAGACTGCAATTTCTGCAGCAGGTTATAGTGATGAACGTCAACTTTAGGACGCTTACCCATCTCACCCTGGTTCAGGTAAGTATTGATGCTATCAGCAGCAATAGAGGCCTGTCCGATTGCGGTAGTCAGCAGGTGAGGGCGAACAATATCGCCGGCTACAAAGTGTCCAGGCTTGCCTGGTACGCCATAGTTCTTGTCTGCATCGATGAAGCCATGACCATTGTCAACGCCCAGATCATCCAGGGAACCACTCTGACCGATTGCTGAAACCAGCAGGTCACACTCGACTTCAAATTCAGTCCCTTCTACAGGAGTAGGTCGGTTACCATCCATTTCACATTTGGCATACTTGACCTTGCTGACTCGTCCATCCGCATCCTTGATGGCTTCGACAGGCATAACACTACCGAGAATGTTTACACCTTCATGCTGCGCATCATGAACTTCATGCTCGGCAGCCGTCATGTTTTCGACCGGGAACAGAGAGGTCAGGGTAACATTGGCACCTTCACGTGCGGCAGTTGATGCAACATCATGCGCGGTATGACCCAGAACGATATTTTCGGGACGATCCTTTTCGTTGATATTCGTGATTGCACCCAGACGACGAGCAACAGAGGCAACGTCGATAGAGGTATCACCACCGCCGATTACGACGATGTTACCAGTAACGGCCTGCAGACGCCCTTCGTTAAAGGCAGCGAGGAAGTCGATACCGCTGATACTATTAGATGCATCACCACCAGGTACCGGTGCTATTTTTCCTGAGTGTGTGCCAAGTGCCCACAGGATAGCATCATACTCTTTCTCCAGCTCCTCTATAGAGACGTCAACGCCAACCTTGGTATTGGTTTTTACGTCAATATCACCGAGATCAAGGATACGTTGAATTTCACCATCGAGGACATCACGTGGTGTACGATAACCAGGGATGCCGTAGCGCATGAAACCACCCAGTTCCGCATGGTTGTCAAAGACCGTGCTGCCGTGACCCATGCGTCGTAACTGGTAGGCGCCGGCCAGACCAGCTGGGCCACCACCGATAATCGCGACTTTCTTGCCAGTGAAGGCTGGCACATCACCAAAGGTATATTTATTTTCCAGGGCAGTGTCACCAATAAACTGTTCAACAGAATTGATGCCGACAAAGTCTTCTACCTGGTTTCGGTTACAGCCGTCCTGACAAGGAGCAGGGCAGACACGACCCATAATAGACGGGAACGGATTCGCATCTGTGGAGCGACGGAATGCATATTCCTGCCATGCCATATCGCCATCCGGTTTTTCAATACCGCGAACGATATCGAGCCAGCCACGAATGTCCTCACCTGAAGGGCAGCTACCCTGGCAGGGGGGCGTACGATGTACATAGGTTGGGCACTTGTATGAAGTGTCCTCTTTGAAGATTTGATCGGTCCAGTCATCATACTGGGTATCACCCTCTTCAAATTTTCTAAAGGTAAGGTCTTTATTCATATCGTCGCTGGATGTTGCCATCGTTCAGTCTCCTAATCACCAATATGTTTCACAGCCTGGGCTGATCCAAAAATAGTTAAAATCTCTATCCGCAGGTCATCGTTTGATGACCTGAAAAATTCTATTCTGCAGCGGCTTCGGCTTCTGCAGGTTTCTCTTCATCTGTTTCCTGGCCTGTCAGGATAATCGCGTCACCGACAAGTTGGTGTACACTGACAATCATATCCATCGGCATCTTGTAGTAGGGCAGTACTTTAGTGAACTGGCTCTTACAGATAGCGCAAATGGCCGCCATGTTGGTTACACCTTTATCTTCCACGACTTCATGCAGAGCCTCCATTCTGGGCAAGGCACCTTTGACGCGGATTTCCATCAGGTCATCTGTTAGCAAGCCGCCACCGCCACCGCAGCAGTAAGTCGCTTCTTTTGTTGTGTCTGGGTCCATCTCAACATAGTTGTTGCAAACGGCCTTGATGACATTACGTGGTATTTCAAACTGACCACCTGCCTTATCACCCATACGTGTTGCACGGGCGACGTTACAGGAATCATGAAACGTCATTACGCGATGATCATTTTCAGATTTGTCTATATTCAGTTTATTGTTCTGAAGAAGATCCCAAGTGTACTCGCAAATATGTTGCGGGATAGGGTAGTTCTGATC